>NZ_JBEUKS010000005.1:0-581788 GCF_042510965.1 Streptacidiphilus jeojiensis
CCGTTCGCCACTGATCCACCCCGAAGGGCTTCACCGTTCGACTTGCATGTGTTAAGCACGCCGCCAGCGTTCGTCCTGAGCCAGGATCAAACTCTCCGTGAATGTCTCACGCAAGAGCGGCACGACAGTCAGCGGAATAGCCGACCTCGTGCACTGCGTCCTCGCTATAAATGTAAAACTGTTTTCCCAAAGGAACCTCGACCACCCACAGAATTGCGGGCGGACGGGGTATCAACATTTGGCGTTGACTTTTGGCACGCTGTTGAGTTCTCAAGGTACGGACGCTTCCTTCGAGCGGCTTTCACACCAGCCCTCCGGGCGCTTCCTTCGTTTTCCACCGTACCAGACCGTTTCCGGCCCGTTCCGACGAGTGAAACTCTAGCGGAATTTCTCGGTCCGAGCCAATTCCGCCGTTTTCCCGATAAACGGCATGCCAAAGAAGAGCCATGCCGTCTCATCAGGGGTTTCGCCGCCACCGCTGTCCGCAGGGCAACTCGCAGAACGTTACGGCAGCGGCAGCCCCACTGCAAATCCGCCCCAGCGGTTCAGCCTCAGCGGCCGGCGAGGGCGTTCAGCTGCTGCCGGTCCAGGCCCGCGGCCTTCTCCACCTCGGCGGTGTCGACCGCGCCGCAGTCGAGGCCGCGGAGCAGATAGCTGCTGAGCGCCTTGGCGGTGGCCGGCTCGTCCATGACGTCCCCTCCCCGTCGGGAGACATAGGCGCTGAGGCGGGCGGCGGCCTGGTCGAGGCCCTCGCGGTAGAAGGAGTAGACCGCGGCGTAGCGCGTCGGCAGGTGGCCGGGGTGCATGTCCCAGCCCTGGTAGTAGGCACGCTCCAGCGAACGGCGGACCAGCCGGTGGTGGAGCTGCCAGGCGTCGCGGACCTGGGCGGCGTCACCAGTCGGGATCACATTGGTGGAGCCGTCGGAGAGGCGGACGCCCGTTCCGGCCGCGGCGACCTGCATCACGGCCTTGGCGTGGTCGGCGACCGGGTGCTCCATGCTCTGGTAGGCCGCGCCCACACCGCAGGAGGCGCTGTAGTCGAAGGTTCCGTAGTGGAGTCCGGTGGCCCTGCCCCGGGCGGCGTCGATCATGCGGGCCACGGTCGCCCGGCCGTCGGCGCCGAGGATCGACTGGGTGGTCTCGATCTGGATCTCGAAGCCGATGCGACCGGCCGGCAGTCCGGCCGCCCGCTCGAAGTCCTCGACGAGCCTGACCATGGCGTCGACCTGCTGGGTGTAGGTGACCTTGGGGAGGGTGAGCAGCAACCCCTCCGGAAGCCCGCCGCCGCCCGCAGCCAGCAGTTCGGTGAGGAAGAGGTCGAGGGTACGGATACCGCGGCTGCGGACCGCCGCCTCCATGCACTTCATCCGGATGCCGACGTACGGCGGAGCCGTCCCGTCCGCCACGGACGCCGCCACCGCTCGGGCCGCCCTTACCGCTGCGGCGTCCTCTTCCGCATCGGGGCGGGGGCCGTAGCCGTCCTCGAAGTCGATGCGCAGGTCCTCGACGGGTTCGCGTTCGAGCTTGGCGCGGACCCGGTCGTAGACCTCCTGGGCGAGCTGGTCGGCGGGGCGGCCGACGATTCCGGCCAGCGTGGCCGCGTCGGGGGCGTGCCGGTCGAGCAGGGCGAGGGCCTGGCGTCCCCAGTCGTCTACCAGCTCGCCCACCCCCGTCCCGGCGAGGGCGTCGGCCGGCACGTACACCGTGTGGACGGGCTGACGGGTGCTCGGCTCGCCCGGGTAGCGGCGCGAGAGCTCCGCGTCGACCTCGGCGAGGGCGCCGTCGACCTCCTCCCGTACCGCGTCGGAAAGAGTCGTGCCGTACCCCGCACCGTTCGCCGGGTCGTCATGACGCGCCATCGCGTAGCCCTCCACACTTTCAACAGTTTGTTGATGTGAAGGTATCGGCGGGTCCGGAGGGCGTCAATGGGTGACCTGCAGCTGAAGGCCGGGTTCCGGCGATATCCCATTGACGTCCGTCCCTGGTCCGGGCCATCGTGCCCGGATGCCCGTCGACCCGCGCTCCGCCCTCGCCCCGCTCCGGCATCCCGCCTTCCGCCTCCTCGTCGCCGGGCGCTGGGTGAACACCCTGGGCAGCGGGGTCGCCCCCATCGCGCTGGCGTTCGCCGTCCTCGACCTCACCGGATCGGTCAACGACCTCGGGCTGGTCGTGGGCACCCGGTCGCTGTTCAATGTCGTCTTCCTGCTCTTCGGCGGCGTGGTGGCCGACCGGCTCCCGCGGCACCTGGTGATGGTCGGCTCCGGGGTCCTCAGCGCGGCCAGCCAGGCGGCGGTCGCCGCGCTCGTACTCACCCACTCGGCGAGCATCCCGACCCTGCTCGTGCTCTCCGCCGCGAACGGCACTTTCGCCGCGTTCGCGCTGCCGGCCTCCTCCGCCCTGGTGCCGCAGACCGTTCCGGAGGAGCTGCGGCAGTCGGCCAACGCGCTCAACAGCATGGCCGGCAATGCCGCACAGATCGTCGGAGCCTCCCTGGGCGGGGTGCTGGTGGCCGTCGTGGGCCCTGGCTGGGGGCTCGCGGCGGACTCGTTGAGCTTTCTGCTCTCCGCGCTGCTCTTCCTGCGGGTACGGGTGCCCAGGGGTTCGGCCCGGCCGGCGGAGGGCAGCAGCCTGATCGGCGAACTACGGGACGGGTGGCGGGAGTTCACGGCCCGGACCTGGGTGTGGGTGGTGGTGGTCGCCTTCGGCTTCATCAATGCCGCGCTGGTCGGTGCCACCTCCGTACTCGGGCCGTCGGTCGCCGACGCGACCTTCGGCCGCTCCTGGTGGGGCGGCGTCCTCGCCGCCGAGACGGCGGGCATGGTGGTCGGCGGACTGGTCGCGCTGAGGCTTCGCCCGCGTCGGCTGCTGCTGGTGGGCGTGGTCTGCGTGGCGGCCGAGGTGACGCTGCCGCTGGGACTGGCGCTGCGCGTCCCGGTCTACGCCCTCACCGTGGCCGCCTTCCTGTGCGGGATGTGCCTGGAGCAGTTCGGCATCGCCTGGGAGACCTCTCTCCAGCAGGAGATCCCGGCGGACCGCCTGGCCCGGGTCTACTCCTACGACATGCTGGGCTCCTTCGTCGCCATCCCGCTCGCCCAGGTCACGGTCGGTCCGCTGGCCTCGGCCTTCGGCGTCCGCGGCACGCTCCTGGGCGCAGCCGGAATCATCATGCTGAGCACCCTGGCCATGCTCGCCGTCCGCGACGTCCGGGTCCTCCGCGCGGCCTCAGCAGTCCGAACCCTCCAGACCACCACCACCCAGACACCGGATCCCGCGACGGCGCAGCCGGTCACTCCCCCGCCGAACTGACGAGTCGTCGGACCAGCGCCGGGACGGCCGTGCCGATGGGCTCGCGGATGACCTCGGCGGCACGGTCGTCGTACGGGGTGGGCTCGGCGTTGACGACGGTGACCCTGGCGCCGGCTGCGAGGGCGATGTCGACCAGGCCCGCCGCCGGGTGCACCTGCAGCGAGCTGCCGACGGCGAGCAGCTGGTCGCAGGCGGCGGCGACCGCACGGGCCTGACCGAGCACCTCCGGGTCGAGGTGCTCGCCGAACATCACCGTGGCCGGTTTCAGCACCCCGCCGCAGGCGCGGCAGTCGGGGTCGGGCTCGCCCGCTCCGACCCGGGCCAGTGCGTCCGCCATGTCGCCGTAGGCGCGACAGCGCAGGCACTGGGTCCTGCGGGCGGTGCCGTGCAGTTCCACGACCTTGCGCTCGCTCACCCCACCCAGTTGGTGCAGGCCGTCGACGTTCTGGGTGAGCACCCGCAGCGGGAGCCCCGCCTGCTCCAGTTCGGCGAGGGCCCGATGGGCGGCGTTGGGGCGGGCCGCGAGCATGCCGACCTCGATCCGCATCAGCCAGGCCTTGCGGCGCACCTCCGGGTCGGCCCGGTAGTCGCTGATGGTGACGAGCTTCTCCGCCTCAGGGTCACGACGCCACAGACCGTTGGGGCCCCGGTAGTCCGGAATGCCGGAGTCGGTGGAGAAGCCCGCGCCGCTGAGGACCGCGACCATCGGTCGAGTGGTGGCCATGGCGGAAACGTTAGGACGGGTGCCCCGGCAGTCGCGAGCGGATTTGGCCGCCGGCGAGGGCAACACGCGGATCCAGGCAACACATGAAGGATCTTTCATATGTTCGGGTATCGTGGTGATCGAAGTCAACGGAGGAGGAACCGGTGAGCCCCATCCGCGAGCAGGCGCATCAGGAGCCGGGCCACGGTCATGCCGAGGGCGGCGCCCACGGCCGGGCACACGATCACGACGACCCCGAGCACGACGACAGCCACGGTCAAGACGACAGCCACGACCACGGCAGCCATGCCGGCCACAGCCACGGCGTCTCCGCGGACGCGGACCGGCGGTACCTGAAGGCCGCGCTCGCGCTGATCGCCGCCTTCATGCTCGGCGAGGTGATCGTCGGTGTGCTGGCGAAGTCGCTGGCGCTGATCTCGGATGCCGGGCACATGCTCACCGACGCCGCCTCGCTGGTGCTGGCCCTGGTGGCGATGAGCCTGGCCGCGCGGCCCGCCAAGGGCGCGCTCACCTTCGGCTTCAAACGCGCGGAGATCCTCTCGGCGCAGGCCAACGGGATCACCCTGCTCGGCCTGGGCGCGGTCTTCAGCTACGAGGCGATCCGCCGCCTGGTCAGCCCGCCCTCCGTCGAGGGCGGGATCGTCCTGGTCACCGCGCTGGTCGGGATCGTGGTCAACGTCCTGGCCGCCTGGCTGATCTCCCGGGCCAACCGCAGCAGCCTCAATGTCGAGGGCGCCTACCAGCACATCCTCAACGACGCCTGGGCCTTCATCGCCACCGCCCTGGCCGGACTGGTCGTGATGCTGACCGGTTTCAACCGGGCCGACGCGATCGCGACGCTGGTGGTGGCCGGGCTGATGTTCCACGCCGGGTACGGGCTGGTGCGCGAGTCCGGACGGATCTTCCTGGAGGCCGCGCCGCCGGGGCTGGACCCGGACGCCATCGGCGCGGAGCTGGCGGCGGTGCCGGGGGTGGTGGAGGTGCACGATCTGCACGTCTGGACGATCACCTCGGGGTACCCCGCCCTGTCCGCACACGTCCTGGTCCGCGGCGACCAGGACTGCCACGCGGTGCGGCTGCGGCTGGAGCGGACCCTGCGCGAGCACCACCGGATCGAGCACAGCACCCTGCAGGTCGACCACGCCACCCCGGAACTGCTCCAACTCGGCGTGCTTGGAAAGCCGGGAGCCGACGGCCCGTCCCCGGGCCACTGCGCCGACCCGCACGGAAGTTCTCACCGTCCTGTTACCTGAGCCGCCGGGCGGGCCGGGGCGGCCGATCTCCTCGCGCCGTTACCAAGCTGTAATTTTCTTATATGGTGCATATCGGTACAAAATAAGATCATCGTCTCAGCTTTGAGCTGCACACTTACGGGACGCTAAGCAGCGCACCTACTAACGTGACCGCCGCGGGGACCGTACACGCTGTTTCCAGGGCAAGCCGGAAGCTACTGAGGACCGATGACACAGAAGAAGCCGTCGAACGCCGACCGGCGCCGTATAGCCCAGGCGAAGATCGCCGAGCAGCGCCGCATCGAGGCCCGTCGCCAGCGCAGGATCACGATCTCGTGGGTCGTGGCCGGAGTGGTCGTCCTCGCCGGTGCGGGAACCGCGGCCACTTTCGCCATCTCCAGCACCAACAAGGACAACGCCAAGGCCGCGGTCGCCAAGCAGGCGTCGGACCCGTCGATCGACAAGAGCAGCAACCTGCTCGCCACCACCGCCGACCAGTCGACCGGTGACACCGTGGACGGTGTGGTCAAGAGCAACTCGATGGAGACCACGGTCTACCACATCCACGCCCACCTGCAGATCTACGTCAACGGCGTGCAGAAGAACATCCCCTACGGCGTCGGCATCATGCCCCCGTACTCGCTCAGCGGCTCGGGCTCCTCGGCCTTCGTCAGCGGCGGCAGCAAGTTCTACTTCCTGCACACGCACGACGAGACCGGCGTCATCCACGTCGAGTCCCCCAGCAAGCAGGAGTACACCCTGGGGAACTTCTTCGACCTGTGGAAGCAGCCGCTGAGCACCACCCAGGTCGGCCCCAACAAGGGCACCGTGACGGTCTTCGTGGACGGCAAGAAGTACACCGGCGACCCGACCGCGATCAAGCTGACCGCGTACGAGAAGATCCAGCTCGACGTCGGTACCGTCACCCCGTACAAGGACTTCACCTGGCCGTCGGGCTACTAGTCGGACCGGCAGTCAGTCGGGCGAGCAGTCGACGCACCGGGCAGGGCGACCGGGCAGGACGACCGAGCAGGGAGCAGCGCGCATGGACGCCGAGGCAGACGCCGAGGAGCTGGAACTCGCCGCGCTCGAGCAGGAGGCCGCGCTGCTGGAGGCCCGCGGCCGCCGGCAGCGCGGCGGGGCGGCCCGGCTGCGGCGGCTGCTCCAGCTGCAGGCCCCGGTGCTGGTGGCGCTCGCCGTGGTGCTGCTGCTGTGGGGGCGCAACGCTCCCCAGCCGGCCACGGCGGCCACCGCGGTCGCCTCGCCCGCGCTGATCGGGATGAGCAGCGCGCACCTGGACGTCCCGGCAGCCGGTGCCACCACGCTCTCCGCCTATGTGACGATCCGCAACAACGGCGGGACGCCGGACCGGCTGGTGGGCGCGTCCAGCCCGTGGGCCGGGACGATTAATCTCGTGGACGCCTCCTCGCCCGCCTCGCTACCGTGGATCACCGTCCCCGCGCACGGGTCGGTGACGCTGAAAGCCACCGCGGACCACATGCTGCTGAGCGACCTGAAGCGGGTTCCCAAGGCCGGAGACACCATCCAGCTGAACCTGAACTTCGCGAACTCGGGCACGGTGTACGTGTTCGCGCCGGTGGGTCCCGCCGACAGCCTCACCGTCCTGGACGTGGTGAACGCCATGAAGTACATGGACAAGCTGCCCCCGGAGTAGGTACGCAGTGGTGCGCCGCGCCAGGGGCCCTTCCGGGAGGTTCCTGTGCCGTCCGTCGACCGGCTGGCCGCGTTCGCCGCGGTGTCGCTGCTGCTGATCGTGATACCCGGCCCCAGCGTGCTGTTCGTGGTGGGCCGGGCCCTCGCGCACGGACGCCGCACCGCGCTGCTGTCGGTGCTGGGCAACACCGTGGGCGCGTACGTGCTGGTGGTGGCGGTGTCCATGGGGGTCGGACCGCTGGTGGAGCGCTCGGTGCTGCTGTTCACGGCGCTGAAGCTGGCCGGCGCCGGCTATCTGGTCTTCCTCGGGATCAAGGCGATCCGCCACCGGGGCTCGCTGCGTGAGGCCTTCGAGGCCGACGCCCCGGCACCGCACGGCGGCCCGCGGACCGTGTGGGAGGGCTTCGTGGTGGGTGTGGCCAACCCCAAGACCATGGTCTTCTTCGCCGCCGTGCTGCCGCAGTTCACCGACCGCAGCAGCGGCCGGGTGACCATCCAACTGCTGCTGCTCGGGCTGGTGTTCACCGGTATCGCACTGGTGTCCGACAGTCTGTGGGGGCTGGTCGCCTCCACCGCGCGCTCCTGGTTCGCACGCTCGCCGCGGCGGCTCTCGCTGGTCGGCGGGACCGGCGGGCTGGCCATGATCGGCCTGGGACTGACCGTGGCGGTCACCGGCCGCAAGGACTGACCCGGGGCACCCGGATCCGAGTACCCGTCAGAGCGTGCTCTGCGCACGGGATCGGACGGCCCGTCAGCAGGCGGTCCGTCAGAGGTCGGGAATCAGGGACTGTTTGGCCGAGTCTGCACAATCCTGGAAGAAAATGCGAGCAGACTGATCACCAGTTCTTCCCATCGGCTTCACAGAAGGGTCCCGTCTGTGCCCTCAACCCCTGTGCCCCCATCCCCTGCGCCGTCAGCCCGCGTGCCGTCAGCCTCTGCACCCCCGACCCGCCCGTCCCGCTCCCGGCGACTGCTGGCCGCCCTGGTGGGAAGCGCCGCCCTCGGTGCGCTGCTGCCGCTCGCCGCGGCCGGCTCCGCCGCGGCCGCCGCTCCCATCTGCACGGCGCCGGCCAAGCACGCCGCCGTGGCCGCCAAGCTCTCCCGTGACATCAAGTCAGCCCTGTCAGGCCGCAGCGACCAGGTCGGCATCTCGGTGTACGACCAGAACACCGGCGTCTTCTGCACCTACAACGCCTACACCCACTTCGACTCCGCGAGCGTGGTCAAGGCCGCGATCATGGGCACGGTGCTGCGCCGGGCCCAGGAGCAGCACCGCGGACTCACCTCCTGGGAGACCTCGAACCTCAGGGCGATGATCACCCACTCCGACAACACCGCCGCGACCAACCTGTGGAACAGCGTCGGCCGGACCCGCTTCCAGGCGTTCCTCAACCTCGCCCAGATGCACAGCACCCACCCCGGTTCCGGCGACCTCTGGGGACTGACCCAGATCACCGCCCGCGACGAGGTGCACCTGCTGGACGCCTTCACCGACCACCACGACGCGCTCAACGCCACCTGGCGGGCCTATGCGCTGAAGCTGATGTCCCAGGTCACCCCGTCGCAGCGGTGGGGTGTCCCGTACGGGGCGCCGGGCGGGACGCTGGTCTCCAACAAGAACGGCTGGCTGCCCCGGGCCACCCACGGCTGGCGGGTGCACAGCATCGGCACGGTCACCGGCAACGGCCGCGACTACCGGCTCGCGGTGCTGACCCAGAACAACAGCACCATGTCCTACGGCGAGACCACCATCGAGCGGGTCGCCCTCGCGGTCCACCGCGACCTGGGCGGCTCCACGACCCGGGCCGCGGCCGTCTCCACCCGGGCAGCGGACGTACCGGCGCCGACCGACGGCTCGGCGCCGTTCTGACCCGTAGCCTCCACTGACACCCCGTCCGGCACTGCGCCGGGCGGGGTGTTCCCGTCTCCGGGCTGCACCTGTATGCTCATTTCTGCTTGAAACAAGCAATCAATGAGCAGTATTGATCAGCTGTTCTCTCTGGGGAGGGCCCGCCCACATGTCCTGGACCGCGCAAGAGATCGCCTCGCAGCCCGACTGCTGGCAGCAGGCCGTCGACCGGCTGCCCGAGTTCGCACCGCTGCTCCCCCGCCACGGCGAGCGGGTCGCCGTCGTCGGCTGCGGCACCTCCTGGTTCCTGGCCCAGGCCTACGCCGCACTGCGGGAGACCGCGGGCCACGGCGAGACCGACGCCTTCGCCGCCTCCGAGGCCCCGCTGGGTCATGGCTTCGCCCGCCGCTACGACCGGGTGCTGGCGCTGACCCGCTCCGGAACCACCACCGAGGTGCTGGAACTGCTCGCCGAGGTGCGCGGCACGGTGGCCACCACCGCGATCACCGCCGACCCGGCCACTCCGGTCGTCGACCTGGCCGACGACCTGGTGGTGCTGGACTTCGCTGACGAGCGCTCGGTGGTGCAGACCCGCTTCCCGACCACCCAGCTGCTGCTGCTCCGGGCCCACCTCGGCGAGAAGACCGACGCCGTGGTCACCGACGGCGCGATCGCGCTGACCGCACCGATCGCACCCGAGTTGCTGGACGCCGAGCAGATCAGCTTCCTCGGCCGCGGCTGGAGCTACGGCCTGGCCCGCGAGGCGGCCCTGAAGGTCCGTGAGACCGCCGCCTGGTGGACCGAGTCCTACCCGGCGATGGAGTACCGGCACGGACCCATCAGCGTGGCCCGCCCCGGCCGCGCCGTGTGGAGCCTCGGCGAACTGCCGGACGGCCTCGCCGAGCAGGTCGCGGCCACCGGTGCGCACCTGGAGCAACCGACCCTGGACCCAGTGGCGGAACTGGTCCGGGTGCAGCGGCTGGGTGTCGCGCTGGCCGGGAAACTGGGCCGGGACGTCGACAACCCGCAGCACCTGACCCGGTCGGTGGTGCTCGCCGACGCGGCACCGGGGTCGGCCGCGGGCGCCGACGCCTGATGATCGTCACCGTCACCCTCAACGCCGCGCTGGACACCACCTACCGTCTCGACGCACTCAGGCCCGGAGACACCAACCGGGTCGCCTCGGTGGCCCAGCGGGCCGGCGGCAAGGGCGTCAACACCGCCCGGGTGCTGGCGGCCCGCGGCCGGTCGGTGCTGGTCACCGGCCTGGCCGGGGGCCCCTCCGGGCAGGCGCTGCGGGACGACCTGGACGCCTCCAGCCTGCCGCACCGGCTGACACCGGTTCAGGGAGCCACCCGGCGCACGGTCGCCGTGGTGGCCGACGACGGCGAGGTGACCGGGCTCTGGGAGCCGGGACCGGAGATCAGCGCCGCCGAGTGGCGCCGCTTCGCCGAGCACGACTTCCCCTCGGCGCTGGCGGAGGCCGAGGTGGTGGTGGTCTCCGGCAGCCTGCCGCCGGGCGTTCCGGTGGACGCCTACGCGCTGCTGCTGCGCCGCGCCGCACAACTGGGCGTCCCGGCGGTGCTGGACGCCGACGGCGAGGCCCTGCTGGCCGGTCTGGCCGGACGCCCCGCGCTGGTGAAGCCCAACGCCGAGGAGGCCCGCCGGGCCACCGGCGCCGCCCACCCGGCCGCCGCGGCGGACCGGCTGCGGGAGCTGGGGGCCGTGACGGCGGTGGTCACCGCGGGGGCCGACGGGCTGTTCGGCAGCACCGCGGGGTCGCGCTGGCACACCCCGGCCCCGCGCCGGGTGCACGGCAATCCGACCGGCGCGGGGGACGCGGCGACCGCCGCGCTCGCCATCGCCCTGGCCGAGGGACTGCCCTGGGCCAGGGCCACCGCGGACGCCGCCGCCCTCGCCGCCGCGGCCGTGGCCGCTCCACTCGCGGGCGACTACGACCCGGCGCTCTACCGCGAACTGCTCAAGGCGTCTGACGCGTACTCAGGCCCTCACCCGGGCCTTCACGCAGACCGCTGACGCACACGCAGACCTGAACCGACCTGATCAGAACAGACAGCAGGGGGCTCGACCGCATGCCGCTCACACCCACCGCCCGGATACTCCGCACCGCGGAGCGTGACGGCTTCGCCGCCGGCGCGTTCAACGTCATCCAACTGGAGCACGCCGAGGCCATCCTGGCCGGGGCGCAGCAGGCCAAGGCCCCGGTGATCCTGCAGATCAGCGAGAACGCGGTGGGGTACCACGGCGGGCTGGCCCCCATCGCCGCGGCCGTGCGGGCGGCGGCCCGGGCCTGTCCGACCCAGGCCGCCCTGCACCTGGACCACGCCACCGGGTTCGAGCTCATCCAGGAGGCCGCCGCCTGCGGCTTCGGCTCGGTGATGTTCGACGGCTCCACCCTCCCCTGGGAGGAGAACGTCGCCGCCACCCGCGAGATCACCGACTGGTGCCACGACCGCGGCCTGCTGGTGGAGGCCGAGCTGGGCGAGATCGGCGGCAAGGACGGCGCGCACACCCCCGGGGTCCGCACCGACCCCGGCGAGGCGGCCGCGTTCGTCGCCGCCACCGGGGTGGACGCGCTGGCCGTCGCCGTCGGCTCCTCGCACGCCATGACGGTGCGGGAGGCGGCGCTGGACCTGCCGCTGATCGAGGCCCTGCGCGCGACGGTCCCGGTGCCGCTGGTGCTGCACGGCTCCTCCGGGGTGCCGGACGCGACCATGGCGGCGGCGGTGACGGCGGGGATGCGCAAGGTCAACATCTCCACCCACCTCAACCGCCTCTACACCGAGGCGGTACGGGATGCGCTGGCCGCCGACCCGGCCCTGGTCGACCCGCGCCGCTGGCTCGGACCGGCCCGGGACGCAGTGGCCGCCGAGGTGGCCCGGCTGCTGGGGGTGCTGGCGCCCTGACCCTGGGTCGGGTGCCGCAGCCTCACGGGGTCAGCAGGTAGGGGGTGGTGGTGCTCAGCGCGGCGAATCCCAGCCGCTGCAGGATCGGACGGCTCAGGTCCGAGGCGTCGACCTGCAGGTACTCGTAGCCGGCGGCGGCCGCCTCGCGGGCCCGATGGGCGACCAGGGCGCGGTAGATGCCCTTGCCCCGCCAGGCCGGCAGGGTGCCGCCGCCCCACAGCCCGGCGAAGCCGGTGCCCGGGTAGAGCTCCATCCGCGCCGCGCAGACCGGCTCCCCCTCCGCCACGGCGACCACCATGCTGAGGGTGTCGGGGTCCTCGGCGAGCCTGGTCAGCAGCCGGGCCCGCATCCGGTCGGCGCCGCCGCCGAACACCTCGGCGTGCACCTGCACCACCTGTTCCACCCCGGCCGCGTCGGTGACCCGCTGCAGCTCGACCCCCTCCGGCAGTCGGGCGTCGGTGGGCAGCCCGGCCACCGGGGCGACCATCAGCGTCTCGGTCGGCTCGGGTTCGAATCCGGCCGCGAGCAGCCGCTCACCCAGATCGGCCGGGCCGTCGTGCCCGTACAGCTTCCACTCGAACTCGCGGCCGAGCCGCTTCGCGTGGGCGACCTGCTCGGCGATGGCGGCGTCGGCGGTGGACCCGGTCAGGTCCGACCAGAGCACACCGGCCCAGGTGTCCGCCCCGCCGCCGGTCTGGCGCAGCACGTCGCCGACCCGTTCGACGACGGCGCCGGGGCTGTCGGGCGCTGCCTCCCGACGCATCCGGCGGTCGAACAGGGCGAGTACCTCGTCATGGTCCATCTTGGTCATGGCCTCTATACGACCATCGATCCCGGACCGCAGCCAACTGCTTAATCGCAGGTCAGGACGGCCGAGCGGGACCGGCCCCGGCCGTCACGGCGGGGAGGCCACTTCGGACAGCACCCTAGCCGCTGAAACGTCCCTCCGTACGGACAATCGGACACTCTCCGCGTCCAGCCGGTCACTTGAGGTACCCATGAGGCGGGAGGGATGTTCCTTGCTGTTCAAACGCACCATTCCATCGCACCCCGGGGTCGGGCGACGCCGCCCGCCCGCGCTGGCCGAACGCGTCCACGCCGCGGATGCCTTCATCAGGCAGTTCGCCGAGGAGAACCCCGACTCGGGCGATCCCGAACGCCGCCGACGCGAGGTCCGCCGGGCGATCGAGTCCTACGGCACCTACGAGCACACCACCGACGAGCTGGTGTTCGGCGCCAGGGTCGCCTGGCGCAACGCCGCCCGCTGCATCGGCCGGCTGTACTGGCGCAGCCTGGTGGTCCGCGACCTGCGGCACCTGCGGCACCCGGACGACATCGCCGAGCAGAGCTTCGAGCATCTGCGGCTGGCCGGCAACGGCGGCCGGATCCGTCCGGTGATCAGCATCTTCGCGCCCGACCGGCCGGGCCGCCCGGGCGCCAGACTGCTCAGCGAGCAGTTGGTGCGCTACGCCGACGACCCCGCCAGCGCCGAACGCCTCACCCTGGCCCGGAACCTGGGCTGGAAGGGCGGCAAGGAGGAGTTCGAACCGCTCCCGCTGCTGGTCCAGGCAGCACCGGACCGCACCCCCGAGTACTACGAACTCCCCGAGGACGCCCTGCTGGAGGTGGAGCTGCGGCATCCGCACCACTCCGGTTTCGCCGGACTCGGCCTGCGCTGGTACGCGGTTCCCGCGGTGTCCGACATGAGGTTGGAGATCGGCGGGGTGAGCTATCCGGCGGCTCCCTTCAACGGCTGGTACATGGGGACCGAGATCGGTTCGCGCAACCTCGGCGACAGCGACCGCTACGACCTGCTCCCCTCCGTGGCCGCGCTGTTCGACCTGGACACCGCCAGCGACCGCAGCCTCTGGCGCGACCGCGCCCTGGTGGAGCTCAACCTGGCGGTACTGCACTCCTTCCACGAGTCCGGCGTCACCATGGCCGACCACCACACCGAGTCCGCGCGCTTCCTCGCGCACATCGAGCGCGAGCGGCGCAACGGCCGTTCCGTGCCCGCCGACTGGAGCTGGATCGTCCCGCCCCTGTCCGGCTCGGCCACTCCGGTCTTCCACCGCACCTATGACCCTCCCGACGCGGGGCTGCGCCCCGCACTGCTGCGGCGTCCCGCCAACGACCCCTGGGGGACGTCCGACTGAGTCCGCATCAGCAGGATCGGACCGCAGACGCGTTGGTGCATTGTGCGCCAACGCGTTTGATCTTGTTCATACCTTCATCCCCGTTTGACAGCCCATTCATCCACTGGGCACATCACGGTCTCGCAACGCATCCGGAACGGGGCGTTGACGCCCCTGACCAACTGCCGTAGAACTACCCGTGCGGTCGAGACAAGTTTCATCCTGGTGACTTATGTTAGAAACCGATCGGCCTTAACGGGCTGATCAGGTCCGTCGATTCAGGCAGCTCTCCCCAACTCCCTCCACACCCCCTCCACAGTCGTCGCCGATGGACACAGGCGCTGTGCGTTTGTGTTCCTTTTCGCCTCTCCGCATGCCACGCAGCACTCCCACCACTCATGGAGGCACCATGTCGGACGCAGGGATGTCACCAAGCCGTCGAACCCTGCTCAGGGGACTGGCCGGCGTCGCCGGAATATCCGTCGCGGGCGGACTCGTCTCCGCCTGCAGTTCCTCGGGTTCGGGCTCCGGTACACCCAGCAGCGGCAGTTCGACCGGATCGTCGGGCTCCTCGGGAGCGGTCAGCGGCACCGTGTCCTTCGGATCCAACTACTCCGACCCCGGAGTCAAGTCCGCCTTCGCCGCGCTGTGCACCGCGGCGACCGCCGCGACCGGGGCCCAGATCAAGATCAACACGGTCGACCACAACACCTTCCAGACCGACATCACCGCCTACCTGCAAGGCACCCCCGACGACCTGTTCACCTGGTTCGCCGGCTACCGCATGCAGTACTTCGCGGCGCAGGGGCTGGCCCAGCCGATCGACGACGTCTGGGAGAAGATCGGCGGCAACTTCAACGCCGCCGCCAAGGCGCTCTCCACCGGCCTGGACGGGCACCAGTACCTGGTGCCGCTGTACAACTACCCGTGGGTGGTCTTCTACAACAAGAGCGTGTTCACCGCGAAGGGCTACACCGTCCCCACCACCTGGGACCAGTACCTGGCGCTGGCCAAGAAGATGAAGTCGGACGGGCTCATCCCGTTCGCCTTCGCCGACAAGGACGGCTGGCCGGCCCTGGGCACCTTCGACATCCTGAACATGCGCATCAACGGGTACGACTACCACATCAAGCTGATGAAGCATGAGATCCAGTGGACCGACCCGGGCGTGACCCAGGTGTTCGAGCACTGGGCCGAGCTGATGCCCTACATGCAGACCGGGGCCAACGGCCGGATCTGGCAGGACGCGGCGAAGACCCTGGAGCAGAAGAAGGCCGGGATGATGTTCCAGGGCACCAACCAGGTGGCCGCGCAGTACGTCACCGACAAGGCGGACCTCGCCGACCTGGACTTCTTCGTCTTCCCGGAGATCAACCCCGCGTACGGCCAGGACTACATGGACGCCCCCACCGACGGCTTCATGCTCAGCAAGAAGGCCAAGAACACGGACGCGGCCAAGGCGATCCTGGAGTACATCGGCACCGGCGCCGCCGAGGCCAACTTCCTGAAGACCGACCAGTGGGACGTCGGCCTGGCCCAGGGCCTGTCCGCGCCGACCTACGACGCCATCCAGAAGAAGTCGGTCACCGAGATCGGCAAGTGCAAGGCCGTGGCTCAGTTCATGGACCGCGACTCCGACCCGGCGATGGCCAACGCGATGATCTCCATCATCCAGAGGTTCATCGACGACCCCAGCACCGGCAACATCGCCACGCTGCAGAAGAGTGCTGAGGCCCAGGCGAAGTCGATCTACACCTCATGAGCTCTGCGACCGACACGCAGGCTCTCCGGACGCGACCGGGTGGTGGTGGGGCTGCTGCTGGGCATCCCGCTGCTGCTCGACCTGGCGTTCGTGTGGTTCCCCGCACTGGCCACCGTGCTGCTCTCGTTCACCAAGTGGAACGGCGTCGGCGACCTGCACAACAAAGCCTGCCTGCCCAACGTCCCGTCCATCCTCAACAACGGCTGCCTGTACGGCATCCAGAACTACCACCAGGCCGTCACCATCTACCCGGAGTTCTGGCCGGCGGTCCGGCACAACCTGATCTGGCTGGCCGTCTTCATCCTCTTCGCCACCCCGCTCGGGATGCTGTTCGCGGTGCTCATCGACCGCGGCATCAAGGGCAGCCGGATGTACCAGAGCATCCTGTTCCTGCCGGTGATGCTCTCGCTGGCGCTGATCGGGATCATCTGGGAGTTCGTCTACTCGCAGAACCTCGGTCTGATCAACACCGTGATCGGACGCAACGGCAACAACAACGCCATCGACTGGCTCGGCAATCCGCACCTCAACCTGTGGGCTGTGCTGGTGGAGGCCACCTGGCGGCAGGCCGGCTATGTGATGGTGCTCTACCTGGCCGGCCTCAAGGCCGTCGACCCCACCCTGCGCGAGGCGGCCGTCGTGGACGGCGCCAACGCCTGGCAGACCTTCTGGCGCGTGATCTTCCCGGTGATGCGGCCGATCAACGTGGTCATCATGGTGGTCACCGTCATCGAGTCGCTGCGCGCCTTCGACCTGGTCTACATCACCAACAAGGGGATCAACGGCCTGGAACTGCTCTCGGTACTGGTCACCTCCAACATCGTCGGCGAGACCCAGCGGGTGGGCTTCGGCTCGGCCCTGGGCGTGGTGCTGCTGGTGATCTCCCTGGTGCCGATCTGCATCTTCCTGTTCCAGACGTTCCGCAGTGAGAGCCGTGAGGGGCAGTCATGACCACCGACTCCAGTCTTTCGGGGAGCCTCCCCCAGGTCAGGGCCGCGCAGCCGAGCGGCGCCGGACGCCGCGACAAGCCGCGGCCCTGGGGCCAGATCGCCTCTCAGGTGTTCCTGATCAGCGCCTCGGTGCTGTGGCTGCTGCCGATCCTGTTCGCGCTCTACATCGCGCTGCGGCCGTACTCGGAGACCACCAAGTACGGCTACGTCTCGCTGCCGCACTCGCTGACGCTGAAGAACTTCACGGACGCCTGGAGCTCCTCCGGGATGCCGCACTTCTTCTGGAACTCGGTGCTGATCACGGTTCCGGCCGTGGTCATCGTGCTGGGCCTGGCCTCGGGCGTCGCCTTCGTGCTGACCCGGGTGAACCTCAAGGTCAACGTGGCGCTGCTGATCCTGTTCACGGCCGGCAACCTGCTGCCGCAGCAGGTCATCATCACCCCGCTGTACCGGTTGTACCTGCTCATCCCGCTGCCGTCGTTCCTCAGCGACAGCGGCCTGATGTACAACTCGATCACCGGCCTGGTCGTCATCAACGTCTCCTTCCAACTGGGCTTCTGCGTCTTCGTGCTGAGCAACTACATGAAGTCGATCCCAGAGGAGATGTACGAGGCGGCACTGGTCGACGGGGCCGGCCTGTGGACCCGCTTCTGGCGGCTGACGGTACCGCTGTGCCGTCCGGCGCTGGCGGCCCTGGCCACCCTGCTGACGACCTGGATCTACAACGACTTCTTCTGGGCCATCACCCTGATGTCGTCCGGCGACAAGCGCCCGGTCACCTCGGCCCTGGCCAACCTCCAGGGCCAGTTCGTCAGCAACCAGAACCTGATCGCGGCGGCAGCCATGATCGCGGCCGTGCCCACCCTGGTGGTCTACATCCTGCTGCAGAAGCAGTTCATCGCGGGGCTGTCGCTCGGTTCGAGCAAGGGTTGACCGCGATTGCCACCGCTTCCGCCGCGAGAGCAGCCACCGGACCCGCCGGACCCACTGGACCCGCCACCACCACCAGAGCCGTTACCGAATGCGACGGGGGGCGAAAGGTGCTGCCCAGGCAGCGTCAAGGAGCGATCCTGGACGAGCTCCGTGCCAGGGGTGAGGTGGACATCGCCGAACTGGCCCTGCGGCTCGGCGTGTCGGAGGCCACGGTACGACGGGACCTCGGCGTACTGGCCCGGCAGGGGCATCCGGTGCCGCTGCGCCGCGCGGCGGCCCCCGCCCCCAGGGCGGCCCCCAGCGGGACGGCCACCCACCCCCAGGCCGAGCAGGAGGCCATCGCGGCGGCGGCCGCCGGGCAGGCCCGTCCGGACATGACCATCGGCCTGTCCGGCGGGACCGCCGTGCACAAGCTGGCGGTACACCTGCGCGAGCTGCCCGGTCTGACCGTGGTCACCAACTCCCTGGTCACCGCCACCATCCTGACCCGCTCGGGGCGCGGCCGGGCCCGTCCCACGGTGATCCTCACCGGCGGCTACCGCACCCCCGACAACGACCTGCTGCACGGTCCGGTGTCCGCCCTGGTGCTCCGCAGCATGCGGCTCGAACTGGCCTTCCTGGACTGCGCCGGCCTCGACGGCCCGCACGGCGCGAGCACCGACTCGCTCGCCGACAGCGACACCCGCCGCGCCCTGGTCCAGGCCGCCGCCCAGACCTGCGTCCTCGCCACCGCCGCCCAGTGCGGCCGCACCGCCCTCAGCGTCTTCGCCGGCCCCGAGGAGATCGACTTCATCGTCACCGCCTCCGCCGGCGACCCCTCCCCCGAGCAACGGTCAGTGCTCAGACAGGCCAGGGGCGCGATCTGCGTGGACCTGGGCCCGGCCTGACGCACCGCCATGGGTGCCGATTTCTCTTTTCACTGCCTTTCCATGCCAAAAGGGATTTAGGCAGCAGTAGCGGCACAGACGGGCCGACAGTGAAATCGGGCGCGGCGTGACTCTCATCCAGTTCTTGTCATATACACGTCCAGGCCCTACGATCACCGAAGAGATTCCGGGGGAACACGGGGGATTACGGGGGATTACGGGGATTCGCTGCCTCTATGAGGCATGCCGCGCTCAATTCACCCTTTGCTGTCCTTCTCGGGATTTCGCTGCACGGGTTCAACTCCGCACTTCGCCTCGTTCGAATAGGGAGCAACCATGCACAGGTCCGAAAATCCCGATCCCGCCGCACCTTCCTCGGCCGTCAGGACCCGGGAAAAGCGTCGCGCGGCCCTCGCCGTCGGAATTCCGACCATCTCCATCGCGGTGGTGCTGTCCACCCTCGCCTTCGGGAGCCCCGCCGCCAGCGCACGGGTGCTGGCACCGGCCGCCTGCGTCAACGCCGTCCGCCCCGACGCCACCCCCGGCTGCGGCAGCAGTTCGGCCACGGCTTCGGCCACGGCCACCGCGTCGGCCAGTTCCAGCGCCAGCGCGACCGCCTCGTCCAGCCTCTCGCCCCTGCCGACCCCGAGCGCCACCGACTCCACCGTGGCCGGCGTCAGCGTCGGATCGGACGGCTGGATCTCCTACACCGACGGCCAGGCCACCGCACTCGGCGTCACCGGTTCCACGGTGACCACCATCGACGGGACCGTGGACGCCGACGGAGCCTGCAACTTCGACGACTCCGCGACGAGCACCGCGGCCGGCTCGACCTACCAGGAAGAAGTCGGGTTCAACCCGACCACCTGCCAGGACCGCATCCTCACCGGGTCCATCACCACCGCGGCCGAGGCAACCCTGGTCTCCCCCGACGACACCAACACGGTCGCCGAGACACCGCAGACGGCGACCGACACCGAGGCTGCCAGCGACGCCGTCTCCGCGCTGGCTCCGCCGTACGACACCGCCGGCACGGCCCAGACCGACGGGGCCGACGCCAGCACGGCGCACTACAGCTCCGCCCACACCAAGACCTCCTGGATCGACCCGGTCAACATCACCATCACCTCGCTCACCACCAACCTGCGGTGGCCGCTGTACGGCGCCGGAGGATCCCTGACCGGGCGCAACAACGCGTACAAGTTCAAGTACGACGGATGGTCGACCTCCGGCACGCCGTCACCGGTTCTCAGCGCCGTCTCCGGAGGCTGGACCACCAGCGGCGCCGAGACCTTCAAGAACAACGACTTCGAGTACTACGTCCTCGCCACCTTCGGCATCGCCGGCTGGGCGGCCTGCGGCTACAGCACCGCAACGGCCGTCTTCAAGCACAGCGTGCACGTCTACGGCTACAAGAGCGGTGGCTACGGCTACAGCTGGTACGACACCAGGTCCGGCGGCTGCTCGAACCTGGTGCACCACCGGGACTCGGTCGGATACGGCTGGACGTCGTAGGAATGCACCTGCCCCGCAGGCCGCACCCCGTCCGCCGCCGCACCCCGCGGTGGACGGGGGCGCGCGCCCTCATCGCTTCCGTCCTTCTGGCCGCCTCCGCCGGCTGCGCATCGGCGGTGGCTGCGCCCGGTGTCGCCGTGTCCGGCGCAGGCGCGTCCGGTTCCGCTGCGGCAGGCGCCCCGCAGCTTCCGGGGGCCGTCGCCCTCGCCTACACCGAATACCTTTTCACCGGTAATCTGAACCAGGCGAGTTCACTGGTCCTGCCCAGCGACCGAAACATCATCAAGGTCTTGTTCGCCGGGTTGGGCGCAGGCTCCTTCCGGACACAGAATCTGGCGGTCGGCTCCGTCGCCACGAAAGGCGGCGCGGCGACCGTCATTCTGACCGGAGAAATCTGCAGTTCCGGACCGGTCTCCAAGAACGGCACGAACACTGCCCGCCCTAACCAGAAGT
The DNA here is from genome assembly GCF_042510965.1 of Streptacidiphilus jeojiensis. NCBI lineage: Bacteria > Bacillati > Actinomycetota > Actinomycetes > Kitasatosporales > Streptomycetaceae > Streptacidiphilus > Streptacidiphilus jeojiensis. Next base: position 20,327 of record NZ_JBEUKS010000005.1, read on the forward strand.
GTCAGGACAACAAAGACCCGAAATCCGCCAATCCGGCCTTCCGGGTATCCCTCTGCGACAGCGCGCACACGTGGTACGTCTGCTTCCCCCTGCCCAGTGCGACCGGCGGCGAGGAGGCGTCCAGTACCGCCGAAGCGACTGTCTCGGCGACCCACGGCTGAAAACCGACGGCGCGCCCCCGGGGGCGCGCCGTCCCCGCCCTGCGAGGAGAGACCGTGAGTGATCCGGACAGCTCGACCGGACTGCCCCTCGATGCGGTCACCGGAGCCTTCGGCTACTCCGGCGGAGCCATCGCCGCGCAACTGCGCGCGTCCGAACGCCGGGTACGCACCCTGACCGCCCACCCCGGACGGGCGCCCGCCGGTACGGACATCGAGGTCCGCCCGCTCGACTTCGAGGACCGCCTCCGACTCACCGAAGCGCTGCGCGGGGTGGACACCCTCTACAACACCTACTGGATCCGCTTCCAGCGCGGAGCCCTCGACCACGCCACAGCCACCGCCCGGTCGCAGGTCCTCTTCCAGGCCGCTTCCGACGCCGGGGTGCAACGCGTCGTCCATCTGTCGATCACCCACCCCGGGACCGACTCGCCGTACAGCTACTTCCGCGAGAAGGCCCGCACCGAAGCCGCCCTGGTCGACACCGGTCTGCCCCACACGATCCTGCGGCCGGCCATCCTCTTCGGCGGTTCCGGGGTCCTGCTGAACAACATCGCCTGGCTGCTGCGCCGCCTCCCGGTGTTCGCCGTCGGCGGGGACGGCAGCTACCGCATCCGCGGCATCCACGTGGACGACCTGGCCCGCCTCTGCGTCACCGAGGGCGCCCGAACCGGCAACGCGGTCCTGGACGCCGTCGGACCGGAGCGCCCGACCTTCGACGAACTCGTCCGCAGCACCGCACAAGCGGTCGGCAGCCGCGCCCGCATCGTCCACGTCCCGGGCGCGCTGCTCACGCCGGTGTCCACGGCACTCGGCCTGCTGCTCCGCGACCGCCTGCTCACCACCGACGAGTACCATGCCATGTCCGACGGCCTGGCCGACACCGACGGCCCCGCCACCGGCACCACCCCCCTCAGCACCTGGCTCCGCCAGGAGGGCCCCACCCTCGGCCGCCACTACGCCAACGAACTCACCCGCCACTACCGCTGAGGCGAGGCCCTGCGCATGTTCGGGTGCCTAGTGGCGGTGGTCATCGGCCACTCCTTGCAACCGGAGTGGTCAGTCCGTATCCTCTAATCGGAGTCACCAGTCCGATTCCAGGGTCAACGGATTCCACAGCTACGGGATGGGGACCGGCATGTGGCAGGCGGTACTGCTCGCGTTTCTGGCCGGCACACTGGCCGCCAATGCATATCCTCACTTCGCCAAGGGCATCGCGGCGGAACGGTTCCCGACCGTCTTCGGATCCTCCCCGGTAGTCAACGTGCTCGCCGGCTGGACGGGCCTGGCGCTTGCCGGGCTATGTCTTTGGGGCGCGCATCCAGTGCGGCATCCCGGCTGGGCGCTGCTCGGCATGGCCGTCGGTGCGCTGCCGATGGGTCTGTTCCACGCCACCGGCCGCACGATCGGCGCTCGCGACTGAACCCACCCCAGCCGCCAGGTCGGAACCGGCTCTTCGACAAAACCGTTGCCGGGTAAGCGATCGGGCGGTGTGTCGCGGCCGGGCATCGCGCGGCCACCGCACGATCATCAGGTGCTGTGTAGGGGAGGGTACGGAGACGGGTACAGCCACCGTTGATCATCGTGAGTGTGCTGCTACTAGCCTCCGCGTTTCAGCTGGGGTCGAATGAGCCGTGCTCGTCGTCGCGAGGGCGGTCGCGGATGGCTTCGCCGCCGTCGGCGAGCATGACCGCCAGGTCCACGGTCACGCGGCCGGGATCATGCCCGGTGCCGCGCGGGCGCAGTTGGCGCAGAGCGTTACTGAAGGCGCCGGTGAGGCCGGTGGAGTCGGCCAGGTCCGCGAGCAGGCGCGAGCCAGGGTGGCTGACCACCCCGCGGCCGTCGGACGAGACTATGAGCTTGGGACGTGACCGAGGGGCGTGCACGCAGAGATTGCCTTCATGCCGGTACTACGGAGACCTTGGAAGGGCCCTATCGTCCCAGCTCAGAAGGCATTGTTACTTTTTCGATCATGATTCGGGCACAGCTGCGGGCGTGCGGCGCGGGCTAATAGTGGCGGCTTCGGTTCGTGGTGTGGTCGTCCGGTTGTGCGGACCACGGGAGGAGGAAGCGCAGTGCTTCCTGGGAGGGGGAGTGTGGTGGGGCCGTGTAGGCGACCAGTTGCTGGTCGGGCTGTGTGTCGACGCCGAACTGCTGGACGTCGAGGGTCACGGTGCCGATGACCGGGTGGCGGTAGGTCTTGGTGAGCTGCCTGGGCCCGCGGACCTGGTGGCTTGCCCACCAGGTCCGGAAGTCCGGGTCCCGGACGGTGAGTTCGCCGACCAGGGCGGTGAGCGCCCGGTCGTCGGGGTTGCGTCCGGCCTCCATCCGCAGGACCGCGACGCACTCGCGGGCAGCACGTGGCCAGTCCGCGTACAGGGACCGGTAGGCGTCGTCGAGGAAGGTCAGCCGGATCAGGTTGCGCTCAGGTGCGGGAAGTGCGGCGAAGTCGGTCAGTAGGGCCGCCGCGCCCCGGTTCCAGGCCAGCACGTCCATACGCCGGTTGAGGACCATGGCGGGGATGTCGTGCATACCGTCGAGCAGCTGCTGAAGTTGCGGGTCGACCCGCTGCCCGGCGGGCTGTCGGGCGGGGGCGGCCTGCGTGACGTCGGCGACGGTGAACAGGTACGCGCGTTCGTCCGCGGCGAGTTGCAGTGCGTCGGCGAGGGCGTCGAGGACCGGGCGGGAGACCCGGCGGGTCCGGCCCTGTTCCAGTCGTACGACGTAGTCGATGCTCACGTGTGCGAGCTGGGCCAGTTCCTCCCGGCGCAGGCCCGGTACCCGGCGCAGGCGGCCGTCGTCGGGAAAACCGCAGCAGTGCGGGTCCAGGGCGGCGCGGCGGGCGCGCAGGAACTCGCCCAGGTCATTGCCGCCTGGAGGACTGCCGGGGTTTTCCATGGTTCCCAGTGTCCGCCAGACTGCAGCCGCGTGCCTGGTACTGGTCTGCACAGGCAGGACCCTCCCTGGCATCTCGTTCCGGGCGGCGCGACGGTGGTGGAAGTGGCCGACGGACTCGACGCGGTCACCGGATCCCGCTCCAGGAGCGGGCCCGCCCCCTTCCCTGACCGGAGAGCACCACCATGAAGACGGACGTCACCTTTCCCAGCGCCGGCCTGAAGCTCGCAGGCCACCTCTACACCCCCGACAACGACACCGGCGGCCCCCGCCCCGCGATCGTGGTGGGGCATCCCGGCAGCGGTGTGAAGGAACAGGCCGCCGGCCTGTACGCGCGGCGCCTGGCCGAGCAGGGCTTCGTCACCCTCGCGTTCGACGCCGCCTACCAGGGCGAGAGCGAGGGCGTTCCGCGCGGCCTGGAGGACCCGGCCCACCGGGTGGAGGACATCAAGTCCGCGGTCTCCTTCCTCACCACCCGCGACGAGGTCGACCCCGAACGCATCGGGGCACTGGGCATCTGCGCCTCCGGCGGGTACGTGCTTCCCGCCGCCGCCACCGACCACCGCATCAAGGCCGCCGGCACCGTCAGCGCCGTCGACATCGCCCGCCAGTTCCGCCTGGGCGCCGACGGTGCGCAGGACCCCGCCGTCATCCAGGGCATGCTCGACGCCGCTGCAACCGCGCGTACCGCCGAAGCCCATGGCGAAGGTGTCCCGAGCTTCCAGCTCTTCCCCGACACCGCCGAGCAGGCCCGCGCCCTGGGCGGCCGACACGGCGTCGAGGGCTTCGAGTACTACCGCACCGACCGCGCCCGACACCCACGCTCAGCGACGTCCCTCACCTGGTCCAGCGTCGACCGCATGACCACCTTCGACGCCTTCGGCTTCGTCGACCTGATCGCGCCCCGCCCGCTGCTTATGATCGTCGGAAGCGAAGCGGTGACGTCCTGGATGGCCGTGGAGGCGTTCCAGCGCGCTCGCAGCCCCAAAGAACTGCACTGGATCGACGGAGCCAGCCACGTCGACCTCTACGACAAAGAGCAGTACGTCAGCCCCGCAGTCTCCAAGCTCACCGACTTCTTCAAGATCCACCTGGCCAAGGCCAAGTAAACCGGCCGTCCTGAGCACCACAGCACAGCGGCGCAGCCACGAGGCGGCTTGCAGCGGCGCCACTGGCATGAGAGCGGGGATGCCGAGCCCGGAACCCGCACCCGGAAGGTGCCTCTGAGTCCGGGCTGCACAGACCTCGGGCAAGCCTGATCGTCAAGGTCAGAAGGTACTTGCTTCCCCAATACGTTCCGGACACAGTCGCAAGTGAAACGCCGATCATGGAACCCCGAAGGGACGGCCGTCATGGTGCTTGGAAAACTGGTGAAGCTGCGGCCGATGGAGCCGTCGGACGCCGATGCGTTGTGGCGCTGGAACCACGACCCCGAGGTGATGCGCTGGATGCAGGACGGGTACGCCCAACCGCTGGCTCAGGTCAGGAAGCGGTTGGAGGAGCGGCCGAGGAACTCGTACGGCGACCTGCTGCTGGGGATCGAGACCCTCGAAGAGGCCCAGCTCATAGGCCTGGTCCACTTGGGCGACGCCGAGCCGGAGACCGGTTGCGCCGAGCTCGACATCTACCTCGGCGAGAAGGAGTACTGGGGACGCGGCTACGCGACCGACGCCATGCGGACGATCTGCCGCTACGGCTTCGAGAAGATGCGCCTGCACAAGATCATGCTGACCGTCGTCACCGAGAACCACGCCGCCCACCACATCTACCAGAAGGTCGGATTCGTCGACGAGGGCAGGCTGCGCCAGGTCTTCCGACGAGACGGCCAGTGGTACGACGTGTTCACCATGGGCCTGTTGGAGGGCGAACTCCGCGACTGAGGCCCTACGGGCGGACCCGAACTGACGCGGCGTTCTCGTCCGCCCAGCGTTGGCTCCAGGCGTTCAGCGGGCGGAGTGCGTCGACGAGGTCCTCGCCGAGTCGGGTGAGTTGGTAGCCGTCGCCGTGCATGGTCAGCAGGCCGGCGTCGGTCAGTTCGTTGAGCCGGGTGTTGAGCACGCTGGAGGACATCCGCTCGCATCTGCGCTGCAACTCGCGGAAGCCCGCCGGAGACTGGCTGAGCTCCCACAGGATGCGCAACGCCCAGCGCCGTCCGAGGAGGTCGAGTGCGGCCATGACGGGACGGCCCGACTCGGACCCTCGCACCGGTACGCCCGGCCGCGGCGTTCTGCTGTCCATGCACCCATCCTTGCGCTTCGGTTGTCGAAGCAGCATAGTGCTTCGACAACCGAAGCAGAGGAGAGGTGCATGCCGCGCATCGAACCGCTCGAACCGCCGTACTCCACGGAGATCGGCCAAGCCCTCCGCAGATGGATGCCGCCCGGCGTGGCGCACGAGCCGCTCGCACTGTTCCGGGTGCTGCACCGCAGTCCGGAGCTGGCCTCCCGCATGTTCGCCGTGGGCTCCGGGCTGCTAGGCCACGGCCTGCTCCCCGCTCTCGACCGGGAAATCGTCATCGCCCGGACGACCGCCCGCGCCGGCTGCTCATACGAATGGGGCGTGCACGCCGCGGGCTTCTCGCGCCAGGTCGGACTCAGCCCCGAACAGCTGCGGGCCACCGCCGACACGGACCCGACAGCCAACGCCACCTGGCAGCCACGGCATGAGGCACTGCTGCACGCTGTCGACGAGCTGCACGACACCGCACACCTCTCGCACGAGGCCTGGGCACCCCTGCGGAGCCACTACGACGAGGCCCAGCTGCTGGAGTTCCTGGTGCTGGCCGGCTGGTACCGGACCATCAGCTACCTGGCCAACGGCCTCCTCCTCGACGAGGAATCCTGGGCCACCCCGTTCCCGCCCAGCTGACCTCGATCAACAACCGATCGTCAATTTGGAGCACTGGCGTTTCCCTCTTGGGGGTGATGGTGGGGTTGGGGGTGGTGGGGGAGAATGGGGTTATGGACGCCCTGGTCTTCGGGGGCGAGGCGATGGTTGACGCGGCGTCCGGTGCTGGCCCTTCGGTCGGCCAGGCAGTGTCGTCCCCTCCCTCCTCCCCCGCGCAACCCTCCCCCTTGTCGGCCCACACGGTGGGTGGCGGTGAGGCGATCCAGGCTGCGACCGGGCTGGACTGGTCGACCGGCTGGCGGGAGCAGGTCGCCCAGGAGGGCGCCGGGGTGTCCGGGCGCAACGGTGGCGTGGGCGGGATGCTCACCGACGCCTCAGGGTGCTCGGTGCGGGCCGGTACGCCGGTGTCCTCGCGTACCGCCGTCCTGCCCGATCCGCTGCGCTCGGTGCCGGGCCGGCCGCAGGCGATGCTGGCGGCGCTGGCCGGGCAGGACCAGGAGGCCCTGCGTGCCACCGGCGCGCTGGCCCTGGGCGAGCAGGTCCTGGCCCTGCTGCGGCTGGGCGAGATGCTGGAGGCCGAACTGCTGCGGCGGGTGGCGGTCTTCGACGCCATGGACGGCGCCACCGTGCTGCGCTCACGTTCCACCGGCGGCTTCCTGGCCACCCACGGCCAACTCGCCAGCACCGCCGCGCGGCGCTTGACGGCACGGGCCGGTCAGCTGGCCGCGGTGCCCGCGGTCCGCACCGCACAGGCCACCGGGACCCTCAGCGCCGACCAGGCGCAGGTGATCGCCCGTCATCTGGCGCCGGTGGACGATGTCCAGGCCCGCGGCCAGGCCGAGGAACTGCTGCTGGCCCACGCCCCGCAGCTGCACCTGTCCCAGCTGGCCCGCGCCGCTGAGGAGGTACGGGTGCGGCTGGTGGCCGAGGAGGAACCACCCCAGGACCAGGCCCCGGCCGTATTCCAGTCCTGGGTGAAACTCTCCGCCACCGGAACCACCGACCGCCCGTTCTGGGTCCTGTCCGGCGAACTGGAGGCCCTGGCCGGGGAGCGGCTGCGGACCGCCCTGGAAGCCGCCGCCGGCCCACCGAAGACCGAGGACCCGCGCACCGGCGCGCAACGCCTGGGTGATGCGCTGGCCACCGTGGCCGCACTGGCCCTGAACACCGGCACGCTACCGGTCACCGGCGGCACCCGCCCCCACCTGACCCTGATCGCCGACCTGGACACCCTCACCACCCCCCACCCACACCACCATCACGACGGACCGGTCCAGGACCCGCTCCCCAACCCGGAGCACCCCGGTGACCCGCTGGCCGGACTGCTGGCCCCACCCCACGGCGCCTTCACCACCCGCGGACTGCGCCTGGACACCGCCACCGCACGCCAACTGGCCTGCGACTGCACCCTGCGCGTACTGCTGACCCGCGGCCAGGGCCGACCGCTGTCCATCGGCCGGGCCTCGCGCACCATCCCCCCGCACATCCGCGACGCGGTCACCGCCCGCGACCGGCACTGCATCTGGCCCGGCTGCCAGCGGCCACCCTCCTGGTGCGAGGGCCACCACGCCATCCACTGGGCCGACGGCGGACCCACCTCCGTCGACAACATCACCCTGCTCTGCCCCGAACACCACCACGACCTGCACACCACCGGCTGGAACCTCACCCAACAACCCAACGGCCACTACACCGCCACCCCACCCCCCAACACCCCCACCCCACCCAACACCCGCATCCCCCCACCACCCACCCGGCACAGACACACCACCACCGCCGCCTAAACAGCCCGATTCTGGAAGCTGGCGCAGTGCGCCTTGCCACTACCGGCAGGCCGCTCGCCGGCGGGCATGGGCACAACCCCCTCCGAGGTACGGCCTGTTGACGGCGCGGCCGGGTTCCCTTCCGTCGGTCAAACTGGGGGAACCCGTGTCTGACGACGAGTCCGCTGTTGCTCCACCGCCCGGGCCAAGACCCCTGGCTCCGACCTACCGCCGTTGTGGTACCTGAAGTCCGGGCCCGACTCTCGCCCATCTGCAGGACGGCGTCAGCGGTCCGGGGTGAGCAGGGGTTTGACGTCCAGGATCGGGGTTGCGTCGAGGGCTTCGAGGTTGCGGACGTGCACGCGGGTGCCGGCGACGGCGAGGATGTGGACCTCGTGCAGGCCGATCGGATTGGGACGGTCAGGGCTGCGGGTGGCGAAGACGCCGGCGCGCGGCCGGGCGGCCTCGCCACGAGGGTGGACGGTGAGCGTGTCGCGGTCGGTGCGGTCGAGCCAGGTGAACAGGAGCACATCGGCGCCCGGGACCAGGCCGTCCAGGGCAGGGGCGTAGCAGTCGTCGAAGACCAGCCAGGCGTCGGGAGCACCCTCGTCCGGCTGTCGAGGTGCCGCCGCCCGCTCTGCCAGCACCGACTCGACGTGCCCGATCACGCGCAACGTGTACTCGCTCAAGAGCCCTGGTTCCTTCCCCGGCAGGCATTCCACGGTCACGCCGACGCTACCGGTCAATCGACCGGCAGACGAGCCGGTTCGCTGGTCTGCTCACCCTGGTGCGGGTCCGGATCCAGGGTCGCCGTCGTCACCCGGGGTCCAGCTGGCGCCTGACGTCGACCGTCAGCTTCTCCAGGAGGTCGACCAGCGCCGTACGTTCCTCCGGTGACAGGGAGCTGACGAGTTCCGCCTCGCGGCCCAGGACCGCGTCGACGGAGCGTTCGATCAGGGCGTGGCCCTCGGCGGTGAGAGTGACCAGGACCGTGCGGCGGCCTGTGGTTCCGGGGGTTCGGCGGGCCAGACCCTCGTTCTCGGCCCGGGCCACGCGTTGGGAGATCGCGCCTGCGGTGACCAGGGTGAGTTCGGCCAGCTCACGGGTGCTCAGGGTGTAGGGCGGTCCGGAGCGGCGGAGCACCGAGAGCAGGTCGAGGGTGGCCGCGTCGATCCCCGCTTCGCGCAGCACGCGGTTGCGGTCGTCGGCGAAGAGCTTCGCCAGGCGCCAGATCGGGGTCACGATCTCGATCGACTCGGTGGGGGTACCCGGACGCTCCCGCTGCCAGGCGGCGGCAATCCTCGCGGCGGGATACGGGGTCTCGGACGCCATCGACACCGGGCCTTCCTCGATCGTCCTTCACTATGTTTAGATCTAAACGTAGCACTGAGCCAGCCAGGAGGATGCCATGACCCGCCGCCGCACCGTGCTTGTCACCGGAGGAACCAGTGGGATCGGCCGTGCCGTCGCGGCCAGGTTCGCGGCGGAGGGGGCCGAGGTGTTCATCACCGGGCGCCACTCCGACACCGTCGAGCGCAGCGCCAAGGAGTTGGGGGTTCGGGGAGTGGTCTGCGACGCGACCAGGCCCGAGCAGGTCGCCGCGGTGAGCGATCGGCTCGGCGCGGAGCTCGGCACCGGGCTCGACGTGCTGGTGAACGCGGCCGGCGGGCTGCCCGAGGCGGCGGCCGGGTCCGCCGAACTCCCGCTGCTGGAAGCACTGCTGACGCAGTGGCAGACCAGCCTGGAGCAGAACCTGCTGAGCGCCGTGCTGACCACCGCCTCGGTACGGGAGAAGCTCAACCGTGGCGGTTCGGTCATCAGCATCGGCTCGATCGGGGCCGAGCGCCGGGGCGGCTCGTACGGGGCGGCCAAGGCGGCGCTCGCCGCCTGGAGCGCCACGCTCTCGGCCGACCTGGGGCCGCTCGGCGTCACCTGCAATGTCATCTCGGCCGGATATGTCGCCGGAACCGGCTTCTTCCAGGGGCAGATGACGGACGAGCGCCATCAGTCGCTGGTCCAGGAGACGCACACCAAGCGGGCCGGCACCCCGGCGGACATCGCCGAGACCGCCTGGTTCCTGGCCTCGCCAGGGGCCGCGCACATCACCGGTCAGACGATCCACGTCAACGGTGGCGCGTTCACCACCCGCTAGCCGCCGGCGTTGGTGCGTCCGTACTGCAGGGTCAGCCCCTCCATCAGTGCGCTGATCCCGGTTTCGAAGGCCCCCTCGTCGATGCTGCGGCGGTGCTCGGCCAACAGGTGGGCCTGGTCCAGGTGGGGGTAGTCGGCGGCGTAGATCTGCTGGTCGTCCACGAAGCCGCCGGCGAAGGAGCCCAGCGCGGAGCCGAAGACCAGGTAGCGCATCAGGGCGCCGATCCGGGTGGCGTCCCCGCGCGGCCAGCCCGCGTCGACCAGCCCGCCGAAGACCGCGTCGGCCAGCCGCAGCGCATTGGTCCGCCGTCCGGGCCCCTGGGCCAGCACCGGGATCAGGTTGGGGTGGGCGACCAGCGCGGACCGGTAGCTGCGGGCCCAGCGGGTGAGGGCGTCGGCCCAGGTTTCTTTGTCGACTTGGGCCCACATCGACAGGTCAACCTCCCCCAGCACCTCGTCCACCACCGCGTCGAGCAGGGCGTCCTTGGTGGCGAAGTGGTTGTAGAGCGACGGACCGCTGACCCCGAGCACGGCGGCAAGGCGGCGGGTGGAGAGCGCGGGCAGACCCTCCGTGTCGACCAGCTCCAGTGCGGCCGCGACGATGCGGTCGCGGCTCAGCAGTGGGTTGCGCGGGCGGGCCACGGCGCACCTCCGATTCATGGGCCGATCCAGGGACTGCCACGGGCAGCCGCCGACGGCTGCGGTCCGGGCACTTTCCAACAGGCGTACGGTCGGGTTAGAGTCCAAAAACTTGCAGCGCTAGTTTATTGGCAGAACCCGGCGCAGCACCAACCATGTCCCACCCTCCCCCAGACTCCGTCCGGGGGTGCCCCCCTGCCTGAGGACCACCGTGAACCTGGAGCTCAACGAGGAGCAGACCGCCGTCCGCGAGCTCGCGGCCGACTTCGTCAACCGCGAGATCATCCCGCACGCCACCGCCTGGGACCGCGCCGAGCAGGTGGACCGCGGCATCGTGAAGAAGCTCGGGGCGCTCGGCTTCCTGGGCCTGACCATCCCCGAGGAGTACGGCGGCTCCGGCGGCGACTACCTCTCCTACGTCCTGGTCACCGAGGAGCTCGGCCGCGGCGACTCCTCCGTGCGCGGGCTGATGTCGGTGTCGCTGGGCCTGGTCACCAAGTCGATCAACACCTACGGCACCGAGGAGCAGAAGCAGCGGTGGCTGCCCCGGCTGTGCGCCGGGGAGGCGCTGGGCTGCTTCGCCCTGACCGAGCCCGGCACCGGGTCGGACGCCGGCAACCTCTCCACCCGGGCCGTGCGCGACGGCGACGGCGGCAACAGCGGCGACTGGGTGATCAACGGCGCCAAGATGTTCATCACCAACGGCACCTGGGCCGAGGTCGCCCTGGTCTTCGCCCGCACCGGCGGGGACGACCCCGAGCAGGCCGGACACAAGGGCGTCAGCGCCTTCCTCGTGCCCACCGACACCCCGGGGCTGACCCGCACCACCATCCACGGCAAGCTCGGACTGCGCGGCCAGCCCACCGCCGAGCTGGCCTTCGAGGACGTCCGGGTCCCGCACAGCGCGATGCTGGGCCAGGAGGGCAAGGGCTTCCAGGTCGCCATGGCCGCCCTCGCCAAGGGCCGGATGTCCGTGGCGGCCGGCTGCGTCGGCATCATCCAGGCCTCGCTGGACGCGGCCGTCGCCTACTCCACCCAGCGCGAGCAGTTCGGCAAGCCGATCGCCGCACACCAGCTGGTGCAGGAGATGCTCGCCGACATCAAGGTGGAGCTGGACGCCGCCCGGCTGCTGACCTGGCGGGTCGCCGACCTCATCGAGCGCGGGCTGCCGTTCCGGGCCGAGGGGTCCATCGCCAAGCTCTACGCCTCCGAAGCTGCCGTGAAGGCGGCCAACGCCGCACTCCAGGTCTTCGGCGGCTACGGCTTCGTCGACGAGTACCCGGTCGGCAAGTACGTCCGCGACGCCCGGGTGATGACCCTGTACGAGGGCACCAGCCAGATCCAGAAGCTGCTCATCGGCCGGGAGCTGACCGGCGTCAACGCGTTCTGATCCACCGTCCCCAGCAAACACGCAAACACGCACGTACCCAAGCACGTGAGCCCGCAAGGAGCCGATCATGCGTCCCGTCTACTTCGCCGCAGCGCGCCGCACCCCGATCGGGCGGCTGCGCGGTGCACTCTCCACCGTCCGCCCCGACGACCTGGCCGCCACCGCGGTGCGGGCCGTGCTGGACAGTGTGCCCGGACTGGACCCGGCCAGGATCGACGACGTCTACTGGGGCGCGGCCAACCAGTCCGGCGAGGACAACCGCAACATCGCGCGGATGGCCGTGCTGCTGGCCGGACTGCCCGACTCGGTGCCGGGGGCCACCCTGAACCGGCTCTGCGCCTCCGGGCTGGAGGCCGTCACGACCGCCGCGCGGGCCATCGGCTCCGGCGAGGCGGACATCGTGCTGGCGGGCGGCTCGGAGTCGATGAGCCGCGCCCCCTTCGTCCTGCCGCGCGCCGAGGTCGCGCTGCCGCACAACGCCGAGATCTTCGACACCAAGCTCGGCTGGCGGATGACCAACCCGAAGATGCGCGAGCTGCACGGCGTGCTGTCGATGGGCGAGACCGCCGAGGAGGTCGCCGCGCGCTACGGCGTCAGCCGCGAGCACCAGGACGCCTTCGCCCTGAGCAGCCATCAGAAGGCGGCGGCAGCACGGAAGAACGGCCTGTTCGACGCGGAGATCGTGCCGGTCGTGCTGGCCGACGGCACGGTGGTGAGCCAGGACGAGTCGATCCGCGCCGACACCACCCTGGAGAAGCTGGCCGCGCTCAAGCCGGTGTTCCGCAAGGGCGGCACGGTCACGGCCGGCAACGCCTCGCCGATGAACGACGGCGCGGCCGGGCTGCTGCTGGTCAGCGAGGAGGCGCTGGGCGAGCTGGGCCTGGAGCCGCTGGGACGCTACGTCGCCGGGGCCAGCGCCGGGGTGAACCCGGACATCATGGGCATCGGGCCGGTCCCGGCGGTACGGCGGGTGCTGGCGCGCACCGGCCGGGACATCGGCTCGTTCGACACCGCCGAGTTCAACGAGGCGTTCGCCGCACAGGCGCTGGCCTGCGTGAACGAGTTGGGGATCGACCCGGAGCTGGTCAACCCGCAGGGCGGCGCGATCGCGCTGGGGCATCCGCTGGGCGGGTCGGGGGCGCGGATCCTGACCACGCTGCTGCACCGGATGGCGCGGGACGGGGCCGGCCGGGGGCTGGCGACGATGTGCGTGGGGGTCGGGCAGGGGACTGCGGTGCTTGTGGATCGTGACTAGCGCTCAGGTGTGTGGGTGGTTGGCAGCGCAGTTCCCCGCGCCCCTTATGTAGTTGCAACTTTCTCTGGAGTGGATCATGACTCGTTTTACCGGCAAGGTCGCTGTCGTCACCGGCGCGGCACAGGGCATCGGCGCTGCCACCGCTGAGCGGTTGGCGTCGGAGGGCGCGGCGGTGGCCGTGGTGGACCTCACCGCCGAGCGCGCTGCGGCCACCGTGGAGGCCATCACCGCCAAGGGCGGAACGGCGCGCGGCTACGGCTGCGACGTCGCCGACATCGACGCGGTGGAGGCGGTCTTCGCCCAGGTCGCCGCGGACCTCGGCGGGATCCACATCCTGGTCAACAACGCCGGGATCACCCGCGACAACCTGTTCTTCAAGATGCCGAAGTCCGACTGGGACGCCGTCATCACGGTCAACCTGACCAGCGCCTACAACTGCTCGCAGATCGCCCAGCGGTACATGTGCCAGCAGAAGTACGGCAAGATCGTCTCGCTGAGCTCGCGCTCCGCCCTGGGCAACCGGGGCCAGGCCAACTACGCGGCGGCCAAGGCCGGCATCCAGGGCCTGACCGCCACCCTGGCCATCGAGCTGGGCCCGTTCAACATCAACGTCAACGCGGTCGCCCCCGGCTACATCGCCACCGGCATGACCGCCGCCACCGCCGAGCGGGTCGGCGCCACGCCCGAGCAGCACCAGGAGCTCGCCGCCGAGCGCACCCCGCTGCGCCGGGTCGGCCGCCCCGAGGACGTCGCCTCGGTAGTCGCCTTCCTGGCGTCCGAGGACTCCTCCTACGTCAGCGGCCAGACCCTGTACGTCAACGGCGGAGCCCGCTGAGCCGCAGCTCCACCGCGGATCCCGCGCCGCCGATCCCCCACCCACCCCGCCACCGGAGCCACCACAGCAATGACGCTTTCCCTTGCCTCCATCCTGGCCGAGAACGCCCGCCGCAGGCCGAACAGCACCGCCCTGGTCGAGGGCGACCTCCGACTCACCTTCGCCGAGCTGTGGCAGCAGTCGCTGGCGCAGGCCGCGGCCCTGGTCGAGCTGGGTGTGCGGCCCGGTGACCGGGTGGCGCTGATGGCGCCCAACGTCACCGAGTTCCCCCGCGCCTACTACGCGATCCTCGCGGCCGGCGGCGTGGTGGTGCCGGTGCACCTGCTGCTCACCGCCGATGAGGTCGGCTATGTGCTGCGGGACAGTGGCGCGACAGTGCTGATCAGCCATGCGGCCACGGCGGCGGTCGCGGCCGGCGCGGCCTCGGCGGCGCAGGTTCCGCTGGTGACGGTGGGTCCGGCCGTGCCGGTGCCGGGGGCGGTCGGACGGCTGGAGGAGCTGGCCGGACGGGTGACCCCGCTGACGCACTTCACGGCCCGTCAGCCCGAGGACCCGGCCGTGGTCTTCTACACCAGCGGGACCACCGGCCAGCCCAAGGGCGCGATCCTGAGCCATCTCAGCCTCATAATGAACGCTGTCGTAAATGCGTTCGACGCCAACCATGTCGAGTCCACGGACGTGGCGCTGGGCGCGCTGCCGCTGTTCCACACCTTCGGACAGACCGTCAGCATGAACTCCACCTGGCGGGCCGGCGCCACGCTGGTGCTGCTGCCCCGCTTCGACGCGGACGCCGCGCTGGCGCTGATGGTGCGCGAGGGTGTCAACACCTTCCACGGCGTGCCGACGATGTACATCGCGCTGCTGGAGGCGGCCAAGCGCGCGCCGGAGCTGCCGAGGCTGCGGCTGTGCATATCCGGCGGCGCGTCGCTTCCCGTCCCGGTGCTGGAGCGGTTCGACGCCGTGTTCGGGACGAGCATCTGGGAGGGCTACGGCCTCTCGGAGACCTCGCCGACCGCGTCGGTGAACCAGCCCGACTTCGGCACCAGGGCCGGCACGGTCGGCCATCCGGTCTGGGGCGTGGACGTCGAGATCGCCCGGCCGGAGCTGGACGACCGGATCGAACTGCTGCCGACCGGGGAGCTGGGCGAGATCGTGGTGCGCGGCCACAACGTCTTCCTCGGCTACCTCGGCCGCCCCGAGGCGACCGCCGAGGCCCTGGTCGACGGCTGGTTCCGGACCGGGGACCTGGGCACCAAGGACGCCCAGGGCTTCATCAGCATCGTGGACCGCAAGAAGGACATCGTGATCCGCGGCGGCTACAACGTCTACCCCCGGGAGGTGGAGGAGACGTTGCTGCGGCACCCCGCGGTCGCCGAGGCGGCCGTGATCGGCCTGCCCGACGAACTGCACGGGGAGGAGGTGTGCGCGGTGGTGATCCTGGCCCAGGACGCGGAGCAGCGCCCGACCGCGGACGAGCTGATCGCCTGGTCCAAGGAGCACCTGGCCAAGCACAAGTACCCGAGGCGGGTGGAGTTCGTCGACGCGTACCCGCTGGGGCCCAGCCACAAGGTGCTGAAGCGGGAGCTGCGGGCGCGGTTCAGCCAGTAGCGGCAGCGGGGGTGGCGGTGGCAGGTGTGGCAGGCGGCTGACGCACCATGAGGACGTCGACCGGGTCCTGGTCCTCCACGGTGAAGCCGTGCCGCTCGTAGAGCCGGCGGGCGGCGCTGCCCTGCAGGACCTGCAGCCGGACCGGGACCCCGTCGGCGTCGGTGCGCTCCAGCAGCGTGCGCAGGACGGCCGAGCCGAGGCCCCGGCCCTGGACGGCGGGGTCGAGGTAGAAGCTCTCCAGCCACTGGCCGTCCGGCACCGGGCGGAGGGTGACGCAGCCCGCGAAGGCCTTGCCGGCCAGGATGACCGAGGTGTGCTCCGGGGCGAACGAGTCCCGGAACCGCTGGCGCACCCGGTGCTCGTCGAAGCGGCCCAGGCGCTCCAGGTCCCTGCGCATGACCGCTGCGCGGAGCTCGGCGATCGTTTCGACGTCGGCGGGGGTGGCGGGGCGCAGGGTCCAGTGCAGCCGGCTGCTTGTGATCATGGTCGTAGTATCGCAAGCGGGCGGGCTGTACAGGGCAGCAGGGGAAACCACCGGGGGCGCGGGGCTCGGTGCGTCGAGTGTGCACGGAGTGCGTGGTTGATCGCGCAGTTCCCCGCGCCCCTTGCGGGGCCCCTCTGGTCACTCAGGTGCGGGAGTCCCAGGCCAACAAGAGTTGCCGTTCGCGGTCCTGGGTCATCACGCGGTCGTCCTTCTGGCTGTGGTGGACGTCGAAGGCGTCGTCCATGCCGCCCGGGGCGAAGAGCCAGGCTGCGGTGTCGCGGATGGAGTCGGGGACCGGGCGGCAGCGCAGGCCGGCGGCGATGGCCTTGGCCGAGGAGGGTGACCAGACGGCGGCGAAATCGTCGTTCGGCGGGGCCCAGAGCGGGAGCTCGGTCCACGGCTCGACGTTGTGCTCCTCCAGGAAGGCGTCGTCCACCCAGACCAGCTCGGCCTTGCCGCCGGTGGCCTCCACGCAGGTGCCCAGGTACTCGCCCCAGGTGGTGTTGGCGGGGGTTCCGCTGGTGAGGTAGGTGCCGCTGCTGCCGTCCACGATCCGGTCCAGGCCGAAGACGGCGATGTCGCGGGCGTCGATGACCTGCATCTCGCGGTCGGGGCTGCCGGGGGCGATCATGCGGCCGCCCTGCGCGGCGCGGCGCAGCCAGACGGCGAGGCGTCGGGCGCGGTCGCCGGGGCCGAGGATCAGGCCGGGCTCGATCACCAGGGTGCGGCCCGGGAAGCCCTCGGTGACGGCGCGTTCGCAGCCGACCTTGAGCTTGCCGTAGTCGCCGTCGTCCGGGCCCGCGTCGGGCTCGCACTCGTGCCGCAGCGAGCTCTCGTCGACGGGCTTCGCCGGCCACTCCGGGTAGGCGTTGATCGTGGAGATCATCAGGTAGGTGTCGGCCGACTTCGCGAGGGCCGCGACGGAGGCGCCGACCACCCGCGGGACGTAGCCGCAGACGTCCACGACGGCGTCCCAGGGGCCGGCCGCGGCCAGGCGCTCCAGGTCGGCGCTCTGCTCGCGGTCGCCCTGGACCACGGTGACGCCGGGCTCGTCCGTGCCGGACTGCCCGCGGTTGAAGGTGGTCACCTCCCAGCCGCGCGACAGCGCCTCATGCACGAAGGCCCGTCCGAGGAACACCGATCCACCGATCACAAGTAGCTTCATGGGATCGAGTGTCGGCCGGACGGACGGGCAACCGAAAGAGCCTTCTGCCGTCAGCAGACAAGGTCGGCTGACGGCAGAAGGAGTCCGCGGGGCTAGCTTGCCTGCGCGCGCCAGGCGTCGACGCCGGCCTGGGAGGCGGCCTTGGAGACCGCCTTGGCCTGGCGCATGGCGCGGGTGGCCATCTCGGTGGGCGGGGTCTCGAGCTGCTGCACCCAGCCGCGTCCGGCCGTGGCCAGGGCGGTGCCCGCGATCGCGGTGCCGACGAGGGCCAGCAGGGCCCCCGTGCCGGTGAGGACCGCACCGGCGGCCAGCATGCG
The DNA here is from genome assembly GCF_042510965.1 of Streptacidiphilus jeojiensis. Lineage (NCBI taxonomy): Bacteria > Bacillati > Actinomycetota > Actinomycetes > Kitasatosporales > Streptomycetaceae > Streptacidiphilus > Streptacidiphilus jeojiensis. The sequence goes on from NZ_JBEUKS010000005.1 coordinate 37,834, forward strand.
TCGGTTGACCCGGAAGGTCATCATCTGGTTGTTCGCCATACCCCTACCCTGGGGGTGAGCGGCACCGCGTGCCTCGTGGGTGGGCCATCCGGGTTTGGCCGGTGGCCCGGCGTTGCGTAAGGTGTCGCAGTTGGCATCGCCACACCTCACCACCTCCCCCAGCCACGGAACGGCAGCAGCGGCATGAGCGCAGGACCCGACAGCGGCACCACCCTCACCGAGGCCCGTGCCGGGGAGACGCCGGTCGAGGACGTCCCCGGCATCGACCCGGAGCGGCTGAAGCTGGCCCTCGCGGTCCTGGCCGAGCTTGACCAGCTGCCGATCGACCACCCCGACGCCATCGCGGTCCGGCTGGCCACCGCCGGGCTTTACCGGACGGTCAAGCACCGCCGCCGGCAGGAGCGCCGGGCCGCCAAGACCGCCAACGACCGGGCCGTGACCGAGGCGACCGCGACCGGCGCGGCCGACCGGATCGACGACGAGACCCAGGGCCTGCAGCTCACCAGCGGCACCAGCGGTCCGATCGCCGGCGTGCTGGAGCGGCCGCGCTCCTGCTACATCTGCAAGACCCGCTACGTCGAGGTCGACGCCTTCTACCACCAGCTGTGCCAGCCCTGCGCCCATGAGAACCGGGCCCGCCGGGACGCCCGTACCGACCTGAGCGGCAGGCGCGCGCTGCTCACCGGCGGACGGGCCAAGATCGGCATGTACATCGCGCTGCGGCTGCTGCGAGACGGCGCCCACACCACGATCACCACCCGCTTCCCCAACGACGCGATCCGCCGGTTCACGGCCATGCCGGACAGCGCCGAGTGGCTGCACCGGCTGCGCATCGTCGGCATCGACCTGCGCGACCCCTCGCAGGTCATCGCGCTGGCGGACTCGGTGGCCGAGCAGGGCCCGCTGGACATCCTGATCAACAACGCCGCGCAGACGGTGCGCCGCTCCGCGCAGGCCTACGCCGAGCTGATCACCGCCGAGGACGCGCCGCTGCCCGCCGGGGAGCTGCCGGAGGCGGTCGTGCTGGGACGCTTCGACCTCAGCCGCCAGCCGGCCCTGCCCAGCCAGTCGCGCGGCGAGCGCGGCGCGCTCAGTGCCCAGGCGCTCACGGCGCTCGCGCTGACCAGCGGCTCGGCCGCGCCCGCGCTGGTCGAGGCGGGGACCGCGATCGACGCCGGCGGCCTGGTGCCGGACCTGGACCCGGTGAACAGCTGGAGCCAGAAGGTCGACGAGGTCGACCCGATCGAGCTGCTGGAGGTGCAGCTCTGCAATGTCACCGCGCCGTTCATCCTGGTCAGCAAGCTGCGCCCGGCGATGGCCCGGTCCACCGCGCGGCGCAAGTACGTGGTGAACGTGTCCGCGATGGAGGGCCAGTTCAGCCGCGGCTACAAGGGCCCGGGGCACCCGCACACCAATATGGCCAAGGCCGCGCTGAACATGCTGACCCGCACCAGCGCCCAGGAGATGCTGGAGCAGGACGGCATCCTGATGACGGCCGTGGACACCGGCTGGATCACCGACGAGCGCCCGCACCCGGACAAGATGCGGCTGGCCGACGAGGGCTTCCACGCCCCGCTGGACCTGGTGGACGGCGCGGCCCGGGTGTACGACCCGATCGTGCGCGGCGAGCAGGGCGAGGACCTGCTCGGGGTGTTCCTGAAGGACTACGCGCCGTCCCCGTGGTGAACCGGGGAACCCGGGACAACACCGGGATAACCGGGACGGCTCCTGGTCGGGGACGGCCCTAGCTGCTGGTGAGTGAGCCGGTCAGGCGGGCCAGGTGGCGTTCGACCGAGCCCGGGCGGCTGGTGTCCGGGACGTCGCGGCGCAGGGCCAGCAGGTCCGGTCCGAGCCGGCGGGCCTCGTCGTCGTCCTCGATGGCGCGCCAGCAGGCCTCGGCGTTGGCCGCCGCCTGGGTGGTCTCCGGATCGTCCGAGCCCCGGGTCTCCAGCAGGCTGAGCGCCACCGCGCGGTAGAGCTCGGTGGCGTCGGCCTGCTTGCCGGCCAGCCGGGCCACATGGGCGTGGACCTGACGCACCCGCAGCGAGACCTCGGCGTGCGGGCCGTGCTCGGCCACGGCCTCGTCCTCCAGCTCCTGGGCGAAGGAGACGGCACGGGTGTGCTCGCCCGCGTCGGCGGCGGCCACGATGACGCCGATGGCCACCCGGTAGTCGTCCGGGGCGGGGTCCTCCGCAGGGGGTTCCGCCGGCGCGGCGGTGCCGGTGTCCGCGTGGGCGTTCTCGTCCAGGGCGCGGAGGTGGACCGTCGGCGCGGTCGGGGGCAGCGGCGGCGTGTCGAAGGGGGGCGGGTCCATGGCCCCGGCCACGGCCACTGCGCCCGGCGCCGGCATCGGAACCGGCTGCTGTTGCGGGGCGGCCTCCAGGCGGCGGGCGGTGTTGCGGAAGATCTGCCGGCCGGGGGCATGGGTGGCCACCAGCACCACCTCGGGACGCAGCACCGAGTGCACCTGCTGGTGCAGTTCCTCCGGGGTCAGCATGCCGTTGGCGCCCGGGCGTCCGCCGTGCAGGGCCTCGATCAGGGCCCGGGTGAAGGTGCCGACCTGCTGCGGATCGGGGGTGACCGCCGCCCACAGCGGCATCCCCGCACCCAGTGGCGAGGGGACCACCCGGAGCGGCGGCAGCACCGCCTCCTCCGCGCTGAGGTCGGCGACGACCAGGGTGGCGGTCTCGGCGGGGCGCAGCCGGATCTCCTCGGCGACCGACGCCCAGGGCAGCCGGGAGTCGCCCAGGTCGAGTTCGGCGCCGCCGGTGCGGCGGTCCCTGACGAGGTGTCCACCGATGTGGACCAGCAGCGGACCCGGATGCCGCACGGCCGAGCGCAGGTGCGCGAGCACCCCGGACGCGTCGGTGGCCGCGGTCAGATGGACGGTGTCCACGGCGTCCGCCGCGAGCAGCACCTGCGGAGCGATGGCGGCGATGATGGTGGAGAGCCCGGGAGCGGGGCGGCCGGCCCGTGGCGGGAAGCGTCGCGGGCTCTGCCCGTTGCCGCCCTCGATCACCAGCACCCGACCGCGCGGCCCGGATTGGCCCTGCCGGTCCGGCAGGACCTGCTGGACCGCCTGGACCTGCTGAACCGCCGTGACCTGCTGGATCTGCGGACCCGGCTGGGTCTGCCGGCCATGAGGGCCATCGCCCGGCGCCACCGTCTCGCCCGTCACCACGCCACCCCGTCCCCGCAGTTCCGCTGCGATCGTCCAGAAGCGACACCCTACCGTCGGATCATGGAGCCCCTTTCAGCCGGTGCCCCGAAGTTCCGCGATCAGCGCGTTGGTCTCCGGTTCCAGCGGCCGTCCGGTCCGGTTGGGGAGGCGTTCGAGGCGGGTCACGGCCTTGTTGAGCTGCTCGACGGCGCCGGCGTCGGCATAGACGCAGAGCAGGTCGCGGTGGAGCAGTTCGGTGTCCGGGGCGGGCTGGAGCCCGGCGAACGCAGCCGCCTCGGCGCCCTGGTGGTCGCCGGCCCGGAGCCGACGCAGGATCAGCTCGTGGGCGGCCTCCACGGCCTCCGGCGAGTCGTCCGACTCGGGGTCGTAGGGGGCGGGGACGGCACCGGGGTGGGCGGAGCGGCTGCGGACGGCCCAGGGGTCGAGCGGCGGGGCGAGCTCCGAGGCCCCGGGCTCGGGGAAGCGGCCCTGACCCGGCGGGGGGAACAGCGGGGTGGGGGCGGGCTGGGGCTGGGCTTGGGGTTCGGGTTCCGGTTCGGTCGCGGCCTGGGCGGGCGCCTCGTCCGGCCGGAACCAGGAGTCGAGGTCGACGTCGGGCATGTCGGTGTCGGCCTCCGTGCCGGCCCTGGTGCCGGCCCCGTCGCCGGTCTCCCTGAGCAGGGCGATCCACTGGGCGTACTGGTGGTCCGTCAGCCGCTGCAGTTCGACGCCCATGCCGAGTCCCGGCAGGTCCGCGCGGCCGCGGGCGGGGAGCGTCCAGCGGGCCATCGGTCCGGCCCCCGGCGGGGGTGCGGCGGTGACCACGGCGACGCTGCCGCGCGGGCTGGCGTCCAGCAGCCTGCCGAGCGCCTCGGGGATGCTGCCGCTGGGCGCGGTCGGGCAGAGCACGATGTCCGGGGCCCAGGCCTCGCTGACCACCCCCCGGCCCCTGGCCTCCCTGGGAGTGGCCGCTCCTGCCTCCGCCAGGGACTGACGTACGGCCAGGTCGCGGGCGACCACCGCGGCCACCGCGTCCTCCAGGGTTGCGTGCATGTGCAGCCGCCCTTCAGCGGCCGCCGCCAACTCGTCGGCGACGCCGACCATGTGGATGTTGACCCGGTCGGCGAGCGGGGTGAAGGCGAGTTCCAGGGCGAGGGTGCGCAGGACGTCCGCGACGTCGCCGGGCGCCCCCGCGAGGTGCACCAGCCGGATCGCCTCCAGGTCGACCAGGACGATGCTGCCGTCCTCCATGGTGCCGACGCTGACCAGGCCCGGATAGGGCGCGGGAACGGTGCCCGCGTCGGCGGGCGACAGCAGCCCTTCGGCGTCCGGGGTGGTCCACCAGACGGTTGAGGCGTGGGCCGCCTGGAACGGTGCGAGCGGCACCGCCGGGGCGGAGAGGTAGAGCTCGACGCTGGGCACCGGGGTGCTCTGGGCCGAGACGAGGCGTGCGGCGACCAGGGCCGGCAGGCGTCGGCCCTCGACGACCGCGGTGGCGGCGAGGCTGCGCAGGGCGCGGTCGAGCAGGTCGAGACCGGAGGCGTCCTGACGTTGCGTCAGCGCCGTCTCGAAGGCCGAGAGGCCGGTCGCGACGGCTGCGGCGGGGAGTTCGGGGAGCGGCGCGGGGACCGGGCTGAGGCCGGAGTCGAGGTCCTCGTCGGGTTCGGAGGTGACGGGGGCACTCGATGTGCCGGGGAGGGGGGCCAGCAGGGCCGGGGGCAGCGGCACCGGGTCGGGGCCGCCACTGCGCGGGCGGGCGGCGGAGCGGCCACCGGGACGGGGAGCCGGGCGCACCGCGCGATTGCGGCGGCGCAGCGCGACCGCGCCGACCAGGACGGCGGCGAGCACCGCGGTTCCGCTGAGGATCTCGCTCTCGGACAGACCGGCGCCGTGGGTCGGCGTGGACCCGTGTTCGGTGGGCGGGACGACGGGGGCGCCGGCGGTGTGGCTCGGGGAGGCGGTCGTGGACGGCGCCGCGGAGGTGGGCGCCTTGGACGTCGGGGCCGTGGAGGGGCCGGACGCCCCGGCGGCACCGCTGTGGGCGGGGTGGGTGGGGGTGGCGGTCGGGGTCGGCGCGGCGGTGTGCGTCGGCGCGGCGGAGTGTGTGGGTGCGGCGGTCGCCGGCGGGGTCGTCACCGGTGCGGTGGACGTGGGAGGCGTGGTCGTGGGAGGCGTCGTCACCGGTGCGGTGGTGGTCGGCGGGGTCGTCGTGGTGGTCGTGGTGCCCGAAGTCGACGGGACGGTCAGCACCATGCCCGGCTCGATCAGGTCCGGGTCCTCCAGGCGGTCCCCGTCCGGCGCCTTGGCGCCCTTGTTGGCGGCGAAGAGTGCGGGCCACTCGTCGGCGTTGCCGAGTTCGCGTTGGGCGATCGCGGAGAGCGAGTCCCCGGCCTCGACCTTGACCTCGGTACCGGGCTTGGCCGGCGCCGGCGCCGTCACCGCCGAGACCGCGTCGGCCGGCATCAGCAGCACCCAGCCGGGCTGGATCGGCCGGTCCGCGTCGAAGCGGCGTCCGGCCGCGTCCATGATGCGGCCCTGGTTGAGCCGGGCGATCTCGTGCCAGCGGGCCCCCGAGCCGAGGTGGCTCTCGGCGATGCTCCAGAGGCTGTCGGCCGGGCGCTCGTCGCGGACCGTGTAGGTGGTCTGCCGGTGCTTGGCCGCCTCGGTCGTCGTCGCGGCCGCCGCGCCGCTGTCGGTGCGCGCGTGCGCGGCCTGGTCCGCGGTCACCGCGACCGGTGCGTGCACGCCCACCGTGGTGGTGACGGCCGCGGGGGTCGCCGCCAGCGCGGCACCGGCCGTGGGCAGCAGCGCCAGCACCGCGCCGACCAGGGTGCCCGCCATCCGCTGGCTCCAGCCGAGGGCCAGGATCCGTCGGGCGCTGCGACCGCGCAGTTGGGCCGGGATCTCGACCACCACCGACAGGGCGAAGCAGAGCCAGGCCAGCCAGCCGATGACGACCAGCGCCCAGAGGAAGAGGTTGCCCTGGTCGGGTTGGGTCAGCAGGTCGACGATGCCGGAGCGGGTCGGATCGCCCTGGCGGGTGACCGCGAGGGTGCCGAGGGCGAGGACCCCGGGCAGGCCGACGAGCAGCAGCGCGAGGGCGACGAGAGCGGTGAGGCCTCGTAGCAGGAGACGGAGCATCAGGGCTACTCCACGTTGGGGGCGGTGAGGTGCGGTCAGGGGCCGGTGCTGGTCAATGGGTCGGGGCCGGTGACCCCGGGGACGAGGCGGGCGCTGCCGTGGCCCTCGACGGGGATGTCCCCGAAGCCGAACAGGCCGAGCATGGTGGTGTGGTAGGTCGCGTTCACGGTCACGGTGATGGTCTGGTCGGTCGCCACCGCGCTACCGGTGACGCTGTTGTTGCCCACCGTGCTGGCACCCAGGTAGGCGTCGGCCGCAGCCTGCGCGGCCTGCGGGTCCAGGCGGATGCCCTTGCCTTGCAGCAGCGCGGCCCGGTCGATCTGCTGGCCGCCGGCCCTGGCCGCCTCGTCGGCGACGGCGTCGGCCTGTTCGATGGCGATCAGCCGGCCGCCGCCGTCGATGACCAGCCCCGACAGCATCAGCAGCGCCGTCGCGCAGATCGCCACGAAGATGGACAGGGCTCCGCGCTCGGACGCGTCGGCAGATGTGGTCGCAGTGCTCATGAGGCCCGGTAGAGGTCGAGGACGGAGGTGAAGGTGCTGCTCATCGTCACGCTGCCGGGCATGCCGGGTACCGCGAGATCGCCCAGCGGGACCACGCAGACCACGGTGACCTGCACCGAGCCCGCCTGATCCTGGGTACTCGGGACGAAGTCCACCTGGGGCTGCTGTCCGCCCTGGCAGGAGACCCCCTCCTGGTTGAGCGTGGTCGCCGCCGAGTCGGCGGCGGCAGCCTGGGCGGCGCCGGCGGTTCGGGTCAACGAGGCGCTGCGGGCGGCATCCCGCGCCGCCGCGGCGACCACGCCCTTGGCGGTCTCCGCCCGACCCGCGGCGATGACCAGCAGCAGGAACAGCAGGATCGCCGGCACGAGGATGGCCGCCTCGATGGCGATGCTCCCCCGTTCCTGGTCGGCATCCACGTCTGCTCCTCCCTTCCTCACTCTGCTGGGGTCCTCACTGTGCTGTGGCCGGTACGAAGCGCTCGACGGGGGCGGTGATGGTCTGGGTGATGAGGATCCCGGGCAGGAACGGCAGCAGCGACTGGGTCCGCACGGTCACCGTCGAGGTGACCGTGGTGTCGGACTCCGTCACGGTGACGTTCCGGTCCGTCAGCCCGCCCCCCACCCGGTCCAGGAAGCTGTTCGCCTGGGTCTCCCCCGCCGCCGGATCGGCCTGGAAGAGCCGCTGCGCCTCGCTGCCCTCGCGGGCGGCGGTCAGCGCGACCTGGCGGTCGTACCACCAGAGCGCGCCCTGCACCGTGAGCAGGATCAGGACCAGGACGGACGGGAAGACCAGGGCGAGGCTGATGGACATCGACCCGGCGTCCTCGCGGGACGCCGGCCCGGTCCGCAGTCGTCGCTTCATCAGGGGCCGGTGATCTTGCCGGATTCCTTGGTGACCAGTGCTGTGATGGCGGCCACGACCAGCCCTGCGGCAAGGATCAGCACGATGACCAGCAGCGCCAGTTCGATGCTCAGGGCCCCCTTGTCCCGGTCCTGCCGTGCGGCGGACACCCGTCCGACCCGGTACCGCAGCTGGTGCAGGCCCGCCACCAGCGGCAGCGGTACACCGGGGCGGCCCTTCTCGATGTAGCTCCGTACGCGCTTGGGGGTCAGCATGGTCAGCCTCCGTGGAAGATCTGAAAGACGGCGGGAAAGGCGATCAGAAAGGTCATCAGGGTGACGAGCGCGGAGCCGGGCGCGACCATGCGCTCGCTGTCGACGTTGGACCGGTCCAGGTCGTCGGTGAGCAGTTCGGCGCGCAGGTTGCGGGCCCGGGCGCGCAGGGCGCGGTAGACGGCGGCTCCGTCGGTGCCGGAGATCCGCATGATGTCGGCGAGGTCCTGAAGGGGCGTCAGCGCCAGTTCCGCGGACAGCACCTCCAGCCCGTCCCAGGGCGGCAGCCGGTCCAGCGCGGCCCGGTCCAGGGTGTCCGAGATCCGCAGGAAGACGGTGCCCCGGCCGACCCGGGCGGCCCGGTGCAGCGCCTCGGCGGGGCCGCAGTCGGCGGCCCGCTCCAGGGCGACCAGTTCCAGGTAGGCGGCGATGCCGTGCAGGTACTCGACCCGCGCCTCCTTGGCCTCGCTGCGCACGATCACGTCCGGCAGGAACCAGAACAGGGCCGCGAGCAGCAGCGAACCGAGCACCGGTACCGCGATCGGCAGCGTGCCGCCCATGGCGCTGTAGCCGAACTGCACCAGCGGCGGCAGCAGCAGCCCCAGCAGCGCGAACATCGCCTTGTGGGCCATGAAGCGGGCGGGTGTGCGCCCGATCAGGGCCAGCTCCCGGGTGGGTATCCGCACGCCCGGCAGGCCCAGCAGGCTGCGGCCGATGCGCTCGCCGAAGTCGGCGTCCCGGCCGTCCTGGGCCGAGGGCCGGACCGGTGCGCGGTGCAGCCGGGCCAGCGCCGAGGTCAGGTCCGGTGGCGCCGGGCGCAGTTCGGCCGCCAGGACGGCGATGCCGATGCCCAGGGCGGCTCCGGCGAGGATGAGCCAGGTCAGCATCAGGGCACCTCGCTCTGGGCCAGGTCGGCGGGCAGTTCGACGCCCGGTGTCGAGCCGGTGGGCGCACGGCCGGTGGCGCTGCGCCGGTCCGGCTCCAGGAAGCGCGGGGTGGGCTTGTGGCTGGCGAGGCTGCGCATCCACCAGATCACCGCGAAGAACGCCAGCGCGATCAGCACCAGGACCAGCTGCCCCAGGGCGGTGCGGTAGGGCGCGGTGTAGGAGTGGTTCAGCGAGCCGACGCCGATCACGCCCAGGATGATCAGCACCATCCAGCGCACCGTGGCCCGGTGCTTGGCCCGGTCCGCCTCGATGGCGCGGCGCTGCCGCACCTCCTCGCGGACCGACTCGGCCAGGTCGGCCAGCGCGCCGGCCAGGCCGGGGCCCCGGTCGGCGGCGCGCAGCAGCAGGGCCGCCAGGACCTTGTCGGCGGTGGAGTCGTTGAGGTCGTCGGCAAAGGCGCGCAGCGCCTCCTCCGGGGTCCAGCGCGACTGCAGCCGCCCGACCAGGTCGGTGATCTGGCGCTCCAGCGCGGCGGGTGCGGTGCGGCGGCTGGTGACGATGGCCTGTTCCAGGCCGACGCCGAGCAGCAGCACGTCGGCGATCCGCTGGGTCCACTCGGCCAGCGCCTCCAACTGCTCGATCCGGCCGGTGTGGGCGCGGGTGGAGGCGAGCAGCCAGGGGACCAGGAAGACCAGTGCCGGCAGCAGCAGGCCCATCAGCGGAACGCCGGTGTACAGCCACGCGCCGGCGCCGGCCGCCACCGCGACGGCGACCTGGATCCGCCGCCGGGCCAGGTCCTGGGCCAGCCGTTCGCCGCGGCTCGGCCCGGGCCGGTACTGCTCCGGCTTGGGCTCGCTGCCGCGCAGGAACCAGACCAGGGAGATCAGCCCGGCCACCACGGCGGCGCCGCAGAGCATGTAGAGCAGCGTCACCGCGCACCCCCGGCCTTGACCCGCAGGTCCAGCGGCCTGCCCCAGGCGCCGTGCGGGGAGTCCAGCAGTCGGGCGTCGAAGCCGACCCGGCGCAGGTCGTCCAGGCAGGCCGGCGGGGTCTGCGGGACGGCGCGCTCCTCCGCTCCCCTGGGGCCGAAGATGCTGTTGAGGGCGGGGCGTCCGCTCTCCCCCATGCCGACGACCTCCAGGACGTGCGAGACGAAGCGGTGCCGCCGGCCGCCGATGGGGGTCTCGTCGACCATGGTGACGTGGACGACGAAGTCCAGGGCGTTGGCGGTGAGCCGGTAGGCGAGGGTGTCGGTCATCTGCGAGCCGTACTCCAGGCAGAGCTCGGCGATGCGGTCGATGACCATGTGCGGGGTGCGGGCGTGCAGGGTGCACATCGACCCGCCCTCGCCGTTGGTCATCACCCGCAGCATCGGGACGACCTCGGCGGAGCGGACCTCTCCGACGATGATGCGGGTCAGCGTCATCCGCAGGGCCGCGGGGATCAGCTCACCGATCGTCAGCTCCCCCGCCGAGCGGCCGTCGACGCGTTCGCCGTTGCCCTCGCGGGCCTCCATCGGGACGACCTGGCGCAGGTGGCCGAGGGTGTGCAGCCACAGCTCGTACTCGGACTCCAGGGTGCCGACCCGCTCGTCCGGGGGGATCTCCCCGGCCATGGCGCGCAGCAGGCTGGTCTTGCCGACGCCCTGGGTGCCGGTGATCATCACGTTCTTCCGGGCCCGGATCGCGGCGGCCAGGAAGGCGGCGAGGGTGCTGTCGATGGTGCCCATGGCGACCATGTCGCCGAGGGTGGCGCTGGCGACGCGGTGGCGCCGGATCGCCACGTAGGGGCGCGGGGTGACCCCGGTCATCGCCTGCAGCCGCATGCCCCCCTCCAGCCGCAGGGCCAGGGTGGGGCTGGAGGTGGAGAGGCTGCGTTCGCCGCCGCCGTGACGGCGCGCCAGGTCCTGCAGCAGCTCGACCAGTTCGTCGTCGCTGTCGGCGACCGGCGGCACCTGCCGCAGCGGCTGGTGGGCCCGCGAGACCCAGACGTCGTCGCAGCCGTTGACCAGGATGTTCTCGATCTCCGGGTCGTCCAGGTAGGGCTGCAGCCGGCCGGCCCGGAACAGCAGGTCGTAGACCGCCTCGGCCAGGGCGCGGTCCTCCTCCCTGGTCGGCGGCGCCCCGTGGGTGAGGGCGTAGGTGTCGGACCAGCGGGCGACGGCGTCCTCGATCAGGGCCCGGCCGCGCTGACGCCTGGTGGCCGGGTCGGCGGCGGTGCCGCGCTGGTCGTCCAGCAGGGCGAGCTGCTCGTGCAGTTCGGCGGCGACCTGGCGCTTGAGCGCGCGGGCCACCTGCGGGTCCGGGGCGGGCGCCGCAGCGAACGGGGAGAGGTTGGGCGGCAGCGCCGACGCGGGGGACTGTGACGTCGGGGACGGCGGCATCGGGGACTGTGGCATCGGCGACGGCGGCACCGGCACGGTGGGCAGGACCGGGTGCTGGACCGCGGTCGGCGACCAGGCGGCGAAGCTGCCGCCGTTGCCGGGGGCAGCGCCGTTGACCGGAGCACTGCCGTTGCCGGGGGCGCTGCCGTTGACCGGCCTGGCCGGCTCGGCCTGGTCACGCGGGGCGGCGTGACGGGAGGTCATCGCGCACCCCCGGTGGGTGTCGGTGCCTGCCGGGGATCAGGCCCGGTGTCCGTCCGCCAGCGGGGCTCCATCTCCTGGCCCGGGCCGGACGGTCCGCCGGGGGTCGGCGGGGCGAACGGCTGCGGTACCGGCTGCCGCGGCGCGAAGCCCGCCAACGGGGCTGGTTGGGGCTGGGGTTCGGGCTGGTACGGGTACTGCGGCTGGGCGGCGGGCTGACCCTCAGGGTGAGGTTGATACTGATCAGGCTGCGGTTGCGGCTGGTACGGCTCGGGCTGCGGGAACGGGGCCGCCTGCGGTGCCACCGGAGCGGCGGCGGCCGTCGAGGCGGTGCCGAGGCGCAGCCGCCGACGGCCCGTCAGCAGCCGTACCTCGTCCGCCGTGGACCGCACCGCGCGCATCAGCGCCGAGCGGACGAACCGCCGGTCGCCGCTGTCGCCGCCGTCCGACAGCACCCGGGCGCTGCGCGGTTCGTGCGGCAGCAGCCCCAGCACCGGCGCGCCCAGCGCCTTGCCGACCTCGGCCGCCGCGTACGGGCCCTCGTGCACCAGGATCAGGCCCAGCGCGTCGGACCCGGTGCCGTTGGCGTCCAGGTCGGCCGCGAGCGCGGCCACCCTCGGCCGGGCCGCGCTGAGTCCGCGCAGGGTGGTGCGCACCGTCACCAGGACCGCGTCGGCCCCGCGGGCCAGTGGCGCGGAGGCGCCGTGCGCGCCGTTGCGGCCCAGGTCGACGATGACGTCGCAGCCGGCTGCGTCCAGGTCGTGGCAGGCCGCCACCAGCGGCTCCCAGGTGTAGGCGAGGCCGGGGGCCTGCGCGGGGTCGGTGAGGCCGGGCAGCAGCAGCCGGTTGCCGGTGCCGTCCCGGGAGAGGTCGACGAGCTGCTCCCAGAGCGTCTCGGCCAGCCGCCCGCGCCGGTCGGCGACGGCCAGGTGCCGCAGTCCGTACCCGGCGTCCAGCCGGCCTTCGAGGGCTCCGGCGAGGACCGCGCCGCCGTCCGGGTCGCACTCCAGCAGGACCACCCGGCGGCCCTCGGCGAGCGGCCAGGCGAGCAGCAGTGCCAGTGCCGTGGTGGTGGCCCCCGGGGCGCCGGGGCCTCCGCTGATCGCGACGACTGCCATCAGCCGCCTCCCTGGGCTGCCAGCAGCAGGGCGAACTTCCCGCTCGCGGCCAGGTCGGCCACGGCGGCACCCTGGGCGGCGGGGACCGCGAGGTCCACCACCACCGTGCCGTCGCTGTCCGGCGATCCGATGTCCACGACGGTCGCGGTCAGTGCGCTCAGGGTGTTCGCGGCGGAGCCGTTGCTCCCCGACGCGTTGCCGGCCGCGGACGGGGTGGCCACCAGCACGACCCTGCTGCCGGGCTCCAGCTTCACGGCCGGCAGCTGGGTGTGCTTGGTGGCGACGCCCACCACCTGCTGGCCGGCCTGCACCAGCGGCGCGTTGGTGAGGTCGCCGCTGGTGAGCAGGGTGCCCGCCTTGAGATCGGCGGTGGCGCGCATGCCGACCACCCTGCTGTTGACGGAGATGGGTTTGAGCGCCGGATCCAGCGGGATGTGGGCCTCCGTCAGATCGGCGCTGGTGATCGCCTGCCCGGCCGGGACGTTGCGGGCCAGGGCGATGACGGCGACGCGCTTGCCGGTGGCGGTGTAGAGCGCGGCGCCGCCGAGGCCGCCGGCGGCGATCAGCGCGACCGCGAGCGCCAGCACGGCTGGCCGTCTGCGCCGCGCTCCGCCGATCCGGTAGGGAGCGGGCGCGCCCGCAGCGAGCGGTGGGCGGGTGGCCGTGAGCGGCCCGGTCGGGGTATCCACCGTGCGGTCGCCTCTCAGGAGTTGTTCGTCGGCTGGTTGAGTACCTGGAGCTCTTCGACTCTCAGGGTGGTCGCGACTCCGGCGACGGAGTCCACGTCGAGTTCTCCGCCGACGCCTACGGATGAGGTCCATCGGGCGTGCCAACCGACTGTCGCGGTGATGGCGTAGCGCTCTCCGGGCTGGTTCGCGGAAGGCTGGTGGTAGGTGTATCCGCATTGGGGGGAGGCGCTGTCGCCGTCCGACGGCGCGTAGGAGACACCCGGTGCATCGGCGGAGCACTGCGCGAGTCCGCCGTCGCCCATGTCCCAGGTGATCCCGGTGGACCACACCGTCAAGGTCACGGTGAGCGCGCCGTCCGTCTCGACCTTGGTGATTCCGTGGTCGGGGCCCGGGCCGGCCCAGGCGTTGCCCCCGGTGTCGATCCACAGCCAGATCGGAGCCCCCACCAGTGCGGTCCCGCCGGGCGCGGTGTGCACGACCGGGGTGCCGAGGTGGATCGCGTCGCGTGCCCTGAGGGCCAGCGCGGCGGGGGTCACCGCAGCGGCCGGGGGGCCGCCCGCGATGAAGACCTCGACGGTGTCGCCTCCGGCCTGGTTGGGGCAGGTCTGCAGGTAGAAGGCGCCGTCGGCCGGCCCCTTGCCCGCCCAGAGCGGGTCGTTGGCAGGCGGCTGCGGCTGGGCCTCCATGTAGTAGCAGCCGTTGGCGGGATCCAGTGCGCCGTACTGGTTGCTGCAGTCGACCGGCTTGCCGCCGTAGTAGCAGGCGTTCGCGCCACCCCCTCCCCCGCCGCCACCGCTGGTGGAGCCGGCCGACGGAAGTGTGCTGGCGCCTACGCAGACATAGTTGATCGCGCACGGTCCAGTGGTGTCCGCGGCCGCACGCGGGCTGTGCAGCCACAGCGGCGAGGAGAGTGCCAGCACCAGTGCCACCAGCAGTGCTGCCCAGCGCCGGTGACGGACCGTCGGCGGCTGCGGCCGGTGCCCGGCCCTCAGCACGACTGCCCCGTGTTCTCGTGGACGTCGGAGATCATCCAGACACCCCCCACTGTTCGAGCCGTCGCGGTCACCCGGTACCGGGTCAACCGATGTGCTGGATCGCGCAGCTGACGCGTCTTCTGGTCGATCTGGTGCCAGCCGGTGATGTCCAGGCAGTCCTGGACGGTGGCGCTCTGCACCCCGCTGGACGGAGCGACGGTGCCGATTTCAGTCACGCTCGGATTGCTGCGGGGCGCGCCGGACATCAACAGCCCGGCCCGGTTCAGCCGTTGGGAGTCCGTGTACGCGCCGCTCAGTGCGGCTCCGATGGAGTACGTCTGCAAACCGCTGCCGGTGACCGTTCCGCTGTCCAGAGCCTTGACCTGCGCCGTCCAGAAGCCCGCGTAGGCGCGCAGCACCAGGACCCCGGTGATACTGCTGGGCAGCACCGAAGGCGCCGCCTGCACGGAGACCCCCGCCGAGGGTGCCGGGGCCGCGGTCTGCGGGGCACTCGGCAGCGTCTGCACGGTGCCGCCCGCCGAGCAGGCGGTGAGACCCAGCGCGGCGGACGCAGCGGCAGCGGCGATCGCGGCACCACACCGCAACGCCCCACCCATGTGTCGCATTGATGCCCCCTCGCCGCGTACTCCCCAGGTGGCGATGAATCAGCACACTATTACTCGTTTGCTGTCATGTCCTGAGTGTGGCTGATTTTCTCGTTAACGAAATGTGCACGTCAATCACTTCCGTACGGCTGTTCCCCAGTGGTCTCCCGCAGTACCCCCCGTAGCACCGCACGGTTGCGCAGCAGCAACCTGGACGCCGCCGGGGGACCCAGCCAGCGCGAGCCGGGGGTGTCCCTGGCCTCCAGGGTGCTGTGCAGCGCCGCCGGATCGAGGACCGCGGGCTGGCCAGGCAGCCCCTCGCGCACCGCCTGGTCCAACAGCGCGGAGAAGCCCCCGGCCGTTGCCGTCACCGCACCCACCCCGGTCACCGCGCCGGGAGCCCCGGAGCGGCCCCAGCGCGGCGGCGCGTACGGCTGCAGCCGGCCCCAGAGCCTGACGCCGACCGCGTCGAAGGAGGCGCTCGCCCAGGCCTCGGCCCCGACGACCGCGTCGACCACCAGCAGCGACTCCCCCCGGGCCGCCCCCGCTCCGTGCGCCAGCGCACTGACCACCCAGTCCCAGGCAAGACCGCGGCCGTGCGCGTTGTCCCGCCCGCTGCCCGCGGTCACCAGCACCGGACGCCGCCGGCGGACGTCCCAGGTGAACTGACCGCCCAGATAGACGACCAGCAGCCTGCTGTCCCGCTCCACGGCCTCCTTGACCGCGGTGAGCAGCATGTTCGCGTCCGCGTCCGGCGGAGCCGCGGTGACCTGGCAGCGCCCCGCCCCCGCGTCGAACATCGCCCCCGTCACCACCTGCGCGAACAGCCCGCCCCCTGCGGCCGCCCCGATCGATCCCGCGAAGGCACGTTCCTCGGGGCACTCCGCCCCCAGCAGCACCAACTCCACCACCATGCCCACAGCCCCCCATCAACGGATGCCCCTTTCCCACTCTTTGCCGGGACTATGTGCCCTACCCCCGACGAGTTTCCGACAGCAGACTCGAAGGCATGGACCCGATCGACCTCCCCGAGAGCACGCAGACCACGCTCAGCGCCGACGAAAGCCTGCGCCTGCTCGCGCGCGGCTCCCTCGGCTCGCTCGGCCGCATCGTCTACACCCGGCACGCCCTGCCGGTGGTACTGCCGGTCAGCTTCGCCCTGGACTTCTCCGGCACGCTGATCGTCTCCACCCCCGGCGGCAGCAGCCTGGCCGCCGACCTGGACGGCGCCGTCGTCGCGCTCCAGGTCGACAGCGCTGATCAGGACGCCGACCGCAAGGACTCCGAGCCGGACCCGCTGGGCGCGGTCTCGGTGATGGTGCACGGCACCGCCCGGGCCACCAAGGACGGCACCGGGCTGCGTCTGGTGCCCGAGCTGATCAGCGGCCTGCGGCTGGAGTGGGCGGCGGAACAGGCGCAGCAGGCGGAACCGACGGGGTCGGCGGACAAGTGACCCGCCAGTAGCTGTAGCCTCCACCCAACACCGGATGTGCAGGAGGAGTGTCAGCATGGCTACGTTCGCATCGCTCGCCGATTTCACCGCGGCCGTCGGCACCGAGCTCGGCAGCAGCGAGTGGCTCACCGTCGACCAGGACCGGATCAACCTCTTCGCCGAGGCGACCGGCGACCACCAGTGGATCCATGTCGACCCCGAGCGCGCCGCGGCGGGCCCCTTCGGCACCACCATCGCGCACGGCTACCTGACCCTGTCGCTGATCCCGGCGCTGGTCAAGGAGTGCTACAGCATCGAGGGCGGCCTCCGGATGGCCGTCAACTACGGCTCGGACAAGGTCCGCTTCCCGGCACCGGTCCCGGTCGGCTCCACCATCCGGGCGACCGCCGAACTGGTGTCCGTCACCGAGGTGGCCGGCGGGGTCCAGGCCCTGGTGCGGGTGACCATCAGCAACAAGGACGGCGGCAAGCCGCACTGCGTCGCCGACACCATCACCCGCTTCTACGTCTGACGCCGGCTCAGCCGGGGCCGAGCCGGAAACAACTGCCGAGCCGCGCCGGCGGCCCGCAGGTACGCTTCCCGGGAATCATGGTTTCCTCGTCCTAGGAGGCGCTGTGCCCGGAACCGGCCCCTGGGCCCGCATCACCGATCTACGTCCCGCAGCGTTCGGCGCGGAGCCCACCGGAGAGCGCCTGGCGCGGATCCGCCGCTCCCCCAACTTCGTGGACGGCGCCTTCCGCAACCCGGTCCCGACCCGCCGGCTGGCCTCCGGGGCCTTCCCGGGCGCCCTGCGCGAGGGGCTGGCCAAGAAGCGGACCCGCCCGGCCGAGGCCGTCCCGGTGCACCGGCTCACCCCGGCCGAGCTGGCCGTGCCGCCCGCGAGCGGGCTGCGGCTCACCTGGATGGGGCACGCCACGGTGCTCGCCGAGATCGGCGGGCGGCGGGTGCTGTTCGACCCGGTCTGGGGCGAGCGCTGCTCCCCCTTCTCCGGGTTCGGACCGCGCCGGCTGCACCCCAACCCGATCCCGCTGCCCGAGCTGGGCCCGATCGACGTGGTCGTGGTCTCGCACGACCACTACGACCATCTGGACATGGCCGCGATCCGGGCGCTGGTCCGGGCCGGCGCGGACTTCGCCGTCCCGCTGGGGGTGGGCGCGCACCTGGAGCACTGGGGCGTGTCGGCGGACCGGATCACCGAGCTCGACTGGAACGAGTCGGCGCGGATCGCCGGGCTCACCCTCACCGCGACCCCGGCCCGGCACTACTGCAGCCGCGGGCCGCGGACCAGCCGCCACCAGCTGTGGGCCTCCTGGGTGGTCCAGGGCGGCGAGCACCGGGTCTTCCACAGCGGTGACACCGGCTACTTCCCCGGCTTCGCCGCGATCGGGGCCCAGTACGGCCCCTTCGACGCCACCATGGTCCAGGTCGGCGCCTACAGCGAGTTCTGGCCCGAGGTCCACATGACCCCGGAGGAGGGCGTCCGCGCCCACGGCGACCTGACCGGCGAGAGCGGCTCGGTGCTGCTGCCGATCCACTGGTGCACCTTCGACCTGGCGCCGCACGCCTGGGAGGAGCCGGTCGAGCGCACCCTCGCGGCCGCCGCGCCGCTGGGGCACACGGTGGCCACCCCGCGCCCCGGCGAGCCCTTCGAGCCGGCCGCGGGCACCGTGTTCCGCCCCTGGTGGCGCGCGGTCGCCGCGCCGCTGGACGGGGCCGGGGCGGAGACCGGGACCAGCCGCACCTCGACCGGCTCCGCGGAGCCCGAAGGCGTCCCGGCCTGAGACGGCGTCAGCCAGGGGGTCTCGTCACCGAAGGAGTCAGGTCAGCCCATGAGCGCATCCGAGTTCGTCTACCAGATCTACATCCGGACCACGCCGGCCCACCTCTACCAGGCACTGACCGACGCCGAGGCGGCCCAGCAGTACTTCGGCGGCTGGGGGCCGAAGTCCGACTGGCAGGTCGGCTCCCCGGTGCTCTGGAAGATGGGTCCCGACGGGGACTACCAGGACCTGGACCAGCACGTCATCGCCGCCGAACCCGGCCGCACACTCGCCTACAGCTGGCACCGGGTGCTGCCGATGCACCGTGAACTCTTCGCCTCGGAGCAGGAGTTCGAGGCGGCCCACACCGAGAAGTCACAGGTCCGCTTCGACATCGAACCGGCCGAGGTCCCCGCGCTCGGCGTCCGGCTGACGCTGACCCACGACGGCTTCGACACCCCGGAGAGCACCATGCTGGCGGGGATCAGCAGTGGCTGGGTGATGATCCTCTCCTCGCTCAAGACCATGCTGGAGGACGCCGAACGCAGCTCCCGCGACTAGCGGATCGGCAGCCCCGACAGGGTCCGCGCGATGACCAGGCGCTGGATCTCGCTGGTGCCCTCGAAGATGGTGAAGATGGCGCTGTCGCGGTGCATCCGCTCGACCGGGTACTCGCGGGTGAATCCGTTGCCGCCGAGGATCTGGATGGCCTGGGCGGTGACCCACTTGGCCGTCTCGCCCGCGTAGAGCTTGGACATCGAGCCCTCGGCCGAGGTGAACGGCTTGTTGTTGCTCGCCATCCAGGAGGCGCGCCAGACCAGCAGCCGGGCGGCGTCGATACGGGTGCGCATGTCGGCGAGGGCGAAGGCGATGCCCTGGTTGTCGATGATCGGACGGCCGAACTGCTCACGGGTCTTGGCGTAGTCCAGCGCCACCTCGTAGGCGGCCCTGGCCACGCCCACGGCCTGGGCGCCGACGGCCGGGCGGGAGGCCTCGAAGGTGGCCATCGCGGCGTTCTTCACCTTCTCGGTGCGCTCGCCGCGGGCCGCGGCGGCGGCGCGTTCGCGAGCCCGGGCCAGCCGCTCGTCCAGCTTGTCCTTGCCGCCGAGCAGGCAGTCGCCGGGGATCCGGACGTTGTCCAGCACCACCTCGGCGGTGTGCGAGGCGCGGATGCCGTGCTTCTTGAACTTCTGACCCTGGCTCAGCCCGGGGGTGTTCGGCGGGACCACGAACGATGCCTGGCCGCGGGCGCCCAGCGCGGGGTCGACCGAGGCGACCACGACGTGGACGTGGGCGATGCCGCCGTTGGTGGCCCAGGTCTTGGTGCCGTTGAGCACCCACTCGTCCTTGGCCTCGTCGTAGACCGCGCGGGTGCGCATCGCCGCGACGTCCGAGCCGGCGTCCGGCTCGGAGGAGCAGAACGCGGCGACCTTGACGTCGTCCGGGGTGCCGAACATCTGCGGGGCCCACAGCCCGACCTGCTCCGGCGTCCCGTTGGCGACCACGCCGATCGCGGCCAGGCCGCTGCCTACCAGGGACAGGCCTATGCCGGCGTCGCCCCAGAACAGTTCCTCCATGGCGATCGGGATGCCGAGGCCGGTGGGGTCGAAGGACTGGGTGGCGAAGAAGTCCAGCGAGTAGATGCCGACCTTGGCGGCCTCCTGGATGACCGGCCAGGGCGTCTCCTCGCGCTCGTCCCACTCGGCGGCGGCCGGACGGATCACATCGGCGGCGAAGCCGTGCAGCCAGTCGCGGACGGCGATCTGGTCGTCGTTCAGGTCGAGGGTGAAGTTGGACATGATGCGTTGCTCCCGGGCAGGTCGGGCGTGGTTTTCATACGTTTTGGGCCGAGCTGGTGTTACCTTCGGTAAC
Organism: Streptacidiphilus jeojiensis; assembly: GCF_042510965.1. NCBI lineage: Bacteria > Bacillati > Actinomycetota > Actinomycetes > Kitasatosporales > Streptomycetaceae > Streptacidiphilus > Streptacidiphilus jeojiensis. Next base: position 57,692 of record NZ_JBEUKS010000005.1, read on the forward strand.
TGACTGCCCAGTCTGTTACCGACGAGTAAGGAATGTCAAGGAATGCCGACCGCCGACCGCCGCAGCGAACTCCTGGACGCCGCCGACCGCGTGGTGCGCCGGGACGGGCCCCGGGCCAGCATGAACACCATCGCCGCGGAGGCCGGGATCACCAAGCCGATCCTGTACCGGCACTTCGGCGACAAGAACGGGCTCTACCGGGCCCTGGCCGAGCGGCACACCGCGGGGCTGCTGGAGGCGGTGCGGGCGGCACTGGCGCTACCGCTGGAGCGGCGGGACCGGGTCGAGGCGGTCATCGACACCTACCTCGCGGCGATCGAGGCACGGCCGCAGGTGTACCGCTTCCTGGTGCACCCCGACCCGGCGGCGGACGGGCTGTCGCCGGCCGGACCGCTGGCGCCGGCGCTGCGGATGATCGCGGACGAGCTGACCCTGGCGGTGCGGGAGCAGGTGGATCTCGGGCCGGACAGCGGGGTGCTGGCCGCGGCGTGGGGGCAGGCGATCACCGGGATGGTGCTGGCGGGGGGTGACTGGTGGCTGGAGACCCGGCCGTTTCCGCGGGAGCGGATGGTGCAGACCTTGGCGGACCTGTTGTGGGGGCGGCTCGCTGCGGCGGGTGAACGTCCGACGGCGGGGAGCCACTGAATACGTTTGTGACGGTTTGTTCAGTTCTCTACCCAGGGGCGTGGTTCTCGCGCAGTTCCCCGCGCCCCTAAAGACTGTGGTACCAGTCGGCGCGGTTGGTTTCGCGTTGGGCGCGGAGCCGGCGCAGGCCGGTGAGGCGGTCCAGGAAGACGGTGCCGTCGAGGTGGTCGGTCTCGTGTTGGAGGCAGCGGGCGAAGAAGCCGGTGCCCTCGAGTTCGAGGTCCGCGCCGGTGAGGTCCTGACCCTGGACCAGGGCGCGGTCCCAGCGCGGGGTCCCGGCCCGCAGGCCGGGGAGCGAGAGGCAGCCCTCCTCGCCGCGGACCTCCACGCCGTCGGCCTCGACCAGGACCGGGTTGACCAGGTGTCCCAGATGGCGGACATCGTCGTCGTCCGGGCAGTCGAAGACGAACACCCGCAGACCCACCCCGATCTGATTGGCCGCCAGGCCCACACCGTCCGCCGCGTACATGGTGGCGAAGAGGTCTTCGACCAGCCGTTCGAGCTGGTCGTCGAAGGTGGTGACGGTGGCACAGGGGGTGCGCAGCACCGGCTCGGCCCAGGGAATGACGGGGTGCACGGTGCCGTTGCTGCCGGGGATGCGGGGACGCGTTCGAGCCATGAGCAGGAGCCTAGGCGTGATGCTGCTGCTTGGCGGAATCGGCCTTGCCGGTAGGCTGAGCGCGTCTGTACACAGGAGGAGAGCGACCACGATGCCAGCGAACCCCGAGCCGGCCGGGCCCTCGGCCACGCTGCCCCCGCGCGCCAAGCTCGCCGTGACGGCGGGCAAGGTCGCCGCTGCGGTCTCGCGTACGGCCGGACGCGGCAGCGGTTCCGTGATCGGTGGGAAGGTCGCCCTGCGGCTCGACCCCGACCTGCTGCGCAGCCTGGCCGAGAACCTGGACGTGGTGCTGGTCTCCGCCACCAACGGCAAGACCACCACGACCCGGCTGATCGCCGAGGCGCTGAAGGCGGCCGGGCCCGTGGTGTCCAACGCGCTGGGCGCCAACATGCCGGCCGGGATCACCTCGGCGCTGGCCGACGGCAGCGACGCCCGCTTCGGTGTGATCGAGGTCGACGAGAAGTACCTGGTCGGCGTCGCCAAGGACACCGCCCCCAAGGCGATCGCACTGCTCAACCTGTCCCGGGACCAGCTGGACCGGTCCTCGGAGACCCGGATGCTCGCGGAGCGGTGGCGCGAGGGCCTGCAGGGCAGCGAGGCCGTGATCATCGCCAACGCCGACGACCCGCTGGTCACCTGGGCGGCGTCCTCCTGCCGCAAGGTGGTCTGGGTGGCCGCCGGGCAGGCCTACCGCGAGGACGCCTGGTCCTGCCCGAGCTGCGGCGGCGTGATGCAGCGGCCGGGCGAGGACTGGTTCTGCCCGTCCTGCGGCTTCCGCCGCCCGCAGCCGCACTGGGCGCTGCAGGGCGAGCACGTGGTCGACCCGCAGGGGCAGGGCTGGCTGATCCAGCTGCAGCTGCCGGGCCGGGCCAACCTCTCCAACGCGACCAGCTCCGCCGCGGTGGCCGCGGTCTTCGGGGTGCACCCGCAGATCGCGCTGCAGCGGATGCAGGCGGTCCAGGCGGTGGCCGGGCGCTACGAGTCGGTGCAGTTCGGCGGCCGCGAGGTGCGGCTGCTGCTGGCGAAGAACCCGGCCGGCTGGCTGGAGACCTTCACCCTGATCGACCAGCCGCCCGCGCCGGTGGTGCTCTCGGTGAACGCGCTGTCGGCCGACGGCACCGACACCTCCTGGCTGTGGGACGTCGACTACGAGCGGCTGGTCGGCCACCCGGTGTTCGTGATGGGTCAGCGCAAGCTGGACCTGGCGGTCCGGCTGGAGGTCGCCGGGGTGCACTTCCAGGTGGTCGAGACGCTGGCGCAGGCCGTCGCCGCGGCGCCGCCCGGACGCATCGAGGCCATCGCCAACTACACCGCGTTCCAGCAGCTGCGCCGCGACGTGCGCGGCTGACGAAGAGGAATCGACTGCCATGAGCGAGAGCGCACTGCGCCTGGTCTGGGTCTACCCGGACCTGCTGAGCACCTACGGCGACCGCGGCAACGTCCTGGTCGTGGAGCGGCGGGCCCGCCAGCGCGGCTTGGAGGTCGCCCGGATCGACGTGCGGTCCGACCAGCCGATCCCGACCAGCGGGGACATCTACCTGCTGGGCGGCGGCGAGGACCGTCCGCAGCGGCTGGCCGGTGAGCGGCTCCGGGCCGACCCGGGGCTGGGCCGGGCGGTGGAGAACGGCGCGATCGTGCTGGGCGTCTGCGCCGGCTACCAGATCATGGGCCACGAGTTCATCGACGACATGGGCCAGCGCACCCCGGGCCTCGGCCTGCTGGACGTGTGGAGCACCCGCGGCGAGGGCGCCCGCAATGTCGGCGACATCCTGGCCGAGCCCGACCCCCGGCTCGGTCTGCCCACCCTGACCGGTTTCGAGAACCACCAGGGCGTCACCCACCTGGGCCAAGGGGTCTCCCCGCTGGCCCGGGTCACCGTCGGCGGCGGCAACGGCACCGGCGACGGAACCGAGGGAGCCTGGCGGGACACCGTCTTCGGCACCTACCTGCACGGTCCGATCCTCGCCCGCAACCCGGGCGTGGCGGATCTGCTGATCAAGCTGGCGCTGGACGTCAGCGCCCTGCCGCCGGCCGACAACACCTGGTACGAAGCGCTGCGCGCCGAGCGCATCGCGGCCGTCCAGCAGCCGGCCCAGTAGCAGGGGAAGCGAAGAGTCCGGCGATTCCGCAGTCGCCGGTGCAGCAGCAGCTGCGTGCCGCCCGTCAGGGTGCAGGGCCGCACCCGTCAGGGGCGTGCGGCGCGCAGAGCAGGACCCTCCCCGCGCGGGACGGCGAAGGAGCCGACCCGCGTCCGCTCCAGCCTGGCCGGAGGCTGGTGGGCGGTATCATCTCGATGGGGTAAATAGTCCGATTTGCCACACCTTCATACAGGTGAAACGTTCACGTTGATCCCGCGTGGGCCGACCCCTGTACGGTGGCGGGTTGTCGGGCGCTGAAGTCCGGTCGTTCCGGTTCTGCTCGGGAGTTGTAAAGCGATGCGTATTGGTGTGCTGACCAGCGGCGGAGACTGCCCCGGTCTGAACGCCGTGATCCGCTCCGTGGTCCACCGCGGCGTGGTCGACCACGGCGACGAGATCATCGGCTTCGAGGACGGCTGGAAGGGCCTGCTGGAGGGCCAGCACCGCGAGCTGACCCTGGACTCCGTCAGCGGCATCCTGGCCCAGGGCGGGACCATCCTCGGCTCGACCCGGGTGCAGCCCAGCCATCTGCGCGACGGCGTCGCCCGGGCGAAGGCCTACTGCGAGGAGATCGGCCTCGACGGCATCATCCCGATCGGCGGCGAGGGCACCCTCAAGGCGGCCCGGCTGCTGTCCGACGGCGGGCTGCCGATCGTGGGCGTGCCCAAGACCATCGACAACGACATCGCCTGCACCGATGTCACCTTCGGCTTCGACACCGCGGTCTCGGTGGCCACCGAGGCGCTGGACCGGCTGAAGACCACCGCCGAGTCGCACCAGCGGGTCATGGTGGTGGAGCTGATGGGCCGCCACACCGGCTGGATCGCGCTGCACGCGGGGATGGCGGCGGGCGCGCACGCCATCATCGTGCCCGAGCGCCCCTTCAACATCGACCGGGTCACCGCGGTGGTGCGCGAGCGCTTCGAGCGCGGCAAGAAGTTCGCCATCGTGGTCTGCGCCGAGGGCGCCAAGCCGGAGCCGGGCACCATGCACTGGGAGGAGGGCAGCGTGGACATCTACGGCCACGAGCGCTTCACCGGTGTCGCCACCCAGCTGTCCATGGAGCTGGAGCACCGGCTGGGCAAGGAGGCCAAGCCGGTGATCCTCGGCCACGTCCAGCGCGGCGGCACCCCCACCGCCTACGACCGGGTGCTGGCCACCCGCTTCGGCTGGCACGCCGTCGAGGCCGTGCACAAGGGCGCCTTCGGGCACATCACCGCGCTGCAGGGGACCCAGATCAACCTGGTGCCGCTGGCGGAGGCGGTCGCCGACCTGAAGACCGTCCCGGCGGAGCGCTACGCCGAGGCCGAGACCGTCATCTGACGCACCGCCGCACCGCCTCGAGGGCCCCCGTCCGGAATGCCGGACGGGGGCCCTCCGCTTAGCGTGGCCCCATGGAGATCCTTGCCTACGGCGTGCAGGCCGACGAGAAGCCGCTGATCGAGAAGGCCTTCGCGGGCCGCCACCCGGTGCACTGCCTGGAGGTCTTCCTCAACGCCGACACCGCCCCGCTGGCGGCCGGCCACGAGGTGATCAGCACCAGCGTCAACGCCAGCCTGGACGCCTCAGCACTGCGGATCCTGGCCGCCGGCGGGACCAGGATGATCGCCCAGCGGTCCACCGGCTTCAACAACATCGACCTGGCCGTCGCCGCCGACCTGGGCCTGACCGTCGCCAGAGTCTCCTACTACTCCCCCTACTCGGTCGCCGAGTTCGCCTGGACCCTGGCCATGGCGGTGAACCGGCGGATCACCCGGGCGGCGCTGCGGACCCGGGAGTTCGACTTCCGACTGGACGGCCTGATGGGCCGGGACATCCACGGGATGACCGTCGGCGTGATCGGCACCGGCAAGATCGGCGAGTGCTTCAGCCGGATCGCCCACGGCTTCGGCACCACCCTGCTGGGCTGGGACATCGCCAAGAACCCGGCCTGCGTCGAGCTGGGCATGGACTACGTCCCGATGGAGCAGCTGCTGGCCCGCTCCGACCTGATCAGCCTGCACGTCCCGCTGCTGCCGGACACCCACCACCTGATCGACGACAGCGCGCTGGCCCGGATGAAGCCCGACGCACTGCTGATCAACTCCAGCCGCGGCGGGCTGGTCGACACCGCCGCCCTGGTCGAGTCGCTGCGCTCGGGCCACCTCGGCGGGGTGGGGCTGGACGTGTACGAGGAGGAGACCGGGCTGTTCTTCTTCGACCGCTCGCTGGAGGTGGTCACCGACGACACCCTGGCCCGGCTGATGACCTTCCCCCAGGTCCTGGTCACCTCGCACCAGGCCTACTTCACCCGGACGGCGGTCTCCCAGATCATCGACACCACGCTGGCCAACGTCGAGGACTTCCTGGCCGGGCGCACCAGCGAGAACACCCTGATCCCGCGCGCTGAGGGTTAGTCAGCACGGGGGGCGGGTCCGAGGGACAAAAGGGACAGTCCTACCCTGGTCGGGTAGCACAGCGGCTTGCGGTTGTGCGCCACGACCAGGAAAGCAGGACAGCAGATGGGCGACATGCCGGGAATGCCGGGCATGGGGCACGACCTCCCGCCGCTGACCCTCGGCCGGGCACTGGCCCTCGACCCGTCCGCGGACTGGCCCTTCGTGGTCGGCTGCGCGCTGATGCTGGGTCTGTACCTGGCCGGGGTGGTGCGGTTGCGCCGCCGCGGCGACAGCTGGCCGCTGGGCCGCACCATCGCCTGGGTGCTGGGCACGCTCACCGTCGCCTTGGTCACCTGCACCCGGCTGGACGCCTACGGGATGCAGCTGCTGAGCGCGCACATGCTGCAGCACATGGTGCTCTCCATGCTGTCGCCGATCATCCTGCTGCTGGGCGCGCCGATCACGCTGGCGCTGCGGGCGCTGCCCGCGGCCAAGGGGCCGCTCTCGCCGCGCGACCTGCTGGTGTCGCTGCTGCACTCGCGCTACGTGAAGGTGGTCTCGCACCCGGCCTTCACCATCCCGCTGTTCATCGCCAGCCTCTACGGGCTCTACTTCACCCCGCTGTTCGACTTCCTGATGCGCTCCCAGGCCGGGCACACCCTGATGATGGTCCACTTCCTGGGCGTGGGGCTGCTGTTCTTCTGGCCGATCATGGGCGTCGACCCGGGGCCGCACCGCCCCGGGCACCTGATGCGGATGCTGGAGCTCTTCATCGGCATGCCGTTCCACGCCTTCTTCGGCGTGGCCGTGATGATGGCCTCCGGGCTGATGGTGACCTCGTACGCGCACCCGATGGCCTCGCTGCACGTGGACCCGCTCACCGACCAGCACCTGGCCGGCGGGCTCGCCTGGGCGTTCAGCGAGATCCCGACCTTCATCGTGCTGATCGCGCTGACCTTCCAGTGGGCCAAGTCGGAGGAGCGGGTCTCGCGCCGCAAGGACCGCACCGCGGACCGCGACGGCGACGCCGAGCTGAACGCCTACAACGCCTACCTGGCCTCGCTGGAGCGGCGCTCGGCCTGACGCTCGGCCTGAGCGGCCATCCCGGAGAGGATGACGTCCAGGCCGAAGTCGAACCGCTCGTCGCCCACGCTCCGGGTCAGCTCGGGGATCATCGAGAGCAGCTCCGGATAGCGATCCCGGGGCAGTGAGGCGAAGTAGGTCCGGATGCTGTCCATGTACTCCTCCTCGTGGGAGGGGCGGGTCTCCGACGCGGCGCGCTGGCTCTGCTCGAAGGCGGAGGAGACCACGTACAGCGCCAGCAGGTCGACCCCGTAGGCGACCACCTGGTCGGGCAGGCCGCCGGCCCGCAGCAGGGCGACCAGCGTCTCGGCCGCGTCGAGCTGGTGCGGCAGCGTGGGGATGTTGGCGACCAGGTTGGCCTTGGACAGGTCGCTGTGCGCGAGCATGTTGTTCTTGGACTGCCGCAGGAAGTCCTTGACCTGCTGCTGCCACTGCGCCGGGTCGGGCTCCGGGTGCACCAGGTCCGCGGCGACCCGGTCCAGCAGCAGCTCCACCAGCTGCTCCTTGCCGCCGACGTGCGCGTAGAGCGAGGCCGGCCCGGTGTTCAGCTCCTGGGCGATGCGCCGCATGCTCAGCGCGTCCAGGCCCTCGGCGTCGACGATGCCGAGGGCGACCTCGACGATCGCCTCCCGGCTGAGCGAGCGGCGCCTGGTGGCGCGCTGGTCCACGTCCTCCCAGACGCCCGGCCGGCCGTGCCTCGCACCTGCGGTCATCCGGAACTCCTCACCTGCACGCTGATCGGTTGTCTCTCGCCCTGAGCTTAGTTGACACGAACGGTGTTCGCTAGTAGAACGGTGTTCGCCAAAGGAACACTGTTCGTCCAATCGAACGGTGTTCGCGCCACTGTCTCGTCCAGGGGGACCCATGACCGCCGACTCGTCCACCAGCACCGGCACCACCGCACCGGCCGAACCCGAACCCGAACCCGGTCCGCTGCCACCCGGCTACCGCTGGCGCTGGTGGATCCTCGGCACCGTCCTGGTCGCCGAGGTGATGGACCTGCTCGACACCACCATCGTCAGCATCGCCTCCCCCGCCATCCAGCGGGACTTCGGCGGCGGCACCTCCCAGATCCAGTGGATCAGCGCCGCCTACACCCTCACCTTCGCGGTGCTGCTGATCACCGGCGCCAGGCTCGGCGACCTGGTCGGCCGCAAGCGGATGTTCCTGATCGGGACCGCCGGCTTCACCTTCTTCTCCGCGCTGTGCGCGGTGGCCTCCGGCTCCGGGATGCTGATCGGCTCACGGGCCGCGCAGGGCGCCTTCGCGGCGATGATGATCCCTCAGGGGCTCGGCATCATGCGCGAGGTGTTCCCGCCCAAGGAGGTCGGCGGCGCCTTCGCCGCCTTCGGCCCGGTGATGGGGCTGTCCTCAGTGATCGGCCCGATCCTCGGCGGCTTCCTGGTCACCGCCGACCTGCTGGGCACCGGCTGGCGGATGATCTTCCTGATCAACATCCCGCTGGGGATCGCCGCCCTGGTCCTGGGCTCCCGGATGTTCCCGAGGAACACCCGCACCCCCGGCGCGACCCGGCTGGACCTGCCCGGCGTGCTCCTGCTCAGCGCGGCCTTCCTGCTGCTGGTCTACCCGCTGGTGCAGGGCCGCGACCTGGGCTGGCCAGCCTGGACCTACCTCTCTATGGCCGCCTCGGTGCCGCTGCTCGCGGTCTTCGCCCTCTACCAGCGCCGGGTCCGGGCCGGCGGCGGCTCACCGCTGGTCGAGCCCGGCCTGTTCCGCAACCGCGCCTTCACCTCGGCGCTCGGCGTGGGCATCTTCTTCTTCGCCGCGATGTCCGGACTGATGCTCACGCTGACCCTGGCGATGCAGCTCGGCCAGGGCTGGACCGCGATGCACGCCGGAGCCACGATGATCCCGCTCTCGCTCGGCATCGCCGTCGGGGCCGGGCTGTCCGGGGCGGTGCTCGGGCCCCGGTACGGGCGCCGGGTGCTGCACGCCGGCATGGCCGTGATGACGGTCGGCGTGCTCGGCCTGTGGGCCTCGTACGCCCACTGGGGCCTGCAGATCAGCAGTTGGGACCTGATCGCCGGGCTCGCGGTCACCGGTCTGGGCATGGGGCTGCTGATGGCGCCGTTCTTTGACATCGCCCTGGCCGGGGTCACCGACCAGCAGGCGGGTTCGGCCGCCGGCGTCCTCAACGCCGTGCAGCAGCTGGGCGGTTCGATCGGCGTCGCGGCGCTGGGCACCGGCTTCTTCAGCTGGGCCGCGAGCAGCGGCTTCGTCCACGCCACCGGCTGGACCCTCGGCCTGACCGCGGCGGGACTGGTGGTCTCGGCGGCGCTCGGCTTCGGACTGCCCAGGATGGCCCGGCCGGAGCCGGCCGGGCACTGACCGGCGCCCCGCCTGCAACGGACGGCGCCGCCCGGGTCCACCAGGACCGGGGCGGCGCCTTCGTCCGTGCTCAGAGCATCAGGGCGTCAGAGCATCAGGGCAGGTAGTACATCGGGTTGGGGATCTTGTAGGTCTGGTCCGAGGAGCCACCGGAGAGGTCGCTGTACTGGTCCCCGAAGTTGGCCACGATGTCGTAGCCCAGGCTCTCGATGTAGGCCCGGGTCTGCGACTTGTACTGGATCGTGGTGCAGGCCGGGGTCCCGCCGGTCGCGGTGGAGCAGCCGGAGATGTACGACGGCGTCGTGACCTTGTTCTTGAGGAAGAAGTTCGACGTGGTCGCGGCCGGGAAGCCGACGGCGGCGAGGTTGGCGGCGGAGGCGTCCCGCTGCGTCTCGGGGCGGCCGGTGATGTAGAAGACCTTGTAGCCCTGCTTCTCCGCCCAGGTCGCCAGGGTGTTCATGCCGAAGACGGCTGGCATGGTCTTGGTGGCGATGTAGTTGGCGTTGCTGGTGGCGTTGTAGACGAAGGTCGTCTCGATCTCGTAGTTGTACGTCGACAGCGAGGTGTCGTCGACGTCCAGGACGATGGCCTTCTTGCCGGAGCGGTCGTGCTTGATCTTGTCGGCGAGGTACTTCTCGGCCTTGGCCTCGATGCCGCCGACCTGGATCGCGTAGTTGCTGGACGGGGAGGCCCAGTGCTCGCCGTTGGCGTCCACGGTGTCGCCGTAGTACGCCTCGATGTTCGCGACCTCGGTGGTCATGTTGGTGATCTGCTTGTCGGTCCTCGGCGCCGAGGTGTCGGCGATGGCGAACCCGCCGCCGGCGACGACCGCTCCGCCCACCACACCGACCGCGAGGGTCACCAGGGTCTTCGAGTGTCTGTTCAACACGCTTGCGCGCATGTAGGGCCGCTCCTTCTGCCGCTGTTGAGGTGGAAGTGACGGTAGGGGCCGCAAGGGGGCTGGTCAAGGGGTGTCTATGCGCATCGTCTACGCGCGATGAATCGTTAACCGGACGGAAATTGACGGATCATCGTCGAACCTCCGGTTCGGCCCTGGTCAGCGTGGTGTGTTCATCTCCGGATCACCTGGGCCACGGCCGCGCGACAGTCCGGGTTCGGCAACGGCTGTGAGGGTGCGGGGGGTTCCGGCCGTCCGGCCAGGCTCCGGTTCACCCCGCCTCCCCGCTCCGAAGGACCGCTCCCCATGAAGCGCAGCGTCGCCTGCAGCACCGCACTCGCCGTGACCCTGGCCGTCGCCGCCGTCACCCTCGGCGCAGGCAGCGCCTCGGCCCAGGGCCTGGGCACGGGCCACGCCGCGCCGTCCCGGCAGCACAACTACACCACCAAGACGCCGTACGCCCCGCAGGAGAGCCTGAGCCGCTACCAGTCCGCACCGCGTGGCTTCACCCCGGTCTTCACCGAGAACGTGGCCCGGCACGGCTCGCGGGCGATGACCGACAGCAGCGACGGGGACGCGGTGCTGGCGGTGCTCGCGAGCGCGCAGGCCCAGGGCGCGCTGACCCGGCTCGGCGCCCGGCTGGCGCCGCAGGTGCAGTCGCTGCTCGCCGGCGCCTCCGCGATCGGCTACGGCAACCTCTCCGGACGGGGCGTGCAGGAGCAGCAGCAGACCGCACTGCGGATGGAGCAGCGGCTCCCCTCGCTGTTCGCCACCATCGTCGCCGAGAAGGAGCCGATCGAGGTCGAGACCTCGGGCGTGGCCCGCGCCATCGCCAGCGCCAATGCCTTCACCAGCGGCCTGACCAGCGGCGATCCCGCGCTGGCCGGCCTGATCCAGGCACCGGTCACCAACAAGGACCTGCTGTACTTCCACAAGCAGCCGCAGAACGCCGACTACCAGGCCTACCTGGCGAGCGACCCGGAACTGGCCGCGGTGATCGCCGAGATCGACGGCGAGCCCGGCACCGCCAGGGCCGCCGCCGACGTCGTCTCACGGCTGTTCAGCAAGGACTTCGCGGCCGCGATGTCCGCCGACGACCGGACCTCCTTCTCCCGTTCGCTGTACGAGCTCTACAGCGCCGCACCCGACCTGGCGGTGGAGGCCCCGGGCGTCGACCTCGACGCCTTCCTGCCCGCCGCGGACGCCGACTGGTTCGCCTACCTCGACGACGCCGAGGAGTTCTACCAGAAGGGCCCGGCCTTCCAGGGGCGCACCATCACCTACGACATGGCGAACGTCCTGCTGGACGACCTGTTCACGCAGGTCGAGGACAAGGCCGACGGCAGCAGCGACAAGGGCGCGGTGCTGCGCTTCACCCACGCCGAGGAGATCGAGCCGCTGGCCGTGCTGCTGGGCCTGCCCGGCAGCACCAAGGCCGCGTCGGCGACCCTGGAGCACCCCTACAGCTACGGCGACAACCCCTGGCGCGGCGCGACCGTCGCCCCGATGGCGGCGAACGTGCAGTGGGACCTGTACCGCAAGGGCAGCCAGTACCTGGTCCGGATGCTCTACAACGAGAAGGAGACGGCGTTCAAGCCGTCCTGCAAGCCGGTGGCCAGGGGCAGCTACTTCTACGACCTGAACGAGCTGGAGAGCTGTTTCGATCGCGGCTGACCGGGGCCGGGGCCCGATGGCCGATGATGTCCGTATGACGCAGTCGGAGGAAGAGCACGGCCTGGCCGGAGACCTGAGCGGGAGTTCACGCGAGAGCGGGCCGGCCGCGGAACCCGCCGGGGAGGCCGGCGGGGAGGCTGGTGGCGAGGCGGCCGGGGTCCGGCGCGGGGGCACCGGGGCTGCCTGGCGGCCGACGCTGCAGGAGGTCGCCGCGCTGGCCGGGGTCTCGCGTGCGACGGCGTCCCGGGTGGTCAACGGCGGGGCGGGGGTGCGGGACGCGGTCCAGGCCAAGGTGCGCCGGGCCGTGGACGAGCTCGGCTACGTGCCCAACCCGGCGGCGCGGGCGCTGATGACACGGCGTCAGGACGCGGTGGCGGTGGTGGTCGCGGAGCCGGAGAGCCGGGTCTTCTCCGACCCGTTCTTCGCCCGGCAGCTGCGCGGCATCGGCCGGGAGCTGTCGGCCTCGGGGGTGCAGCTGGTGCTGCTGCTGGTGACCGAGGCGGGCGACTACGCGCAGGTGGGACGCTATCTGGCGGCGGGTCATGTGGACGGGGCGCTGATCTTCTCGGTGCACAACGACGACCCGCTGCCGGCGATCGTCGACGGCCTGGGGCTGCCCACCGTCTACGGCGGCCGACCGGGCTGGGAGCCCACCGGCGCGGCACCGCTGTACGTCGACACCGACAACCGGGGCGGGGCCAGGGCCGCGGTCCGGCATCTGCGGGAGCGCGGGCGGCGCCGGATCGCGGTGATCACCGGACCGCTGGACCAGGCCTCGTCGCTGGACCGGCTCTCCGGCTACCGCGACGTCCTGCCGCAGGACGATCCGGCGCTGGTCGCCGAGGGCGACTTCACCGCCGAGGGCGGGCAGCGGGCGATGGCGGAGCTGCTGGACCGCAACGGCGGCGCGGACGCCCCGGACGCGGTGTTCGCCTGCTCCGACCTGATGGCGGCGGGGGCGATGGCCGTCCTCGCGGAACGCGGGCTGCGCGTTCCGGAGGACGTCGCCGTGGTCGGCTTCGACGACGGCGACACCGCGGCGCAGTGGGCCTCGCCGCCGCTGACGACGGTGCGTCAGGACATCGAGGGGATGGGCCGGTTGATGGCCAGACTGCTGCTGACCCGGCTGCAGCTGACCTTCGACGGGAACGCGGAGGCGGCGGCCGGGCTGGTGCCGGTGGTGACCCCCTCGGAGCTGGTCGTCCGCGCCTCCAGCTGAGGAGGCGGGGCCCCGGGGGGTCACCACCGGTGGGTGCCGGGTGCTACTGGGTCGGGAAACTGACGTAGTGCAGGCTCACGTACGGCGGGTTGCCCGAGGCGCCGGAGACAAACTCCAGGTAGACGTCATGGGTGCCGGTGGTGTTGGTGATGTTGGCCGGGACCGTGGTCCAGCTGGACCAGCCGCCGGTGTTCGCCACCGCGAAACTGCCGATCGGGGCGTTGGACGGACTGTCGAGGACCACTTCGACCAGCCCGCTGACGCCGCCCGCGGCACCGGATGCGACCCGGGCGTGGAACTGGCTGGACCCGGTGCCGAAGTTGATGCCCGAGTACTTCAGCCAGGAGCCGTTGTTGAGTTGGGCCACCTGGTTGCCGTCGACGCCGGTGGGGTTGGTGTCCCCGGTCGCGGCCTGGACGGTGGCCGTCCCCTGGTGGGCGCTGAAGCAGTCGGCGGAGATGTTGGAGACGGCGGTGGTGGTGCAGCTGGTGCCGCCGCCCGAGCCGCCGGTCGCGGTGGCGGTGGGCGTGGGGGTCGGCGTGGGCGTCGGGGTCGGTGTCGAGGTGGTGCTGCCGGCGGCCTTCTCGTAGGCGGCGAACCAGTCGACGCTCATGCCCGCGCCGGAGCTGGTGGCCGCCGAGGGCGAGGTGCAGCCGCAGATGGCGTTGGGGTAGGCGCCGCCGATGGCCACGTTGAAGATGGCGAAGAAGCCGTGGTCGACCGCCGCCTGCCAGGTGGCGACCGGGACCTGGCTCTCGTTGACCGTGAAGGTCTGGGTGCCGTCCAGGTAGAAGCGCAGCTGCTCGGCCGAGGTGTTGGTGCGGTCCAGGATCACCGAGTAGGTGTGGTAGCCGGTCTGGCAGCCCGAGCAGGCCTGCAGCCCGCTGCCGATGCCGGTGGTCTCGTTGCAGGGACCGCCGGGGTCGACCCCGCAGTGGAAGGTGGTGGAGTGCTCGCTGAGGGCGTTGACGTCCTCCATGATGTCCAGCTCGCCCACGCTGGGCCAGTTGGTCGCGCCGACCGGACGGGCAGCCGCGCCGAGCGCCCAGAAGGCGGGCCAGTAGCCGCTGCCGGAGGCCGGGTTGGGCTGCTCCAGGCTGGCGCTGAGCTCCAGCTCACCGCCGGCCGGGGCGGCGAAGTCGGTGCGCTGGGTCTCGACCCGGCCCGAGGTCCAGTTGCCGGAGGCGTCCCGGACCGGCTTGATGACCAGGTGCCCCGCGCCGTCCTGGTAGACGTTGGTGGTCGAGCTGGTCGCCGTCTCGACCTCGCCGGTGCCCCAGTTCCCGGCGCCGCCGGGGTAGCTGGTGCCGGTGTCGTAGAGCCAGTTCGCCGTGTTGAGACCGGTTCCGGCGGCCCCGTTGAAGTCGTCGCTGAAGGCCGTGGTCCAACCGGCGGGCGCGGACGGGACGGTGGCGGAGGCGCTGCCGGAGCCGGCGGTGAGCGCGAGCACCCCCGCCAGCGGCAGGGCGAGGGCGGTGAGCAGCGCCGCCGTGCGGCGGCGCAACGGCACGCGATGAGGGCGCGGAAGGGTGGTTCTGCGCATGGGGAACCCTCCAGGCTTAGGGAAGTGAACGCTGAACGGTGCTTCTTCCTTCGGTTCAGTGAATTGAGAGCGCTTCCAATTCGCTGATGGACGGTTCCGGAACGCGTAACGCAGTGTCAGCCTGAAGCTGATGGGTCGTCAATACGCTGTGCAGCGTTCACTTGTCGAAGACATGGCGACTGGAAGACGTGGCGACTAGTCGGGCGGGCGGGTGAGCAGTTCGTCCAGCCCGGCCGCGTCCAGCACCTTCTGCAGGGTCGACCGCACCTGGATCAGGTACAGCGGCACCTCGCGCAGCGCGGCCATCCGGTGCGAGGCCAGCAGCGCGCTGAGCCCTCCGGCGTCGCAGAACCGGACCAGGGCGACGTCCAGCTCGATGCGCCGCACCGCCTGGTCCCGCAGCAGGGCGGCGACCGCCCGCTCCAGCATCGGAGTGGCGTCGAGGTCCACCTCGCCTGCCAGAAGCAGCTGCGCCGTACTGCGCCCGTCCAGGACGAGGACGGTCAGCCGGGAATCCCCACGCACCAGCCCACCTCCCCCAACGGAATGGATCCTCACTGTAGTTGGCGAACGGGCCGGGTGAATATGCCGTCAGCACTTGTAACACTTATGGGTGACGAAGGTCTCCCCCGGCCCGGGATCAGCGGGATGACGACGGCCACGGCCGACATGAAGGTGACCGCTACGGGTAGACGCACCCGCGGGGCGTAGCGTCACCGAGGAACCAAGAGGAGGCCGGTCAATGGGTCGCACGGTCGCGGCGGTGGGGAACGTGACTTCGGGGGGCAGGAGCGGGGACAAGGGCGGGGGCGGGGGCAGAGGCCGTGTCCGGCGGGTGGCGTCCGCGATGCCCGGGCGGGACCTGTTCCGTCGGCGGAGCGCGGCGCTCCCGAAGAAGCAGCCGAGCACCCCGGCGGCCGCGAAGGCGCCCCGTCCCCGTCCCCGTCCCCTCCCCCGCGCCCGGAAGGCCCGGAGCCTGGGGGCGCGGCTGCTGCGGGCGGTCGTCGGCACCGTGGCGCTGCTCGGCCTCGCGGTGTGCGGCGCGGTGATCGTCAAGCTGACGCTCACGCCCTCCCCGGCGTCGGTGGGCATCGCCCACACCAATCTGCACCCGGGTACGTCGATCCGGCTCTACCTGGACCAGCCGTCGGTCCGCCAGGCGCTGCTGCAGATCGGCGGCAACATCCTCATCGGCGTCCCCTTCGGCCTGCTGCTGCCGGTGATCTCGCCGCGCACCCGCGGCCTGCTCCGGACGGTGCTGATCTGCTCGTTCGTGGTGCTGCTGCTGGAGCTCGGACAGCACTTCTTCGTCGAGGGGCGCTCCTTCGACATCGACGACGTGATCCTCGCCGCGGTCGGTGCGGTGATCGGCTACCTGCCGCTTGGGCGGAAGCTCTCGCTGCGGATGCACCCGGACCACCGGCACTGGTGGCAGCGCCGGTGGGACGCGATGCGCAGGCGTTCCGGCACCGCGCGCAGGGTACGGTGACGTTTTCGCCGCGATCACCGCACCGGGAGCTGAAGCCGTGTCCGAGGTCCAACCCCTGCAGCGTCCGCGCCGGCTCACCGCCGGGGACCGGGTCGCCGTCGTCGCACCGTCCGGCGGTCTGGTCCCGGAGCGGCTGGAGCGCGGGGTGTCGATCCTGGAGTCCTGGGGGCTGCTGGTCGAGGTGATGCCGAGCGTGCTGGCCGGCCACCCGGAGCTGCCCTACCTCGCCGCCCCGGACGCCGGCCGCGCCGCCGACCTGGAGAAGGCCTGGCTGGACCCGGGGGTCGCCGCCGTGGTCTGCGCACGCGGCGGCTACGGTGCGCAGCGGATCGTCGACCAGCTCGACTGGTCCGCGATGGCGGCCCAGGCCGAGCCCAAGGTCTTCGTCGGCTACAGCGATGTGACGGCGCTTCACGAGGCGTTCGCCGTCCGGCTCGGGCTGTCCACGCTGTATGGGCCGATGGCCGCCGCAGCGGTGTTCGGGGCCGACCCGGCCACCGCCGAGGGGCTGCGCCGGACCCTGTTCGAACCGGAGACGGTGCAGCTGCTCACCTCCCCCACCGCCGAATGCCTGCTGCCCGGCCGGGCCACCGGCGTCACCGCCGGCGGCTGCCTCACCCTGCTGGCCGCCGACCGGGGCACCCCCTTCGCGCGGCCGGGCTTCGAAGGCGCGATCCTGCTGCTGGAGGACGTGGACGAGGACCTCTACGCGCTGGACCGGCTGCTCACCCAACTGCTGCGCTCCGGCGCCCTGGCAGGGGTGGCCGGCATCGCGCTGGGATCGTGGCAGGACTGCCGCCCCTCCCCCGACCGGATCCGGCAGCTGATGCTGGAACGGCTGGGCCCGCTGGGCATCCCGGTGATCTGGGAACTGGGCTTCGGCCACAGCCCCACCAGCCTGACCGTCCCACTGGGCATCCCCGCCGTGCTGGACGCCGACGCCGGCACGCTGCGACTGGAACTGCCCGCGCTGCGCTGAGCCCCGGGTCGGCCGAAATCGGCTTTCCCAGCTGCCACACCGTCACCTAGCGTGGGCCGACGTGAGCAGCAGACTCCGTCAGTACGCGACGGTCAACGAGGAGATCGCAGCAGCCGGGCAGTACCGGGCAGCCGACGGTCGGACGGTTCCGGTGGGCCCGGCCCTGGCAGCCGCGGCCGAGCGGACCCGGTGCTACTCCCCCGAGGAGCCACTTGACGTTCCGGAGCATGCGGACGGCGGCGGGCCCCGGATCGAGGTGACCGCCGAGGGGAGCCTGGCCGCGGCGCAGCGGCTGTTCCGGGCGGGACCGGGCGAGATCGCGGTGCTGAACTTCGCCTCCGCGCGCAACCCCGGCGGCGGGTACCTGCGCGGGGCCAAGGCCCAGGAGGAGGACCTGTGCCGGCATGCGCTGCTGTACCACTGCCTGCTGCGGGCCCCGGAGTACTACGCGGCGCACCGGGCCTCCGACGACCTGCTCTACAGCGACCGGGTGATCTGGTCGCCCGCCGTCCCGGTGATCCGCGACGAGGACGGCGCGCTGCTGGCCGAGCCGTTCCCGGTCTCCTTCCTGACCTCTCCTGCGCCCAACGCCGGCCAGGTGCTGCGGCGCAGCCCCGGTGCCGGCGCGGAGATCCGGGCGGTGCTGCGCCGGCGGGCAGCACGGGTCCTCGCGGTCGCCGCGCACCACCGGGTGCGGCGGCTGGTGCTCGGCGCCTGGGGCTGCGGGGTGTTCGCCAACGACCCGGCGGAGGTCGCCACTGCCTTCCGCGATCTGCTGGTCCCCGGCGCGGAGCTCCGGTCGGCCTTCGACGAGGTGGTCTTCGCCGTCCGGGACCGCGCCTCGCCGTCCGCCAACCGTGAGGCGTTCCGCGAGGCGTTCGCCGATGCTCAGGTCACCCCGCTGCGGTGAGGAGGGCGTCAGCGCCGGCGGGGTTGTGCACATCGGTGGCTGCCGCCATCAGCAGGGCCGCGCGGGCGGGGTCGCACTCGGGCGGGATGACCAGGAGGTTCCAGCGGCCCACCTGGTAGGAGAAGAGGGACAGGTCGGCCTGCTCCTGCTCGGTGTCGAACCAGCCCAGGCGCACGATCCGCCTGCCGACCGGGACCCTGGAGGGCAGGTCGGGCCACATGCCCTCGTGCACGGTCACCCGGGTGATCCGTCCCCATACCCGGTCCAGGACCTCGACCAGCGGCGGGAGCTCCTGGGCCATGTCCCTGGACCGGGGCCACCAGGCGCCGTCCACCCGGCCTCGGATCCGACTTGTCGGCTTGAGTTCGAGCCGCACGCCCTGGGACAGCGGCAGGACCGGGTCGGCTTCGGGGGAAATGCTGATGGTGGTCACGTCGCGGACCTGTCCCCGGGCCGACGAGCGCCCGGTGTCGTCGCTCGCCGGAGACGACGCCACCCAGCCGGCAACGCGCGAAAAGCCCTCGGTAACCCAACAGTAGCGCGCCGCGCCGGATAAATGGCTGGCGTGCACCGGGAGGCGGCGGGATGATCCACGGGTCCGGGGGGACGGCGGCTCCTGCGATCGACCTCCAGGTGCCCGTACAGGGAGTGCGTCATGAGCGATGCCGCGTCCGAGCGGTCCGGATCCCGGCCCGAGGTCCGCTCGGCGGCCGGGACTCTGCGCGGCAGCCGGGAGGGTGGTGTCGCAGTCTTCCGCGGTATCCCCTTCGCCGAACCGCCGGTCGGACCGCTGCGTTTCGCCGCGCCCCGGCCGGTGCGGGGCTGGGACGGGGTACGCGAGGCAGTGTCGTTCGGGCCACCGCCCCCGCAGGGCGGTGCCTTCGGCATGGACGCGATGTCGCGGGACGCAGCGGACTGCGACTGGCTGACCGTCAACGTCTGGTCGCCGGATCCGGGCCCGGGCGCGGGGCTGCCGGTTCTGGTGTGGATCCACGGCGGCGCCTACACCATCGGAACGTCCGGACTTCCCGAGTACGACGGCGGGCGTCTGGCCGGCGAGGGCGACGTGGTCGTGGTGACCTTCAACTATCGGGTGGGTCTGGAGGGCTTCGGGTACTTCGAGGGCGCGCCCGCCAACCGTGGCCTGCTCGACCAGGTCGCCGCTCTGGAGTGGGTCCGGGACAACATCCGGGCCTTCGGCGGCGACCCGGACAACGTCACCGTCTTCGGAGAGTCGGCGGGCGGCGGATCGGTCGCGGCACTGCTCGCCATGCCGGGCGCGTCCGGGCTCTTCGGCCGGGCCGTCGCCCAGAGCGTGCAGGGCACCTTCTTCGCACCGGAGCTCGCCGCCGACATCGCCGCCGCGTGCAGCGCGGAGCTGGGGCTGCGGCCCACCGCGGCCGAGCTGTCCGGGGTGGACCCGTCCCGGCTGTCCGCCGCAGGTGACGCGGTGGGCGCCAAGTCGGCCCAGTGGGCAAGTCGTTGGGGTCCGATCGCGCACCGGGCGATCCTCTTCTCACCGGTTGTCGGCGGCGCGGAGCTGCCGGCCACCCCCTGGCAGGCCCTGGCCGACGGTGCCGGCCGGGACATCGCGCTGCTCGTCGGTCACACCCGGGACGAGCAGCGGCTGTTCACCGCGCTCGAAGGGCTGCTCGGCCAGGTGACGGAGGATCAGGCTGCCACCGCCCTGCGCGTCTTCGCCCCCGGCAGCGACGGCGCGCAGCGGTACCGGGACGGCTGTCCGGATGCCGGCCCTGAGCAGCTGTACGAGCTGGTCAACTCCGACTGGGCGTTCCGCATGCCGAGCCTCCGCCTCGCGGAGGAGCAGTCCGCCTCCGGCGGCCGGGTCCATGTGTACGAGCTCGCCTGGCCCGCCCCGGGCATGGGCGGCGTCATGGGTGCCTGCCACGGTCTGGACGTGCCGCTGGTCTTCGGCAATCTGGACCGCGGCCATCCTGCCGCGCTGATCGGGGCGGGCCCGCCTGCCGAGGCGGAGTCGCTGTCGGCCCGCATGCGCGCCGCCTGGGCGGCGTTCGCCGCGCACGGAGACCCCGGCTGGCCCGGGTACGACACCGGGCAGCGGCTGGTTCAGGTCTTCGACGCCGAGCCGGTGGTCACCGCCTACCCGGAGGAGACCTCCCGCCTGATCTGGCAGGACCACACCATCCCGGTCCTGCCGCTGCTCGGCCCTGCCGGGGCGAGTGACTGAAGCTCCGTCAGGGACCGTGCGGCCGCTATAGCCTGTGCGCACAGACACCGACCACGGGGAGACCGCAGATGTGGACGTACGAGCACAGCGTGGAGACCGGCGCCGAGAACCGCGCGGCGATCTGGCGGCTGTGGGCCGATGTGGCGAACTGGGGCTCCTGGAACGCGGAGATCGAGAAGGTCGAGCTGCAGGGGCCGTTCGCGGCGGGGTCGACCATCATCATGACGCCGCCCGGTGACGAGCCGATCGAGATGCGGATCGCGGCGACGGAGGAGAACCAGTCCTTCGTCGACGAGGCGCACTTCGGCGACAACGTCTTCCGCACCAACCACACGATCGAGCCGATCGACGCCCAGCGCATCCGCGTCGTCTACAGCATGGAGATCGTCGGCCCGGACGCGGACGAGCTCGGCCCCGAGATGGGTCCGGGCATCACCGCGGACTGGCCCGACACCATGGCAGCGCTGGTCGCTCAAGCCGAACGGGGGTAGCCCGGGGGATGTCGGCTGCGGACCGTAGATGGTTGACCGCGCAGTTCCCCGCGCCCCCAGCTGATTGCAACTGAGCCAGTTGCAGACCCCAAGGGGCGCGGGGAACTGCGCGACAAACCCACTACGGTCCGCAGCCGACGTCCGTCCTCAGCCCAGCGTGGCCTCAAGAGGGGACCAGCTCTCCGCCAAAGGTTCGGGCGCCTCGCAGCGGGAGCTGACGCCGCGGAAGGCGCCTGCGGCCGCGGATTCGGTGACCGCGGACATGGTCTCCAGGACGTGCTGGGCCAGTTCGCCGGAGGCGCGGTGCGGGTCGCCCGTGCGCAGGGCGCGGGCCATGTCCAGGACGCCGATGCCGCGTCCCGCGGTGGTCCCGCTGACCGGCAGCTCGCGCCAGTCCTCGTCGGCGCCGCCGCGCACCCGCAGCACCCCGTCGAAGGTGTTGGGGTCGGGGATCTCCAGGGTCCCCTCGGTCCCGGTGACCTCGAACTGGATCCGGGGCAGCGCCGAGTCGAAGCTGAAGGTGGTCGCCGCGGTCGCACCGCGCTCGAAGTCCAGCAGCGCCGTGACGTGGGTGGGCACCTCGACCGCAAAGCCGGTGCCGGCCCTCGGGCCCGAGCCGATGACCCGTTCGGCCCGGCCCTGCCTGGCCGTCGCGGCGACCTGGGCCACCGGTCCCAGCAGCGCGGTCAGCGCGGTCAGGTAGTAGGGCCCCAGGTCGAACAGCGGACCCGCGCCGTACTGGAACAGGAACTCGGGGCTGGGGTGCCAGCGCTCGGGACCGAAGTTCATCACCGCGGTGTTGGCGGCGACCGGGGTGCCGATGGCACCGGCCGCGATGGCCCGCAGCGCGCTCTGCAGACCGGCGCCGAGGAAGGTGTCGGGAGCGCTCCCGACGCGCAGGCCGCGAGTCGCCGCCTCCGCGAGCAGCTTCTCCCCCTCGACCGGGTCCAGGGCGAGCGGCTTCTCGCCGTAGACGTGCTTGCCGGCCTCCAGCGCGGCCCGGGCCACCGCCGCATGGGCGGCCGGGATGGTCAGGTTGACGACCAGTTCGACCTCGGGACGGGCCAGCACCGAGTCCAGGTCGCCGGAGAACGGGACGCCGTACTCCTCGGCGGCCGTCCTGGCCCGCTCGGTGTCCAGGTCGGCGATACCGACGACCTGGACGTCCGGGAAGGTGGTGAGGTTCTTCAGGTACTGGGTGCTGATCACGCCCGCGCCGACCAGGGCGACGCCGACGGGTCCGGAGCGGGCGGTCATGCCTGGGCCTCCAGGGCGGAGAGGTAGCGGCGGCTGTCGGCGATGGCGTCGATGATGTCGGTGGCGCAGTTGTCGAGTTCGACGATGCGCCAGGCGTCGGCCGGGGCGGCGGCCAGGATCGCGGGCACCGGCATGGCACCGGCGCCGACCGCGGTGTGCGGCTCGCCCTTGACGATCGGACCGTCCTTGACGTGCAGCGCCTTCACCCGGTCGCCGAGACCTCCGAGGACCAGCGGGACGTCGGCGCCGCCGACGGCGGCCCAGTAGGTGTCGACCTCCAGGAAGACCCGCGGGTCGAGCAGGTCGGCCAGCTCCTCCAGCGCGTGACGGCCGTTCACCTGGGGCTCGAACTCCCACCAGTGGTTGTGGTAGCCGAGCTGCAGGCCGTGGCCGGCGGCGCGCTCAGCGAGCGCGTTGAGGGTGTCCGCGGCCCGGGTCAGGCCCTCGGTGCCGGTGAACTCCTCCTCGGCGATACCGGCCGGGACGATGACCATGCCGGTGCCGAGCACCGCGGCCGCGTCGAACACGGCGTCGGCCTCGGTGTCGGTGCCGAGCAGGTCCATGGCGTGGACGCTGGAGACGGACAGGCCGAGGTCGTCGGCGACCTTGCGGAAGCCGATCGGGTCGTCGGTGGGCCGGAACGGCTCCACCGCGCCGAACCCGGCCTCGGCGATCCGGCGCAGCACGCCGTCGCGGTCGTCGGAGATCAGCTCGCGGACGGAGTAGAGCTGGACGGAGAGGGGGTGGGTCATCTCTGGTGCGCTCCTCGGGACACAGTGAAGGAAGGGAGGTGGAACCGCTCGGATCCGGGCAATGAGTTCACGTGCAGGGGTTCAGCTGCAGGGGTTCAGCTGCAGGTGGTCGGCCGCGCAGGGTCAGGCGACGATCAGCGGGCGCAGGGTGCGGTGGGCGACGATCAGGCCCTGCTTGACCTTCTCCTCGGTGCCGCCCCAGACCGGGTCCTCGTGCTCGACCGAGAGCGTCCCGGTGAAGCCGCCCTCGTAGAGGGTGTCGACCACGGCACGCCAGTCGACGTCGCCGAGACCGGGGACGCGGTAGCGCCACCAGCCGACGTCCCAGGGGTTGTCGCGCTCCAGGGTCTTGCCGAAGAAGCCGTAGCGGGTGCGGGCCCGCGGGTCCAGCTGGGCGTCCTTGGCCTGGGCGTGCGGGATCCGGTCGACGTAGGGGCGCAGCGCCTCGACCGGGTCGATGCCGAGCCACATCAGGTGGGAGGGGTCGTAGTTGAGGTAGAAGCCGAGCGAGAACATCCACTCCCACAGCTCCGGGGAGTAGGCGAGGTTGCCCGGGTAGCCGTCCGGGTGCCAGCCCTCCATCACGCAGTTCTCGATGATGAGCTTGACGCCGCGTTCGGTGGCGTAGTCGACCAGCGGCGGCAGCACCTTGTCGCCGACGGCGATGTTCTCCTTGACGGAGCGTCCGGGGTCGCGGCCGATGAAGGTGCCCACGTAGGGGACGCCGAGCAGGGCGGCGGCGTCAATGTTGCGGCGCAGGTGCTCGGCGATCTCGGCGCGGCGGCGCTCGTCGGGGTGCAGGTTGTTCTCGTAGTAGGCGAAGGCGGAGATCTCCACGCCGTGCTGGTCGAACAGTGCCCTGACCCGCTCGGCGCCGTCCTGGTCCAGGGCGGCGACGTCGAGGTGGCTGGCTTCGAAGTCCCGCGACCCGGTGGACGGCCAGGTGGCCACCTCCAGCGCGTCGTAGTCGTGGGCGGCGGCCCAGGGGACGATCTGCTCCAGGGTGAGCTGGGGCAGGCAGGCGGTCAGGAATCCCAGTTTCATGCGGGTACCTCGGTCCAGGAGCGGGTGTGGGCGGAGTCGAGGACGGCGTCGGTGAGCGCCGCGGTGCGGGCGGCGTCCGCGAAGCCGGGGTGGCGGACCTCGCCGCCGCGGACCGCGTCGTGCACGTCGCGGACGAAGGCGGCGAAGCAGTCCTGGTAGCCGAGCGGGTGCCCGGGCGGCACGGTGGACAGCCGGGCCGCGTCCGGGGCCAGCAGGGCCGCGTCGCGGCTGAGCACCTCGGTGCTCGCGCGGCGGCCGAGCAGCAGTGTCTCCGGGTTCTCCTGGTCGAAGGTGACGCTGGCGTCGGCCGCGTCGACCTCCAGCCAGAGCCGGTTCTTGCGGCCCGGCGAGACCTGGGAGACCAGCAGCGAGCCGGTGGCGCCCCGGTCGGTGCGGAACAGCAGGTGGGCGGCGTCTTCGGTAGTCACAGCCTCGGTGGTGGCGGCCTGCCGGTCTCCCGCACCGCCGGCGGCCGGTGCGCTGAAGGTGCCGCTCATGGCGGCGCTGCGCTCGCCGTGGACGGTCGCGGTGGAGGCGACCAGTTCGGTGATGCGGTGCCCGGTGATCCACTCGGCCAGGTCGCACCAGTGCGAGCCGATGTCGGCGAAGGCCCTGGAGGGTCCTCCGACGACCGGGTCGACCCGCCAGTTGCTGTCGGCCGGGTCGGCCAGCCAGTCCTGGAGGTAGTGGCCGTGCAGCAGGTGCACCGCGCCCAGCGCCCCTGACCGCACCCGGGCCCTGGCCTCGGCGGCCATCGGGTGGTAGCGGTAGACGAACGGCACCGCTGCCACCACGCCCTGCTCGGCAGCGAGCCGGGTCAGTTCGGCGGCCTGCGCCGCCGAGGTGGCCAGCGGCTTCTCGCAGACCACGTGCTTGCCGGCCCGCAGGGCGAGTTCGGCCAGCGGGTGGTGCAGTCCGTTGGGCGTGCAGATGTGCACGATGTCGACCTCGTCGCTGACGACCAGGTCCTCGGAGGTGTCATAGGCGCGCTCAGCGCCCAGTTCGGCGGCGGCGGCCTTGCCGCGTTCCGGGGTGGAGGCGGAGACCCCGACCAGTCGGGCCCCCGCCCGTCGGACGGCGTCCGCGTGGACCCGGGCGACCATGCCTGCTCCGGCGATGGCGACCCGGAGTTGACCGTGCATCACAGCGCGGCTCCTTTCCGATACGTCAGAACCGTAATCCCGCTGGTATCCGCTTGACAATGACGTGATTTACGCTAACTTCTGGCATAAATATCGGGCCGAGCATGCGGTGCGGGTGGGACGGATGAGCACGATCGACGCACGGCAGTACGCGGTGCTGAGCGAGGTGGCCCGGCTGGTCGCCTCCGGCGCCGCCGGGACCAGGAGCGCCCTGGCCACCGCCACCGGCATGTCCAGGGCCACGGTGTCGCAGCGGGTGGACACCCTGATCGGGGCCGGGCTGCTGCTGGACGGCGAGCCGGCGGGCGCGGCCCGCGGCCGCCCCCCGCTGACGCTCCGGCTCAACCCGCTGACCGGTGCGGTCGTCGCGGTCGACCTGGGCGCCACCCACTGCCGGGTGCTGCTCACCGACCTCGGCGGCGCCCCGCTGGCCGAGACCGCCGCCAGCATCGGCATCGGCGAGGGTCCGGTGCCGATCCTGACCCGGGTCGACACCCTGTTGCGGGCCCTGCTGGAGCAGTGCGGCCGGAAGACCTCCGATGTCCGGGCGATCAGCCTGGGCGTACCGGGACCGGTCGACTTCGCCACCGGCACCCCGGTCCGGCCGCCGATCATGCCGGGCTGGGACGGCTATCCCATCCCCTCCTTCTTCGCCGACGGCTACGACGCGCCGGTGCTGGTGGACAACGACGTCAATCTGATGGCGCTCGGCGAGTACGCGCACCGCGAGGCGGTCCGGCACCTGCTCTACGTCAAGGTCGGCACCGGCATCGGCTGCGGCATCGTCTCCGGCGGCGAGTTGCACCGCGGCGCCTCCGGGGCCGCCGGCGACATCGGCCACGTCCGGGTCCCCGGCCATGAGGACGTGCCCTGCCACTGCGGCAACACCGGCTGCATCGAGGCGGTGGCCTCCGGCGGCGCGCTGGTCGCGGCGCTGCGCGAGGCCGGCTGCGACGTGCTCACCACCCGTGACGTGGTCCGGCTCAGCAGCGAGGGCAACGCCCTGGCCCGGCGTCAGGTCCGGCTGGCCGGACAGCGGCTGGGCGAGGTGCTGGCCACCGCGGTGAGCTTCCACAACCCCGACCTGATCGTCCTCGGCGGCAGCCTGGCCGAGCTGCACGAGGACCTGCTCGCGGAGATCCGCGGCGTGGTCTACCGGCGGGCGCTGCCGCTGGCCACCCG
Source organism: Streptacidiphilus jeojiensis (assembly GCF_042510965.1). Classification (NCBI taxonomy): domain Bacteria; kingdom Bacillati; phylum Actinomycetota; class Actinomycetes; order Kitasatosporales; family Streptomycetaceae; genus Streptacidiphilus; species Streptacidiphilus jeojiensis. The sequence continues at coordinate 83,693 of NZ_JBEUKS010000005.1, forward strand.
CAGCCTGGCCATCGAGACCTCGCTGCTGGCCGGACGCGCCGGGGTCGAGGGCGCCGGCCGGCTGGCCCTGCGCCATCTGCTCTCCCCCACCGGCCTGGCCCGGCTGCTCGGCGACGGCTGACCGGAGGCGGTTGCCGCACCGCCGATGCGCGATGATGTCCGCCATGGGGAGTACGGACGGGGCTTCGGACGCACACACCGGCGGGCACACCGGCGGGCAGGCGGACGGACACGCGGGCGGGCACACCGGCGGGCAGGTCGGCGAGGGCCGGCTGGTGGCGGGCCGCTACCGGCTGCTGTCCCGGCTCGGCCGCGGCGGCATGGGCACGGTGTGGCGGGCCCTGGACGATGTGCTGGACCGTCAGGTCGCGGTCAAGGAGGTGCACCTGCGCACCGACCACTCCCCGGAGGAGCGCGAGCAGCAGCGGGCCCGCACGCTGCGCGAGGCCCGCGCCGTGGCCCAGTTGCGCCATCCCTCGGTGGTCGGCATCCACGACGTGGTGGAGCAGGACGGCGAGCCGTGCATCGTGATGGAGCTGGTCGACGGCGACTCGCTGGGCGCCCGGCTCGCCGCCGAGGGTCCGCTGCCGCCGCGCGAGGCGGCCAGGATCGGCCTCGCCGTGCTCTCCGCACTGGAGGCCGTCCACGCCAAGGGCGTGCTGCACCGGGACGTCAAACCCGACAACGTCCTGCTGGAGCGCGGGACCGGGCGGATCGTGCTGACCGACTTCGGCATAGCCCGGGTCGAAGGCAGCTCCACCCTCACCGAGCAGGGCGCCTTCCTGGGCTCGCCGGAGTTCACCGCGCCGGAGCGCACCGAGGGAGGTTCCGCCGGTCCCGAGTCGGACCTGTGGTCGGTGGGCGTGCTGCTGTGCACGATGTTGGAGGGCCGCTCGCCGTTCCGTCGCGACTCCATGTCAGGCGTGCTGTACGCGGTGCTGTACGAGGAGATCCTGCTGCCGGCCAGCGTCGAGCCGCTGGCCCCGGTGGTCGCCGGACTGCTTGAGCGCGATCCGGCCCGGCGGCTGGGCTCGGCCGAGGCGGTGCGGCTGCTGCGGCTGTTCCTGGAACGCGGGGCCATGGTCGCCTCGCCGACCGCGGCGACCCTCGGGGCCGGGCCCCGGGGGCTGCCCGCCAGGCGACCGGAACGCGCCGCGACCACAGTGGTCGAGGTCGGGGCCGTCGCCGGGCCGGTGGCCGACGATCCGCCCGGGAGGCAGCGCAGTGGCCACCGGCGCACCGGGGTGCTGCTGGCCGCCGGCGGCGTGCTGGTGGCCGCGGCCACCGCGGCGACCGTGGTGCTGGCCTCGACCGGCACGCCGAGCGGGGTCGCAGCGCCGGTGACACCCATCGTGTCCACCTCCGCGTCCTCCGCGTCCTCTGCGGCGTCCGGCGCACACGCCTCCGCCCGCCCGACGCCCAGCGAAGGATCCACTGGCTCCACCGCCGCCAACGCCGTTCCGGCCGGCTTCACCCTGCGCAAGGACCCCTCCGGCCTCTTCTCCCTCGCCGTCCCGGACGGCTGGAAGCGCAGCACCGACGACTCCGGCCGGATCTTCTACATCTCCCCCGACCGGGCCTACCGCATCGGCGTGCACCCCACCCCCGTCCCGACCGAGGGCGTGCTGGCCAGCATCAAGCAGCAGGACGCCGACGGCCCCACCACCAACCCCGGCTTCCGCAACAGCAGCGTCACGTCCACCTCGTTCCACGGGACCAACAAGGCCGCCTTCTGGCAGTGGAGTTGGGACGGCTACTCGGACGACGCCTTCGGCGCCCGCGACGTGAAGGACCTCTGCTGGATCGAGAAGGGCCGCGCCTTCGACTTCTGGGTATCCGCCCCGAGCAGCAGAAGCGTCCAGGGAACCACCTACTTCGCCACCGTCTCCCAGACGTTCCAAGTTAACTGACGGGTAATCAGATCTGACGCACCGTCATTGACTTCTCGCGGTCAGGGACGGATCCTCTCCCCACCGCACCCGCCGCGGCCGTCCGACCGGTACCCGGGACCACCGGACCGGACCGCCGCCCGCAGTGCGCCACCACCACGGTTCCACGGAGTGCCCGCACCGCCTCCGTGCTGGACGCGCGCCCGCGCGCCCCCAGCGCTCCGCACAGCGCCCCCACGCTGATTCCGCATGCCCTCCACCGCCCCGCCGGGCATGCCCAACCTCTCCGCGGAGGTTTCGTCATGGGTACATCCGATCAGCCGAGCCGCCTGTCCCGCCGCACCTTTCTCGGCGCCGCCGGCGCCACCGCCGCACTGTCCAGCCTCACCTGGACACCAGCGTTCAGGGTCACCCCCGCCGAGGCGGACACCGCGGCCCCGCCCTCGTTCCCCAGCGGCATCAGCGTCTACCAGCAGGCATGGAGCAACTGGTCCGGCGAGATCGTCCTCAGCCCGCAGTGGACCTGCGCGCCGGCCACCCCCGCCGACGTGGTCACCCTCGCCAACTGGGCCCACGCCCAGGGCTGGAAGATCCGCGCCAAGGGCATGGGCCACGGCTGGTCCCCGCTGCTGGAGCCCAGCGGCGCCACCGGGAACATCCTGCTGGTCGACACCACCCAGCACCTCACCGCGGTCACCGTCAACAGCGGCAGCCCCGCCAGCGTCACCGCCCAGGCCGGCATCTCCATGCTCAACCTGCTCACCGCGCTGGAGAACTCGGGCTACGGACTGATCCACACCCCGGCCCCCGGCGACCTCAGCCTGGGCGGCGTACTGGCCATCGACGGCCACGGCAGCGCCGTCCCGGCCACCGGGGAGACCCTGACCACCGGGCACACCTTCGGCTCCGTCAGCAACCTGGTCACCTCGCTCACCGCGGTGGTCTGGGACTCCACCCAGAGCGCCTACGTCCTCAAGACCTTCCAGCGCAGCGACCCCGACATCGCCGCGTTCCTGGTCCACCTCGGCCGGGCCTTCGTCACCGAGGCCACCCTGCGGGTCGGCGCCAACGTCCGGCTGCGCTGCCAGTCCACCTACACCACCAACGTCGGAACCCTGTTCGCCCCGCCCGCCTCGGCCGGGTCCAGCTCCTTCGCCTCGCTGGTGAACAAGAGCGGGCGGGTGGAGACCATCTGGTTCCCCTTCACCACCGTGCCCTGGCTCAAGGTCTGGACGGTGACCCCCAGCAAGCCGCTGTTCTCCAAGGAGAACGACAGCCCGTTCCCGTTCACCTTCGCCGACTCCGTCAGCACCCAGGAGTCCACCCTGATCGCCGACATCGTCGGCGGCGACGTCTCGGTCACGCCGACCTTCGAGAACCTGGAGATGAGCATCGTCGGCTCCGGGCTGATCGTCACCGGCACCTGGGACATCTGGGGCTGGGCCAAGAACTCCCAGCTCTACGTCAGGCCGACCACGCTGCAGGTCACCGCGAACGGCTACGCCATCCTCTGCGCCCGGGCCGACGTCCAGCGCGTGGTCAGCGAGTTCTACACCTACCTCAACAACGCCCTGACCACCTATCAGAACCAGGGCCAGTACCCGATGAACGGCCCCTGGGAGGTCCGGGTCACCGGCCTGGACAACGCGGCCGACTGCGGGGTCTCCGGGGCGGTGCAGCCGCTGCTCAGCGCGCTGCGCCCGCGGCCGGACCAGCCGGCCTGGGACACCGCGGTGTGGATGGACCTGCTGACCATCCCCGGCACCCCGCAGTCCCAGCAGTTCTACCGGGAGACCGAGCAGTGGGTGCTCTCCAACTACACCGGCAGCTACGCGGCGGTCCGCCCCGAGTGGTCCAAGGGCTGGGCCTACTCGGGCACCGCCGCCTGGGCCGACCCGACCATCCTCGGCACCACCGTCCCGGCCGCCTACCGCACCGGTCAGCCGTCCGGCAGCAACTGGGACACCGCGCTGTCGATCCTCGACAAGTACGACCCCAGCCGGATCTACAGCAACACCTTCCTGGACGGCCTGCTGCCCTGACCCGGCCCGGTCCTCAGCGGCCGTCCCCGCTCCCGCGCACCGGTGTCGGCACCACGGGTGTCAGCACCATGACCGGGAGCGGACGGCCGGCCCTGGCCTGGTGCCGGTCGTAGCCGGAGTAGACCCGGAGCAGCAGCGGCCACAGCCGGGCCCGCTCCTCGCCCACGGCCTCGTGGGCGGTGACGCGGACCCGGGTGCGGCGGTACTGGACCTCGGCCTGCCCGGCGGCCAGCAGGTTGTAGTACCAGCCCGGCCTGCGCGGGGCGCCGTTGTCGGAGGCGACCACGACATAGCGCCCCGCGTCCCGCAGGAACACCAGCCCGCTCACCCGGCGCTCGCCGGTCCTGCGGCCGACCGTGGTCAGCAGCAGGATCGGCTGCCCGAACCACCAGGCGCCGAGGACCCCGCCGGTGGCCCGGTAGACGGTGTTGCAGGCGGCCAGTACGGGCCTGGTCAGCAGCCGCACGCTGGTCGTCCTTCCGTCGGCGCGGTGGCCCGGGCGGGCCCGACCAGTATCACCGACCGGGGGGCTCAACCACCCGAACGCGCCACCAGCGAGGCGTCGGACCAGGCCATCCGCAGCGCCTTGGGGGACCCGTTCAGCCGGCCCGGCACGCCCCCGGGGGAAGGCACCGGCGCCGCCTCGACGCAGCTGCCGCCGTAGGCACGGTAGAACTGCTGGGCGGCCTTGTTCTGCTCCAGCACCCACAGGTACACGGCCCTGCCCCCGGCGCGCTCGCCGGCCGCCTCCGCCGCGCGCACCAGCAGCGCACCGCCCACCCCGGTGCGCCGCCGAGCGTTCGTCACATGCAGGTTGTCGACCAGGCTGCCCCAGACGTCGTCGGCGTCGAAGACGACATGGACGAAGCCCAGCAGCCCCGCGTCGTCCTCGGCCAGGACGGTCGCGGCCGCGGCCGGGGCGGCCAGGCGCGACGACCACACGGCCCGGCGGTTGGCGACCACATCACCGTCCAGGAACGCGTCGGCGTAGGCGCCGCGGTAGTGCCGGCGCCAACTGTCGGCGTGCAGCTGCGCCACCGCCTCGGCGTCCTCGGCAACCGCGGCCCGGAATCGCAACGACGTCATATGCCCTTCCCCCTCAGTCCCATGAGCGACGGCCTCGACGAACACCGGGCGTCGCGGCACACTCGTCCGATGACCACTCAGGCCACATCCCCATCCTCCCCCTCCCCCCGGTCCCCCCGGAGCGACCCTCCCCGCGCCGTGCTGCTGGACTCCGGCGGGGTGCTGATGCAGCCGAAGGGCGGGCGCTGGAATCCGCGCGCGGACTTCGAGCGGACCGTGCTCGACCGGGCTCCGGGCATCACGCCCGAGCAGTTCGCCCGCGCCATAGCAGCGGGTGACCGCTTCATGGACCAGGCACCGACCACGCCCGACACCGACGACTACCACCGCGTCATCCTGGGCGCCCTCGGGGTGGACGCCGCCGCCGAGTTGCTGGCCACCCTGGTCCGGCCGGTGCCGCCGGCCACCGTTCTGGAGACCTTTCCCGAGGTCGCCGACGTGCTGCGGGAACTGCGCGGCCGCGGGGTCCGGCTGGCGGTGGTCTCCGACGCCTGGCCGAACCTGCCGGAGCTCCACGCCGCCCTGGGCCTCGGCGACTTCTTCGAGGTGTACGCGATCTCCGCGGTGCTCGGCTGCCGCAAGCCGGACCCGCTGATGTACCGGCATGCCAGCGAGGGGCTCGGGCTGGCACCGGACGAGTGCCTGTTCGTGGACGACGACCCGGAGCTGGTGCGGGCGGCGATCGACCTGGGCTACCGGGGTCTGGCGATGTGCCGGGACGGGGCCGCGAGCGACGGCGTCGCCTCGATCACCTCGCTGACGGGGCTGCTGGAGCTGGTGTGACCCGGGGCGAGAGGGTGGCGGCAGCCGGCGGCGGGCGGTCAGCGGCGGTGGGCCGGGGCAGGCTACGGTACAAAACAGCCGTCCGTCAGCGCCCGTAGGGGGATGCCATGCAGAGCCAGCTCGCGTACACCGACGTCAAGGCCGCCGCCGACCGGATCGCCGGGCGGGTCAGGCCGGTCGCGGTGGTGGCCATGGACGAGTTCGACGACGGCCCGTTCGAGGTGTCGCTCGCGCTGGAGTACATGCAGCACACCGGGAGCTTCAAGGCCCGTGGCGCGCAGAACTTCGTGCTGGCGCACCGCGAGGCGGGCACCCTGCCGGACGCCGGGATCACCATCGCCTCGGGCGGCAACGCCGGGCTCGCCTGCGCCTGGGCGGCGGGCCAGCAGGGCGTCCCGGCGACGGTGTTCCTGCCGGCGAACGCGCCGACGGTGAAGGTGGAGCGGCTGCGCGGCTACGGCGCGGACGTGCGGCTGGTCGGTCTGGAGTACGCGCAGGCCCTGCAGGCCTGCGAGGAGTTCACGGTCCGCACCGGCGCACTCGCCTCGCACGCCTACGACCACCCGCTGATCGCGGCCGGCGCCGGCACCCTGCTGGACGAGATCCTGGCGCAGGACCCCCGGCTGGACACGGTCATGGTGGTGGCCGGCGGCGGGGGCCTGTTCGCCGGCGTCGCCACGGCCGCCCGGCACCACGGCGTCCGCACCGTCGTGGTGGAGCCGGAGAACTGCCGCGCGCTGAACGCCGCCCTGGCGGCCGGACGGCCGGTCGACAGCCCGGTGGACTCCATCGCCTCGGACTCGCTGGGCGCCCGCCGCGTCACCGCGCTGGCCGTCGCCGCCGCGCAGTACGAGGGCGCCCGCAGCGTCCTGGTCAGCGACGAGGAGATCATCGCCGCCCGCCGAGCGCTCTGGCAGGGCCGCCGGGTGGCCGTCGAACACGGCACCGCCGCCGCCCTGGCCGCACTCACCACCGGGGCCTACACCCCGGCGCAGGGCGAGCGGGTCTGCGTGGTGCTGTGCGGGGCCAACACATCGCTGACCGACCTGGGATAGCCGGTCCGGCCACGCCGTCGAGCGCGCACAAGCGGGCCGCTGCCGAGCGAACGGTGTCAGCGAGGCTGATAGTTGAGGGTGCCCAGGGGCCACTGCGCGGACAGCCAGGCGGAGACGGCCGCATACAGAGGTGCGTCCAACTCGGCCCTGTCCGCCCGGACCCAGGAGCGCACGTCGGTGACGTGGACGTCGCTGCGGGAAGGGTAGATGTAGACGCACCCGATGACCTCGCCGCCGACGGTCTCGATGACGGAGTAGGTGAATCCTCGGCGCTGGACGAAGTCGACCGCATGGCGCTCCAGGTCGGCGAGGTTGGCCTCCAAGGCCATCCCGTTCGCCGGCGGCCATCCCGAGTTCTGGAAGCCCGGCGTTGAACGGATGTGCTCGATGCTGTTGGTCCAGGCGGCATGGTCGGCGACGTTGTGCTGGGGTCCCAGAGGTTCCAGGCGGAACTGCGGGGTGATCAGCTCCGTGGGGACGACGAAGTCGTCCGGAACGAGCGCATGGTCAGTCATGGGGCTGAGGCTACGGGGCCGGGCTCACAGCCGGCACCTGGATTGATACGCCGCTCGCACGCCGGGGCGGCGCGGGTTGTCGGCCCCGACTGTCTGACGGGTCATCAATGAATCCTGCACGGTTCGTCACGATGCGGGATGTCAGCCCCGCGGCACAGAATGTCCGCATGACACCCGAGACTCTCCAGGCCTTCTGCCTCGGCCTCAACGGCGCCGTCGAGACCTTCCCGTTCAGCGAGGGGCTGTCGGTCTTCAAGGTCGGCGGCAAGGTCTTCGCCCTGACCGCGCTGGGCGACGAGCCGCTGAAGGTGAGCCTGAAGTGCGATCCCGAACTGGCGGTGCAGCTGCGCGAGCAGCACCCCTGCATCGTGCCCGGATGGCACCTCAACAAGCGGCACTGGAACACCGTCACCGTCGACGGATCGCTGCCGGACGCCCTGCTGCGGGAGCTGGTCGAGGACTCCTACGACCTGATCGTCACCCAGCTCCCGCGCAAGCAGCAGCTGCTGCTCGACTGGCCCGGGGCGCGCCGCACTCCGGACGCCCCTTAGGCGCCGCCCACGGGGGCGCCCACGGACAGGGTGTACGGGATGCTGCCCAGCAGGTGGGCGATGCGGATGTACAGCGCCTTGGCCCCGACGCCCTCCCGGCTGCTGGTGAAGCGGACCCCGGAGGCGTCGGTCGCCGGGGACGCGCTGTAGATCGGGAAGCCGGCCAGTTCGCCCCTGGCGTCCAGCGCGGCCATCACCTTGTGCACCGCGCCGTCCAGGGTGCGCTGGGAGTACGGGCACAGGTAGAGGTCGAGCCGGGACAGGTCGATGCCGGGGGCGGCGCGCTCGGCGGCCAGGGCTAGGGCATGGCCGCGGGCCAGGTCGGTGACGCAGAGGGCGACCCGCCCGGCCGGGAAGTCGGTGATCTGCGAGCCGTAGGCGTCCGCGAAGCCGGCCCGGCCCTGGGCCCCCACGGCCTGGCTCAGGGCCTCCGCCTGCGGGGTGTTCATCGGTGTTCCCGAGACCGCGGTGGGCGCCGGGGCGCCCTGCCACTGGTCGGCGGTGGGGCACGGCTTGGCGCCTGCGGGGCGCATGGCACCGGAGGTCGGCGCGGCGATCGACACCGCGCTGTGCCCCGAGCCTGACCCGGCCTGGGAGGCGGCCCGGCCGGTGCCGGCCGAGGCGCAGCCCGCGGTCAGCAGACCGACCAGGGTGCCGGTGAGCAGAGTGCCGGTGAGCAGGGTGGTGGACGGACGGCGCATGCGGGACCCCCGTGCTGTGCTGGACCGCACCACCGCGGTGCGTCGCCCATCTGACGTACGCTCACGCCCACCGGTTCCGCTCAGCTGTCGTAGTCGACCGTCAGGGTGTCCGAGACCGGGTAGGACTGGCAGGTCAGCACGTATCCGGCGGCCACCTCGGCCGGTTCCAGGGCGAAGTTGCGGCGCATCTCGGCCTCGCCGTCGACCAGCAGGGCCCGGCAGGTGCCGCAGACGCCGCCCTTGCAGGCGAACGGGAGGTCGGGGCGGGCCCGCTGGGCGCCGTCGAGGATGCTCCGGTCGCGCGGCAGGGCGGCGGTGGTGCTGCGTCCGTCCAGGACCACGGTGGCGGTGGAGACCGGGCCCTCGGGCACGGCGTCGTCGTGGTGCAGCGGGGCGACCGGCTCCTCCTCGGCGTAGAAGAGCTCGCGGTGCAGCCGGTCGGCGGACACGCCCAGGCCGGTGAGCAGGTCGCGGGCCGCCTCGACCATGCCGATCGGGCCGCAGAGCCACCAGTGGTCCACCGAGCCCACCTCGACCAGCGCGTCCAGCAGCGCGGCCAGCCGTTCCGGGTCGAGCCGGCCGGACAGCAGCTCGGCCTCGCGCGGCTCCCGGGAGAGGACGTGGGCGAGCTGGAAGCGGTCCGGGTGACGGTCCTTCAGGTCGGCCAGGTCGTCGGCGAACATCACCGTGTCGCTGCGCCGGTTGCCGTAGAGCAGGGTGACGGTGGAGACCGGGTCGGCGGCGAGCACCGCGGAGGCGATCGACACCATCGGGGTGATCCCGGAGCCCGCCGCGACCAGGACGTGGCGGCCCGGGGTGGTCAGGTCCGGGGTGAACGCCCCGGTGGGCTCCATCACCTCGACGGCGTCGCCCGGGCGCACCTCGTTGACCAGCCAGGACGAGAAGATCCCGGCGGGTACGGTGCGGACCCCGATCCGGGGCGCGCCGCCGGCCAGCGAGCAGATCGAGTAGGAGCGGCGCTCGTCGCGCCCGTCCACGGTGCGGCGCAGGGTCAGCGACTGCCCCGGGGCGAAGGCGAAGGCGTCCGTGAGGTCGTCCGGGACGGCGAAGGTGACGGCGACGGCGTCCTCGCAGAGCGGCTCGACCGAGGCGACCCGCAGGGTGTGGAAGGCCGGGCGGCGGCGCGCCGGGGCGGCGGGCTCCGTCCCGGCGGAGGTGACCGGGGGTGTGGCCGAGGGCGTTGCGGCTGCCGTGGCGGGGGCCGACATCAGATCTCCTTGAGGTGCTCGAACGGCTCGCGACAGGCGCGGCAGCGCCACAGAGCCTTGCAGGCGGTGCCGGAGAAGCGCGAGGTCTCCTCGGTGTCGGCGGACCCACAGCGGGGGCAGGACAGCGTGGGCCGGCGCGCGGACAGCACCAGCGGTACCGGTCCGGACGCCGGGCGGGGTGCGCTGCCGGGTGGGGCAATGCCGTGCTCGGCGAGGGTGCGACGGGCCGCCGGGGTGATCCAGTCGGTGGTCCACGGCGGGTCCAGCACGGTACGGATGCCGACCCGGGCGAAACCGGCCGCGCGCAGCCGGCGGTCGACCTCGGCCCGCATCTCGGCCATGGCCGGGCAGCCGGAGTAGGTGGGGGTGAGCACCGCGGTGACCGCGCCGTCGGGGGCGACCTCGACGTCGCGCAGCACCCCGAGGTCGGCCAGGGTGAGCATCGGCAGCTCGGGGTCGGGGACGCCGCCGGCCACCCGGCGGGCCAGTTCCAGGTCCGCCCCCAGGTCCGCGGTGGCGGTCACCATGTCGCCCCCGGGTTCGCCCTGGCCACGCTCTGCAGCTCGGCGAGCAGCGGGGCGAGGTGCTCGGTGTGCTCGCCGTCGCGTCCGGAGCCCGGGAGCCCGGCAGCCCCCGGCAGAATCAGCCCAGCGCTGTCGGCGACCTGCCGCAGCACGGCCTCGACCTGGCCGCGGACGTCCTCGGCGGCGTACAGCTCGTCCAGGTACGGCGCCACCGCGTCCAGGGCCTGCTGCATCCGGCGGTGCGACTCCTCGGTGCCGTCGCCCAGCCGTACGGTCCACTCGGCGGCGTAGAGGCGGTGGTAGGCCAGTTCCTTGATCCCCTTGGCGGCGACGGCGGCCAGCACCGGGTCGGCGGCCGTGGTCAGCCCCTCGAACACGGCCAGCCGCCAGGTCGAGAGCACCAGCAGCCGGGCCACGCAGTGGGCGAAGTCGCCGTTGGGCAGCTCGGCCAGGCGCACATTGCGGAAGGCGTCGGCGTCGCGGAGGTAGGCGAAGTCGTCCTCGCTGCGGCCGCTGCCGTCGGCCTGGCCGGCCCTGGTGTAGAGCAGCCGGGTCTGGCCGAGCAGGTCCAGGCCGATGTTGGCCAGCGCCAGCTCCTCCTCCAGCTCCGGCGCCCTGGTGCACCACTGCGCCAGCCGCTGGGCCAGCACCAGCGCGTCGTCGCCCAGGGCCAGGCAGCGCGCGGCCAGTGCCGGACCGTCGACACCGGGCGGCAGCGCGGTGTCGGTGCCGTGCAGCGGGTCCTCGAAGCCGGTGCCGAAGGCCCAGTGGGCCTCGTCGCCCTCGTGGGCCTCGGCCAGGCCGAGGTAGGCGTTGTCGTCGTCGCTCACGTGGCGCTCCTAGAAGTGACGGCCCTAGATGTGCGGGACGTCGGCGGGGATGTCGTAGAAGGTGGGGTGCCGGTACACCTTGTCGCCGCTGGGGGCGAAGAAGGGGTCCTTCTCGTCCGGGGTGGAGGCGGTGATCTCCGAGCTGCGGACCACCCAGATGCTCACGCCCTCGTTGCGCCGGGTGTAGAGGTCCCGGGCGTGGGTGAGCGCCATCCGGTCGTCGGCGGCGTGCAGCGAGCCGACGTGGACGTGGTTGAGGCCGCGCTTGCCGCGCACGAAGACCTCGTAGAGGGGCCAGTCGGCCTGCACGTTGTTCATCTGGGGCATGCCACGCTCCTGCTCGTCGCTGCTTCTTCTCGTCGCTCAGCCTGCTTGGCCGCGTGGGCGGCGGCGGCCTCGCGGACCCAGGCGCCCTCCTCGTGGGCCGCCCGGCGCCGGGAGACCCGCTCGGCGTTGCGCGGGCCGTCGCCGGAGATCACCCGCTGCAGTTCGGTCCAGTCCGGGGTGCCGAAGTCATGGCTGCCGCGCTCCTCGTTCCAGCGCAGCTCCGGGTCGGGCAGGGTCACCCCCAGCCGCTCGGCCTGAGGGACCGTCATGTCCACGAAGCGCTGCCGCAGTTCGTCGTTGGAGTGGCGCTTGATCTTCCAGGCGGTGGACTGCGCCGAGTTGGGCGAGTCGCCGTCCGGCGGCCCGAACATCATCAGCGAGGGCCACCACCAGCGGTCCACCGCGTCCTGCACCATGGCCCGCTGGCCCTCGGTGCCGCGCATCATGGTCAGCAGCAGTTCGTAGCCCTGGCGCTGGTGGAAGGACTCCTCCTTGCAGACCCGCACCATGGCCCGTGCGTAGGGGCCGTAGGAGCTGCGGCACAGCGGCACCTGGTTGCAGATGGCGGCGCCGTCCACGAACCAGCCGATGACGCCGACGTCGGCGAAGGTGTCGGCCGGGTAGTTGAAGATCGACGAGTACTTCTGCCGCCCTTCGATCAGCCGCCGGGTGAGATCGGCGCGGTCCGCGCCCAGGGTCTCGGCCGCCGAGTAGAGGTAGAGGCCGTGCCCGGCCTCGTCCTGCACCTTGGCGAAGAGGATCGCCTTGCGGCGCAGCGAGGGCGCCCGGGTGATCCAGTCGCCCTCTGGCTGCATGCCGATGATCTCGGAATGGGCGTGCTGGGCGATCTGCCGCACCAGGGTCCGCCGGTAGCCCTCCGGCATCCAGTCCCGTGGCTCGACGCGGTGGTCGCGGGCGATGGTGTCGTCGAAGTGCTGCTGGAGCGGATCTGGCGGTGCTGCGGGTTCCGCTGCTGCTGTCGTCATCGGTTTTCCCACCCTCCGGGAGTGCACGGGGCCCGCGTCGTCCCTTGACAGCCGATTACGCGGCTGGATTACTTGACCTCACCACCACGCTAACCGAATGTTCGGTCGGGAGACAAGAAGGAGCCGAAATGCCACCCACCAGGTCGGCCCCGCCAGGCCCGGCCCAGCGGATGTTCGCCGCCGACGCGGCCTCGCTGGGCGTCGGCATCGAGCTGCTGGAAGCCGGCGAGGGCGCAGCGGTGCTGCGGATGGCGGTCACCCCCGCCATGGTCAACGGGCACGGCACGGCCCACGGCGGCTACCTCTTCCTGCTGGCCGACACCGCCTTCGCCTGCGCCTGCAACAGTCACGGCCCGGTGACCGTGGCCGCGGGCGGCGACATCGACTTCGTCGCCCCGGCCCACCAGGGCGACGTGCTCGAGGCCACCGCACAGGAACGGGCCCGTTTCGGTCGGAGCGGGATCTACGACGTCACAGTCCGGCGCGGCGACGAGCTGATCGCGGAGTTCCGCGGGCGCAGCCGCACCCTGCGCGGCGGCACCCTGCCCAGCCGCACCGAAGCAGCCGGCACCGAAGCAGAGCGGAGCAATCCATGAACAGCCGTCCCGACCGCCACCTGGGCGAGCCGCTGCCCGAGGAGCTGCTGGACGCGGGTGAGCGGCTGACCGGCCCCGAACTGCGGGACCTGCAGCTGCGGCGGCTGCGGCAGACCCTGCAGCTCGCCTACAACGAGGTCGAGCTGTACCGGAAGAAGTTCGACGACGCCGGGGTCAGCCCCTTCGACTGCCGCTCCCTGGCCGACCTGGCCCGCTTCCCCTTCACCACCAAGGCCGACCTGCGCGACACCTACCCGTTCGGCATGTTCGCCGTCCCGATGGACCAGGTGCGCCGGATCCACGCGTCCAGCGGCACCACCGGGAACCCCACCGTGGTCGGCTACACCGAGAACGACCTGTCGATGTGGGCCGACATGGTCGCCCGCTCGATCCGCGCGGCCGGCGGCCGCCCGGGCGACAAGGTGCACATCTCCTACGGCTACGGCCTGTTCACCGGCGGTCTGGGCGCCCACTACGGCGCCGAGCGGGCCGGCTGCACGGTGATCCCGGCGTCGGGCGGGATGACGGCACGTCAGGTGCAGATCATCCAGGACTTCCGCCCCGAGATCATCATGGTCACCCCCTCCTACATGCTCACCCTGCTGGACGAGTTCGAACGGCAGGGCATCGACCCGCGCAGCACCTCGCTGCGCATCGGCATCTTCGGCGCCGAGCCCTGGACCGAGGAGATGCGCCGGGAGATCGAGCAGCGGCTGGACCTGCACGCGGTGGACATCTACGGCCTGTCCGAGGTGATCGGCCCCGGGGTGGCGCAGGAGTGCGTGGACACCAAGGACGGCCTGCACATCTGGGAGGACCACTTCTACCCGGAGGTGGTGGACCCGCTCACCGACGAGGTGATGGCTGAGGGCGCCGGCGGCGAGCTGGTGTTCACCTCGCTCACCAAGGAGGCGCTCCCGATCGTCCGCTACCGCACCCGCGACCTGACCCGGCTGCTGCCGGGCACCGCGCGGCCGGCGTTCCGGCGGATGGAGAAGGTCACCGGCCGCAGCGACGACATGATCATCCTGCGCGGCGTCAATGTCTTCCCCAGCCAGATCGAGGAGATCGTGCTGCGGACCCCGGGCGTGGCCCCGCACTTCCAGGTCCGGCTGACCCGGCAGGGCCGGCTGGACCGGATGACCGTCCGCGCCGAGGCCAGGCCGGACACCTCCGCCGACACCCGCGCCGCCGCCGCGGCCGCCATCGCCCGGGCAGTCAAGGACGGCGTGGGCGTGACCGTCGAGGTCGAGATCACCGACCCGGACACCCTGGAGCGCTCGGTCGGCAAGATCCGCCGCATCGTCGACCAGCGCGGGGCGTAACCGGCCGAGAGCGACCTGATGAGGATGCACCCGCAGCACCGGGCTCATCCGCGCGTGGTGGTCGACAGGCAATCGGCACAGGAGGTGGTCGACAGGTCGGACGCTGTCTTTCCGTTCACCCGGATGAGCCGGAGGCGGTAGCAGATCTCGTCGTTCTCCCGGGTGTCTCCGAAGAGGAAGTCGGGCCGGGCGTACACCGCATCGCCGGCGAAGACGGCCTGGGCGCTGTCGGCCGCGGCGGTCACGACGTCGATGTCGTAGAGAGTCAGTGCGCCGGTACCCCAGCGAGCACGGCCTCCGCGCACCAGGACACCACGGTCGAACTCCGACGCCAGTTCCGCAGCGTAGTTCTCAGCCTGCCCCTGGACGGCGGTGTGCGCGGCAGTCCGGTTGTGGTCCTGCTGGTCGGCCTGAAGCTTCAGGCCGACCAGCAACGAGACCACGAGAACGAGCACGAGCACCGCCGGGGCGACCACCAGGACGTGCAGCGGCCTGACGCCTCGGCCGCTCATCCGTGCCATCGAATCCGAGGACGGGATAGCCGAGGGAGGTGAACGTGAGCTACATGATCAGAATGCGCTCCGACCTGGCAGTTTCCGCCGATCCACCACACGCTCGTTCATCCTTGCCCGGGATCTGACTTCACTTCGAAGAGAGCCAGCTGGCAGGCCCGCAGTCTCGCGCCGCAGTCCAGGCTGCTATGGGCCCACCAGATGTATGCGGTCACGACGAGCGCCATAAGCCGACACAGTTCAGGAGGCGCGTTCCGGTTGCTTGCCTGTGTCGTCAAGCATGTCGCGCATGACTGCGTCGAAGCGGACAGTCCCAGGGGTTGCTTGCCTAGTCATCTCTGTGAGGAGACGTCTACGGTCTGCGGGCCGTACCAAAGTCAGGGCGACGTGCGTCGTACGCCCTTCGGGGTCGACCAGTACGAGCGTCTTGGCAGTGCGCCACCCCCCGGGGCCATCGATAGCTGACACCGAGATCAAGTCCTCGACCTCGATCGTGACCGTTCTGAGTCCTCGGCGAACTTTCACGTATCCGCCTTTGATGCTCACCGAAATCAACCGGCACAGAAGCACAGTCAAGAGGAGAACAACCAGGGCCGAGCCCCACAGGATCCGGGAGGATGTAGCGTCCTGAGAGGTGGCGGCGCGAAGGACGAGGTACGTCACGATTGGCAGTCCAAGTACGGACAGGTACCGAAAACTCGGATGAACACTTACATGGCCTACAGAGGCACTCATCAGAAACCTTCGTTCTGCTTCTGTCGCGTCCGAGAAAAATTTATGCCGGCGTAGTGGATGGCAGCCCGGAAGCCCGCTCTGCCTCGGTTGTCGCGAGGCGGAGCGGGCCTGTGAGTGGCAATAGATCACCTGGTGAGTGGCCGACTAGGAGTCAGCCGCCGCAGATCTTGCGCCAGGCCTCGAGGGTCTTGTCGATTTTCACGCCCCTGGATCCGGTGATGACTGCTTTGGTCAGTTTTGCTGCGGTGCCGGCGGCGACGGTGTCTCCGAAGAGGTACAACGAGGACTCGGTGCAGCTCCAGCCTGAACCGTAGTTGCATGCGTCGACCGTGAGCGCGGCCTGGGTGATCGTCTGGATACCAAGGCTGATGGTAGCCACCGTCCCGGCGACGGCCGCGCAGGGTTCGAGGCCGCTGACGAAGCAGGCGGCGCCGACGAGTGTCGCGGCGCCGGTGACGGCTGTCGAGATCGAGTTGATTTCGTTGATCACTGCCACGTGCTTGTGGACGAAGCCCACGACGCTGCCCCAGATGGACATCCCTGTGGGGTCGGTAAAGGTGAGGGGATTGTCACCCCCGTAGTAGTACGGGCTGAGCGTCTGCTGCACGGCGGGGTCAACGGTGAGGAACTGGGCGGTGACGGAGTCGTAGTAGCGGGCCTGAAGATAGATCAGCCCTGTCTCGGAGTCGGTGTAGCCGCCGCCGTAGAGGAGCGGTGTCTGGTCGGTGCCCGTCCGGCTGAGCATGTTGCCGTAGGCATCGTAGGCGTATGTGGCGCCTATGGATCCGTCGGTGTCCAGGAGTGCTCTGGTGGAGCCGGTTGCGTCGCTGAAGTACCACTGGCTTGCGGTGGCAGCGATTTGCTCGATCGGTGCGCCGCTGGGTCCGTACAGATAGCTGGCGGTGCCGTCGCTCAAGAGACTGGGAGTGGTGCCGGCGCTCCAGGTGTAGGTCGTTACGGCAGCATCGATCTGCTTGCTTGCGCGAAGCCCGTCTCCGTTGTAAGTGTACGAGGCGGTTCCCCCAGGGCCGACGGCGTCGGTGAGCTGATCCGCCGAGTTGTAGCTGTAGGAGGCCGATGTTCCGCTGGAGGGAGTGGTTGCGGTGCGGTCGCCGTCGGCGTTGTAGGTGTAGGTCGTTGCACCGGTAGGCGGTGTGGTGCAGCCACTGGAACTGGTCGCCGTGCCGGGCAGACTCCAGCACAACTGGCCGGCTTGGTTGAACGCCTGTGCATTTCCGGCATCGGTGGTGGGGTTGCCTGCGGTGTCGTAGGCATAGGGCGTACTCGTGCTTCCGGTGGTGGAGGTTTTCAGCTGTGCGTCTGCGGTGTAGGTGTAGGTCTGTGCAGTCCCCGCAAGCCCGCTGGGGGTGAGGCTGGTTACCTGTCCGGCGTTGTCCCGGGTGTAGGAGAGAGACGCCAGGGCAGTGGTCCCTTGGGCGACGCTGGTGCTCTGCATGGCATCGGCGTCGTCGTAACCCGTGGTGACGGTGTCACCGTTGGGGTACGTCGTGGACGTGGGATTGCCGTCGGCGTCGTACGCGAATGTGGTGGTCTTGCCATTCCAGTCCTCGGCGCTTGCGAGCCGGTCGGCCTTGTCGAAGGTCTGTGTGACGATCTGGGACTGGGTTCCCGGGTAGGAGATGGTGAGTGCGTCACCCTCGCCGTCGTAGGTGTAGCTCACACTGGCTCCGGCACCATTGGTCTGGCTGGCGACGTCCCCGAAAGTGTCGTAGCTCCAGGTCGAGGTGCCAGTCCCGTCGGTCATCGAGGTGCGGCGGCCGTCTGCGTCGTAGGCGATGTTGCTGACGTCGGGTGTGCTGCTGTCGGAGTAGCTGATCGCGGTGACTTGATTATCTGGATCATACGTATAGGTGGTGGTCTGACTGGAGGGGTTGGTAACACTCAGCCGGTTGCCGTCAGCGTCGTAGGTAGCCTTCGTCGTGCGGGCGTCAGGGGCTGTGACGGTGGTTTGCCGTCCCTGGGCGTCGTAGACGTAAGACGTTTTGTCGCCAGCGCCGTCGATGGTGTCAGCGACGGTCCCGTCCTTGTTGTAGCCGGTGTACGCGACCGTTTGGTCGGGCGCGCCAACGGAGGTCTGCTCGTTGGCCGCGTCGTATCCGTACGTGGTGGTCTGGTTGTTCCCGTCTGTGCTGGAGGTCTCGTTGCCGTTGGCGTCGTAGGTGGCGCCTGTGGCGTGGCCCAGCGGGTCGGTGGTTTTGGTGAGGTTTCCGAAGGCGTCGTACTGGTAGGTGGTGCAGCCCTTGGCCGGCGGCGTGCAACCGGGGGAGGTGCCGGCCGCCACGCCGTCAGGGGCGATGGCGGAGGTGAGCTGACCGGTCCCGGTGTTGTATGCGAACTTCGTCTGATCCCCGGCAGCATCGGTCGCGCTGGACTTGTCGCCGTAAGCGTCGTACGTGGCCCTGGCGGTGTTGCCGTCGGCGTCCACCGAGCGACTGACATCCGCCGGGTGCGCGGCATCGTCGTAGTAGTAGCTGACGGTGCGGCTGGCCGGGGTAGCGGTGTTGCTGTCCAGGTGTTCGGCGGACTGGTCACTGGACTGAACGGTGGTGCTGGTGAGCAGGCCGTAGCTCAAGGTGCCGTCATTGGTGCCGGAGGCCGTGGCGATGTGGCCGGCCTGGTCGTAGCTGTTGGTGGTGATTACACCGAGCGGGTCCACGGTGCGGATCAGGTCGTTGTCGGTGTCGTAGCTGTAGTTGGTCGTGTAGCCCTGGGCGTCGCTTGCTGAGATCTTGTTGCCGTTGTCGTCGTAGGCGAAGGTCTTCAGGTTGCCGTTGGGGTCCGTGATCGTGGTGATGCCGAGTGTCATGGGGTCGTAGGTGTAGCTGGTGGTACTGGGTGCGGCGGAGCCGTATCCCTTCGTTTCGGAGACCAGGAGGTTGTCCTGGTAGGTGTCCAGGGTGCTGTTGCCGGCAGCGTCGGTGACTTCGGTCTGACCGGTGGCCAGACCGCCGTCGGGGCCGTAGGTGAAAGTGGTCGCGCGGCCCAACTGGTCGGTCTGGGTGACGACCCGCTCGGAGCTGTCGTAGGCCATCGACATGGCAGGTGTGGGGCTGGCGGTGGTGTCGCCGTAGTACTTGGGCTCGCGCACTCCGGTGACCAGGTGCGTGCCGGCCTGGTAGGTGTAGACGGTGTGGTCGTCGTCCTTGAGGGTGGGGGTGCGAGTGGTGCCGACACCGTAGACGTCGGTGAGGTTGCCTTCGCTGTCGTAGCCGTAGCTGACCTCGCGGCCCGCGGAGTCGGTGACGCTGGTGATGTGGCCGTTGCTCCATCCCAGAGTGAACGTGCGCCCGGCCGGGTCGGTGATCGTATTCAGCTGGCCGCTGCTGTTGTAGGAGAGGTTCGTCGCGTAGGGCGTGCTCGCCTTGGAACCTGCGAGGTCGGTCTCGGACAGGAGGCGCCCGGTGGAGACATCGAAGGTGAAGATGTCCTTCCCGAGGCGTGTGTACGTGTAGATGGTGCCGCTCTCGGTCAGCGTCGCGTCGTACCGGGGCGCTGAGGGCGCAAAAGTGCCCGACGTGTCGTCGAAGGTGACCTGGGAGCCGTCCTCCTGGGTGACAGTGACATTACCGCTGGTGGAGTCGGTGGCAGCGGTCAGGCCGTAGGAAAAAGTCCAGCCGTAGCCGAATGGTCCGTTGACGGCGAGGGTGCCGTTGGGGCCGTTCGGGTCTGCGATCGCAGAGGCGTAGCTGCGCGTGAACGTGAGCGGCATGCCTCGACCGGGAACGGTCAGGTCGGTGTAGTCGTCACCGAAGTATCCCGTCGCGGTGTCGATCGGGTCACCGGCGGTGCGCTGGGCGCAGCCGCAGGCGATGAAGGCGGGATTGGATCCCCTGGGGGCGTCCTGGATTCCGGGGGGTCCGCCGATGGGGTGGCCGGGCGTGCCGCCTTCGGGGGTGAACGCGATGGCGTCGTAGCCGACGTCGTAACCGCCCGGGGTCATCGAGCTCTTGTTGGCGAGTTGGACGCTGGCGCCCGGGGCCATGGCGAAGGTGCCGATGGTGACCCACTGCTCGGACTCCCAGTCCTGGTTGACACGGATCTTCCAGGGGCTGGCGTTGCCGCCGGGGTTGATCTGGTAGACCACGTCGGTGGCGCGGGCGCCGGTGGCGGGGAAGTGAAGTTTGATCTTGTAGTACTGGGTGCTGGGCAGGTTCGGGGTCCAGGTTCCGGTGTTCATCACCGCTGCCTCGGAGCCGTCCTGGGTGTGGGTGAACATCATGTAGCCGACGAAGCCGGCCCCCAGTTGATGGGTGTCGATCGCGCCGGTGGGATCACCTGCGGCGTCGGTGCCGTAGGTCATGGTGAAGGAGCCGTTGTTGGACCAGTTCTCGCCCGAGCAGCCGACGATGTTCAGCGGGGTGCTGCCGGTGGCCAGGCCGACCTGGGCGGCCACGATGATCGGTGCTCCGCTGGAGGTGCTGGGCAGCACACTGCTGTCGACATTGCACGTGGGCGGGTGCGGGTCGCTGGAGGAGGGTTCGGTGGATCCGGAGCCGTAGGCGTAACTGCTGGTGGCACAGGTCGTCGAACAGTCGGAGACCCAGGTGGCGGGCAGGCTCCACCAGCACTCGGAGTCGCTCAGTCCGCAGGTGCCCGCGGTGCCGCCGGCGTTGGGGGTGCAGTCGTTGTTGGTGCCGCAGAAAGTTGCGAAGGAGGGGATGTTGAGCCAGTTGCTGCCGCCCTGGTAGGTAGGGGTGGCGTAGGCCTTGACGCCTGAGCGCAGCAGCGGGGTGCCCATCCAGCCAAGGACGCGTTCCTGGTAGGGCCAGTTGCCCGGGTGGGCGGCGTCGCCGTAGGTGTAGGCGAGGTAGGGCTGCCGGTTCGGTGGGTAGTTGGGGTTGGCCGGGTTGTTGGACCAGCCCAGGCCCCAGGTGCCGTCCGCGCCGGTGCAGGTGGCGCTGGGTGTGCAGCCGGTGGTGTTGCCGTAAGCGGCGGTGGGCTGGATTCCCGAGTTGTAGGCCCAGATGGCGAAGTACCAGTTCTCCAGGTACTTCGGGTCGCCGCCGTTGGCCGTGATCCCGGCGGCGTAGAGCTGGTTCCAGGTCCGCTCGAGGATCTGCAGCGCTGCGGCGATGTTCTCCTCGTAGTCCACGGCGATTTTCATCTGCCCGTGGGCGGAGTACTGGGTGTCGGTACTGGCCATGCCGTTGGTGACCTGGCCGATGCCGTAGCCGCAGTCGGCCGCCGAGTAGTTGATCGAGTCGATCGATCCGGCTGTGCCGTAGTAGTTGCCGATGAGAGGGTTGCCGGCGATGCCGGGCAGAGCGTGCCAGGAAGCTTCGTCCCAGTTGCTCTCCTGAGCGAGAATCGCCTCCATCACCGAGCGCGGAACCGCGGTGGTGCTACTGGTCGACGGATGGGACAGGGCTACCTGGGCGAAATCGCTGTTCGCCGCGTAGGAGACCAGGCCCATGTTGTCGAAGTTGGCCGGGCGCGCGACCGAGGATCCGGTGAGCAGGTTCTGCTCGGCCATCTGCACGGCCCAGTCGACCTGGGTGTTGCTGGGCTGCATCGACTGCAGAGTCGGAGAGTTACGCGGCACCGAGCACGTGGGCGTCTGGGTACTGGAGGCTTGCACAACAGCAGCCTGGGCCGAGGACTGGGTGAAGTATGCGGCCTGCGTGGCCGGGTGACTGCCGTTGGTGGCCGACGTGGAGGTCGTGCCGAGCGACCCGGCTGCCACGGAGCTGCCGGACGCCGGGACGCCGGGTGGCACGGTGGTGGAGGCGGTCCCGGTCACCGGGGCCGTGGTGGCAGCCTGGGTGCGCTTGACCAGTTTGCGGCTGGCTGTCACGAGCACGGTCGGGTCGCTGCTGGTGCCGCTCTGGTGGTCGCCGAAGACAGCATCGCCGTCCAGGGAGGCGTAGGCCGGGTCGGTCAGACCCGAGGTGTCCACCGAGCGCAGGGATGTGCCCTTGGACAGACTCTTGGCGCCGACGACGGTGTTGTGGCCGCCATGTCCCTGGAAGATCGCCAACTGGGTGGCGGTACCTGTGCCCAGGGAACTGACCTTGCCGTTCACCTCGTGCGCGATGGTGGCCGTGGAGCCCGTCTTGGTCATAGTCAGGAAGTCCACGCCGCCGTCCGTCGAGGGACGCAGATCGAACGCCGTTCCCCCGGCGGCGGCGAGCTTGACCGGCTTCACCGCAGAGGTGCCGCTCTGCGGCACGGTCACCAGTTGGGTGCCCTGGACTCCCACCACTCCATGCGCGGTGGGAACCGCAGAAGTGACCTGACCGGCCACGGTGGTCGTATGCAGGACCGTGCCCGTGGCCAGATCGGCTGTCACCACCTCGCTGGTCTGCTCGTCGGTGCCCAGGTAGAGACTGAAAGCAGCCTGATCACCAGTGCCACAGCCGGGAGAGAAGTACTCCAGCCCGACCCCGGTAGCGATCGGTCGGACCTTGCCGGTCTGCAGGTCCACCGAGTAAGCGAACGCCCCGTGGTCGCGGGCCGCGTTGGTGTTCACCGCGGAGGAGGGAAGCACGGCGACCGCCTCGTAGCGGCCGTCGCCGGAGGTGCACTGGTATCCGGTCCATGACGAGTCGTCAAGGTTGCCCGGCCGCAGGACGGCTATCTCCTGCCAGGTGAAGCCGGTCTTCTCCCGGGCGACCTGAATGTGATAGCCGTTCCCGTCACCGAAGGCGTTGACGGCCAAGTCCCCAGAAGCGCCAGCGTCTGATCCGAAGTCCGTGACGGGGTTGGTTGAGATTCCAGCCTGACTTGCCTTCGCATGGGTGGCCGCCCAGGCGGGCGGCACCCCGATCCCACCGATGATCACACCAGTGATCGCCGCCAGCGCGGTCCACCGTCTCACCACTCACCCCTTGTCCGTTGACACACATGCCTCCGAGCGGCGGCATGCTGCCCGGATGACCATCCGTACTTGATGCGTTCCCGTCAAAACCCTAAGCTCTCCTGGGAATATCCTTGATATTCCCTGGGATGCATACAGCGAGGTCTAATTGGCAGGCGAATTAATATCGCCGCGAATGTTCAGGACCTCCTGTCCGACACCTTTCAGAAAGCTGAATGTGTCGGACCCGATCTTGCGATATGGAGCTGAGTAGCTGGCTGCCGCGCCCACCAATAGCGGCGTCATCAGCTGCCTTTCTTCCTGGATGTATGCGACGACCTGCGCCGAGGACACACCTGTCAGCTGCGTCCGGGCGCAGTCGTCCATGAACTGTGTCGCTGTAGCAGAGTCACCCTGGCTGTAGCCGCAACCAATGGCGGTCACGGCCTGCTGCTTGTTGCGGTACACAAAGACGAAGAGGTGGCTCTTGCCCTTCACGCTGTTGCCGCCGAGCGCGGTGTACATGTCCGATCGGCTTCCATCGTCAGGAGTTGATTTCAGCGTGATGTCCCAGGTCTTGAGCTCGTGCTCCGAGAAGGAGCTGAAGTCGAAATTCGTCGACAGTGCTCGCATCGAGCCCTTGTCGGGGGCGAGCTCAGCGCTGGGTACCGGTCCGGTGGGATCGGCAATGACCGTCCAGGTTGGCGTGGGCGTGGCACTTCCCGCATCGGGGTCCGCCGCCCCGGCGGTCGCGGGCATGCTGCCGGAGGTGGTGGCAGCCGCAGCCGGCCCGCGGGTTGCGCTGGGCGGTGTCGCACCCGAGCAGGCCGCGGTGAGCAGCACCGTTGCCAGCGGCAGGGTGCAGGCCAGGGATTTGGTCAGAGTGTCGCGCATAGTCTCCGGTCCAGATATGACGGGGTCTGAGGGGCGGAGCGGGAGCGCGGTGGCGGAGGAGCTCCCTCCGCCACCGCGCTGCATGCCGTTCAACGCCCCGGATCACCGCAGCTGAGCTGCGGTTCGGGTCAGTTGTCTGCCTACGGGCACCAACTGCCCGAGGTGGCCGGGGAGAAGGCGACCGCGTCGAAGGCGATGTCCGAGGTTCCGGTGGCCCCGCTGACGAGGTTGCTGAGCAGCAGTCGGGCTCCGGGCCACAGGTAGGCGGTGCCGAGGTCCACCCACTCGTCCTGGCCGCTGTTCACCTGACTCTTGGTGCAGCCCACGCTGGGCTCGGCGCCGGTTGACGAGACGCCCTCCTTGAGCAGGTAGTAGACGCTGCTGGCGGTGTTTCCGTGCGAGGGCAGATGGATGTGGATGTCGAACTGCTCACCTGCTGCAGGAATGGCGCTCGGGTCGGGCGCCCACTGTGCGGTGACCTTGTGCGCGTAGTCGTTCAGCGGGTAGGTGTGGGTGAAGTAGATGTGGCCCATCCACCCTGCCCCCAGTTGGTGCAGGTCGATCTGTGCCGTGAGCGGGTTCTCCAGGGTGAGTCCGCTTTCCGTGATCTCCGTCCCGGCGAAGCTGTCGCCCAGGCGAAGTGAGAATTTGCCGCTGGACTCGCTACCGGGGCAGCCGAAGACGTTCTTGCTGCTGTCCTCCTCGGTGCCGATGACGAAGGTGCCCGTGGAACCGGAAGGGAAGGAGCAGTCAGGTGCGGCGTACTGACTGTTGATCGCTGGTTCGGCGGAGCCGAGCGGGTAGGCCAGGTGCTCCGTGGCGGCCTGCGTGCTCTCGTCCCCCGAGATCCATGAGACGGGCTGATTCCACCAGCAGGTGCTGTCGGTCGCCGGGCACGGGCTGCCACTCGTGGTGGAGGGGTCGCAGTCGTTGACCGCGGTGGAGCAGAACAGCCGGTAGTTCGTCGGCAGGTTGAGGAAGCATGCCGTGTCGGTGCTGCTTGCGAGCACGGTGCACTCGCTGGTGGCGTAGGTCGCATCCGTGTACGAGGTAGCGGATCCATAGGTGACCTGGGGATTCTCCGCCCAGCCGAGGACCCTCTCCTGATAGGGCCAGTCCCCCGGGTGCGCTGCGTCGCCGGTGTCGTAGCGCATGAACGGTTCGCGGGCAGCGTCGTAGGCCGGATTGGCCGGGTTGTTGGCCCAGCCCAGGCCGACATGGCCGTCGTTCTGGGTCGGGTCGGTGTAGACCCCGCTGTTGTAGCCCCAGATCGCGTAGTACCAGTTCTCGATGTACTGCGCGCTGCCGTCGTTCACCGTCATCGGCGTGGAGAGGCCCTGCAGTTCATTCCAGGTCTGGCCGAGGATCTGTACGCCGGCTGCGATGTTCGCCGCGTAGTCGGTGGCCACTGCAGAGGCCTGAGCCTCTGTCATCGGCGACCCGGAACTGCTCGACATCCCATCGGTGACCTGAGCGATACCGTAGCCGCAGTCGGTACCTGTGTAGTTCGGCAGGGACGAGATGCTGTCGCCGTTGCCGTAGTAGTCGGAGACCAGCGGGTTGCCCGCGTCACCGGGGACCGCATGCCAGGAGGCCTGCTTGAGGTTGGACTCCTGGGCCAGGATAGCCAGCATGACCTGGGCCGGGATGGTCCCGCCACCGGTGAGGGCTGCTGCGGGGAACATGCTCTCCGGCGAGTAGGACGACTCGCCGTTGCTGTCGTAGTTCGCCGGCCGGGTGATAGTGAGGTCGGCGTGCACAGCCTGGTCGACCGCCCACTCCACCATGTTCTCGCTGGGCTGCAGCACCTGCTTGGTCGCGCTGTTTCGTGCCACCAGGCAGGTGGGCACGGTATCGCAGGAGGGCGGGGTAACCAGGGCGACCGGATAACTCGCATCATATCCGCTGCTCACACCGGAGTCGCAGGTGGTCGCCGCCAGAGCTGTCACCGCAGCTGACGTGACCGACTCAGTCGTACCCGAGGTACTGACGGTGTAGGAGGACTTCACCGCCGTGGTGCCACTCGCAGTGCCCGAGGCGGTTCCCGAAGTGCTGCTCTGCCCGAAGGTCTGGGTGACCGGGCCCGACGCCTGGAACTCCGCATGGGAGACAGTGCCTGTGCGGGCGGACCGAACGGCGGCCTCTGTCGTGGGCTGGTCCCAGCCACTGCCGCTGGGGGCGCTTGTCGAGTCGGCGGAGGTGATCGACTCGGCCACCGCATCCCCCTGGAAGGACACCGCGTCGGGCTGCTCTGCCGCCGGGACGGAACGCAGCCCAGGGGCGGCTTTGACATTGAGTGACGTCGCGTCCCCGACCAAAGTGTTGTGCCCGCCGAGTCCGCTGAACAGGCCGATATTGGTGCTCTGGGCGGTGCCGAGTGCGACCAGCCCGCTGCCGTTCCACCGCTGGAGCACCGAACGGCTACCGTCCACGCTGAGCAGTTGCAGCCCATGTGCCGAGTCCGCCGCCAGGGCGTAGGGCTGACCCTGCGGACGCGCCAGTGTGCTCAGCGTTCCGTTCGCGTTCATCCGGACGAGGTCACCGTGGGCGACCCCGTACACGCCGGCGGCGGTCGGCACCGGCGTCGTGAACTGCGCCTTGACCAGGGTGCTGCTGACGAGCCGTCCGGTGGAGGCGTCGGCCACCATCACCTGGGTCTGGCTGTCGTCCACCGTGTTCCGGGTGAACACCACCTGGTCCCCGGTGCCGCAGCTCGGGGTGAAGTAGTCGAGGGCCATCCCCGACGCGACCTGGGTGACCTTGCCCGTGGCAACGTTGACCACAGCCGCGAAAGCCCCCGCCGCACGCTGGGCGGGACTGTTCGCCGCGGTGGAGGGCGCATACACCGCCGCGACGTAGCGCCCGTCACCGGTCGTACAGGTGTACCCGGTCCATGAAGCCGCGTCCACACCCGGAACCGTCAGCGTTGCCAGCGTGCTCCAAGCGAAGGCCTTGCTCTCCATCGCCTCCAGGATGTGAAAGCCCTGCGAGTCCCCCAAGCCGGTCAGCAGCTCATCGGTCGAGGACTTCCAGCCCGTGCCCAGGTCCGCGGCGGGATCCGTGAAGGCACCCGAGTTCCCAGTCACCGCACCCGAATCGGGCGTCGCCTGGGCTGTCGGCCCCGACAGCAGCAGCGCCGCGAGCGCGACGAGTCCAGTGGTGACCGCAGTCCACCTACGTGGTCGCCCTCGACGGCGCGGATGCAACAGCCCTGGCATCTTGTCTTCCTCGTCGAAAGGGCCTGCGGAGTTGAGGTGACGCCGTGTCAGTGCCATGCCGTGCACCAGCCAAGGATGTTGACCGCCGTGCCGCCGTCCGGTTGCGGATCCTCGGACTCTGCTGGTTCGTTCTGCGGCAGTCCGCACGCCTTCACGGACTGGTTCCACTGCGTCATGCCCGTCTCGGTCACGTAGTTGTTGCTCTGCATCGACCCGGTGTCAGCGCTGCCAAGGACCTGCTGGTCCACCTGCTCCAGACCCCCGCCGTTGGGCACCGTGACCAGCTCCGCAACGCCGAAATATGCCTCGACCGTGTCCGTGAATATGGCCCACACGGTCTGACATGCGCTGGAGTAGTACATCTGCAAGGTGCTCCCGCCCGAGGACTCGGAAGAGTCCTCGATCAGCAGCTCATCGGCGGAACAGCCCGTGGCCTCCGCGTTCTTTCCCTCACAGGACCCCGCACTACAGCTCGGCGCATCGGCCCGGGCCGCCGTCGCACCCGGGATTCCGACCAGGGCGCACAAGGCCACCAGCGCCATGATGACCAGCAACCGCATCGGCGCCGATCTTATGAACTCCCTTTGAGAGAACACCTTTCACTCCCCTACTGGTACTCACACTTCTCAGTGCTGGCAAGGCCGAAACCGTCGAACCATTAGGCATGCCACAGCAGATCCATTGGAAATTCAGTGCAAGAACTTCGATCTGGATACGAGCAAGAAATCCATGATCGTTCGCACCCAGGTATATCGAGTCCATGCCAATACTTGCAAGGACCCCCAGGGAACTCCCCACCGACTCCCAGGCAAGGTTCAGCTCGCCGGAGAATGTCCTGAATTCTTCTATGAATGCGTACAAATGACACTTGGTCAGTTGATCGGGGTGAGGCCGGTCGAGAGGAGCGGAGCAGCGCGAAGGGCCCTCGACCGTTACACGAGGACCCTTCGTGGAACCGAGCGGAACAGGGTTCAGTCGGAGGCGGCCGGGGCGCGCTTGAAGAGGCGGCCGGCCAGGTCGACGCCGGTGACGGTGCCGGCGGTGTCGCGGGTGCAGTAGCCGCGCTGGCCCTTCAGGGCGCCGCTGGTGACGATGTACTCGTCGGTGTCGCCGGGCAGCAGGCCGAGGTCGAACGGCGGGTAGTCGGCCGGGAGTTCGGTGTCGGAGGCGGCACGGATCTCGGGCTTGATCATGACCTCCAGGGTCAGTGCGGTCCCGTCGGAGGCGATGACCAGCGACATGGCGTCGTTCTCGTAGTCGCCGACGATCTGCCGAGCCTGCTCCTCGTCGTAGGGCAGCGAGACCGGGTCGCGGTCGGCCACGCCGAGGTAGGACTCCAGCGCCCAGCGGACGATCTCCTGATTGAAGGGGATGCCGTCCGGGCCGGCGTTGGACAGCACCACCACCGCGAAGTCCCGCTCGGGCACCATCAGCAGCTCGGCGAACTGGCCGTTGGCCGACCCGCCGTGGCCGACGGTGCGCACCCCGTCGACGTCGCGCAGGAACCAGCACAGGCCGATGGCGTCGCCGAGGGTGCTGGCGCGCAGCTCGACCGTCGGCTGCTGCATCTGCCGCAGCAGTTCGGCGGGCAGCAGTTGCTCCCCGCTCGCGGTGCGGCTGCCGTCGAGGTGGAACCGGGCCCAGCGGAGCTGGTCCGCCACCGAGGAGACCAGGCCGCCGCCCGGGTTGTTGGCGCGGGTGTCCTTCCACTGGCGCACCACGGCCAGGGCGCCGTCCTCGCCGGCGTTGTGCCCCACCGCGAACCGGCGCAGCATCGCGTCGGCCGGGGTGTAGCGGCTCTGCTCCATTCCCACCGGTTCCAGCAGCAGGGTGGCGACGGCCTGTTCGTAGGTCTGGCCGGTGACCTTCTCGATGACCCGGCCGAGCAGGTTGTAGCCCGCCTGGCTGTAGGAGGCCCGGGAGTTGGGCGGCGCGATCAGCTTGAGCCCGGCCAGCCTCTCCACATAGCCGGCCAGGGCGTCGTCCCCGTCCCCGGTGTCGGCGATGATCCTCCAGTCCAGGCCCGCGGTGTGGTTGAGCAGGTTCAGCACCGTGATCTCCGCAGCGACCTGCTCGTCCGCCAGCACCAGTTCGGGGACGTAGCGGCGCACCGGGGCGTCCAGCTCGACCTGACCGGAGGCGACCAGGCGCATCAGCGCGGTCGCGGTGCAGCTCTTGCTGATCGACCCCAGCACGAACAGCGTGCCCGGGTCCACCGGCAGCGGGTTGTCGATGCTGGTCACGCCCTGACAGGCGAAGGCCTCCCGGCCGTCCGCCCACACCCCGACCGCGACACCGGGGATGTCGAACCTGGCGGCCGTCGCCCTGACGACCTCGGACAGCGTTTCGTGTGACATTCCGGTTCCCCTGTTCGCTCGACTTGCACTGCGTTCAAGAAGAACCTAGGGCACGACTTGAACAGCGTGCAAGTACTTTCTTGAACGATGTGCAAGTAGATGGCCCGGTGCCCTACCCTGGGCACATGCCACGCTCCACGCTGACCAGCGAACAGATCGTCGAAGCCGCCGTCGAACTGCTGGACGCCGAGGGCCTGGAGGGCCTGAACATGCGCGCCCTGGGCCGGCGGCTGGGCTCCGCCGCCACCGCGGTGTACTGGCACGTGGGCAGCAAGGACAACCTCGTCGCACTGGCCGCCGACCGGGCCTGGAACGAGGTCCCGCGGCCCGACCCGGCCGAGGTCGGCTGGCGGGCGGCGGCCGCCACCATGGCCACCGAACTGCACGCGATGCTCACCCGGCACTCCTGGCTGGTGCAGGCCTTCGGCTCACTGCCGATGTTCGGCCCCGGCAAGGCCCGCCACGACGACCACATCCTCGCCGTCTACGAGGCGGCCGGCTTCCCCGGAGCCCAGGCCGACCAGGCGGCGGCCACCGTGTTCACCTTCGTCCTCGGCAACGCCCTGGGCACGGCCGCGACGGCCGCGCTCACCAGGAAGCTGGACCGCGACGGCGGGGACGGCGAGCAGGTGCTGAGCGACAGCATGGACCGGGCCGCCGAGGTCGCCAGGCAGTTCCCCCGACTGCGCGTCCGCCTGGACCGGGCCACCGCCGCCGACTACGGCGCGGCCCCGGAGCACACCTTCGAGTTCGGCCTCCACGCCGTCCTCGACGGCCTCGCGGCCCGGTTGGCCGCCCTCTCCTCGTCCTAGCGAAGAACGCACCCGAATTTCTGTTGTCGGAGGGCGCCGTTCCGGTCTCCTGTACGAGGCGTCCGCCTCATACCGCCTCATCGGCGAGGGGACAGGCAGGCCATGGCACGCAGGAAGCATCGAACCCGATCCGCACGGGGATGGTGGCTCGCGCTGACGGCGGCCGTCGTCGCGACGCTGGTCGTCGTCTTCTGGCCGTCCCCGCCGAACGGCGTGGGGACCGCCCAGGTGGCCGACCCGTCCTCGGCGGTCGCCACCGCAGGCAGCGGCGGCGGGGCCAGTGCGTCCCCCGGCCCGTCGGCTTCCCCCTCCCCGTCCCCCAGCGCCACCACGAAGTCCGCGACACCCTCGCCGTCGGCCTCGCACACGGCGACGCGCACGGCCGCTCCCGCGGCCACCACCAGGTCCACGGCGGCGAGCACCGCGACACAGCCCACCCAGGCGGCTCCGGCCGGGCAGCGGTCCATCGCGCTGGTGAACAAGACCCAGCAGACCGTCTGGGTGATCGTCACCAACACCACCGCGGCCTACCCGGGCGGCCTGAAGCTCCAGCCGGGGCAGAGCGCCACCGTCACGGTGGCCAACAACTGGGGCGGGCGGATCTGGGGCCGGACCGGCTGCACCAGCAACGGTGCGGGGACCTGCCTCACCGGCGACTGCACCACGACCTGTTCCGGTCCGACCACCCCGACCACGCTGGGCGAGTTCACCTTCGACGCCTTCGACAACCTGGACTTCTACGACGTCAGCATGGTCGACGGGTCCAACCTGCCGATGTACATCAACATCTCACACACCGTCAGCACGGACCCGATCACCGCTTCCGGCTGCTACAAGGGGACCTGCACCACCCCGATCGTCTGCCCCACCGCCATGCAGGCCGTCAACGGCGGCCAGGTCATCGGCTGCAAGCCGCCCTGCGCCGCCTTCGGCGGTGACACCTACTGCTGCCGCGGAGCCTGGGCCGGCCGGGACAACTGCATACCGGCGAAGTGGCCGGTCGACTACACCCAGGTCTTCAAGAAGGCGGAGCCGTACGCCTACTCCTACGCCTTCGACGACTCCGCCACCATGGCCTGCAAGGGCGCCTGCTACTACCGGGTTACCTTCGGAACCACAGGCTAGGAGCCCAGGCCGACGGACTGCCGCTCGGGCTCGATCACGGCCACGACGCGCTCCTGCTCCCGGGAGTAGGGCGCGCCGATGTACTTCGTCGCGATCCGGTCGACGACTGCCCAGGCCGCATCGCCCTCCAGCCATTCGACGACCCGTCCGCGGATCAGCACCGGCTCGAACGGGTTGTCGGCGGGCGTCAGGGAGATGGCGACCCGCGGGTCGCGGCGCAGGTTGCGCGCCTTGCGGCTGCCCGGACCGGTGAGGATCACGATGTGCTCGCCCTCGGTGCCGATCCAGAGCGGAACCGAGTGCGGGCCACCGTCCGGCAGGACGGTGGCCAGATGGGCGATCGGGGTGCCGTCGAGTACGCGGCGCACGTCGGGGTCGAGCACGGTGTCACTCCTCTCCAGGTCCTTCAAGAGACTTCATGACGATAACGTGCTCATGGTCATGGGACTGGTTCAGCTGGGGTCGGGGGCCGGGTTGTTGCCCTGGCGGGCCAGGAAGTCGAAGTCGCAGCCCTGGTCCGCCTGGGTGATGTGCTCGGAGTAGAGCGCCCCGTAGCCGCGCTCGAAGCGTGGCTCGGGCGGCTGCCAGGCGGCGCGCCGGCGTTCCAGCTCCTCGGCGGCCACCTCCAACTGCAGCAGCCTGGCCGGGACGTCCAGGGTGACCGGGTCGCCGGTGCGGACCAGGGCGAGCGGGCCGCCGGCGTGCGACTCCGGGGCGACGTGCAGCACGCAGGTGCCGTAGCTGGTGCCGGACATCCGCGCGTCGGAGATCCGGACCAGGTCCTTGACCCCGCGCTCCAGCAGGTGGGCCGGGATCGGCAGCATTCCGTACTCGGGCATGCCGGGGCCGCCGAGCGGACCGGCCCCGCGCAGCACCAGCACGCTGTCCTCGGTGATGCCGAGAGCCGGGTCGTCGATGGTGCGCTGGAGTTCCTGGTAGGAGTCGAACACCACGGCGGGGCCGGTGTGGGTGAGCAGTTCCGGCGCCGCCGCCAGGTGCTTGATCACCGCGCCGCCCGGTGCCAGGTTGCCGTGCAGCACCGCCACGCCGCCCTCGCTGGACACCGGGTCCTGCGGGGTGCGGATGACCTGCGGGTCGTGGGTCTCGGCGGCGGCGTAGTAGGAGGAGAAGGGAGCGCCGGTGACCGTGGTCCGGTCCGGGTGCAGCGCCCCCGGGACCTCGGCGAGCTGCCGCAGCAGGGCGGGCAGTCCGCCGGCGTAGTGGAAGTCCTCCATCAGCGCCGCGCCCACCGGCCGGACGTCGGCCAGCACCGGGACCCGCCGGCCGATCTCGTCGAAGTCCTCCAGGGAGAACGGCACGCCCAGCCGTCCGGCCATCGCGACCAGGTGGATCAGGGCGTTGGTCGAGCCGCCCAGGGCCAGCACCGTCGCGGCCGCGTCCTCGAAGGCCTCCCTGGTCATGATCCGGTCCGGGGTCAGCCGCTCCCGCACCAGTTCCACGGCGCGGGCGCCGCTGGCGGAGGCCATCCGGTGGTGGCCGGAGTCGACGGCGGGGATGGAGGAGGATCCCGGCAGGGCCATGCCCAGGGCTTCGGCGGCGGCCGTCATGGTCGAGGCCGTCCCCATGGTCATGCAGTGGCCCGGCGAGCGGGCCAGACCGCACTCGACCTGGGAGAGCTCGCACTCACCGATCCGCCCGGCCCGGTACTCGTCCCAGTAGGCCCACAGGTCGGTGCCGCTGCCCAGGGCCCGGCCCCGGTAGTTGCCGCGCAGCATCGGCCCGGACGGGACCACCAGGGCCGGCAGTCCGGCGCTGGCGGCGCCCATCAGCAGCGCGGGCACGGTCTTGTCGCAGCCGCCCATCAGCACCGCACCGTCCACCGGGTAGGAGCGGAGCAGTTCCTCGGTCTCCATGGCCAGCAGGTTGCGGTAGAGCATGGGGGTGGGCTTCTGGAAGGTCTCGGAGAGGGTGGAGACCGGGAACTCCAGCGGGAACCCGCCGGCCTGCCAGACCCCGCGCTTGACCTGTTCGGCGCGCTCGCGCAGGTGCATGTGGCAGGGGTTGATGTCGGACCAGGTGTTGAGGATCGCGATGACCGGCTTGCCGAGGTGCTCCTCGGGGAGGTAGCCCAGCTGGCGCATCCGGGAGCGGTGGCTGAAGGCGCGGAGCCTGCCGCCGGTGGGGTCCTCGCTGTCGCCGAACCAGGCGGCGGAGCGCAGCACCTGCGGGGCGGCGGCGCCGCGGGTCGTGTCGGTCGTGCCGGTCGTCTCTGCGGGATCGTTCACAGCCAGCCTTCGTTCCGCCACTGGGCTATCAGCTCGGAGATCCGGACCCGCAGGTCCTCGGGCAGGACCCGGGACGGCGGGCGTACCGCCCGGCCGGAGAGGCCCAGCTGCTGCAGGGCCTCCTTGACCACGCTGACGTTGTCGGCGGAGGCGTCGGCGGCGCGCAGCTCCTCGAAGACCCGGGCCGACTCCCACACCCGCATCGCCTTGGTGAAGTCGCCGCCGCGCAGCGCCTCCAGCAGTGCGGCGGACAGCTGCGGTACGACATTGACCAGCCCGGAGGTGAAGCCGGTCGCCCCCACCGCCCAGTAGCCGGGAGTGGAGAGCTCGGCCAGCCCGGCGATCCAGGCGAAGCGGTGCAGTCCGGCGTCGCGGGCCACCGAGGCGAACCGCACCGGGTCCGGGACGGCGTACTTCACCCCGATCACATTGGGGCTGTGGTCGGCGAGTTCGGCGATCTGCCAACCGTCGATCCTCGGGTCCCGGACGTAGAGGACCACGCCCAGCTCGGGCACCGCGTCGGCGATGGCCCGGTGGTACTCGATCCAGCCCTCTGCCGAACGGTAGGGGTGCACCGGCTGGTGCACCATCAGCGAGCCCGCGCCTGCCGACCTCGCGTCCAGGGCGCCGGCGACGGCGCCGGCGATGTCGAGCCCGACGCCGGCCATCACCTCGGCCCTGCCGTCGACGGCGGTGACCGCGGACTCCACGGCGCGGCGGATCTCGGCCTCGGTGAGGGTGTAGAACTCGCCGGTGTTGCCGTTGGGGGTGACCACCTCGACGCCGTGCTCGACCAGACGCCGGATCAGCGCGGCGTGGTTGTCCCAGTCCACCGCGCCGTCCTCCCGGAACGGTGTCACCGGGATGGCGACGACGGTGGACAGTCGGGCGCGCAACGCCTCCAGCGGGGTCGGGGGCAACTGGTTCTCCGTGGTCATCAGATCCCGTCCTCCGGAAAGTTCCGGGCAGCGAAAGCACCGATATGAGCCCGCATCAGATCCCGTACCTGGTCCGCCTCCTGGGAGCGGGCGGCGGCCAGGATCGCCCGGTGTTCGCGTGCCTCCTGCTCCCAGGAGGGCTGCCGGGCCCAGGCCGCGCTGGACAGCAGCGCCGTCTGGTCGCGCAGTTCGTCCAGGGTCCGTACCAGCAGCGGGTTGCCGCAGCTGGCGTACAGCGCCCGGTGGAAGGCACGGTTGGCGAGCGAGCGCTCGGCCGTGTCCGAGGCCTGGTCGGCCAGGTCCAGGGCGCGCCGGGCGATCTCCCAGTCGACCGCGCCGGCGGCGGTGCGGGCTGCGGCGACCGGCTCCAGCAGCAGCCGCATGTCGTAGACGCAGCGGGCGTGCGCCTGGTCGACCTCGCGAACGGCTGCCCCCTTGTAGGGGCTCATGACGACCAGTCCGGAGCCGGCCAGGGTCTTCAGCGCCTCCCGCACCGGCGTCTTGGAGACGCCCAGCTGCTCGGCGAGGTCCGTCTCCACCAATGCCTGCCCGGGCTTCAACTCCCCGATCAGGATGGCGTGCTTGATGGACTCCAGCACGGCCTCGGTGCGCGAGGGCAGGGCCCCGGGGCGGGCCTGTCCGTTCTGGGCAAGGATCTCGGGCACGTCCACTGCTCCCTGCATGAGATCTCATATATGACCTGTCGCAGACACTATGGCTCGGTCCAAGGACAGGTCAAGTAGTTGCGGCGATCTTGGCGCCGTCGGACCCACCAGTCATATATGACTTCTGGTACCGCGCTACCCGCTGTGCGCCTCTCCTTCGCGGTACCAGCCGACCAGGGCCTCGGCGACGGCGAACAGCGTGCCGTCCAGCAGGGCGCTGCCGATCGTGCCGTCGCCGTAGCGTTCGCCCCGGACGAAATGGGTGGCCAGCCGGACGGCGTCGGCCGGTGAGCAGGTCTCCTCCCGGCTCAGCTGCGGCGGCGCGAACGTCATCCAGTGGTAGGCCGGGGTCACCGCCCCGACCGAGTCCAGGGCGGAGCGGATCGAGTCGACCCGCCCGCTGTACACGGGGTAGCCCAACTGCCAGCTGCCGTCCGGCTGTCGGCGGCCCTCCGTCCAGAGGTAGTCGTCGTCCTGCACCTGCCAGTCGCGGACGTTTGCGGCGAGGGTCTCCCAGCCGTCGGTCCGGTCGCGGCGCAGGCCGTCCAGCAGTGCCGCGTCCCCCGGATCGCCCTCGCCGGGGCGGGCCGGGACCGGGGCGGCCGGGTCCCAGCGCAGCAGCCTGCCCATCCGGGCGTACTTGCGGCGCAGCCGGATCCGGGTCGCCGGGTCCAGTTCGGCCAGCCGCCGGGGGTTGCTGTTGTGCTCCAGGTCCGCCTGCTTGATCACCACCGCACCCGGCTCGGCACGCAGCCGCGCCGCGTAGTCGCGCGGGTCCTCCCCCGAGTGCTTGGTCATCGCCAGCACCAGCGCCTTGGTCCGCTCCGACAGCGGCGCCCCGGCCAGCCACTCCCCCGACAGCGCGTCGTCCTCGATCGCGTCGTGCAGCCAGGCGGCGGCGATCTGCTCCGGGTCGCCGCCCCGCTCGCGGACGCCCGCCGCCACCGCGGCCAGGTGCTCCGCGTAGGGACGCCCGGCCTTGTCCACCTGCCCGGCATGGGCGCGCCGCGCGACGGCTTCGACCTGATCCAGGCTCAGATACTCCATCCCCTCACCCTAGGACCTTCCCCGCGCCGCATCAGCGGCTCACGGCGGTCTCCCGCTCCACCCGCGACAGCTTCTCGGGATTGCGCACGCCGTAGAGGCCGGTGATCCGTCCGTTCTCGATCCGGACCGCCAGCACCCCGTCGACCTCCCCGTCGAGCCGGACCAGCAGCGCCGGGCTGCCGTTGAGCTGGATCGGCTCGACGGACCTCCTGCCGTGCGGCCGGTACCAGCCGAGGGTCACCAGGCGGGCCACCTTGCCGGCGCCCACCACCGGGCGCAGCAGGGCCTGCCTGACTCCGCCGCCGTCGCTCAGGGCGACCACGTCCGGCGCGAGGATGTCGAGCAGACGCTGCAGGTCACCGGTCTCGACCGCCTGCCGGAAGGCCTGGACCACGGCCCGGGTCTCGGCCGGGGAGGCGGTGCCGCGGGGTCGGCGCGCGGCCACGTGTGTCCGTGCCCGGTGGGCGATCTGGCGTACGGCGGCAGGGGTCTTGGCCACCGCCTCGGCGATCTCGTCGTAGTCCAGATCGAACACCTCGCGCAGCACGAACACGGCCCGCTCGGTCGGCGCGAGCGTCTCCAGCACCAGCAGCATCGCCATCGAGACGCTCTCCGCGAGCTCGACGTCATCGGCCACATCGGGCGCGGTCAGCAACGGCTCGGGCAGCCACGGGCCGACGTAGGACTCCTTGCGCCGGCCCAGCGCACGCAGCCGGTCCAGCGCCTGCCGGGTGACGATGCGCACCAGGTAGGCACGCCGGTCCCGCACGGTGCCGGGATCGACGCCGACCCAGCGCAGCCAGGTCTCCTGGAGCACGTCCTCGGCGTCGGTGGCCGAGCCGAGCATCTCGTAGGCCACGGTGAACAGCAGGTTGCGGTGGGCCACGAACGCCTGGGTGGCGGAGTCCACCCGGTCCGCGCGACCGAGCGGTTCGGCCGTGTCCGTCGTCGGTTCGCTCTGCTCGTCCATGCCCGGCTCCCGCCTGTTCGCTCTCCCAGCACTGCCACAGGCACGAGACGCCGGTCGCCACCGCTCTGTGACATCCACGGCCGGTGGCCCTGGTCACATGGCAGCCGCTGTCACAGCTCCCGGGTCGCCGACGTCTCATGGTCGCCGGTCGGCACCCCGATCCCGTCGGTCCAACCATCCAACAAGGAGTCAATCGTGGCAGCACACAGTGCAGTTCCCGCAGCGGCGGCGGATCCCAGGCGGTGGCGGGTGCTCGCCGTCATCGCCGTCGCGCAGCTCATGGTCGTGCTCGACCTGACCGTGATGAACCTCGCGCTGCCGTCGGCGCAGAGCGCGCTGAGGTTCAGCACCGCCGACAGGCAGTGGGTCGTGACCGCGTACGCGCTGGCGTTCGGGGGCCTTCTGCTGTTCTGCGGACGGCTGGCCGACCTGGTCGGCCGCAAGGTGACCTTCCTGACCGGCCTCATCGGCTTCGCCGCCGCCTCCGCCGTCGGCGGTGCCGCGGTCGACTTCTCGATGCTGGTGACCGCGCGCGCCGCCCAGGGGGTCTTCGGCGCGCTGCTGGCACCGTCGGCACTGTCGTTGCTGGCCACGACCTTCAAGGACCCGAAGGAGCGGGCCAAGGCGTTCGGCGTCTACGGCGCGGTCGCGGCCGCCGGCGGGGGTCTGGGACTGCTGATCGGCGGTGTGCTGACCTCCTACCTGTCCTGGCGCTGGTGCATGTACGTCAATGTGGTCTTCGCCGCGATCGCGGTCGTCGGGGGCGCGCTACTGGTGGGCCGGCAGGAGCGGACGCCGGGCGGGCGGCTGGACGTCCCGGGTGTGGTGGCGGTGTCCGGCGGGATGTTCTGCCTGGTCTTCGGCTTCTCCAGGGCCGCCTCGCACGGCTGGGGCACCGCTGCGACCTGGGGCTTCCTGGTCGCCGGCGTCGCGCTGCTGATCGTCTTCGCGCTCTGGCAGTCCCGCGCCGCGCAGCCGCTGCTGCCGCCCCGCGTGGTGCTCGACCGCAACCGCGCCGGCGCCTATCTCACCGTGCTGATCCTCGGCGCCGGCGTGTTCGGGGTCTTCCTGTTCCTGGTCTACTACATGCAGGTGACCCTCGGGTACTCGGCGGTCCGCTCCGGCGTCGCCCTGCTGCCGATGGTGGCGCTCAGCGGCGCCACGGCCACCTTGGGCAACACCAGGCTGCTGCCCAGGTTCGGCCCCAGGACGATGGTCCTCGCCGGCATGCTGCTCAACGCGGCCGGCATGGCCTGGCTGACCAGGATCGGTGCGCACACGGGCTACGCCTCGGCGCTGCTCGGACCGATCATGGTGACCGGTGCCGGTATGGGCCTCATCTTCGGCATGGTGGCCGCCACCGGCACCTTCGGCGTGGCACCGCGCGACGCGGGGGTGGCCTCGGCGAGCATCAACACCGGGCAGCAGCTCGGCGGTTCGATCGGCACCGCGCTGCTCAACACCATCGCGGCCGGCGCCACCACCCGCTATCTGACCGCCCATCAGCACGGGCGGCCGACACCGGATCTGGTCCAGGCCGCGGCCGTCCACGGTTACACCGCGGTGTTCTGGTGGTGCGCAGGCATCTTCACGGTCGGCGCCGTCGTCTGCGGCACGCTACTGCGCCCGGGCCCGCTGGCCCGACCCGAGGAGATCGCCGCGCGGGAGCAGTCCCGACCCGCGGCGACCGCGCTGCAGTGACCCGCCGTCATGCCTCACAGACCGGTGGCCCGTTCGTGGCGGGGCTCGTACATGCCCACCTCGCTGCCGCCCGGCAGGCGGAACCTGGTCAGCCGCCCCCAGCGCTCGTCGGTGATCGCCTGGGTGAACTGCACGCCCTTGGCGGTGAGGTCGCTGACGGTCGCCTCGACGTCGTCGCACATCAGGAAGAGCTCCTGGGTCTCCGGGCCGTCGGTGGGATGCACGGCGACCTCGGCCGGTGGGAGCCTGAAGATCAGCCAGTCGTGTCCGGCGTCGACGTGCGGGTACTCCAGCACGTCCCGGAAGAAGGCCCGGTCGGCTTCCGCGTCGCGGCTGTAGACGATGAGGTGCGCACCATTGATCACACGGCCAGGTTAGGCCCGGGGGCCGGTATGGCGGCGTTCCGACGCGAGGGCGGACGGACTCACAGCCCCCGGGCGTCCAGCTCGGCCATCAGGCTGCCGCGGGTCCGGTGCAGCTCACGGATCTCGGCGACCATGCTCTCGCCCTGCTCCGGGGCGCCCATGTCCCGGTACAGGTCGCGCAGACGGACGGTCCGGTCGGCGGCGGCGCGGAAGGACTCGCGGGTCTGCTGCTGGATCTGCTGGTCGATCTCCGCGCGGTAGACCGGGACGGCATCGGCCGGGTGGGTGGCCGCACGCAGCTCGGCCAGGCGGAGCAGCGCCGGGTGCGGGACGGCGTAGCGGTGGGCGGCCGCCCAGGCCCCGTCCAGGTCGCCGTCGGCGAGCAGGAACTCGATCAGCGGGGAGGCGGGGTTCTCCCAGCTGCGGGTGGTGGGGCGGGCGGCCCGCTGGTGGAGTTCGCCCAGGGCCCACTCGCGCTGCCCGGCCGCGTCGGCGGGGGCCGCCGCGGCGGCCAGGGCGAGGTAGGCGTCGTGGTCCGGATGGCGCCGGAACTGCTCGCGGAGCAGCGCGACGGCCTCGGCGCCGCGGCCGACCGCACCGTAGTGCCGGGCCAGGAAGGCCGGCAGCGGTGCGTCCGGCCCGCGGCCGGCCGGGGTCGCCGCCAGGCCCTGCTCCGCCCAGTCGACGGCTTCGGCGATCCGTCCCTCGGCGGCCAGCAGTTCGGCGATGCGCAGATGGCGGCTGGGGTGTCCCAGGTCGGCGGCCAGGACGGCGACTAGGGCGTCGGTGTCGCCCCGGGCCGTGTGCAGGGCTTCGAGGCGGCGGGCCAGGGCGGGACTGCCCGCTGTTCCGGGCTGGTCCCAGAGGACGGTGAGGGTGCTGCTGTAGGCGTCGAGCCCGCGCTCGCCGAGGATCGGCGCGTAGGATCCGATGCCGTACAGGACGTCCTGATCCACCGTCAGGTGCCGCTCGGCCAGCCAGTGGCCGAGCTCCGCCGGGTCGGGGCGGCTCTCCCGGCAGGCGTCCAGGTGCAGTGCGGCGAGGTCCTCGGCCGCGGCGGCCAACTCCCCCGAGGAGTCGTCGGCCCGGACCGCCGCCGCACCGACCTGCTCGACCGCCTGCTGCGCGAGCCGCACCACGAGGGCGGCGTCACCGCTCGGCAGGGTGCTGCGGAGGAGTCCGACCACCGCGCGGACCTGCTCGGCATAGAGCCGGGTGCCCGGGCCGTCGAGTTCGCCGACCGGCCGCAGCGCCGCCTCGACGGCGGCCCCCACCGCCACCGGATCGTCGCCGGCCTCGCGCAGCGCCGTCCTTGCCGCCGCCGACCGCAGCCGCTCCCCCAGTTCCCGATCGTGGTGCGCGGCCTCCAGCAGCAGTGCGACCAGGGCCTCGTGGTCCAGCCCGGCGAGGTACCCGGGCAACGGGTCCCTCGGGTCGGATGCGCCGGCGGGGGCCATGGAGGATCCTCGGTGCTCGGGAGTGGAGTCGGCCCCAGATTACCTTCGGACGCCGGTGGAACTCCTCCTCGGCCGCTCAGCTGCGGTGGGTGACGGCTCCGTCGACCATGGTGAGCCGGATCGGGGCGTCGGCCAGCTCATCCGGGGGCGCGGTGAGCGGGTCCACCGCGAAGGCGGTGAGGTCGGCCCGGTGGCCGCGGGCGATCCGGCCCGCGATGTGGCCCTGACCGGTGGCGTGGGCGGCGTGGCTGGTCATGCCCTCCAGTGCCATCAGCGCGGTGAGCCCCTGGGCGGGCAGCACGGGTTCGCTGTCGGTGCCGGGCAGTCTGCGCAGCTGGGCGGTGGCCAGCACCTGGCGCGGGTCGAAGTGGGCGATCGGCCAGTCCGAACCGAGCACCAGGGTGGCCCCGGTGTCCCGCAGGTCGCGGCAGCACCAGGCCCGGCCCGCGCGTTCCGGGCCGAGCCGCAGGGACCACTGGTCGCTGTGGTCGGCCCTGGTGTAGGCGGTGTGGGTGGGCTGCATGGACGCCGCCACGTCCAGTTCGGCGAAGCGCCGGATCTGCTCGTAGGGCAGCGTCTCGATGTGCTCGATGCGGTGCCGCACCGTGCGGGCCGCGCCGGCCAGGGTGTCCAGTGCGTGCCGTACGCCGGCGTCGCCGATGGCGTGGGTGGCGGTCTGCATCCCGCCCGCGTCCAGGCGGCGGACGGCCCTGGTGTAGTCGGCCGGGTCGTGCCAGAAGGAGTCGGTGCCCTGGCCGTGGCAGTCGGCCCGCTCCAGCCAGGCGGTGCCGCCCTCGACGGTGCCGTCGACGAAGAACTTCACCGCGTCCACGCTCCAGCGCGGTCCGCCGGTGCCGCGCAGCGCCAGCAGGTGCTCGACCTGGGCGTCGATGTCGCCGGGCATGGCCCAGGGGGCGATCCGCAGCCGCAGCGGCAGGTCCTCGATTCCGGCGATCAGTTCCAGCGAGTCGCCCTCGCAGTCCATCACATGACCACCCGTCAGGCCGACGGCGGCCATGGACTGCAGCAGTTCCAGCACCCGGGCCCGGCGCTCGCCCAGGTCGGCCACCGGCATCACCCGGCGGACCAGGCCGATCGCGCCGTCCTCCAGCAGGTGCCCGGTGGGGGTTCCGGACGGGTCGCAGACGATCTCCGAGCGGCTGGCGAAGCTGCGCGGCCCGTCGATCCCGGCGGCCCGCAGCGCGGCGGAGCCGGCCAGCGCCGAGTGGGCGTCGTAGAGCAGCAGCAGGGCGGGGATGCCGTCCAGGACGTCGTCGATCAGGGCGTTGCTGACGGCCGCGCCCTCGAAGGCGTTGTGGTCGAGCCCGTAGCCGGTGATCCACTCGCCGCGGGTGGTGTCGCGGACCGCGCCGGCCAGCGCCGAGCGCAGGTCGGCGATGTTGCGGCAGGCGGACAGGTCCAGGCCGGTGAAGGAGCTCGCCCCCATGACCGGGTGCAGGTGACCGTCGGTCAGGCCCGGTGTGAGCGTGGCACCTTGGAGGTCGTGCACGGTGGTGGCGGCTCCGCGCCAGTCGGCCGCCACCTGTGCGGGGTCGCCGACCGCGACGATGGTTCCGTCCTTGACGGCCACCGCCTGCACCCGGCTCGGGCCGGGCGCGGCCGGGTCCAGGGTGTGCACCAGGGCGCCGGTGAGGATGGAGTCGGCCCCGGCAACGGCGGCGGGGGCGGGGGCGGCGGTGGAGTCAGCTGTGGACAAGTTCTTCCTCTTCCTCGACGACCGGCGGCTCGGCGCCCAGTCGTGCGTACACCTGCGGGCGCTTGGCCCGCAGCCACAGGGCCAGGCCGAGGCCGGCCACGATGACCACCGGCACCAGGCCGACGAGCACCGTGTTGATGCTGCCGGAGGCCCCGGTCAGCAGCGAGATCTTGGAGATCATCAGATAGAGCGCGGTGACCATGCCGATGGCGGCCAGCACCGGCGCGACCACGGTGCGCCAGACGCTCTCGTCGTGGTCGATGCGGCGGAAGTAGACCGGGACCGCGATCGCCACCCCGACCTGGAGCAGCACCAGGCCGATCACACCGGGGGTGTTCACCCAGAACAGCAGCTTCAGGTAGGGGTCCAGACCGGCGACGGCGAAGGCGGTGACCACCACCACGGACATCAGCGTCTGCAGCCCGCCGGCCAGGTGGGGCGAGCCGGTGCGGGGGTGGACCGAGGCGAGCCGGGCCGGGAGCATGCCCTCGTCGGCGATGGCCTTGGTGTAGCGGTTGATGGCGTTGTGGAAGGCCAGCAGCGAGGCGAGGCTACTGCTGAGGATCAGCACGTGCATGGTGTCGGTGGCCCAGGTGCCGACGTAGCTGTCCATCTCGGTGAAGACCAGTCCGGCGGGGTCCTTCGCGGCTGCGGCCTGCACGTAGGAGGAGCCGAAGCCCTGGATGATCGCCCAGGCGACGAAGCTGTAGAACAGGCCGAGGAAGGCCACCGCGATGTAGGTGGCGCGCGGGATGGTGCGGCGGGGGTCGCGCGCCTCGGAGCGGTAGATGGCGGTCGACTCGAAGCCCATGAAGGCGGCGAAGGCGAACACCAGCAGCGAGCTGGTGGAACCGTTGAACACGTTCTTTGGCGCGTAGGAGCGCAGGTCCAGGCCGTGCGCGCCGCCCTTGAGCAGGACGGCGACGGCCAGCAGCACCAGGATGCCGGACTCGGCCAGCATCAGTACGCCCAGCAGCCTGGCGCCGAACTCGATGCTGCGGTAGCCGGCGAACCAGACCAGGGCGACGCCGGTCAGCGCGTAGTAGGGCCAGGGGATGTCCACCCCGAGCATGGACTGAACGGTGCTCTGCGCCGCGCTGCCGAGCAGCCCGTACATGCCGATCTGGACGCCGTTGTAGGACACCAGGGCGAGCACGGCCGCGGCGACCCCGGCCGGACGGCCGAGCCCCTTGGTGATGTAGGCGTAGAACGCCCCGGCGTTGGAGACGTAGCGGGACATCGTGGTGAACCCGACCGCGAAGACCGTGAGCACGATCCCGGCGATCAGGTATGCGGAGGGCGCGCCGATACCGCCGACCAGGATCGCGTAGGGGGCGACCCCGGCCAGGATCATCAGCGGTGCGGCGGCGGAGATCACGAAGAACGCGATGTCACCGGTGCCGAGCGTGCCGCGGCGCAGTTCTGGCTCCATCCGGAAGCCTTCCGTGTGGGGGTTAACCTAAACCGATTAGATTTAGGTTTCCGGCAATATAGCCTCGACAGCGGTCCACGCCAAGTGACCCCCGTCACTCGAGGAGGAGAGGTTCCGATGGCACGACCCCGCAAGGCACTGCTGGACCTGGAGCGGATCGCCGAGGTGGCCCTGGAACTGGTCGACGAGACGGGGGACTTCACCGTCCCGGAGATGGCCCGCCGGCTCGGCGTGCAGACCGCCTCCATCTACCACCACGTCGACGGGCGCTCGGGCATCGTGGAACTGCTGCGCGCCCGGGTCGGCCGGGAGATCGACGCGACCCTGCTCGACGACCGGCCCTGGGAGCCCGCGCTGCGGGCCTTCGCCTACTCCTACCGGGCCGCCTTCGCGGCGCACCCGCATGTGGTGCCGCTGCTGACCGGCGAACCGGTACGCGCACCCGAGGTGCTGGACTGCTACGAGCGGCTGGTGGCACTGATGGAGCGGGCCGGCTTCTCACCGCCGGACATCATGGCCGCGCTCACCGCCTTCGAGAACTTCGTGCTGGGCGCAGCCCTGGACCTGGCCGCCCCCGAGGTGATGTGGGCCATCCCGGCCGACGCGCACGCACCCCGGCTGGCCGCCGCCCTGGCCGCCCAGCCGGCCGGGCCCAGCCGCGCCGACCGGGCCTTCGACTTCGGCGTCACCGTGCTGATCGACGGCTTCGTCCGGATGCTGGCGCAGAACGGGGCCGCCACGGCGGGGTGAGCGGGGACGGCGAACGCGCCCACCGATGGCCGCATGGCGGTGGTCGGCACCGCCGGGGCGGTGGAATGCGAGGGTGGATGTCACGCACGCCCCTCACCGCCGACGACGCCATCGCAACGGCCCGCGTCATCGCCGCGGTGCCGTCACCGCCACCGTGCTCGCGCTGCTCCTGTGGATCTCCGCGGCCGGTGCGGCATTCGCCTGCGACGGGCCGGCCTCGGCCTCGACCGTGGGCGAACGCGACACGGGACAGCAGGTCGTGGCGGCCGCCCTGCACGAGTTGGGGACGCCGTACGCCTGGGGCGGGGGCGGTCCGCAGGGTCCGTCGCTCGGCTTCTGCGACGGGACCAACGGCTACCTGCAGGGCGTGTGCATGGCCGACCACACGGTCGGGTTCGACTGCAGCGGGCTGGCCCTGTTCGCCTGGTACCAGGGCAGCGGCGGCAGGATCCGGCTTCCGCATTACAGCGTGGACCAGCTGGCCACCGACCCCCAGGTGCCCCTGGACCAGCTGATCCCCGGCGACCTGCTGTTCTTCGCCCACCCCGGCGGCCCGGTGCACCACGTGGGCGTCTACATCGGCGGCGGCGCCATGGTCCATGCGGAACACACCGGGACCGTGGTCGCCGTCCTTCCCGACGTCGCCCACGACCCGGTCTGGGGCCCCCAACTCGTCGCCGCCGCACGCCCGGACGC
This sequence comes from Streptacidiphilus jeojiensis, assembly GCF_042510965.1. NCBI lineage: Bacteria > Bacillati > Actinomycetota > Actinomycetes > Kitasatosporales > Streptomycetaceae > Streptacidiphilus > Streptacidiphilus jeojiensis. The sequence goes on from NZ_JBEUKS010000005.1 coordinate 128,586, forward strand.
CATGGGCCGGTAATCGGCGAATCACTGCCGATCGGGCGCAGACTGGGAGTTGGCCACCGGGTCCGGACGGAGGTAAACCGCATGGGCGTGATCAGGGGACGCTCGGTCGTGCTGCGCCCCGCGCAGTCGTCGGACCGTCGGCGTTTCCGCGAGATCCTGGCCACCCCGGAGGTCGCCCGCTGGTGGGGCGACCCCGACGAGGAGGCCGCCGAGGCCTGCGCGCCCGGGGAGGACATCCGCAGCTACGCCATCGAGTACGAGGGCGACGTCGTCGGCATCATCCAGTCCTGCGAGGAGCCCACGCCTGCCTACCGCAGCGCCGGTATCGACATCGCCGTCCACCCGGGCTGGCACCGCCGCGGCATCGGCGCCGCCGCCATCCACACCCTGGCCCGCCATCTGCTGGACGTCGACGGCCACCACCGCCTCACCATCGACCCGGCCACCGACAACGAACCTGCCATCCGCCTCTACCGCAGCCTGGGCTTCCGCCCGGTCGGCGTCATGCGCAACTACGAGCGCCACCAGGACGGCAGCTTCCACGACGGCCTGCTGATGGACCTCCTACCGGAGGAACTGCGCATGCCCGGGATGCCCGGGACCTAGTACGGCTCCTGCGGCCAAGCACCCCGGGCCGCCAGGCCGAGGACCAGCGCGGCGATGTTCCAGGCGTCGTCCTCGCCGCGGTGATGGCGCCCCTCCAGCGGGAGTCCGGCGATCTGCAGCGCCTGGGCCATCCCCGGTCGCTTGCGCAGCCCGTGGGCCTCGGTGAAGACCAGCTTGGCGTTGGTGTGCCGACGGCCGAACGGGTACCCGGTGCCGGTGGTACTGCACTGGCGCGTGAACTGGTGCCGGTCGTAGTCGCCCCAACTGGCCCAGGGGCGGGCCCAGGCCTCGTGCTCGGTGGCCAGCAGCCGGCAGGCGTCGGCGAAGGCGACGCCGGTGTCCACCTCGGCCTGGGTGAGCCCGGTCAGCTCGGAGCAGAAGGAACTGACGGTGGATCGGGTCGGCCGCACCAGCACCCGGTGCCGCCCGACACGCTCGCCCCGGGCGAGGTCGACGACGGTCAGGCCGATCTCGATGATCTCGCTCACCGCCCCGGTCGGCGGCTCACCGTCCCAACAGGTCGCCTCCACATCGACGACATTCAGCAGGTGTTGACCACTGTCCATGTCGCAGAGCGTAGGGAGACGACCCCGCACCGGTCATCCGGATTTCCGCCCCGCGGGGTCGGCGAGGAAGTCCACGATCGCTGCCACGAACTCCGGTGCGGAGACAGCCGTCCGATGGTCCCCGGGCAGTACGGCCCGGGTGCCGTGCGGCAGCGCCGCGACCAGATCGTCGGCCGAGACGGCCCGTTCGTCATCGCTGCCGACCGCCACCAGCGTCGGCACCTGGACACCGCCCAACGGCTCCACCGGCGTTGCGACGATCGAGTCCAGCACGTGGATCAGCGCGACCGGATCCTCCCCCCGCGCCAGGAAAGCCTCCGCGGCCCGCGCCTCCCGCGAGCCGGGCTCGTGCGCGCCCGGGTCGGCGAACACCCGCCGGACGAACTCCCCCGCCCCGCCGCCGATGCCGAGCACCTCACGCAGGCCCTGTCCCCCGACCACCGCCCGCCCCGGCGTCGCGCCGCGGACCAGCATCCGGACCACGATACGTGCGCCGAGCGAATAGCCCCCGAGGTCGTAGTCGTCCAGCCCCAGGTGCTCGACGAGGGTCAGACCGTCGTCGGTCAGCACGTCGGGCGGATAGGCGGACGCGTCCTGCGGCTTGGCGCTGCTGCCGTGGCCGCGGAAGTCCGGCAGGATCACGCGGTGCCCCTTCGCCGCGATCGCCGCGGCCTGACCGCCGGCCAGCCAGAGCGCCGCGTCGCCGCTGAAACCGTGCAGCAGCACCAGCGGCCGCCCCTCCCCCACCTCCCGATAGGCAAGGCGCACACCGTCACGACCGGAGAAGAAGGACACCTCGGGACTGGGCATGCAGCCGAGCGTATACCTGGCGTGGCGGGACACCCTGCCCGGTTACGATGCCGGTCATGGGTCGTCAGAAGCAGAACAAGCCACGTCGCGAGCGGTCGATCGGGCCGAGTGCGCTCGCCGATATGCTCGACCTTCCGACGGTCATCTCGCAGGGGCAGACCGGAGTCGTGCTGGACGTGGCGGCGGTCGGCTTCGCCGGGGACGACCTCGCGGACGACGACCGGCCCGCGTACGTCCGGCTCACCGGAGGGTCGGTGAAGCTGCTGCCGGTGGGGCTCCGGCCGTGGGCGCGCGGGGTGGTCACCCGCGATCTCGAACTGCGGGCCGCCGGCGATGCGTCACTGTTCCCGTGCAGGATCGGATTCGGCATCACCGACGGCACGGCCCACGCCGAACTGCTCTGAGGGCCCCGGCCGAGCGTGTTTCAGCCGGTCCCGGCCCCGAGCCGGCGGTCGAACCACTCGCGGCTGCGCCGCAGCAGGTCGAGCTGGTGGTTGCGTTCGTGGATGATGTGGCCCTCGCGCGGATAGGCGACCAGCTGGTGGTCGACCCCGTAGTAGCGCAGCGCACGGTGGAAGAGCACAGCCTGGCCGAAGGGCACATTGGTGTCCTCCTCCCCGTGCACGATCAGGACCGGCGTGCGGATCCGCGAGGCGTACGAGACCGGGCTGAGCCGGTCGTGGCGGTGCGGTCCGGGCCCCTCCCAGCCGGAGCTGCCGCCGAGGGCGCTGTCCTGCAGGCCCCATTCACCGAGTGCGGTCTGCACGCCCCAGTCGCTGATGCCCGCACCCATCAGGGCCGCCTTGAACCTGTCGGTCTGCCCCACCGCCCAGGCGGCCATGAAGCCGCCGTGGCTCCAGCCCGCGATACCGAGCCGCTCGGGGTCCGCCACCCCTTCGGCGACCAGCAGGTCGATCCCGCTGACGATGTCGGTCCACTCGTCCTCGCCGACCGCGCCCACGACCGTGGCGGCGAAGTCGGCGCCGCGGCCTTCGCTGCCGCGCGGGTTGGGCATGAAGACCGCGCACCCGCCCGTCGCCAGCCACTGGCCGCTGATCACCGGGTTGAGCATGAACTCGTCGGCGTACCGGTCGTAGGGGCCGCCGTGCACCAGGGTGACCAGGGGGAACGGACCGTCCGCCCGACTGCGACCGGGCGGCAGGATCAGCAGTCCGTCGAGTGCCAGCCCGTCGGCGGCCTTCCAGGACAGCCGTTCCTGCCTTCCCCAGGTGATCCGGCGCAGCTCCGGCCTGGTGTCGCTGAGCCTGAGCAGCGGACCGGCGGGAGGTCCGGCGTGGATGTCGCGCGGTGCGTAGGCCGTGGTCGCCACCACGGCGACCGTCGCCCCCGAGCGGCTCGCGGTGAGCGACAAGGCCAGGCCGTCCAGTCCGGACAGCCGCTGGAACCGTCGTTCGACGGGGTCGAGCCGGTGGAGCGCGGTGTCGAGTCCGTCGGCGAACAGCGCCAGCGGCGGGCCGTCCGCGATCTGCACCAGGCTGGTCGGGCAGACGGCCATACCGGCCGTCAGATTGCTGTGTGCTGCGGGCGCGACGCCGGCGGCGGGCACGGTGACGTCCAGGACCGAGCGGCCTTCCACCAGGCCGGGCGGGGCGACCGCCAGATAGGCCACATGCCACGCGCCGTCGACGCTCCACCAGGCCGGGGAGCCGGCGTCGGCCCCGACCGCGCCGAGGTCCTGGACTGCGCAGGTCACCGGGTCGACCAGGTGCAGTTCGGCGTTGTAGAGGCCGGGGTCCAGGTCCGGGGAGTTCCAGGTGAGGACCGCAAGAGGCCCGCCGTCCGGCCGCTGTGCCGCGTCCACGACGTGGCGGTGGGCCAGTCCGTCGACCAGGCGCAGTACACCGGTGTCGAGGTCCAGCAGTCGCAGCCGGCTGAGCGGCTCCCGTTCCCCCCACACCCTGGCGTCGTCGCGCTCGGCCTCCCTGCGCTCGTCCTCCTCGGTGGGCTCGTCCTCGGCGGCCACCGCGACGGTACGGCTGTCGGCGAGCGGCCACTGGTCGGATATCGCGCCGCCCCAGGCGGTCAGCGGCTCCCCAGCGGCGCCGGCCTCGCCGCCGTCCAGGCCGATGCGGTGCAGCTTGCCGCCCAGCATGCAGATCAGCGACTGCGAATCCGGTGCCCAGCGCAGCGAGCTGATCGGTGCCGGGTTCGCCTTGATCCGCCTCGGAGCTGAGCTTCCGTCAGCGGCGGCCACCCAGAGCGAACGGATCGGCGGCTCCCCCTTCCTGGTGTTCCTGACCGCGTAGGCGACCAGTCGGCCGTCCGGGGACATCGCAAGCCCCACCGGCATGCCGTAGTCGACAATCTGATCTGCGGTCAACTCGGTTGTTGCATCCGTCATCGGAAGCTCCTCTGTCGCCGGGGCATCGGGGAAGATCGTCACCCGGGCATGCCTATCACGCCAGCGGCGCCGACCGGGCGGGTCTCCGCAGGTTCTCAGCCGCGGACGGCGGACGGCCCGCCCCGGTCCGCCGGTGGCGGTTCGGGACGGGCCGGTGTTCTCAAGCCGGTGTTCTCAAGCCGGTGTTCTCAGGCGGTGCTCTGAGGCCGGGGCTTTCCTGTCACTGCGTCAGCTGACGTTGACCGCCGCGTCGTCGACGACGAAGGAGGTCTGCTTGGTGTAGTCCTCGGCGCCGGTGAACTTCAGGGTGACGCTCTGTCCGGCGTAAGCGGCCAGGCTGTAGCTGTGCTGGGTGTAGCCGGCGGCCGCGTTGGTGTTGGAGAAGGTGGCCAGGGTGCCGAGCACCGTGCCCGAGCTGTTGAGCACCTGGACCTTGAGGGTGTCGTAGGCCGTGCTGCCGGTCTCGGCGGTGTCGATGTGCAGCCAGAAGCTGGCCGTGTACGCGGAGCAGCCGCTCGGCAGGGCCACCGTCTGGGCCAGGGTGTCGGTGGTGGTGGTGCCGTAGCCGTCCAGCCAGGCGGCGTAGCTGCCGGTGTGGGCGGGTTCGGCGGTGCCCTTGTAGACGGTGGTGCCGCCGGCGGTCCAGGGCGAGGCGGTGCCGGTCTCGAATCCGGGGTTGCCGAGCAGCTGCGCGGCGGTGCAGCCGCCACCACCACCGGAGCTGGAGACGGTCCAGGTGAAGCTGACCGAGGAGCTGGGTCCGGTGGAGTCCGTGGCCGTCGCGGTGACCGAGTAGCTGCCGGCGGTCGTGGGCGTGCCGCTGATCAGGCCGGTGGAGGTGTTCAGGCTCAGCCCGGTGGGCAGGCCGGTCGCGCTGTAGGAGAGGGTGCCGCCCGCGGTGTCGCTCGCGGAGAGCTGGAGCGAGGTGGCGGTGCCGACGGTCGCGCTGCTGCTGCCGGGGTTGGTCAGGCTGACCGCGCCGGTGCTGGTGCCGCTGCCGGTGGCGAGCCAGGCGGTGGCGTTGAGGGCGAGCGGGGCGTTGGTGCCGGTGGGGTCGTCCCAGCCGTCGTCGAGGCTGTTGCCGGCCTGGCCTGTGCCGTCGTCGAACGGGGAGCTGTCGCCGATGATGGCGACGCGGCCGGAGCCGAAGGTGCTGGTGACGAAGAAGGCACCGGTGTTACCGCTGTAGCCGGTGCGGTAGAGCAGGCCCTTCACCGAGGAGTTGTCGGCGGGCTTGAGCGTGAAGGTGGTGCCGTTGTAGATGTTGCTGCCGGTCACCGTGCCGAAGCTGCCGTGCAGGATCGGGTTGCTCGCGTCGGTGATGGCCTTCGGGGTGTCCTTGGTGATGTTCAGGAGGTCGACCGAGAAGCCGAAGGGGTCGCTGCTGTCGACCGAGTTGTTGCTCAGCAGGTCGTTGATGATGGCGGGCGAGTCCCAGCCGTCGTTGTTGCGGTCGCTGCCGGTGTGGTCGGAGATCAGGAACAGCCCGCCGCCGGCCTGGACGAACTTCATGATCGCGGTCTTCTCGGCCGCGGTGAAGACCGTGTTGGGCTCGTCGATCACCAGGGTGTCGAAGTTGGACAGGTCCAGGCTGGAGCTGGATCCGTAGCTCAGCGCGCTGGTACTGGTCTTCAGGCTGTACTGGCCGGTCTTCTGCAGGGCCACGCCCCAGGCGGAGAGCGCCCCGGTCCAGTCGGACTCCTTGGTGGGGTTGGCGTTCTGGGCGAGCGGGTCCGGGATGCTGGTGCTGATGATCCAGTCGGCATTGCCCGCGGTCTCGGCGTGCGCGTCGTCGAACAGCACCCGGTGCGTGGTCGTTGCCGCACGGGCCTGGGGCGCCGTGGCCGCAACCCCGGCCAGTCCTGCGGCGAACAGGGTGGCGGCGGCCAGGGCGGCCTTGCCCCGGGCGAAGTGAACAGACGTCATATGCTGTGCCTCCGTTGGCGATTGGGTGTGCAGCAGCTGTGAAACGCGCGTAGACTCGCAGTATCCGCGCGTAGAACGAACGCGGGGAAGGGGTCCCGGGTTACGAACTGTTGACGATTGCATGTCAATATGACCCCAGCGCCTGCGCCGCGCTGCACACCCGGAGCCGACAGCCCCGAGCCGACAGCCATGGCCGGCGGTCCTAACCCGGGTCCTGCGCATGGGCTGCGAGGAAGGGCCGGAGCAGGGCCGCGGTCCGCTGCGGATCCTCCAGCATCGGCGAGTGGCCGAGGCCGGGCAGCAGTTCGACCCCGGCACCCGGAACCGCCGCGTAGTCGGCCGCGGACGACGGCCGCCATCTGCGGTCCTCCTCGCCGAAGACGACCAGCAGCGGCTTGCCCAGGGCCGTCACCCTCGCCGGGACCTGCCCCTGCCGCAGGTACTCTTCGGCGCCGAGCGAGGTGGCCGTGGTTCCGTGCAGCGTCATGCCCCGCACGTCGTCCACGATCTGCTGCGGGGGTTCGAAGCCAGGGCGGCTGAAGCCCGTGCTCAGCGCCTTGCGGATCAGGCCGTCGGTCCGGATCCGCCACAGCAGCGGCCCGATGCCCGGAGTGAGCAGCAGCCGCCCGGCGAACCCGTCGGAGATGAAGGCGTCCAGCCGGGGCCCGGTGTCGATCAGCGCCAACGCTGCCACCAGCTCCGGCCGTTCCTCGGCGAGCGCGGTCACGACCAGGCCGCCGGTGGAGTGCCCGATCCCGACGACCCGCTCGACGCCGAGCCGGTCCAGGACCGCGCCGACCCGGCGTGCGTGCTCGGGGACCTGGTAGCCGGGACCGTCCGGCTTGGCCGACCGACCGTGTCCGAGCAGGTCGATCCGGACGACCCGATGGGCCCCGGCCAGTTCCGGCACGATCGCGTCCCACCAGTGCGAGGACCCGGCGAGTCCGTGCACAAGCACGAGTGCCGTGCCGTTGCGGGGGCCGTCCTGCTGTACGTGGATGTCCCCTCCCTCGACGGGGAGGAGCAGGCTCTCAGTGGTCATGGTCATGGGCCAACCGTGGCGCCCGCCGGTCTCCGGGTATTGAACGAATGTTCCGACCGGACGGGGCATCCTGGGGCTATGAGCATGCAGACCGGTGGCCGTGAGCCGGTGTCCGTCTGGGAGGTGGTGAGCCCGATCCGGCCCCGCCTGCCGGCCGGGGTCGGCATGGCCGGCTTCCGGGACGGCGGCCGGGCCGAGGTCGGCCAGCGGGTGATTCCGCATCCCTCGGTGATGGTGGCGGTGGAGTTCGGTGCGCGCCCGCCGGTCGTGTCCGATGCGGCCGGGCGGCAGCAGCGTGGATCCATGGTGGCCGGGCTCGGGCTGGGGTTCGGTGGGGCGGCGTGGGTGCGCGGCGAGAACGTCGAGTGCCTGCAGCTCCGGCTGTCACCGCTGGTGGCGGGCGCGGTACTGGGCGTTCCCCCGGCCGAGTTGGACGGGGTCGTACCCCTCGATGCCGTGTGGGGCCGGGCGGTGGGACGGATCCGTGAGCAGCTGAGCGAGGCCCCGTCCTGGCAGGTGCGCTTCGCCCTCGTCGAGAAACTCCTCGAACCCGCCCGTGGGGCAAGGACGTTGCTCGACCCCGAGGTGGCCTGGGCCTGGCGCCGGATCGTCGGCGGACGGGGTACGGTCCGGGTCGAGGACCTGGCGGGCGAGGTGGGTTGGAGCCGCAAGCGGCTGTGGTCCCGGTTCCGCTCGCAGATCGGACTGCCGCCCAAGCGCGCCGCGCAACTGGTCCGCTTCGACCGGGCGGTGCACCGCCTGGTCGCGGGCGAGGCTGCGGCCCGGGTCGCGGCGGAGACCGGCTACGCCGACCAGTCCCATCTGCACCGTGACGTCGCGGCCTTCGCCGGGATCACCCCGTCGGCGGTGACCCGCGAGCCGTGGCTGGCCGTCGACGACGTCGCCTGGCCCGACCGTACGGGCTGAACCGGCCCGGCTACCGGGGCAGTTCCAGCGAGACATGCGGGGACAGCGCGCGGAGGAAGTCGGCCGCGTCGAAGATCTCGCCGGCCGAGGCGACACCGACCGTCCTGCTCCGTCCGTCGAGGATCCGCTCCACGGCCTCCACCACCAGCGGCGCGGTGACGGCGTAGATGTCCCGTCCCCTGGCCACGGCCCGCCGTTCACTGTCGCCGGAGCGCACCACCACGTCGACCAGGAAGGTCTGCGCGGACCGTCCGTCCTCGTCGACGGCGCTCGGGGCCGGCGTGTCCGGGGCCGACAGATCCCTGGCCGCCACCTCGGTCATGTAGCAGCGGACCTCCGGGACGTCGAGGTGGCTGGGCACGGTGACCACGTCGGCCATCGAGAACTCGCCGATGACGGCCTGCGGGCCCATCGGCTCGGGGAACGGCCACACCAGCCTCGGAGCTGCGTCCTGGACGTACTCCAACTTCCCCTTGGCGTACCGGACCCGTCGGCCGCCCCGCCGCTCCCGGGAGACCGCGCCCGCCGCCCGGGTCCCCTCGGTGGGGTGCCAGCAGCTCAGCCCGTACGCGATGTGCACCTCGTCGGCCGCCGTCCAGTCCCCCATCGCAGCGGTGGCCAGCAGGTCGCCGAGGCCGCCGTAGAAGGCCATCGCGGGGACCACCGGTACTCCCGCGGCCCGGGCGCCATCCGTGAACTGCGCGAACGTGTCGGCGTTGGCCTCGATCTCGGCCGCCACGTCCAGGTACGGGATCCCGGCGCGCAGGGCCGCCTCGATCACCGGGGCGGCCGTGGTGGCGAAGGGTCCGGCGCAGTTGACCACGGCCGCCGAACCGGCCAGTGCCCGGTCCAGCGAGGCCGGATCGTCGACCGACGCCGGACGCAGCTCCAACCCGGGCCGGGACAGCGCCAGTTCCTTCAACTTCCCCTCGTCACGGCCGGAGAGGGCCGGGACCAGCCCACGCTCCAGCAGCCGGGCCACCACGAAGCGCCCGGTGTGGCCGTACGCGCCGAACACCGTCACTGCCTGCCCTGATCCCATGGGTTCTCCTCGTGCTCAGCCGATCCACCGCGCTCCGTCTCGGATCATCCTGGCCGGAGCGGACGCCCCGGACGAGTGTCCGGAACGCCATGCCCCGTACAATTCCGGACATGACCACTGTCGCGCTGGCCGTCACCGACGGGATGCTGCACTTCGAACTGGCCCTGGCCTGCGAGGTCTTCGGCCCGGCCCCGGCCGCCGTCAGCGGCCCCTGGTACGACCTCGTCCTCTGCGGATCGGCCGCCGTGCAGGTCGGCCGCTTCCGGCTGGAGCCCGACCACGGTCTGGAGCACCTGGCCCGCGCCGACACCGTGATCGTCCCGGGCTGGGCCGACGTCGACCGGGAGCCGCCCGCCGACCTGGTCGACGCGGTGCGCGCGGCCCACGACGCCGGCGCACGCGTGGCCTCGCTGTGCACCGGAGCCTTCGTCCTGGCCGCCGCCGGACTGCTGGACGGGAAGCGCGCGACCACGCACTGGGCGCACACCCGGATCCTCACCGACCGGTACCCGAAGGTGCAGGTGGACCCGGACGTCCTCTACGTGGACAACGGCAGCGTGCTCACCTCCGCCGGCAAGGCCGCCGCCATGGACCTGTGCCTGCACCTAGTGCGCCTGGACCACGGTTCGGCGACCGCCAACACCGTGGCCCGCCGCCTGGTCGTTCCGCCGCACCGGGACGGCGGCCAGGCCCAGTTCGTCACCACCCCGGTGCCCGCCCAGGACAACCACCCGCTGGCCGAACTGCTCCCCTGGGTGGTCGAACGGCTGGACCAGCCGCTGACGGTGGAGGACCTGGCCCGCCGGGCCCGGATGAGCTCACGCAACCTGGGCCGCCACTTCCGGTCGGTGACCGGCACCACCCCGCTGCAGTGGCTGCTGACCCAACGCATCCGCCACGCCCAGGAGTTGCTCGAAACCACGGACACCAGCATCGACGCCGTCGCCGCTGCGGCCGGCATGGGCACCGCCACGACGCTGCGCCGCCACTTCCACCGCACCGTCGGCGTACCTCCGGAGACCTACCGCCGCACCTTCCGTTCCCGCACCCACAGCGCCGGTTGACGACACGTCAGGACGCGTGACGGACCGCCGCCGGGGACCGTGGCGCGGTCCCCGGCGGCGGTCGGCCGGCTCAGCCGTTGTACTTGTGGAGCCAGAGTCCCACCGTGGCGCCGTTGGTGAACACCGCGCAGATGTGGTTGTCGTAGCGGGACGGGTCGTAGCCGTGCTCGTTGAAGTAGTTGTTGCAGTTGTCGAAGGTCCAGAACCAGGTCTGGTACTCCCAGCACGGGTCGGTGTTGCCGTTGTTGGCACAGTCCGGGCCCGGCGACACCCGGGTGCTGGCCGGCAGGGCCGCCCGGACCTGGCCGGTCTGGGCGGCGGACGCGGTGCCGACTCCGACGACGGCGGTGAACGCACTGATGGCGGTCAACACCGCGACGGCGCTGCGCAGGACATGCTTCATCATCTGACTCCTTGACGTACTCGATGGCGGCGCCCTGCTCGGAGGACATGGGACATGCGTGCGGGCGCCACGAGCACACACCGTAGTCGAATGACTACGAAAAGTGCACGAAGTGACACGACGCGATTACGTCCGTCGACCACCTGCCGCCATCGAGCAGTCACTGCGCCGTCACCCCGTCGTCGGCACCGTCCAGCGTTGGCCGGTGCCCGCCGCGCAGGTGGCGATGGTGAGCTGGGTACCGTTGGTGGCGCCCGCGCTGGTGTCCGTCAGGCACAGGCCCGAGACCGGGTTCACCAGTTCGCCGGAGGAGTCGGTCTGCCACTGCTGGGCGGTGGTGCCGTTGCAGGTGTGCAGCTGGACCTTGGTCCCGCTGGTGGTAGCGCCGTTGGTGACGTCCATGCAGTCGGTCAGCACCTGCAGGGTGTGGTCCGGCACCAGGGTCCAGCTCTGCGCCGAGGTGCCGTTGCAGGTGTAGAGCTGGATGGCGGTGCCGTTGGAGGTGCCCGAGCCCTTGTCGTCGACGCACTTGCCCGTCGCCGTCTCAGTGATCGGACCGGTCGGCTCGGCCACCGTGCCGTTGGCGGTGCCGTCGTAGGACGGGGGCGCGTCGGCGGCTGCCGCCGCCCAGGAGGTGACGGCCGAACCGCCCAGGGAGAAGTTCAGCACCGCGCCTGCGGTGGTGTCGGCAGCGGGCAGGTAGGCCTGGTTCCAGGCGCTGCCGTTGACGGTGAGGCTCTGGACGTAGGGGTCGGCGTCGGCGGCCGCCGGGGCGGTGACGGTGATGGTCCTGCCGGTGCTGCCCAGGGCGACCACCGCCTGCGGGAACAGCGGGCTGCCGATGGCCAGGTCGGCCGTGCCCGGGGTCTCCGGGTACAGCCCGAGCGCCGACCACACGTACCAGGAGCTGAGCTCGCCGAGGTCGTCGTTGCCGGGCAGGCCGGCCGGGGTGGCGGCCCACAGCTGGTCCTGGACCGCGCGGACCGTGCTCTGGGCCTTGTACGGCTGCCCCACCCAGTCGTACTCCCAGGGGAGTTCGAGACTGGGCTCATTGCCCATGTTGGACTGGGTGCCGATGACGCTGCCCAGGCCCTGGTAGCCGGAGAGCACGCTGTCCAGGTAGCTCGCCAGGCTCGCCGAACCGCCCTCGGCGGTGGCCAGTCCGGCGATGTTGAACGGGATCATCGGGGTGTAGCTGAAGGCGTCGCCCTCGGCGAAGTCGTTGCTCGCGGTGCTGGTGATGAGCTTGGCGTTGAAGCCGTCCATCCACCTGCCGTTGGAGTGGATCGGCTGGATGTACCCGCTGGAGCTGTTGTAGATGTTCCTCCAGTCCTGGGCCCGGTTGCGGAAACGGGTCGCGGTGGCGCTGTCGCCCAGCGCGGCCGCGAACGTGGACAGGGCGAAGTCGTCGGTGTCGTACTCCAGTTGGGTGGAGGTGGTGGCGTACTCGTGGCAGCAGCCGTAGAGGCTGTTGGTGGGCAGGTAGCCGAAGCTGTCCAGGTAGGTCACGCCGGGGGTGACCGCGGTGTCGGTGGTCTGCTCCGCGACCATGGCGGCCAGCGCGGTCGCCGTGTCGAATCCGGTCGCACCGAAGGCCCGGTAGTCGGCGAGGACCGGCACCGCCGAGTCCCCCACCATGATGTCGGTCTCGCCGGTGGCCATCCCCCACTTGGTCAGCGTGCCGCCCTGGGTGTAGTCGTTGACGATCGACTGCGCCATGTCGGAGGCCGCGCCGGGGTCCAGCAGCGCCGTGAGCTGCGCCTGGGACCGGTAGGTGTCCCAGTTGGAGAAGTCGGTGTACTGCGCCGCGTGTCCGCTGCCCACGGTGTGCACCGCGCCGTCGTAGCCGCGGTACCGCCCGTCCGCGTCGCTGACCACGCTGGGGAAGAGCGAGGCGTGGTACAGCGCCGTGTAGAAGGTGGTCTGCTGCGCGGTGGTCCCACCGCCGATCGTGATCCGGCCCAACGCTCCGGTCCACGCGGTGCGCGCCGCGGCCGCGACGTCGGCGAAGGACTTGCCGGTCACCTCGGCGTCACGGTTGGCCTGCGCCTCGGCCACCGAGGTGTAGGAGACGCCGACCCGGGCCTCGACGGTGGTGCTGCCGGTGCTGGTGTCGAAGGTGAGCGTCTCGCCTCCGGGGCCGGCCGAGGTGGTGCTGTAGGCGGCCGAGGAGGTGATCGGGTGGTCGAAGCTGACCGCGAAGTAGACCGTGAACGGGTCGGTGGCCTCGCAGAAGCCGGTGCTGGTCACCGATCCGGTCACCTCGGTGCTGCTGTTCACGGTGAACGTTGAGGCTGCGTAGGGGATCTGACTGTCGTTCAACTTCAGGATCAGATCGGCCGCGGTGGTGGCCGGGTAGCCGAAGCGGGCCACTCCGGCGTGCGTGGTGGTGGTCAGCGCGGCGCTGGTGCCGTTGCCCAGGGTCACCGCGTAGCTGCCGGGCGAGGCGGTCTCGCCCGAGTGCGAGAAGGAGGCGGTGGTGGATCCCGGGGTGGAGCCGACCGCGCCGGTCGTCGGCAGGAACGGCACGTCCCCGGCGGCGTCGCAGCCCACCCCGGAGACATGGGTGAGGCTGAAGCCGGTGATGCTGGAGTCTGCGTAGTTGTAGCCGCCGCCCTTGGGGCGTGACGAGGTGTCAGGGCTCCACTGCACCATGCCGTGCGGCACGTCGGCGCCGGGGAAGGTGTTCCCGGAGCTGTAGTCGCTGTTGGACGCGGTCCCGACATAGGGGTCGACCAGGGCGGCGGGATCGCTCACCGAGGTGACCGAGGCAGCCAAGGCAGCCGAGGCGGCATGCGCCGTGGCCTCGACCGGGCCGAAGCCGAGCAGGGCCAGCAACGCCGCCCCGACCGTGAGCAGCCGCCCCGGCCTCCGGCGCGGGCGGGACGCGACGGCGTCAGCCACGGGCCAGCACCTCCCCCAGCACACCGTCGCCGGGGGCGTTGAACCAGTCGGTGGAGACGAAGGACGCGCCGTCGGCGGCGAGCAGTGCCACCCGGGCCTGGGCGTCGGCCAGGGTGGGGGCGGAGGAGCTCAGCGCCGGGGTGACGTCGTAGGCGTCGGTCACCACGGCGAGGTAGTGGTTGGTGTTGTACCACTCGGTGTTGCCGTCGCTCACCCAGGTGCCGGCGTCGCCGTCGAAGACCACGAACCAGGGGCGCAGTGTGGTGTCGCTGTAGCGGGTGCGGGGGTCGCCGGTCTGGGCGTTGAGCACGCTGGGGAAGATCTCCGCGCTGGCGATGTTCCCGGCCGCGTAGAGGCTCTTCAGATGGGCGGCCTCGACCACATCGGTCCAGGTGGAGGACGAGTTGAGGCTCTGCTCGACGGTGCCGGGGATGGCCTCAACGATGATCTTGCCGGCCAGTGCGGCGCGGGTGGCCCAGTTGTCGGCCCTGGCTGCCGTGTCGAGGTCGGGGTAGAGACTGCCGTCGGCCTTGGTGAGCAGGTCGGCCGGGGTGTAGACGAGGCTGCCGAGGTGGGCCTTGACGTAGCTGTCCAGCTCCGTCGCATCCAGTCCGGCCGAGGAGTTGAAGCCCTCCTTCAGCTCCAGCTTGACCATGATCGGGCCGTGCGTGGGGTGGGCCTGCATCCAGATCCTGATGTCGTCCAGGCAGCTGTCGAGGTTCTGGTTGCGGTCCCCGGTGTAGAGGTCCGCCGCGGTGCTGGCCTGGACGCAGTTGTTGTTGCTGCCCAGCGGGTTGTCGTGGCTGACGTTCCACTTGTGGGTGATCGGGTTGGCCCAGGCGTCCAGCTCGATCAGCGACGCCCCGGAGTCCAGCGCGTTGGCCAGGTAGGTGTACGGGGTCTTGTCGTTGTAGGTGTTGTGCAGCCCGACCGAGGTCGCTCCGGCCAGGGTCTGCGAGCCGAGGTCGTCGGCGTGGACCGCCGACGACGGCGCAGCCAGGGCCAGGGCCGCCGCGGCGACCGTGACGGCGGCGGGACGGAACCGTCGGCGGATGGACTTTGTGAGCATGTCAACTCCTGATGCGAGGGTGGGTGCTGAGAGGTTCGGCACAGCGGTTGGCACCGCTGTTGGCACATGGTTCGGCACAACACAGCGCAGCGGATGCATCACGGCCGTGCCATGGTGTGGTGCATCCGCTGCGCGAGCAATGGAAAGTACTGACGAGACGTCACCAGTACTCCCCGATGAGGTCAGTGACGGGTGATCCGGACCGAGAGGCCCTGGTGGGTGTAGACCGGGACGGCCCGGTAGCCGGCGGCGTCCACGGTGATCGAGGCGAACTGGCCCTGCAGCGAGCGGGTGTCGATCACCGGCAGGGTGAGGTCACCGCCGCGGAGGGACCCGGTGTCCACGCCGTCCAGGTGGATGCTGAGCACCGCGCCGCGTCCCAGTGCCACCCGGCCGGAGACCTCCAGGGCCGCCGAGCCGCCCCGACGGAGCGTCACCGCCAGGGTCGCGCCGGCCGCCAGGGCCACGCTGCCGCGCACGACGACCCCGCCGCGGTTCGGCTGGAGCCGCAGCGTGCCGCCGTCGACCCGCACGTCCCCGTGGCCGAGGGCCTGGTGCGAGGCGGCCGTGAGCACGCCCGCCGCCACCGTGGTGCCGCCGGTGTAGCTGTTGACGCCGGAGAGGGTGAGCGTGCCGGTGCCCTGCTTGGTGAGGCCGCCGCAGCCGTCGATGTCGTTGCGCCAGGCGTCGGCGGCACTGAATCCGCCGTCGGCGGCGTCCATGGCCACGGTCACGTCGCTCTCGAACGTTCCGTAGCCGTCCGCCGCGGCGAACAGGTTCAGCCGTCCCCACTGCTCGGCGGTGTACTGGTCGTCAGCGTCCGGCAGGGTGTAGCCCGAGGGGAGCGCGGTGCTGCGCAGCACCGCGCGGCACTGGTCGGCGTCCAGGTAGGGCAGCCGGGTCTCCAGCAGCACCTCCGCGCCCTTGGGCACGGTCAGCGGGGTGTCGCGGCCGTGGCGCGGCAGGATGTAGGTGAGCCGGGGGGTGACCGCGGCGGCGTTGGCCTCGCGGTCGGCGTAGGGGTCGGTGTCCACGCCGGCCGCGTGGGCGAAGGCGTAGAGGGTGTCGGCGGTGGTACCGGTCTGCGCCTGGAAGTACGCCGCCGCCTGGGCCCGGGCCGCCGCCTTGAGGGCGGCGTTGGCGGGGTCGGCGAGCGTGGCGGCGGCCAGCGCGGTGGCCAGGGTGCGACCGCCGATGACGTCGACCGGGGAGTGCATCCCCGCGGTGATACGGGTGTTGGCGAGCTTCGAGGCACTCGCCACCAGTTCCTGGAAGCGCTCCGGCACCGCGTAGGCCAGGGCCAGCGAGGCCAGGTGGAAGGCGTTGGTGTGGCCGCTGGGGAAGCCGCCGTCGGTGGCGGGGGTGGTGCTGCGCTGCAGCAGCAGCTGCGGCGCCACCAGCACGTCGGACTTGTAGACCGGGAATCCCCAGGCGTCGACCGTGCCGGTGTCGACGACCGTGCTGTCCTCGGTCATCCGCCAGGGGCGCGGGTACTGGTAGGCGGCCTTACTGGGGTTGCCCGAGGCGTAGTTGCCGCGCAGGGTGTTGACCAGGGTGACCACCAGGCCGAGGTCCGAGGTGGTGGACCCGGCGCCGGTGGCGGATCCGGCCGGGGCGCCGGCCGGGACGCCCTCGTTGATCAGGGTGGCCGGGGTCCCGTCGGGCGCGGAGGTGATGGAGGTGACCGCCTTGGCGCCGGTGCGGTACAGGTCGGCGAGCGGTCCGAGGCCGCCGATCGAGGCGTAGCTCTGGTCCTGCCGGTCGTAGATGAAGGCCTCGCGCGCCTCGGCGTCGGTGCGCGACCCGGTGATCCTGGCGCAGTAGCGCATGTTGGCGCGCAGGATGTCGGCGGCGTCCGCCGCCGGCGCTCCCGTGTTCCAGGCGGTGCCGGTCTTCCAGAGCCGGTCCATCCCGGACAGGGCGCGGACCCCGGCGTTGCCCGTCACGGTCAGGTCGGCGCTGGTGTTGGTGGTGTAGGTGTCGACGAAGGCGAGCGCCTTGACCGGCGTCACCGCCGCTTCCGCCTTCTGCGGGAGCACCAGCCAGCTCAACGCGGTCGGGGCCGCGAACAGGCCGATCGAGGCACCGGTCGCGTTTCTGATGAATCCGCGCCGGTTCACGCTGCTCTGGGTCTTCAAGTCCATCTCCGCCGGTTGAGGGTCCCACTCGCCGTTCCAGGTCGATGGGAGTCTGCGGCAGGAGCGTGAAGCCCGGTGGTACGCACCGGGTGGGACATATGAACAGGCAGACATGTGAACGCTAACAGAACCTGTCCGCGCCCTGTGCGCGCAGCGGCCCGGGGTTGCAGTGGAGGCGTCCGGGTGTGGAGACTGACCCCCTGCCAGCCCGCCCACCTGCACAGAAGGAATCGATCCCCATGGACGCTGACGTCATCGTCGTCGGAGCCGGACTGGCCGGACTCGTCGCCGCACACGAGCTGACCAGTCGGGGCAAGCGGGTCGCCCTGCTGGACCAGGAGAACGCCGCCAACCTCGGCGGCCAGGCGTTCTGGTCCTTCGGCGGGCTGTTCCTGGTCGACTCCCCCGAGCAGCGCCGCCTGGGCGTGAAGGACTCGCTCGAACTGGCCTGGAGCGACTGGCAGGGCAGCGCCGGCTTCGACCGGCTGGACGACGAGGACTCCTGGGCCGTCCGCTGGGCCCGCGCCTACGTGGAGTTCGCCGCCGGGGAGAAGCGCTCCTGGCTGACCGGACACGGCATCAGCTTCCTGCCGACCGTCGGCTGGGCCGAGCGCGGCGATCTGCGCGCCGACGGGCACGGCAACTCCGTCCCGCGCTTCCACGTCGCCTGGGGCACCGGCACCGGGGTGGTCGAGCCGTTCGTCGCCTCGGCGCAGCGGGCCGCCGCGAACGGCCTGCTCACCTTCCACCACCGCCACCAGGTCGACGCACTGCTGGTCACCGACGGCCAGGCCACCGGCGTGCGCGGCACCCTGCTCGCCGATGACGACTCGGCCCGCGGGGTCGCCTCCAACCGGGACGCGGTCGGGGAGTTCGAGCTGAGCGCGCAGGCGGTCATCGTCACCACCGGCGGCATCGGCGGCAACCACGACATCGTCCGCCGCTACTGGCCGGAGCGGATGGGCACCCCGCCGGGCAGCATGGTCACCGGCGTGCCCGCGCACGTCGACGGACGGATGCTCGACATCAGCGCCGAGGCCGGGGTCCGCCTGGTCAACCGGGACCGGATGTGGCACTACACCGAGGGCGTGCAGAACTGGGACCCGATCTGGGCCGGCCACGGCATCCGCATCCTGCCGGGCCCCTCGTCGATGTGGTTCGACGCCCTCGGACGCCGCCTGCCGGACCCCTGCCTGCCCGGCTACGACACCCTCGGCACGCTGCGCCACCTGCGCACCACCGAGTCCATCGCCCAGTACGACCACTCCTGGTTCATCCTCAGCCAGAAGATCATCGAGAAGGAGTTCGCGCTGTCGGGCTCCGAGCAGAACCCCGACATCACCAGCAAGGACCGCCGGGCGTTCCTGCGCTCCCGGGTGCTCGGCAAGGGCGCCCCCGCGCCGGTCGAGGCGTTCAAGCAGCACGGTGCGGACTTCGTCGTCGCCGACACCCTCGACGAGCTGGTGGCGAAGATGAACGCGCTCACCGACGAGCCGCTGCTGAAGGCCGATGCCGTCCGCGCCCAGATCGAGGCCCGCGACCTGCAGATCGCCAACCCCTACAGCAAGGACTCCCAGGTCCAGGGCATCCGCAACTCCCGCCGCTACCTCGGCGACCGGATCGGGCGCACCGCATCCCCGCACCGGATCCTGGACCCCGCCGCCGGACCGCTGATCGGCGTCAAGCTGCACATCCTCACCCGCAAGACCCTCGGCGGCATCCAGACCGACCTGCAGTCCCGGGCGCTGGGCGCGGACGGCGCCCCCATCGACGGCCTGTACGCGGCCGGTGAGGTGGCCGGCTTCGGCGGCGGCGGGGTGCACGGCTACAACGCGCTGGAGGGCACCTTCCTCGGCGGCTGCCTGTTCTCCGGACGCGCCGCCGGACGCGACGCGGCCGACCGGCTCTGACGGAAGGGCTGGCTGACCGGCCGTCAGCCGCCCTTGCCCAGCCTCCGGTTCAGCCCAGCCGCCAGTTCAGCCCAGGTCCCGGCGGCGCAGGCCGGTCAGGCCCGCGCCGCCGAGCGCCACGGTCACCAGCGTCAGCCACAGCAGCGGCTGCAGCGTGACCGTGCCGCCGGGCAGCCGCGGCACATGGGTGAACGGCGTCAGGTCCAGGAGCCACTGACCGGCGCTCAGCAGCGGTCCCAGGTAGGCGATGAACAGCAGCGCACCGAGCACGCCCCAGGCTGCGGCGGTCCATCGGGGCAGCAGTCCGAACAGCGCCAGGGCCGCCCCGGCGAACACCCAGACCGCGGGCAGCTGCACCAGCGCCGCGCCCAGCAGCCGCCAGGTCCAGCCGCCCAGGTCCCCCAGTACCGCGCCGGTGCCCAGCCCCAGGCCGAGGCCCGCGGCCGCCAGCAGCACGGCCGAGCCGAGCAGCGGGTAGACCAGATGGCTCCAGGCCCAGCTGAGCCGGGACACGCCGGTGGCCAGTACCGGTTCGGCCCGGCCGCCGGTCTCCTCGCTACGCAGCCGGAGCACGGTCTGCACCGCGTAGACGGCGGCGACCATGGCGAAGGTGCTGGTCATGGTGGACAGATAGGAGTCGACCGCCCCCTGGGTGCCGCCCATCCGCTCCAGCACCCGCTGCACCGAGCCGCTGCCCTCCAGGAGTTGCCGGATGCCCTGGCTGATGCCGCCGAAGACCAGCCCGGCGGCGAGGAACGCCGCCGTCCAGCCGTACAGGCTGCCGCGCTGCAGCCGCAGACCGAGGGCGTAGGCGCTGCGCAGCGCGGGCGCGCCGACCGGCGGACCGGGGCGCTGCGGGAGCAGCCCGCTGCCCAGGTCGCGCCGCGACGCCAGCAGGTACGCGCCGGCGACCTGGACCAGGAACGCCGCCAGCATCAGCGCGGGCAGCCACCAGGCGGTGTCGGCGTAGGGCCGGACCCGCTCGGCCCAGCCCAGCGGGGAGAGCCACACCAGCCATTCGGGGCCGCTGCTCCCGGCGGCGTCACCGCAGGCACGGAGCAGGAAGGCCAGACCGAGCAGCGCCCCGCCGATGCCGTTGGCCGCCCGCGCGGTGGCGGTGACCTGGGCCGCCAGTGCGGCGGCGCCGGCGAAGACCAGGCCGGTGCCGGCGTAGGCGAGCCCGAAGGCGAAGGAGCCGGCGGCTGCCTCGCCGAAGGCGATCATCAGCAGTGGCACGACCAGCGCCACGGTGACGCAGGCGGCCAGCGCCGTGCCCAGGGCGGCGGCCAGCGGCGCCGCCCGGCCGACCGCCCCCGCGCCGACCAGCTCCATCCGTCCCGACTCCTCCTCGGCCCGGGTGTGACGGGTGACCAGCAGCACGCACAGCAGGCCGATCATCAGGCCCCCGTAGGGCAGGATCCGCCAGGCCGTCAGCGCACCCACGCTGTGGGCGTCGTACACCGGCCCGTAGAGGGCGCGCAGCGACGGGTTGCCGTTGATGCTCTGCGCGAGCCGGTCCCGGGAGGCGTCGTCCGGGTAGAGGCGGCGGATCGAGACCAGGGTGCTGGCCGCCGAGCCGATCAACGCGTAGATCCAGACCGGCAGCATGATCCGGTCCCGGCGCAGGGCCAGCCGCAGCAGCTCGCCGAGACCTGCGGTCATGACCGCACCTGCTCGTAGTGGCGCAGGAACAGCTCCTCCAGCGTGGGCGGACGGCTCGTCAGCGTGCGGATCCCGGCGGCGGACAGGACGCGGATCAGGCCGTCCAGCCGGTCGGTGTCCACCTGGCAGCGCAGCCGGACGGCAGTGCTGTCGCCGGTGCCGCCCTCGCCGGTGCCGCCGTCGCTGGGCCCGAGGTCCAGCCCGTGCAGACCGGGCAGTCGGTCCAATCCCTCCGGGGCGGTGGCCAGTTCGGCCTCCACGGAGGTCCGGGTTAGGTGGCGCAGCTCGGCGAGCGAACCGCTCTCCACCGTGCGCCCGGCCCGGATGATGCTCACCCGGTCGCACAACGCCTCTACCTCGGACAGGATGTGACTGGACAGCAGCACCGTTCGGCCCCGGTCCCGCTCCTCGGCCACGCAGCCCCGGAAGACCTCCTCCATCAGCGGGTCGAGACCGGAGGTGGGCTCGTCCAGGATCAGCAGCTCGGCGTCCGAGGCGAACGCGGCCACCAGGGCCACCTTCTGACGGTTGCCCTTGGAGTAGGCGTTGCCCTTCTTGGTGGGGTCGAGCTCGAAGCGGTCCAGCAGCGCGGCCCGCCGGCCGGCGTCCAGACCGCCGCGGAGCCGTCCCAGCAGATCGATCACCTCGCCGCCGGTGAGGTTGCGCCAGAGCGTCACATCGCCCGGCACGTAGGCGAGTCGGCGGTGCAGCGCGACCGAGTCGCGCCAGGGGTCCCGGTCCAGCATCCGCATGGTGCCGGAGTCGGCGCGGATCAGACCGAGCAGCGCCCGGATGGTCGTGGACTTGCCGGCTCCGTTGGGCCCGAGGAAGCCGTGCACCTCGCCGCGGGCGACCTCCAGCTCCAGGCCGTCCAGCGCGCGGGTCCGCCCGAAGGTCTTGACCAGCCCGGATACGGAGACCGCCGGGGAGATCGACGTTGTCATGGCTCGAAGCTACACCACTTTTACAATTCTGTGAATGTTATGAAACTGCTAATACCGGATACGGTAGGGCCATGGCGAGCGACGAGGCAGACGACCACACCACCATGCTGCGCGGATTCATCGAGCGGTTCGCGGGCGTGCTCAGCGACAGCGGCATCCCGCGGATGCCCTCACGGGTGTTCGCGGCCCTGCTGTCCAGCGACTCGGGCCGGCTGACCTCACTGGAACTCGCCGAACTGCTGGAGATCAGCCCGGCCGCGGTCTCCGGGGCGGTCCGCTATCTGACCCAGGTCGGCCTGGCCACCCGCGAGCGCGACCCCGGTTCGCGCCGGGACCGCTACCGGGTGCTGGCCGACGGATGGCACGAGACCATGCTCCGCCGCGACCAGGTGCTCCTGCGCTGGGAGTCGAGCATGGGCGAAGGGGTCGCCCTGCTCGGCACGGACAGTCCGGCCGGGGAACGACTCAAGGAGTCGATGGCCTTCTTCGCGTTCCTGCGGCGCGAGCTGCCACAACTGCTGGAGCGGTGGCAGCAGGAGCGCACCGAACTGCTTCAGGATCCCAGCAGCGGTTCACGTTTGTGAACCGCTAGCTTCCGTCAGGGTGCACACGACGGAACAGCCGCGCAGAGCCACGACACCTCTGGCAACCACCTTCCCTTCCCCATGTGAACCTTTTGACCTGCATATATCAATTCCGTCTACGGAAAGGATTGTTGGCGGGGCGGTGCGTCCGTACTATCCAGAACTGACGCACCATTGGACTAGACCTAGTTCATGTATATGAACAAGGTCCAGGCAGCGGAAGGAACCCCCACGTGAAAACCCGCTCCAAGATCCTCGCCACGGCGACCGCCATGGGCATAGCCGGCACCATCACCCTGCTGGGCACCAGCGCCAACGCCGCCTCCCCCACGGTCGCGCCCGGCGGCAACTTCAACCTGTCGGTGTGGGAGTTGCAGGAGCCGGTCGGCTCCCCCGGCTCGCCGACCACCATCCCGTCCTCGGAGCTGCAGGGGGCCAACGGCTACCAGGACTCCTACTTCTACACCGACACCCGCGACGGCGCGATGACCTTCTGGGCCCCGGAGAAGGGTGTCACCACCCCCAACTCCAACTACGCCCGCTCCGAGCTGCGCGAGATGAACTCCAACGGCACCGCCGCGGACTGGGCGCTCAGCGGCACCCACAAGCTGAGCGCCACCCTGCGCGTGGTCTCCGTGACGTCGAACGTCTGCGTCGGGCAGATCCACCTGGGCAGCGGCGGCTCGTCCACCAAGCCGCTGGTAGAGCTCTACTACCACTCCAACGGCGACATCGTGGTCGGCACCGAGAACTCCCCCTCCGGCGGCCAGACCACGCACACTGTCGGCAATGTGTCGATCGGCAAGACCTGGAGCTACGTGCTCGGCGTCTCCGGCGGCAACACG
The DNA here is from genome assembly GCF_042510965.1 of Streptacidiphilus jeojiensis. Lineage (NCBI taxonomy): Bacteria > Bacillati > Actinomycetota > Actinomycetes > Kitasatosporales > Streptomycetaceae > Streptacidiphilus > Streptacidiphilus jeojiensis. Next base: position 151,390 of record NZ_JBEUKS010000005.1, read on the forward strand.
ATCAATCTGACGGTCAACGGCACCACCACGCACTACGCCATCCCGTCCTCCTTCGACGTCTACAAGCAGTACTTCAAGGCCGGCTCCTACAACCAGTCGTCCTCCAACAGCACCACCAACGGAGCCCGGGTCGCCTTCTACGGCCTGACCGTCTCCCACAGCAGCTGATCCCCCGTCAGCAACGCAGCACACCGCCGCCCGGTCCGACGCATCGACGTCGGGCCGGGCGGTTGCCGTCGGGCGCCGGCCGCCGGGGCCGCCGGGGCGGCGGCTGTGCACGGCGGCGTGCACGGACTGTGCACGACTGTGCCGAAAATGGTCACGCTCCGCTCTTGACCCCGGCCATTGCCAGCCCCAAGCTTCCGTTTGGATCTGTTGCACCTTGTTTGAAAAACAATCAAGGAAACACGCAGACTTACGCGATCCTCTGGCGATGAAAGGACCGTCGTGCAACGACGCACCATGATCAAGGCGGTGGCGGCAGCCGCCGCCGCGACCACGCTCCCGCTGGCGTTCCCCGACGCCGCGCTCGCGGCCACCCGCGCCGCAGCCGCCGGAACAGGGGCGGCGGACGGCAGCGGGTTGCGCATTCGCGGAATGGACATCTCCTCGCTCGCCAAGAGCGAGGCGCTGGGCGGCGTCTACCGCTACCCCGACGGCCGGAGGGGCGACGCGATACGCGTCCTGGCCGGGGCCGGCCTGACCCACGCCCGGTTGAAGGTCTGGGTCAACCCGGCGGACGGCTACAACACCAAGCGCCGCATCCTGCCGATCGCCCGGCGCCTGCACGCGGCCGGCGTGCGGCTGATGGTCGACTTCCACTACTCCGACACCTGGGCCGACCCCAGCAAGCAGTTCAAGCCCGCGGCCTGGGCCGGCTACGACCTCGACGGCCTGAAGCAGGCGGTCCACGACCACACCGCCGACGTCCTGGGTTCACTCGCCGCACAGGGCACCCCGGCCGCCCTGGCCCAGATCGGCAACGAGCTCAACGGCGGGATGCTCTGGCCGGACGGCGACTGGAACCACTGGGAGCAGCTGGCGGCCCTGTTGAAGTCCGGCATCGCCGCGGCCCGCGCCGTCTCGCCGCGCACCCGGATCGTGCTGCACCTGGCCAACGGCGGCGACAACGGCCTGTACCGCTGGTGGTTCGACAACGCGGTGTCCTACGAGGTGCCCTTCGACGTCATCGGCGCCTCCTACTACCCGTACTGGCACGGCCCGTTGACCGGGCTGGCGGCCAACCTGGCCGACGTCTCCGCCCGTTACGACAAGGACGTCCTGGTCGCCGAGACCGGCTATCCGTTCCGCCTGGACAGCAAGGACGCACTCGCCAACATGATCGACTCCGCCGACGAGTTGGTCGAGGGCTTCCCGGCGACCCCGTCCGGCCAGGAGGCCTGGGTACGCACCCTGGCCGACACCGTCGCCGCCGTCCCCGGCGGCCGCGGCCTGGGCTACTTCTACTGGGAGGGCACCTGGACCGCGGTCCCCGGCAACGGCTGGGACGAGACCGACCCCACCTCGGGCAACGCCTGGGAGAACCAGGCGGCGTTCGACTTCGACAACCGCGCCCTGCCGATGCTGCGCGCCTTCCGCGGCGACCGCGGGAACTGACGCCTCGACCGGGCGGTTGCCGGCGCACGGCCGGCAGCCGCCCGTCCCCGTGTCGGCGGGCGGGTCAGGCCGGCGCGGTCGGCCGGGCCTGGAAACCGTGCAGGTAGAGGTCGCGGAGAACGCCCAACTCGGCACCGTGGTGCGCGACCTCGTCCAGGGCGTGCAGCGCGAGCAGCAGGTAGCTCTCGTGGCTGTAGGCGCCGGCGCGCGGACCCATCGGCTGCAGCAGCCCCTCGTCCCCCAGCGCTTCCACCTGGCCGCGGAACCGGGCCCAGTCGCGGCCCATCAACGCGACGCCGTCGGCTGCCGTTCCGGGCCACAGGTGCCGGTCGTCACCCAGCGGTTCGTCACCGAAGAAGCGGCCGTAGCTGCGCAGGCAGTCCGCCCCGATGTGCCAGACCCGCCAGCCGATCGTGGTGAACGGCGCAGGACCGGCCTCGTCCCCGTCTCCGTCTTCGGCCCCGGGCCTCGGATCGGCGCGGAAGCGACCGTCCGCGGCCGGCCTGAGCGTCATGCAGGAGGCCACCGGCTCCCAGAGGTACTCGGCGTCGGTGAGGCCCTCCAGCCGGGCGAGGGTCCGGTCGCGGACCTCGTCCAGGGTCTCCAGCAGATCGCGGGTGACCGGGCCAGGCGGGGTCGTGGACTGCTCCTGGTGCACCGACACGTGGGCCCTCCATCGATCATCGGGTTACGACGACAGATGATCATATGCCCGTCACAGCCCGTCGCGTGGCCTCTTCACCCACGCCCGCCCGACACTCCCCGAGGGGACGCTGCGGCGTGTCGGCTGTCCCGGGGGCGCCCGATCCGGGACAGTTCGACTCGACGGCGGGACGGCCTACGCGCAGGACGGGCAGAGCCCGCGGTAGGTGACCTCGACCTCGGACATGGTGAAGCCGAACCGTTCCTCCTCCGGGAGCGCGGCCAACGGGTCGCCGGTCGGATGGACATCGCGGATGGTGCCGCAACGGGAGCAGACCAGGTGCTGGTGCGGGTGGTGGGCGTTGGGGTCGTAGCGCTTGGCGCGGCCGTCGGTGGAGACCTCTATGACCTCGTCGAGGGTGACCAGCTCGCGCAGGGTGTTGTAGACGGTCGCCCGGGAGATCTCGGGCAGCCGCTGCACGGCCCTGGCGTGCACCTCGTCGGCCGTCAGATGAACGTGGTCGCCGTCGAGGACCTCGGCAACGACACGCCGCTGGGAGGTCATCCTCCAGCCGCGCCCTCGCAGTCGCTCCAGCAGGTCGCTCATATCGGTTTCACCTATTCGGGTTCGACGGGATGCCAGAAGTTTACCAAGGGATGTCCGGGTTCCGATCGGATGTGGGATTGGCGGGCTTCTTGACTTAGACTCTGTCCATCGTAGGATCGGATCCGGCGCTGGCCAAGGGACAAGAGGCCTCCGGTACGCCCCACCTGCAGCTGCTGAGCGCTGTGATCCGCAGACTCGTGAACCGTCCAGTCCGGAAGGAATCCCATGTCCGACAACCATGATGCAATCGTCGTAGACGCGAAGACGGAGGGCGGGGCGGGCGGCTGCCCGGTCGCCCACGGCCGCGCCGCGCACCCGACGCAGGGCGGCGGGAACCGTCAGTGGTGGCCGGACCGGCTCAACCTGAAGATCCTCGCCAAGAACCCCGCCGTGGCCAACCCGCTCGGTGAGGACTTCGACTACGCCGAGGCCTTCAACTCCCTCGACCTCGCCGCCGTGAAGCAGGACATCGCGGCGGTGCTGACGGACTCCCAGGACTGGTGGCCGGCCGACTTCGGCAACTACGGCCCGTTCATGATCCGGATGGCCTGGCACAGCGCGGGCACCTACCGCATCAGCGACGGCCGCGGCGGCGCCGGCGCCGGGCAGCAGCGCTTCGCCCCGCTCAACAGCTGGCCGGACAACGCCAGCCTGGACAAGGCCCGCCGCCTGCTGTGGCCGGTCAAGAAGAAGTACGGCCAGAACATCTCCTGGGCCGACCTGATGATCCTCACCGGCAACGTCGCCCTGGAGTCCATGGGCTTCCAGACCTTCGGCTTCGCCGGCGGCCGTCCCGACGTCTGGGAGCCGGACGAGGACGTCTACTGGGGCCCGGAGACCACCTGGCTCGACGACGAGCGCTACACCGGCGACCGCGAGCTGGAGAACCCGCTGGGCGCGGTCCAGATGGGCCTGATCTACGTCAACCCCGAGGGCCCCAACGGCAACCCGGACCCGCTGGCCGCGGCCCGCGACATCCGTGAGACCTTCCGCCGGATGGCGATGAACGACGAGGAGACCGTCGCCCTGATCGCGGGCGGCCACACCTTCGGCAAGACCCACGGCGCCGGCCCGGCGGACAGCGTCGGCCCCGACCCCGAGGCCGCCCCGCTGGAGCAGCAGGGCCTGGGCTGGAAGAGCAGCTACGGCACCGGCGTCGGCGCCGACGCGATCACCAGCGGCCTCGAGGGCATCTGGACCAACACCCCGGTCACCTGGGACAACAGCTTCTTCGAGATCCTGTTCGGCTACGAGTGGGAGCTCTTCAAGAGCCCCGCGGGCGCCAACCAGTGGCGGCCGAAGGACAACGCCGGCGCGGGCACCGTCCCGGACGCCTTCGACGCGGCCAAGACCCACGCCCCGACGATGCTGACCACCGACCTGTCGCTGCGCGTCGACCCGGCCTACGAGCAGATCTCGCGCCGCTTCCTGGCCGACCCGGCCGCCTTCGCGGACGCCTTCGCCCGCGCCTGGTACAAGCTGACCCACCGCGACATGGGCCCGATCGTGCGCTACCTCGGCCCCGAGGTCCCGTCCGAGGTGCTGCTGTGGCAGGACCCGCTGCCCGCGGTGACCCACGAGCTCGTCGGCGCCGAGGACATCGCCGCCCTCAAGGGCCAGATCCTTGCCTCCGGCCTGTCGGTGTCGGACCTGGTCTCCACCGCCTGGGCCTCGGCCTCCTCCTTCCGCGGCAGCGACAAGCGCGGCGGCGCCAACGGCGCGCGCATCCGCCTGGAGCCGCAGCGCAGCTGGGAGGTCAACGGCCCGGACCAGCTGGCGACCGTGCTGCGCACGCTGGAGGGGATCCAGCAGTCCTTCAACGCCGCCGCGACCGGTGGCAAGCAGATCTCGCTGGCCGATCTGATCGTGCTGGCCGGCGGCGCCGCCGTCGAGCAGGCCGCCAAGACCGCCGGCTTCGACGTCCAGGTCCCGTTCAACGCGGGCCGCGCCGACGCCTCCCAGGACCAGACCGACGTGGAGTCGTTCGCCGCCCTGGAGCCGACCGCCGACGGGTTCCGCAACTACCTCGGCAAGGGCAACCGGCTGCCGGCCGAGTACCTGCTGATCGACCGGGCCAACCTGCTGACCCTGAGCGCCCCGGAGCTGACCGTCCTGGTCGGCGGCCTGCGCGTGCTCGGCGCCAACCACCAGGGCTCCTCGCTCGGCGTCCTCACCAGCACCCCCGGGTCGCTGACCAACGACTTCTTCGTCAACCTGCTCGACCTGGGCACGACCTGGAAGTCCACCTCCGAGGACGCCACCACCTTCGAGGCCCGCGACTCCGCCACCGGCGAGGTCAAGTGGACCGGCAGCCGCGCCGACCTGGTCTTCGGCTCCAACTCCGAGCTGCGCGCCCTCGCCGAGGTCTACGCGAGCGACGACGCCAAGGCGAAGTTCGTCAACGACTTCGTCGCCGCCTGGGCCAAGGTCATGGACCTGGACCGCTTCGACCTGTCCTGACCCCCGGCTGACCCAGCGTCAGCAGAGCACCACCAAAGCCTGACCCCCGATGTCCGGACCGGCCCCCACGGGCCGGCCCGGACATCGCCCTTCTACGGCGCCGGAACCGCGCTGCGACTCACCGGCGCGCGCCGACCAGCACCGCCTGGTGGGGCAGCACGAGGCGGCCGTCGGGTCCGGCGAACTCCGTGCAGAGCACGTCGAACTGACGCTTGATCTCCGCGCGGACCTCCTCGGGCTGGCTCGTCACGATCTGGCCGAGGAAGGCGACACCGGACGCCGGGCCGCTCCACCACACCTCGGGTTCGGCCCGGTGGTCCCAGCGCAGGGTCTCGCCCTCCGCCTCCGCGAACCCGGCGGAGTGGACCAGGTCGACCAGCCCCTGCGGGCTGCGCGGGAAGTCGTCCTCGGCAGCGAGCACGGGCAGGTGGGCAGGCCGCTGCACACCGGCCGCCTCCACCGCCCGACCCAGCAGCGTCTGACCGGGTGCCCCGGGGTTCGTCCAGATCGTCAGCGCCAGCCGCCCGCCCGGCCGGACCACCCGCCGCAGCTCGGCCAGGGTCTCCCCGGGGTGGCCCACATGGTTGAGCACGAAGTTCCCGACCACCGCGTCGAACGTGCCGTCCTCGAAGGGCAGCACCGGCAGCACCGCGAGCCGGACCTCTGCGGCAGGGGCCGCCTTGGCCGCCAGCTCCACCATGCTGGGCTCCGCGTCGACCGCCGTCACCGTCGCCCCGCGGTCGCAGGCCGCCGCGGCGACCGTGCCGGTGCCGGTCCCGACATCCAGCACCCGGACGCCTTCCCGAACCCCGGCAGCGTCCAGCAGGCGCGGCACCGGATGGGCGCACAGCTGGGCGAAACTCCCGGCGAACGCCTCCGCCCGGCCCGCCCAGATCAGCCTCTCGAACGCGTCGAAGGACGTCACCGACACACCATCACCCCTCCCGGTCCAGCCGCGAAGACCGCCTCCACGACCGGTCCGAGGACCCTAGCGCACCCGTGACTACCACCCCCGGCGCGTGTACATCCGCAGGCCTGTGCGCCAGGCCCAGCCGCCGAGGGCCAGCCAGGCGGTCGCGACCAGTGGCGCCGCCAGGGTCAGGGCCGGTCCGTAGGGGACCGAGGCAGCTTTTCCCAGCACCGCGGCGACCGGGTAGAAGGCCACGAAGGCCACCGGCAGCCCGAAGGTGAACGCCGCCCGCAGCACCGCGGGGAACACGTTCAGCGGGTAGTTGCCGAAGGCCCCGATCACCGTGTCCAGCCAGGAGAACAGCGCCTCGGTGCCGGCCCGGCGCAGCACCAGGCCCGCCACGCAGAGCGCGAGCGCCAGCTCCAGGGCCGCTCCGCCGGCCACCGCCAGGACCAGGGATCCGATCCGGGCGAGGGTCCAGTGCAGCCGCAGCATGGACAGGCAGACCCCGAGCGAGGTCGCCGCCACCGTCAGGTCCCCCACCGCGTTCAGCGGGAACCTGCTGGTGCACACCTGGAGGAACACCGGCGCCGGCCGTACCAGGAAGCTGTCGAACCGCCCCTGCCGGATCAGGTACGGGATCTCCCTGACATTGGTGAACCCGAGCACGAACACGGAGTGCGCGAGCAGCCGCACGCTGCTCACCAGCAGCACCTGCGCGACCGTCCAGCCCGCCAGCGGCGGGAACCGGGTGAACACCACCGTCGCGAACAGCAGCACGGTGATCTGGTAGGTGACCCCGTTGACGATCGCCAGCACGAAGTCCCCCTTGTTGGCGAGGCGTTCGCGCAGTCCGGCCCGACCGGTCACCCGGGCGATCCGGGCGGCGCGGCGCAGCCGTGCAGCGGTCTCCCTCATCCGCCCAGCACCACCAGACGGCGTCCGGCACGGTGCCAGCCGACCGCCGCGACCACCGCGAGCACCGCGCACCAGCCGGCCTGCCAGGCCAGTGCCGACACCGCGTCAGCCGGCGGGATCCGTCCGGCGTACAGCGAGATCGGCGTCGACACCCCGGCCGCGAACGGCAACCGCATGGTCAGCCCGGCCAGCCAGCCGGGCAGGAACCACAGCGGCACCAACGCTCCGGAGAGCAGTGCCTGCACGAACTCGTAGAACCGGGTGACCCCGTCGGTGGAGACGGTCCAGAAGGCGATCACGTCGATCAGAACGGTCAGGTAGTAGAGCACCACCAGCCCGAGCGTGAAGCTGACCGCCGACACCGCGGCCACCGCCACCGAGGCGGGCGGCTGGACCAGCCCCAGGCCCAGCCCGAGCGCGAGCCCGCCGAGCACCCAGGCCGACGAGTACAGCGCCTCGCCCACGCCGTACCAGGCGCGGTACCGGCGTGCGCTCACCGGGCGGAGGAACCAGTAGGCGATCGAGCCGTCCAGGATCCGGGTCTTGACGGACTCTCCGGTGGCACCGCGCATCGCGCGGGCGGTGGTGGCGAGGGTGGCCAGCGTGGAGTACGTGACCGCCTGCCGGACGTCGAGTCCGGCCACGGTGGCGGTGTGCGCGTACAGCGCCCGCCACAGCTGGGAGTAGAGCAGGACCTGGGTGGCCACGACGAAACCGGTGGTCGCCATCCGCGCGCCGCGCATGCGTTCGGCCAGCGGCGCGATCCGGGCCACCCGGTAGGCGCGGGCGGTCACGGCGGGGTGGGTGCGGACGGACGCGCGGCGGGACTCGCGGCCGGACTCGCGGCCGGTCGCTGCGCGTTCAGCGCGCGGTGGTCGCCCGCGTAGATCGAGCGCAGTACGTCCTCCAGCCGGACGCCCTCGAAGTCGATCGCCCTGACCTCGTCGGCGGCGAGCACTCGGGCCGCGAATCGCGCCTGGCTCACTCCCGGCTCCAGCGCGTAGGTGGCCCGGGCACCGTCCAGTTCCAGCAGTCGGACGCCCGGCATCCGGACCTCCGGGGCGGCACGGCCGCCGGCCAGTTCGACCACCACGGTGCGCCGGCCACCGCCGATCCCGGTCAGGTCGGCGAGGGTGCCGTCGAAGAGGGTCCGGCCGCGGTCGATCAGGACGATCCGGGGACAGAGGGCCTCGACGTCGGCCACGTCGTGGGTGGTCAGCACGATCGCGTGGTCACCGGTGCCGGCGAGGTCCGCGAGCATCGCCCGGACCTGGTCCTTCACCAGGATGTCCAGGCCGATCGTCGGCTCGTCCAGGAACAGCAGCACCGGCCGGTGCAGCACCGCCGCGGCCAGGTCGCAGCGCACCCGCTGGCCCAGCGAGAGGTGGCGCGCCTGGGTGTCCCAGAAGGCGGACAGGCCCAGGAAGTCGTCGAGTTCGCGCATCCGCCGGGTGTAGGTCGCCGCCGGCAGGCCGTACATGTCGCGCAGGATCTCGAACGAGTCGCGGGCCCGCAGGTCCCACCACAGCTGGGTGCGCTGGCCGAAGGTCACCCCGATGTTGCGGGCGTTCCGCACCTGGTCCCGGTTCGGGTCGAGGCCCAGCACCCGCACCTCCCCCGCGTCCGGCACCATCAACCCCGTCATCACCCGGATCAGCGTCGACTTCCCGGCGCCGTTCTGGCCGAGCAGCCCGACGAACTCGCCGGTCCCGATCTCCAGGTCCACCCGGTCCAGGGCCACCGTCTCCCGTGGCCCCTCCGTGCGCCTGCGGAACAGCGGCCCGCGCGAGCGGAAGCGCTTGCTCACCCCGCGCACCTCAATCGCCGGCATGCCGGGACCTTCCCGCACCGCCGGACCGGACGGTCACGACCGGTTCCCGCCGTAGCGCGCTCCCAGGCACAGCGCCGTGATCAGCGGCTCCACCATCAGCTCACCGGCCCGCTCGAACTGGCCGACCGGCAGGAACCGCCGCACCCCGCCGGGGAACATCGTCGCCAGGGCCCGGGCCGCGACCGGCCGGCGGGCCGCGGCCGGGATGCGGTCGGCGGACAGCCCGAGGTCGGCCGCGACCATGCCCAGCGCACACGCGGTGAGCCACCACTGCGTGATCAGCAGCTCGCTGACGATCTCGCGCACCGCAGCCGGCACGGCAGCCGCGCAGGTCGCCCGCAGTTCGGCCGCGGTGAGCCCGCGTTCGGCCAGGATCGGCGCGGTCCACTCCTTGCGGTACCGGTCGCCGTCGCGCACCCGGATGCAGGAGAGCCCCTCCCACCAGGAGAACTGCGGCACCATCGGCAGCGCCTCGACCGCGGGTCCGGTCCAGTCGGCGGGCGGGTCGCCGTCGGCCGGCAGGCAGACGCAGCGGCGCGCTCCCATGTGGTCGTTGCCGGTCAGGCTGGGCGCTTCGAGGTGGTCGGCCAGGTTCGGCACCGAGACGTAGCAGCCGACGCCGAGTTCGCGCAGGTAGTCGTCGAGGGCCACGTCGTCGGGGGTGGTCCGGTCCGCCTTCAGCCGGGCGTACTCGTCGAAGCCGCGGGCGACGGAGGCGGGCAGCATCAGCGCGGGCGCGGGGACGTACTCGTCCACGGCGCGTGCCCAGGAGGCACCGGTGAGCGCCGCGATCCGGACCATGTGCGCGGTGCGGGACCCCCACTCGGTGAAGAACGCCAGCCCGTCGTCGGGCCTCGCCTGCGCCGCCTGCGCGATCCGGGCGGCGAATCCGGTGCAGGGGACCACGTCGTCCTGCAGCACGAGGTGGTGGGTGGCGCCCGGGGCGACCGCACTCCAGGCCCGGCGGGCCGTGCGCAGCGCGCTCGGCGGTCCGTCCGGCTCCGGGTCGAACACCACCTCGGGTGCCAGTGCGGCGAGATCTGCCTGGAGCCGACGGGCAGCCGGCCCGCGGCTCGGATGTGCCATCACGGCGACCGATAAGCGAATCTGCGGCACGGATTTCGCCTTCCCTGGAATTGCATTCTCAGTCGACGCAAGCGAACCGCAGGCTCCACACGCTGTCAATATAGCCGCCGTCCGATGCATCGACCCCGGCCGAACATAGCCGGACAAGGCAGAACAACAGAACATAAATGACAGTTCGAACCAAGCCTTGTGCCGGCACCGGGACTCCGATCTACTGATGAAGTATCAGGATTACCGCACGGAAGGCACAGGCATATGCCCAACATAGCTGTGGCGGGTATCGGAAACTGCAGTTCCGCCCTGGTCCAGGCACTGTACGGGGTCAGCAGCGGCACGATCGTGCACACCGACCTCGTTCCCGGCCTCGATTCCGTACCGGTGCGCGACCTCCGGATAACCGCCGCGTTCGATGTCGATGCCAGAAAGGTAGGAATACCACTGGAAAAGGCGGTCTTCGTCGAACCGAACTGCACCACGCACTATGTCGACATCCCCGACCAGCTGCCCGTGGTCACCGCCGGCCCGCTCGCGGACGGCGTCCGGGGCCCGCTCTCCGGCGTCGTCCAGGTCCACGACCTCGCCCATCGGGCGACGGCGGCGGACGTCGCGGCCGAACTCAGGAACTCCGCCGTCGACGTGCTCGTGGTCTTCCTGCCCACCGGCGCCCAGGAGGCAGCCGAACTGTACGCCGAGGCCGCACTCGCGGCGGGCTGTTCGCTGGTCAATTGCACACCCGCACTGCTGGGACGGTCGCCGAAATGGCGGGAGCGATTCCAGAACCGGGGGACCACGCTGCTGGGCGACGACATGAAGAGCCATATCGGGTCGACCACCGTGCACCAGGCGCTGCTCAGCGCCTTGAAAACGCAGGGCGTCACGGTGAACTCCACCTACCAGCTGAACATTGGCGGCAACACCGATTTCCTCAACCTCCGGGACACCGGTCGCTCCGCAGCCAAGCGGGTGACGAAAGCAACCGCGCTGCGCGAACTCGTCTCTCCGGAAACAGCCATGGATCTCGGGCCCAGCGACCACATCGCGCAGCTCAAGGACAGAAAGGTCGGCTACATCAGGATCGAAGGGAACGGTTACCTGGGGATGCCATTCTCGATGGAGGTCCGGCTGGAAGTCGAGGACAGTCCGAACTCGGCGGCCATCGCCATCGACGCGGTCCGGACGGCCGCGATCCTGCAGTCCGGCGTCGCGCTCGACCTGCCGGCCGTGCTCCCGTCCTTGTTCAAGGCTCCCGGACTGCCCGACCGCTGACCGCTGATCCCTGATCGCCGATCCCTGGTCGCCGGACCCGATCAACCGTGTGGCGAGGTCCGGCTCGGAGTTGGCAGGATGTCAGCCAATGACCCCACCTCCTCCTTCCCTTCCGCCTCCCCTTCCGGCTCTCCCCGAGGCCCTTCCGGCCGACTCCGTCGCCACCTCCCGCGACGCCCTGAACGGCCTGGCCGTCGGTGACGCCTTCGGCGCCCAGTTCTTCGTCCCCGAGAACCTGCCGGCCCTGCGCGAGCACCGGCTGCCGCCCGGCGAGTGGCCCTGGACCGACGACACCGAGATGGCCTGCTCCGTCCACCGCGCCGTCCTGGAGCACCGCACGGTCGACCAGGACGGCCTGGCCCGCTCGTTCGCCGAGCACCATGACTTCGACCGGGGTTACGGCGCGGCGATGAACCGCACGCTGCGGCTGATCCGGCAGGAGGGCAGCGACTGGCGCACCCTGGCCACCGGGCTGTTCGACGGCCAGGGCTCCTGGGGCAACGGCGCCGCGATGCGGGTGGCCCCGCTCGGTGCCCGCTACCCGGACGAGCCGGCTCGGGCGGCCCGGCAGGCGGCGCTGTCGGCAGAGGTGACCCACACCCACCCCGAGGCCGGCGCCGGCGCGGTCGCGGTGGCCGTTGCGGCCGCCCGGGCCGCCCATGCCCGGACCGAGCCGCTCACCGGCACGCAGCTGCTGGACACCGTCCTGCAGCACACGCCGCCCAGCCGGGTCCGCGAGGCCGCCATCGAGGCCCGCGCCCTGCTGGACCAGCCCCACGCCGAGCTCGCCGCCCACCGGCTGGGCAACGGGCGGCAGGTCAGCGCCGTGGACACGGTCCCGTTCACGCTGTGGTGCGCGGCCCGGCACCTGACCAACTATCAGGCCGCGCTGTGGGCCTGCGCATCGGTCGGCGGGGACGTCGACACCACCTGCGCGATCGTCGGCGGCGTCGTCGCCGCCCGGGTCGGCACCGAGGGCATCCCGCCGGAATGGCGCGACCAGGTCGAGACGCTGCCGGCCTGGTACTTCGGCCACCCGGGCAGCTGGGACACCGTGCACACCACCGCCATCGCCGACCGGCACGCCTGCCCCTGCTGCGGGCACCTGGTGCACGACGAACCCAGCGGCTCCTACGAGATCTGCCCGCTGTGCTTCTGGGAGGACGACCCGACCCAACTGCGCCACCCCGCCACCGCCCTGGGTGCCAACCGCCTGCCGCTGGTCGAGGCCCGGCGCAATGTGCAGCGGTTCGGCGCCTGCGACCGGCGCAGCCTGCGCTTCACCCGCCGCCCCCTGGCGGACGAACCGCTGGACCCGCACTGGCATCCGATCAGCTGATCGCGGCATCTCCGCTGCACAGATCAGGACAGACAGGGTTAAAACCATATAAAGAGAGCAATAATTATTTCCTCTTCAAGTTTTTTGGGAGGAAGTGAGTCGCATGTCTGACCTTGGGCATCGCGCCCCCGACATCACCGGCCATCCGGACGCCGCGGAGATGCGGGAGCGGTACGCGCAGGTGTTGGAGGGCACCAGGGCCGTCGCCGTCGACGGACTGATGCTGCTGACGGGGTTGTACGCCGCCATATCGCCGTGGGTGGTGCACTTCCACGGCAGCAACGCCGAACTGTCGGCGAACAACCTGATCATCGGCATCGCCCTGGCCGTGTTCGGACTGGGGCTCGCCACGATGGGTGAGCGGATCTTCCGGCTCGGCTGGACCTGCACGGCGCTCGGCGTGTGGATGATCATCTCGCCCTGGGTGGTCACCGTCGGCCACAGCCCGACCCGGGGCATGATCTGGAACAACGTGCTGATCGGCGCGATCGCCTGCGCCCTGGGACTCGCCGTCTCCGGGATGATGATGCTCGGCGCCCGACGCGGCACCGGGAAGTAACACCCCCGCCCCTGCCGCCACGACCTGCGACCCCCGCCCCGAGGCGCCGGCCGCAGGCCGCTGTGTGCGCGGAGCCCGCCGATAGGCTTGGGCCCGAGAGCACGACGCGCGCGAGCACCAAGGTGGACCCAGTGGCCAGTATCCAGCCGCAGCCGGCCGTCGACCGGAGCCGGCTGCTTTCACTGTTGCCCGCACTGGCAGGCGGAGAAGCGGTGTTCCTCCCCGCAGATCCGCCCAGGGCCGGACGGGTGGCGTTCTGGACGCCCGGAGGCGACCCGCCCGACCTGGGCGGCGGGTCCGCGGAGCTGACCGTGGTACGCCCTCACGGCTCGTCCGTACGCCGGACCACGGTGACCGCGGCACTGCTGACGGTCGATCAGGCACTGCCGCTGCTGACCCGCTGCCGAGCGCCGGGTGCCTCCCCGGGCACAGCGTTCTGGGGTGCTGCGGCGCTGTTCGGGCTGAGTCTGCTGGCCCGCGGCCGGATCCTGCCCGGGGTGTCGCCCGACGGCTTCGACGCCTGGCGCGCGGGACCCTTGGACATTGAGGAACATGAGCGTCTGGGCGCCTTGGCCGCAGCGATGCCGCCGGAGGCCAGGGCCGTCCCGGTGCCCGGCCTGACGCCGCTCGCGCTCCCCGCCGCGGCGTCTCTGCTGCGCGCCTTCCTGGACGCCATGGCCGACTCACTCACCCGCCCACCGGCAGCAGCCCAGATCTCCGAGGGGCCAGCCTTCGCGGTCGGCGAACCGCAACCTGTACCCGAGCAGCGGGTCTGGGCGGCCGAGGTCGCCGCGGGCCGGGACGCCGGCCTGGCGGTGTCACTACGTCTGGAACTGGGCCACGACGACGCTCTGCGGGCCGTGGTCCAGCTGCGGAGCCTGGCCGACCCCACCGTGCTCACCGACGCCGCCGACCTGTGGTCGGGACGGGCCGCCTCCCCCGAACTCTTCGGCGCGCGGGCCAGGGTCGACACCCTGCTGACCCTGCGCCGAGCCGCCCGCGCCTGGACCCCGGCCGGACGGCTGCTGGAGTCGGCCGCCCCGACCGGGCTCGACCTGTCCGACGGGGAGGCCGAGGAACTGCTGGGCGAGGCCGCCGACGGCCTCGCAGCCGCAGGGGTCGCCGTGCACTGGCCCAAGGAGCTGGTGCGCGAACTGACCGCGGACGGCATCCTGGAACCGGCACGCCGCAGGGGAACCCAGTCCGCAGCCGAGACCTTCCTGTCCTCCGGCGCGTTGATGGACTTCCGCTGGCGGGTGGCGCTGGGCGGTCGGCAACTGACCGAGGAGGAGCTCGAACGGCTGGTCGCCACGCACCGCCCGATCGTGCGGCTGCGCGACCAGTGGGTGGTCGTGGACCCCGAACTCGTCCGCCGACTGCGACGTGCCAGGCAGGCCGGAGCCCCGAAGCTGAACGCGATCGACGCCCTCGGCGCCGCCCTCACCGGCAGCATCGACGTGGACGGGCAGCAGGTGGCAGTCAGCGCGAGCGGGGCCCTGGAGGGACTGCGCTCGCTGATCTCCGACCCCGAGGCCGCAGGGCCGACCGGGAAATCCGCCCGGGCTCCCCAGGCCCTGACCGCGACCCTGCGCGACTACCAGCTGCGCGGGGTGAACTGGCTGGACCGGATGGTCTCGCTGGGCCTCGGCGGCTGCCTGGCCGACGACATGGGCCTGGGCAAGACCATCACCCTGATCGCACTGCACCTGCGCCGCCAGGAGCACCGGGCCACCGCAGGCCCGACCCTGGTGGTCTGCCCCGCCTCACTGCTCGGCAACTGGGAACGTGAGATCGAACGCTTCGCCCCCACGGCCCCGGTCCGCCGTTTCCACGGCCCAGGACGGGACTTGGACGGCCTGGGCCGGGGAGCCGCCGGCGGATTCGTACTCACCACGTACGGGACCATGCGCCGCGACACCGGCCGGCTGGCCGAGCAGCCCTGGGGTCTGCTGGTCGCCGACGAGGCCCAGCACGTCAAGAACCCGCACGCGCTCACCGCCCAGACCCTGCGCACCATCCCCTCCCAGGGCCGGATCGCGCTCACCGGCACCCCGGTCGAGAACAACCTGACCGAACTGTGGTCACTGCTCGACTGGACCACCCCCGGCCTGCTCGGCACCCTCACCTCCTTCCGCAACCGCTACGCCAGGGCCGTCGAGGGCGACCGGGACGAACAGGCCGCCGCCCGGCTGGCCGCGCTGGTCCGACCCTTCCTGCTGCGCAGACGCAAGTCCGACCCCGGCATCGCCCCCGAACTGCCGCCCAAGACCGAGACCGACCAGCCGGTGTCCCTGACCAAGGAGCAGGTCTCGCTCTACGAGTCGCTGGTCCGCGAACTCATGGCCGAGATCGAGGAGAAGCAGGGCATCGCCCGGCGCGGACTGGTGATGAAGCTGCTCACCGGACTCAAACAGGTCTGCAACCACCCGGCTCAATTCCTCAAGGAGCCTGCGAACGCGAAACTCCCGGGCCGCTCCGGCAAGTTGGAACTGCTGGACGAGCTCCTGGACTCGATCCTGGCGGAGCAGGGGTCCGCCCTGGTGTTCACCCAGTACGTGGCCATGGGCCGGCTGATCGAGCGTCATCTGGCCGACCGCGGCACGGAGACCCTGTTCCTGCACGGCGCCACCCCGGTCAAACGCCGCCAGGAGATGGTCGACGCCTTCCAGGCCGGCGAGCGCAAGGTGTTCCTGCTGTCCCTCAAGGCCGCCGGAACCGGCCTGAACCTGACCCGGGCCGGGCATGTCATCCACTACGACCGCTGGTGGAACCCCGCCGTGGAGGACCAGGCCACCGACCGCGCCTACCGGATCGGCCAGACCCAGCCGGTCCAGGTGCACCGCATGATCGCCGAGGGCACCGTGGAGGACCGCATCGCCGCGATGCTGAGGCAGAAGCGGGAGCTCGCAGACTCGGTGCTGACCGCTGGCGAGGCCGCTTTCAGCGAACTGAGCAACAGCGAACTCGCCGAACTGGTCGCCCTTCGGAAGACCGGGCGATGAGGTGATGACCGGTCAACCCCGCAACCGGGCGGAGATCGCCCGCACCTTCGAGGCGCTGCCGCCCACTCGCAACAGCCGCGCGCCGTTCGCGGAGTCCTGGTGGGGCCGTGAGTGGGTGCGCGCCCTGGAGGCCTCCTCGCTCGACTACGGCCGCCTGCAGCGCGGCCGCACCTACGCGCGCAGCGGCGCCGTCGGCGCGGTCACCGTCGGCCCAGGGTCCGCCGCCGCCCACGTCCAGGGCAGCCGCCGCACCCCTTATCGTTCCTCGGTCACCGTCGAGCAGTTGACTGGCCGTCAGTGGGACCGACTACTCGACATGATCGCCGACCGGGCCGCCAACATCGCCGCCCTGCTGGACGGCGACATGCCAGCGACTCTCGCCGAGGACGCTGAGGCGGCCGGCGTGCCGCTGCTGCCGGGCCCCGGCGACCTCGACCCCGCTTGCAGCTGCCCCGACTGGGGCTTCCCCTGCAAACACGCCGCCGCCCTGTGCTACCAACTGGCCCGGCTGCTCGACCGCGACCCCTTCGTCCTCCTGCTGCTCCGCGGTCGCGGCGAGCGGGAGCTGATGGACGAGCTGAGCCGCCGCAACACCGCACGCGCGGCTGCCGAGGCCGTCGCCAACAGCAGCACCGGGGCCGCTGGGGCCACCCCGATCGCTCCACCGCCCCAGGCCGCCGACCTGGCCAAGGCCGCCTTCGCCGCCCGCGCCGGCCTGCCGGCCCTCCCCGCCCCGCAGGCCCCACCTGCACGGGCTGCCCGAGGGCCCGTCCTGGTCGGCTCCGCGGTTCCGGAACCCGGCGTGGACCCGGCCGCCCTGGAGCTCCTCGCCGCCGACGCCGCCCTGCGCGCCCACCAGTTGCTCATCGCAGCCCTCAGCGCACAGCACGCCGGGACGCCCCCGCCGACCCCGCTCACCCCCTGGCAGGACGCCGTCCGCCTCGCCGCCGCCCACCCCACCCTGAAGGTCTTCGCCCGGATCAGCTCCACCTGCGGACGTACCCCGACCGAACTCGCCGCCGCCATCCGCGCCTGGCGCCATGGCGGCCCGGTCTCCCTGGACGTACTCGAAACCCCGTGGACCCCACCACCCGGCCGCCTGGAACGCGACCGCCAGGCTCTGCTCGCCGACTGGGCCGACGGCACCCCGCCCCGGTTGCGCACCTGGCGCAACCGCTGGACCGTAGAGTCCGCGGGAACCGCAGCTGGCAGCAACGCCCAACTACGCCTCGGCCAGGACGGCCTGTGGTACCCCTACACCAGGGACCACAACACCTGGTGGCCCAGCGGCCCCCCGGACCCCGACCCGGCCGTCGTCCTTGCAACGCTTCTGCAGGGGACGGCGGACGGCGCGCCGTAGCGTGCATCCGCGACGGGCGGTTGGGACGCTGCGGCAACGGCGTGGCCGGGGACGGACTTGTCTCGGTTTTGGGGACAGGTCCGGGGCCGCCCACCGGGTGACCGATGGGGGCGCGCGACAGGCCGTGTGCAACTATTCGTGCAGGTCAGATGCCTATGTGGGCGATGTGACGGAGTAGAATCGAGGGTGTAGGGAGGACCTGGAGGGGGTGGTTTTCATGGGGTCGGACGTGCTGGCGGCGCAGGCTGCGCGGGTGGTGCCGGGGGCAGCGAGTGTGGCATTGGTCGCCGAGTTGGTTCCGGATGAGCTGTCGGCCGCTGGGCGGATCGACGCGCTGGTGGCGGTGCAGCGGGCGCGGTGCTGGCTGGAAGCCGTGCAGATCCGGATGCTGGCGGGACTGAAGGAGCAGCCGTTGGCCTGCATTCCCGGGCGGCCGGATGAGTTGGGCGACTTCCTGGAGACGCAGGAGCAGGTGGCGTGTGCCCTGCGGATCTCCCCGCCGTCGGCCGGAGGCCGACTGACTGAGGCTCAGGTGCTGTCCCGGCGCTTCCCCGCCGCGCTGGATCTGCTGGCTGCCGGTCAGGTGCAGATCATGCACCTCAAGGCGCTCCTGGAGCACACCACGGTGCTGGAGGACACGACCGCCGCACGGGTCGAGGAGGCCGTGCTGCCCAAGCTGCCCGAGCAGACCGTGGGTGCCGCCCGAAAGGCCATCGCCCGCGCGGTTCTCAAGTTCGACCCGGCCGGGGCCGAGGAACGCCACGCCCGCGCGGCCGAGGACCGGCGCACCACAGTGCAGGCACATCCTGACGGCATGGCCTGGTACGGCGCCCTGCTGACGGCCGGGAATGCCGCGCTGGTCGACGCCGCCGTCACCGCCCACGCCCTGCCCGAGGACGGGCGCACTCTGCCCCAACGTTGCGCGGACGCACTGGTGGAACTTGTCTCCGGAACGGGGACAAGTTCCACCAGCACCCCCACCGTGATCGTCACCGTCCCCTATGACACCCTGATCGGCGCCGACGACGCCCCCGCCGACCTGCACGGCCACGGCCCGATCACCCCCGCCCAGGCCCGCGCCCTGGCCTCACGTCCGGGCAGCATCTGGCGGCGGCTGCTCACCGATCCGTCCACCGGACGGGTCGTCAAGACCGATCCCACGTCGTATCGGCCGACCGCCGAAGTCACCCGGCATGTCGTGGCCCGTGACCCGCACTGCCGGTTCCCCGGCTGCGCCCGCTCCTCACGCCGTTGCGATCTTGACCACGTCCGGCCCTTCGATCACCGCAACCCGCCGGCCGGGGGTCCGACCGTGCCGGAGAACCTGATCCCGCTGTGCCGTCGGCACCACCTGACCAAGCACCGCGCGGGGTGGCAGATCCGCTACGACGACCGCAGTGGATGCGTCAACTGGACGGCGCCCACTGGACACACTTACACCGACGAGCCGGTCCCGGCGGTATAGCAGGGCGCATGGGACAGCGTGACTACGGCGTGACGGTGACGGGTCCGTTGTCCGAGACGTCGGTGAGATTCATCTGGTTGAGGGTGGTTGCCGCAGTGGTGCTGCCGGGCATCACGATGTTGCTCAGGGTGACCCCGGTGATGGGGGCGCCGGGCTGGCCGTTGATCCGGGCGGCGGTGGTACCGGCGTTGCGGACCTTCACATTGGAGACGGTGACCCCCGTGACGGGTCCGACACCGCTGGTGCCGGTCATCATGGCCAGCCAGGTGCGGTTGCCGTCATTGGTGTAGCTGAGCCGCTCGATGTCGATGTCGTCGAACCGGATGTCGGTCGCGCTCGCGGTTCCGTACTTGTGGTGGATGCCGATGCCGACCGCGGCGTCGTAGACGACGACGTGCTCGAAGGTCACGTGGTCCTGCGGCTGGTCGACGCCCTGGCCCACCTTCACGCCGTAGCAGTAGGTCCAGGAGACCAGGTCGTCGAAGGTGACGTTCCCGAGCGGGCGAGCATCGCCGGGGACGGTGTCGTCGATGTCGGTGGCGTCGTCCCAGGTCTTGGTGCTGAACGGATCGTCGAGGCCGATGCCGATCGCGTGGGTGACGGTGACGGCCGTGGACTCGGTGACGTCGATGCCGTCGTTCTCACCCATGTCGAACCTGTTGAAGATCTTGATGTTACGGAACGTCATCTCCGAGGAGCGCAGCGGGAAGACCGCCCAACTGCTGGATTCGCGGAAGGTGATGCCGTCGACCGAGAACCCGCTGGTGTAGACCGGGACCAGGAGGTTGACGCCGAGGTTCCCGGGCGCGAGCGCGGCCTGGCCGTTCCCGTCGATGATCCCCCGGCCGTAGACGGAGATGTTCGTCGACGAGTACCGGGTGGAGATGAACCAGGTGAGGTCCCGGGACTGTGAGTCCTTGTGTCCGTTCACCACGTAGTGGTCGCGTTCCCCGGTGTAGCGGAGCACCGCGCCCGGCGCCAGGTAGAACGCGAGGTTGCTGCGCAGGTAGAGATTGCCGAGGGTGTAGACGCCGGCCGGCACGTACACCGTGCCCTGCCTGCCGTTGGCGCTTCCCCATGCGGCGGCGTCGTTCAGGGCGGTCTGGAAGCCGGTGGTGGTGTAGGCGCCGGTGTTCGGCAGGGCCGAGTAGGGCGCGCTCTGGACGTTGAAGATCCCGGTTCCGGAGGACGCCGGACGATTGGTCTCGACCGGGTCGGCCGCGATGACCAGGTTGGGACGACCGTCGACCTTGACGATCAGATACCCGTTGTTCTGCACCGTGAAGGTCAGGGTCGGGCCGCTGACCGACCCGGCGATGTTCAGCTTCTCCGGACTGATGCTGTACGAGCCGATGTTCGTCTTGTTGACCTTGGTGACCGCCATGGTGGCGGTGCCCGTACCCAGGGCGAACTGCGCGATGTCATAGCCGGTGTACTTGGTGACGGGTACGGATGTCCCGTTCACGGTGAGCGTGTAGTCCGTCGAGGCCGGGTAGATCGACGCGACCGGATACACATCCACAGGTGCCGACACCGCCTGGGCGGGATGCGTCGCCCCCAGGAGCGCGGCGACGATCAGCAGCAGGCCGGTCAGCCCGAGCGCGAGAGGGCGCGGCATCCGTCGAACGGTTCCATGACGGGGTCTCAGACAGGCAGCTCGGGACATGAGGCATCGCCTTCCATGGGGCTGCGGCCGGGAGTCCGTGACACGCGGGTGCGTCGCACCTTCGGTGATACGCGTCCCAGGGTTGGCCTGCACCGGTCAAGAAGTCAATGGTCTAGACCGATCTTTCGTCAGTCCCGGCCGCACCGGACGCAGTCCGGACGGCGCCGGATCGTCCGTTCGCTGAACGAGACCGGGCCGTAGTTGAGTTCGACCCACCGGTCGCTCAGTGCTGTGCCCATTCCGATGACGAAGCGGATGGCCTCCCAGGCCATGAGGTTCCCGATCACCCCCGACTGCGCGCCGAGGACTCCGCCGTACCGGCTCTTGCGAAGGAACGGCTCGGTTCGATCGCGACCGTGGTCTGCGGCGACGGTCGCCAGCAGGCAGTGCCAACAGGCCGTCACGCCCGGGACGACCAGCAGGCCCAGGATCCCTACGTGGTAGGAGTAGCTGCCCCCGATGATGTGCGGGGTGTCCGGCCAGCAGGCCTCGGTCGTGATCTCGGCCATGACGGTCACACTGGGCTGATCGGCGCAGCCGATCACCAGGTCGGACCTCTTCACCAGGTCGGCGAGGTCGGATGCCTGCTCGATCCGGCGCCGCTCGGGCAGCAGGCGGGCCTGCGGATTGACGCCGGCCAGGCGTCCCGCCAGGACGTCCGCCTTGCTCTTCCCCAGGTCCTCTTGCGAGTACATCAACTGACGGTTGAGGTTGCTCTCCTCGATGACGTCGTCGTCGCAGAGGATGAGCGTGCCCACGCCCGCCGCGGCCAGCGACGAGGCCACGACGCTCCCCAGCCCGCCGACCCCGCAGACGAGTACGGTCGCTGCTGCGAGCCTTTCCTGCGCGGCCAATCCCTCGTCGTAGTCGACCAGTTCCGCATCGCAGAACTCCTGGAAGAGCCTTATCTGACGGTCGTAGCGGGCAATCTGAGCATCTGCCAGTTCGTGACTTCGCCTCTCCCCGCCGGGGACTGCCGTCTTGCTCAGCAGTCGCTCCTCGCGGAGCGTGAGCAGCGCGCCGCAGACCTCCCCGGCCAGTTCCACCGATTCGCCGCACAGGGATTCAACCAGGTTCGCCACCGTGTGTTCGCCGTCGAGCAGCGGAATCATGCGGAGCACGCTCTGGGTGGCCGCGAACCGTTTGACACGACGGTCGGATGTGGAGATGAACAGGAGTTCCGACCCCTCCCGCTCGACCACCAGGCCGGCTCGGAGCCGTGGCCGCCACTGGAGCAGATCCGTCTCATCCACTGCGAGAACTCCTGTCCCTCTCCCCGTTCTGCCGCATCCCCGGTCGGAGCCGGAGTCCTTCTCAGCTGTTGGAGTCCCCACTGCACGCTGCAGCGCCGGTGACCAGCGCCTCATCGCTGATCTTGACGAGCGATGCCTTGGCCATCCCGGACGGGCAGAACACGCGGGGCGAGGCCGTTGCGGCGGAGGCCGAGGTCGCTCCTGCCGACAGGATGGCCGCCGCCGCTGCCAACGCGCTTGCGGCCTTGACCGAACGTTCCATGTGCATTTCTCCCTCTGTCGTCAACGGCCAGGACCGTGCTCGCCCGACGGATGCTTCGTTCACACTATTGACCTGTCCTTGTCAATCATCGTCACCGTCGACACAATGTCAACTCCCCCACTAAAAAGGAAACAGACGAATCCTCACCGGAGGGCGGCCCTCGGTATGCGGGAAATGTTCGAGCAGAGCCAGGGGATGAAGTTGGACATTCCCACGTACTTTGCTGAATTCGACGAGGCATTCTGGCGCATCGGCAGTGCGGGGTTCTGGAAACTCGAATGCCGTCAGGTCTACCAGGAAACCGGATCCGCGAGCTGGGAGGCCTTCTGCCGGGGGGACTGGACCGCCGCCCTCCGTCTGCTCGATGAGCAGCAGCCGGAGTTGGAGGCGTACTTCGACCGGATCTCCGCGAGCGGCTTCCGTCATCACCGGGTCCGGGTCGTCGAGGAGCCGGTGACGCCGTACCTGCAGTGGGAGATGCACCTGCTCCAGGCCAAGGACCGGTACGGCGAAGGCGTGTCCGTGCTCACCACCGACCGACTCGCAGCCCTCGGTGTCACGCTGCCGCTGCCCGATGTGGTCGTGTTAGGAAGGGAGGTGGCGTACCAGGTCCACTACACGGACCAGGGGCAGCTCCACGGCGCCACCCGCCACACCGCCCGCGCGGCCGTGGACGGCGCCCGCGCCTTCATCCAGCGGCTGCACGGCAGTGGCGAACCCCTGGCGTCCTACTTCCCCCGAGCGATCGCCGGCCTCCGCCCCCCGAACCAGCCGCAGCCGGGTGCCTGAGCTCCCGTCTCCCGTCGTACGGGTGCGCCATCGCGGTGCGCCCCGCGCTCAGCCCAGGATGATCGGGTTGCTGAGGGCCGCCATCCGGCCGTCGGCGTACCGGACCTCGACGCGGACGAAGGCCGACTCCTCCTCGCTGGTCCGCCACTCGACGGTGCCCGCACCCGACTCGGCCAGCGACGCCTGGTGCGCTCGTCCCTTCTCGGTGTGGAAGCTGACGGCGCCGGAGGGCACCCCCTGGACCTCCGCACGCACCACGGCCGGCTCGTCGCCGGTGTCCAACCGGTCGCCGATGCCCGCGCTCCGACCGCCGGCCGATGCCGTGAACGAGAGCTCGACCGCGGCCGAGGCGGCGATCCAGCTCCGGCCCGCGCCGATGCCGGCCAGGACGGCTTCGCTGCTCAGTTCCTCCGCCAGCACGACGGTGTGCGGAATGCCGATCTGGCCCTCCAGATGGGTGTCGCTGTTGCCCACCGCCGGCCGCCACCGCCCCTGGTGGATGTCGGCGGCCAGGCTGCGGCCCCACTCGGCCAGGGCCGCCTCGTTGTCCGCCTGCCAGGGGACGTCCGACGTCCACGGCCCGTTCCACACCTCGACCGCGTCGAAGCCCTGGAACGGGTACATGAACGTGCCCGAGTCGTAGGGCGCGTGCGGGTGGGCCGCCACGCACAGTCCGCCGACGCGGTGCACCTCGTCCAGGTGCCGGTCGACCGCGTCGTCCCGGACTCCGTACCGCCAGTCGACCACGAGCCCCGGCGGGAGTCCCAGGGCGAGCCAGTGGCCGGTCCGGGTGGTGACCTCCTCCCCCAGGATCACCAGCGGGTCGGAGCCGGCGTGCTTCCCCCAGACAGCGTGCGCGTCGGCGGTGTTGTGCTCGGTGGTCGCGAGGAAGTCGAGACCTGCCGCCCGGGCTCCGGCGATCAGTTGATCAGGCGTCAGTTCACCGTCGGAGTGCACCGAGTGCACATGGCAGTCGCCCCGGTACCAGCTGCGGGCCGACTCCCCCACGGGGGCGAACTCGCCGAGCGGGTCGGTCACCGCCTGGCGCCAGCGGTCGCGATGGCCGGCGGCCTGCAGCCGGAAGTAGACCGTCTCGCGGCGCTCGTCCTCGGCCGCGCCGAAGTGGCCGCCGATGTTGTGCGCCAGCAGGTAGTGCGCGAGCAGCAGGCTGCCTGCCGGGGCGGTCACCTGGACCGGACGGCCGAGTTCGACCGGCGGGTAGGGGACGGCGCTGGACAGCGCGTCGGCGCCGTGTTCGCGGAGCCAGGCCCCGGTACGGAGATGGGTGCCGGGCCATACCCACAGGTTCCCGCGGTCCTGGTCCCGCTGGTCGGTGAGCAGCACCCCGGCCAGGACGGTGAAAGTGCCGGGGCGGCCGTCGGGTTCGGTGGGGGTCAGCCCGTCGATGTGCGGGCCGCCGGGGCTGTGCGGATGGGGCGGCAGGGTGAGCGCGATCTGCCCGAACGCGGGCCGCTTCGGCGTGAGCCCGGGCCGCAGCAACTCCCGGACCAGGTCAGGGACCCGGCTGGCGGCGTAGAGCTCGTGCAGCGGATGACCCGTCGACGGGAACCGCGGCCACAGGAAGTACGGGCCGCTGTGTCCTTCCGAGGGGGGATCCTCGCTGACGGCGGTGCGGACCACGGCGCGCCAGCGCGCCAGTTCCGGCTCTGACAGGACGCCGGGGATGACGGTGAAGCCGTCCTCGGCGAACGCCGCCGCCGCGGATTCCATGAGCGTCGTCATGCCCCCGAGTACAGCGACGGACCGCGGCATCGCGCAACTGCATTTGAGTACCGCCGGTTCGAACGACTCGAACGACTCGAACAGGTCGGCGTGCTGCTGCGGACCATCCCCCGGGATGATCGGTATCGTCCGCAGTACCTGGTCAGCCTGAGAACACCTGAGCACACCCCAACGGAGGAGCCCCATGACCGATCGCCGGCACGGAACGGCGGGTCTGGCGCTGATGATCGGCGCCCTCGGGGTGGTCTTCGGCGACATCGGGACCAGTCCTATCTACACCCTGCAGACCGTTTTCGATCCCAATGACCCGCACCCCGTGCCGGTCTCCGCCGAAAACGTCTACGGGGTGGTCTCGCTGGTGTTCTGGTCGGTGGTGATCATCGTCCTGGTCACCTACGTCCTGCTGGCGATGCGAGCCGACAACGACGGCGAGGGCGGGATCATGGCGCTGATCACGCTGCTGCGACGGTCCGCGTCCTCCCGGGGGCGGCGGACCACCGCCGTCCTCGCGGCGCTGGGCATCTTCGGCGCGTCGCTCTTCTTCGGCGACAGCATGATCACTCCGGCGATCTCGGTGCTGTCCGCGATGGAGGGGCTCAAGGTCGTCCAACCGTCACTGGAGGACGTCGTCGTGCCCGGCACCGCGGCCATCATCGTGGTGCTCTTCCTGGTGCAGCGGCGCGGCTCGGGGGCGGTGGGCCGGATGTTCGGGCCGGTGATGATCGCCTGGTTCACCGTCATCGGCGCCTGCGGCGTGAGCGGGATCGTCGACCACCCGCAGATCCTGCGGGCGCTGTGGCCCAGCTACGCCCTGGGTTTCCTGGTCGGCCACTTCGGCACCGCGTTCTTCGCGCTGGCCGCGGTCGTGCTCGCGGTCACCGGGGCCGAGGCGCTCTACGCCGACATGGGCCACTTCGGCCGCAGGTCCATCACCCGCGCCTGGCTCTTCCTGGTCTTCCCGGCCTGCGTGCTGAGCTACCTCGGCCAGGGCGCCCTGATCCTCGCCGACCCGCGCAACATCAGCAGTCCGTTCTTCCTGCTCGCCCCGGGCTGGGGCCGGCTGCCGCTGGTGATCCTCGCCACCGCGGCCACGGTGATCGCCTCCCAGGCGGTGATCACCGGCGCCTACTCGGTCGCCTCCCAGGCCGCCCAGCTCGGCTACCTCCCCAGGCTCCGCATCGACCACACCTCCGAGTCCACCGTGGGCCAGATCTACGTGCCCTGGATCAACTGGCTGCTGATGGTCTCCGTGCTCACCCTGGTCTTCGCCTTCCGCAGCTCCGCCGCGCTGGCCTTCGCCTTCGGCATGGCCGTCACCGGCACCATCACCATCACCACCCTGCTGTTCTTCTACATCGCCCGCTCCCGCTGGCACACCCCGGTCTGGCTGATCGCCGTCGGCGCGACCCTGCTGCTCACGGTGGACCTGCTGTTCGTGGCGGCCAACGTGACCAAGCTGGTGCACGGCGCATGGCTGCCGCTGCTCATCGGTTTCACCGCGTTCACCGTCATGACCACCTGGCAGCGCGGACGGCAGATCGTCACCGCGGAGCGGGAGCAGCACGAGGGCCCGCTGCGGCAGTTCGTCGACCAGCTGCACTTCCGGGAGATCCACGCGGCCCGGGTACCGGGCACCGCGGTGTTCCTGAACCGGGACACCCGGACCACGCCGCTGGCCATGCGGGCCAATGTCGAGCACAACCACGTGCGCCACGAGTAGGTGGTGATCCTCTCCATCGAGACCGAGACCGTGCCCCGCGTCCCGGACGGGCAGCGGGTCACCGTGGACAACCTCGGCTACGTCGAGGACGGCATCATCCATGTGACCGCCCGCTTCGGCTACATGGAGACCCCGGACGTGCCCGCGGCCCTGGCTCTGCTCGACCCCTCCGACACCGAAGGACGGCTGCAACTCGACGAGGCGTCCTACTTCCTGTCGAAGATCGAGCTCCAGCGCGGAAAGGCCCCCACCATGGCCCCGTGGCGCAAGCGCCTGTTCATCGCCACCTCCCACATCACCGCCGACGCCGCCGAGTACTTCGGCCTCCCCCGCGACCGCACCGTCATCATGGGCTCCCAGATCGAGGTGTGAAGGGAAGCGGGAGAACCCGGACCGAGCGGCAGCGCGGGCGCAACGAACATGTTCGCTATGATCTGGGTGTGACTCCTCGAACCCCTGCCCCCCGCAGCCGCCGTGAGCGGCCGGCCAAGCCCGCCCTGACCTACGAGGGCATCGTCGCCACCGCGGTGGCCCTGATGCGGACCGAGGGGCTCCAGCGCGTCACCATGCGGCGGCTGGCCCAGGAGCTCGACACCGGTCCCGCCTCGCTGTACGTGTACGTGGCCAACACCGCCGAACTGCACGCGGCGATCCTGGAGGAGTTGCTGGGCGCGGTGGAACTGGGCGCGGTGGGGGCGGACGGCGACTGGCGCGAGCGGCTCGCGGAAGTGCTGGGCTCCTACACCGCGGTCCTGTTCGAACACCCCAGCCTCGCCCATTCCGCCCTGGTCACGCGTCCCTCGGGCCCCAACTACCTGGCCCTGGTCGAGGCGATCCTGGCGCTCCTGCACGAGGGGCAGGTTCCCGACGGGCAGGCGGCCTGGGGCGTGGACGTGCTGCTGCAGGTGGCCACCGCCACCGCGGCCGAGCAGTCGGCCCGCCGCCAGGACGACTCCGCCCGCGACCAGGACGACGCGCTGGTGACCGCGCTGCGCGAAGCCACCGCACCGACCTATCCGCGCATCGCGGCGCTGGGCACGGACCTGGTCTCCGGCACCCCCGAGCAGCGCATCGCCTGGATCTTCCGCGCGGTCATCAACGGCGCGAAGGAGACGCCGCGGTAGCCACGCCGGGCCTCCGTGCCGGTCAGCGTCCTTCGACGCGCGCCATGGCGAACTTGTTCCTAACGAACACGTTCGTTACCCTTGAGGTGTCCCAGCCACCGAAAGGAGTCCGCCATGTCATCCGCCACCGCACCCGCGTGCAAGCCCCCTACCGCCAAGCAGGACACCCCGAAGGAGACCGCCCCCACCGCCTCCTGAGGGCCCGACAGCTTGACGCATACCGATAAGGGAATATGATGGTGCCATGGCACGAGCAGCGACGACGTCGGACGTCTTCAACGCGATCGCCGAGCCGCAGCGCCGGGAGATCCTGCTACTGCTGCGGGCCGGCGAGCGACCGGTGACCGAGCTGGCCCGGGAGCTGGGGATGACCCAGCCCGGGGCCTCCAAACACCTGCGGGTGCTCCGTGAGGTCGGGCTGGTGCGGGACCGCAGGGCGGGCAAGCAGCGCCTGTACGGCCTCGACGCCCGCGGGCTGCGACCGGTGCACGAGTGGACCGGCGGGTTCGAGCAGTTCTGGAACGAGAGCTTCGACCGGCTGGACGCGTACCTGCAGGGCCTCGATCGGACAGGACAGGAGGAGTAGCCGATGAGCGCGACGGAACCAGGAGCGCCGGCGCGATCCGGGACGACGGACGACCGCGAGATCGTGATCTCCCGGGTCATCAGCGCCCCGCAGGACTTGGTGTTCGAGGCGTTCACCGAGGTGCGGCACCTGTCGCGATGGTGGGGGCCGGAGGGGTTCAGCACCACCACGCGGGCGTTCGAGTTCCGCGTGGGCGGGGTGTGGGACTTCGTGATGCACGGACCGGACGGGACGGACTACCAGGAGTGGATCTCCTGGACCGAGATCACCCCGTCAGAACGGATCGCGCTGCGGCACGGTGAGTTCCGCGACGACCCGAACGCCTTCGAGTCGGTCCTCACCTTCGCGCCCGAGGGCGCGGCGACCGCGGCGACCCGGATCGAGATGCGCACCCTGTTCCCCACCCGGGAACTGCGCGACGAGGCGGTCGAGAAGTACCACGCGGTCGAGGGCGGCCGACAGACCCTGGACAACCTGGCTGCCTACGTCACCGAGATCGCACACAAGGGAGTTGAGGACTGATGGCCGGCAAGGTGTTCTTCAGCGTGTCGATGTCGCTGGACGGGTTCGTCGCGCCCGAGCAGCGCGAGGACGACCCGGATCTGCAGCGCTGGACGGCGCAGTGGATGGAACTGCAGCAGTGGCTCTTCGCGCTGCGGTTCTTCCGGGAGAACCTCAAGTTCGCTGAGGGCGGCGAGGAGGGGCGCGCCAACGACATCGCCCGGGAGACCTTCGAGCGCACCGGCGCGAGCGTGATGGGCAAGCGCATGTTCGACCTCGGCGAGGAGTCGTGGCCGCCGGAGGCGCCGTTCCACACGCCGGTCTTCGTGGTCACGCACGAGAAGCGCGACCCCTGGGAGCGGCCGGGCGGAACCACCTTCCACTTCGTCAACGACGGCATCGAGACCGCGCTCGACCTGGCCCGCGAGGCCGCCGGCGACCGGGACGTCCGCATCGCGGGCGGCGGCGCGACGATCCTGGAGTACCTCAACGCCGGCCTGGTCGACGAGTTCTCGGTCGCGCTCGCCCCCGTGCTGTTCGGCGCCGGAGTCCGCCTGTTCGAGGGCGTGGACGCGGACCGCGTGGCCCTGGAGCGGCTCAGCGCGGAACCGACGCAGCGGGTGACCCACCTGACCTACGCAGTACGGAAGCGGTAACCGCCACCACCTCGGCACACCGGCCCGCCCACGACGAGATGTGGCCCCCAGTCACGACCGGGGGCCACATCTCGTCAATGCTCAAGAAATTGTTTCTCTGTGGGTCGTTCACGAGATTCGCTTACCGGGAGCAATGAAGCCAGTTGATCAAGCGCTTCCCGTCCACCTCAAGATCACTCCCCGGATACATGCCCGTGCATGTATCCCAAGGGGAGGCCCGCACAGGGCGGCCAGAGCGCAGACTGGCGGCTCTAACCATGAAGACGCTACGCCGGGAGTTCTGGCAGTCCGGTCTGTGGCCGCACTGATCGGAGCCGTGTCACGCCTGAGGCTGCACCTTCTTCAGCATCTGTAGGGTGGTATTGATCTCCGCGACTGCGCTGGCGCGATCGTCGTCAAGCTCATGGAAGTGCATGGTGCTGTTCCGAATCAGCCTGACCCGATCCAGTCGGTTGGCGAAGGCATCCTGGGGGAATCGCCAGCCTGTCGCGTCCCACACGTCAGGGCGCCGCAGTAGTTGGACGTAGTCAGAGAAGTTCATGCCCTTGTTGCCAAACTTGCTGATCTTGGCCGGATCGCCAGGCAGCCCGAACTCCCCGTGTACCTCCTTGATCCGTCGTAGCGCAGTGGCCAGGGCTCGGCGCAGCCGGTGCTCCAGTTCCTGCAACAGGGCGTAGGGACGCAGCTCCTGTTTGAGGCGATGGGCCAGGTCATGCCCCGTGACGATGCCAGACAACGTTCCGTCGGGGTTGACCACGAATACGCAGCCGTGCCTGGCCACATCGGCAAGGCAGTCAATCAGTGGATCGTCGGTCTGGACGGACCGCACCTTCAGCACGGCTGCATCCTGTACCAGCGCATTCAGTGGGCGGTTCGTTGCACCGATCTCCTGCCAGCTCACCGAACCGCGGAGGTTGCCATCCTCGTCCAGGACAGGGAGGTGATCGAACGAATGCTCCGACATGATCTCGACGGCCAGGGTGATGGGGTCAGAGAGCCGTACGGATTTGAGGCTACTGCGGGCTGAGGGCAGTCGGCCGACGGTGATCGCTACTGGAGCCAGGCCCGACGCCTGTTCGTCCTGTTCGTCGCCCGCGGCGGCTTCCACTACTAGAATCTCGATGGCTTCCAGCCCCGGATCATCGGGGTCGACAGACTCCAGCTCCAGGGTCGCCGTCTCCTAGCCGAGTGTCTGCCGCTCCTCCTTAGGGGCCAGACCGATGGGGAGCACGCGGATCATGTGGTCGACTGTCGGTACCCAGTCTGGTCAAGCCGCTCACTCTGACGGGTGTCGCGGTGCTTCTGCTGGTGGACCGGTTGCGGGTGCTGCCTGATCCCCGGCGCCGGCGCGGTGTGCGTCACCCGTTCGCGGCGGTGCTGCTGGTCGCGGCCTCGGCGGTGGTGGCCGGGGCCCGGTCGTACGCGGCGATCGGTCAGTGGTCCACCAGTGCCCCGCAGCACACGCTGGCCCGGCTCGGAGCCCGGGCCGTCGGCGCGCTGAGCGTACGCGTCCCACCGAGCGCCGCCACCATCCGACGGATCCTGGGCCGCGTCTGCCCGGGCGGCCTGGCCGACCTAACCGGTGCCGATCCCGCAGGCACGCAGCCGGTGGCCGTGGACGACAAGGCCGCCCGCGGCTCGCGTCACGACCAGACCCCGGCCGCCCACCTCCTGGCCGCGATGACCGACCAGGGCCGCACCGTGACCCAGCTGCGGGTGGCCGACAAGACCAACGAGATCACCTGCTTCGCCGCCCTGCTGGAGCCCTACGACCTGACCGGGGTCACCGTCACCGCCGATGCCCTGCACACACAGCGCGCCCACGCGCGCTTCCTGGTCCAGGAGAAGAACGCGCACTATTTGCTGGTCGTCAAAGCCAACCAGCCCGGTCTGCACCGACAGGTGGGGTCACTGCCGTGGCAGGACGTCACCGCACGCCGCTACGACCGCGAGAGCGGCCACGGACGCAAGGAGACCCGCGCAACCAGGGTCCTCACAATCACCGACCTCGGACTCGACTTCCCCCACGCCGTCCAGGCCGTTCGGATCCTGCGCCACCGCACCGACCTCAAGACCGGCGCCTGCACCCGCCAGACCGTCTACGCGATCACCGACCTCACCTCGCAGCAGGCCCCGCCCCAGCGCCTGGGCCAGCTAGCCAGGTCGCCAGGTCGCCAGGTCGCAGTGGACCATCGAGAACCGGCTGCACTTCGTCCGCGACACCACCTTCCGCGAGGACGCCTCGAAGATCCGCACCGGCCACGGACCCGACAACATGGCCACCCTGCGGAACCTCGCGATCAACACCTTCCGCGACGCCGGACACAGCAACATCACCGCCGGCCTGCGGCACGCTTCCGACGAACCCTTCACACGCCCACTCGACCTCCTGGGCATCGCCTGACCAGCGACGCTCACAAGATCAAGAGACTTTGCAACGCCCCTGGACGGGAGGTTGGCCGAAAATGGGTACACACAACGGAAGAATCCACCCTATGCTGCTCTTCCGGCAAAGCTCATAGCACCGGACAAGGGGGAGCACGTGGTCACGGAAAATGACGAACAGACCGCCGAAGCTGAGCCGAAGAGCCCTCCGGATGATGATGGTCCAGATCCCTTCCTGAAAACCCGGGACCAGGAACAGCAGATCTGCAAGTGGTAGCACTTTGACTGAGAGGGCGATCAACTGGGCCGCAGGGCAGGAAGTCGTCCACTCTCTGCAGAAGTCGTTGGACGAATCTGACCCCGCTTGCATGAGAAGGCTCCTGCATGAAGCCCAGCATCATGCCGAGTGGCCTGTCCGAGCTGCTTGCATTCGAATGCTCGCAGATCACTTCCGCGCAGACGCCAATGCCGTCCGAGTGATCGTTGCCGGTACTCACGACCCTGTCGACTGGGTTGCATTCACAAGCATCGGCTTGATCGGCAGGTACAGAATCAGCCTGGGTGCCCGGGATTTGATCCGAATATCCGGATGGCCGAGCAATTTCACCAGGGCCGGATGCCTGCGGAAGCCGGTCGGATGCGGTGCCGCATTTACAAAGAGGGCACTGCTCGCCATTTTCGGATCAAATGACCCGGAAAGGCTCCGCCAGCTTGAGGATGAGTTCTTTGCACGCTCGTCCGGGCAAGTCCGGGCCAGGGAAGGAACCCGCAGGCACCAGGACGTGGTCCTGGTGCCTGCGGGTTCCTTCCGAGCAGGCTCCGTCGGCTCCAGCGACTGCTCCTTCGGGATGGACGACACCGACAATCCTCCCCGTGAACTTGAGACTTCTTCTTTTCTCATCGATCGGACCGCAGTAACGAACCAGCGGTACCAGGAATTTCTGGCCGAGGTGACGGGCACCACCGAATTCGATCACCCCGATGCCCCACCGGGTAGGGACCACCTTCCGGCACACCGCCACGACCCGCGGTTCAACAGTCCGGAGCTGCCTGTCGTGGGCGTCGACTGGTACGACGCCTGGGCGTTCACACGCTGGGCCGGTGGCGACCTGCCGAGCGAGGAGCAGTGGGAAAAAGCAGCGAGGGGAACGGACGGCCGCACCCACCCCTGGGGCAATGACTTCGGACCCGCACTCGCCCACTATGTGGAAAGCGCTTTTGGTCGAAAGGTGGAAAATCTGGCCGAGTTGGAGGACGTTCTGGTGACCGTTGAACCGGAGGCGTTCCAGCCGGGCAGGAGCCGGCGCTTCCCGCCCGTGCCTCTGATTCCCGCCGATGCCCTCCCGGCCGGAGCCAGCCCGTACGGCGCTCTCCAGATGTCGGGGAACGTCTGGGAGATGACCCGGACAAATTTCTTCAGCCGAGAGGACATGGACCCCTTCTTCAAGGGGCGCTCGCCAGTAGAGTTCATGAACAGAAAAGATGCCTTCTATGTCATCCGCGGCGGAGCATGGACGTCACCGCCGGTGTGCCTGTCTACCTTCTACCGCGGACGCGACCTTCTCACGGATCGGCACAACGAAGTCGGTTTCCGGTGTGTCTACCCGACGGGAGGAAGTCGCGCACCGGGCTAGGCAAATGACGGAAGGAGTCCCCGCCCATGAGCTAATGTGCGCTAGGGTTTCGGGGCACACAATACATGCAGCGAGAAGGAGAGCGACCGTGGTGGAACAGCCTCGCCCACTGGTGGAGCGCAAGAGGGATGCCCTGGAGCATCTTGCCTCGGACAAGGATCTCTGGATCGCCTCGGCGGACGGCGAGGGGGATCCTACGCTGGTACCGGTGTCATTCTGGTGGGACGGGGAGAGCATCTTCATCGCCACGGTCAGAACCAATCCGACAGGTCTCAATATCGCCCGGAATGGACGGGTTCGCGTCGCACTCGGCCACCCGCGTGATGTCGTCCTGATTGAAGCTGCCGCCACTCTCCTTGAGAGCAGCCAGCTCCCGCCAAATTATGGTGAAGCGTATGCAGAAAAGTGTGGATGGGATCCGCGCGAATCTCCGGGTTACCGATTCTTCCGAATCGACCCCGAGCGCATCGAATCCTGGCGGGAACTGAATGAGCATGCGGATCGCGAAATTTTCCGGGACGGCGGCTGGGTCGTCTAGGTGGGTCTCGAAGGGTGACGGCTGTGGATGCTTCGGGGTACGAACTGGACGCAGTGCGGCGCGAAGTCCTCATGCGGTTCGTCCGAGATCGATACATTCCGATGCGATTCCTGTACGCAGGACCGGCTGTCGACCGGCACCTCGAGTTCGCGGAAAGTTACTCTGAGGACTACCAGGACGGTCGGTCCGAGCAGGAGCTGTCCACCCTCCTGGAGGTTCTCGGGCACGATGGGGTACCCCAGCAACTGTGCGACATCGGCCCGAGCAATGGGGTGCACTCAGCCCAGTTCGTCACGGGTCTCAGTTGCCTGGGCCTGAGCTGTCGGCGCTATCTCGGGCTCGACTTCAGCAGCCGCATGCTCGACGCAGCCCGTATCCGACTGGCCCCCGACCTTCCGGAAGACAGCCGTTTCGCCCAGTGGGACTTCGAGGCCGCTCCTACGGGAGCGATCTCTTCCTGGCGTCGCCCCGATGGTGCCGTCATGCTGTGCCTGCTGGGCGGAACTCTGGGCAACACGGAAGACCCGGCCCGGACGCTGCGTCATCTCCGTGCCAGTTGCAGTCCCGGAGACGCTCTGGTCCTGGGGGTCTTCGCGCCGCCTCCCCCAGGAGAGGACGTTGTCGGGCCGTACGCTACGGCTGTCATGCGCGACACCATGACGATCCCGCTGCGCGCGGCGGGGTTGTTGGACCAACAACTCGAACTCCGTGTCGAGCTAATCGACAATGCGGTCATCGGCACGGCACGGATACGCAGCGACCTCTCCCTGGGGTCAGACTCAGACACCGGAGCGGTGCACTTCGCCGCGGGTGACGAGATCCGTTGCTTCCTCTCCCGCCGGTTCACGCCCCTTGATGTACAGGGGCTGCTGCGGGCTGCGGGGTGGCGCCCTCTGGGCAAGTCCGCCAAGCGCGCCGGCTCCTACATAGTCCAGCTTGCTCAGCGCATCTAGGCACAGCCGTCGAACTACTCAGTGCTGCGGTCCGCCGACCCTCCATGCCTGCCGCCGTCCAATCCGGCCCGCCCGATCGATTCAGTCCGCCGCTGCGCAGAGAACGATGTCCGACACCGGATCCACTGGCGTCGCCGCAGTGAGTGCTGTCCTCACGGTCCAGCGGAACAGTCCGGCAGGAAGATTGCGCACGACGGCCCTGTACACGCCCTGCCCGGTCGCTCGCAGCGCGACCTCGGTAACCGGTGGGGCTCCTGTGTCCTCCGGATCCCACACGGTCAAGGTCAGTACCAGGCTGTCGGAGCCTTCCACGGATGTGGCCTCTACCAGCCAGTCCGCGTGCACGTCGACATAGGCAGGGGCAGTCACGCTCACTGCGTCCACCGCTGCCTGCGGCCGCCGGGTCTGCGCGGAGAGGATTCCTCTCAACTGCACGATGGTTTCGCCCTGCTGCTGCAGAGCGGCGTGCTTCCCGGCAAGGTAGATGCCGTTGGCGTCATCGGCCCATTCGGGGGGGGTTGCGGAGCAGCGCGGGACTGTGCCGTCGCCACCGTGCTCGAACCCAGTGGACGACTGTGCCCGGACCTCTCCCCTGTCGTCGACCAACGCCCATAGGTCGGTCGCATGCCAATGGCTCAGCAGCGCATGGTAGGCAGGCCTGTCGTCCCCATTCGCGGCCACAGCTTCGCGCATCTTCCTGTGGAACTCCTGGCTCCGCTCAAGAGCGCTCCGTGGAAGGCCCGGCATGCTTGGGACGCCATCCTGTCCGGATAGGTTTTCCAAGTGGCTGACGGAAGCCCCGACGCAGTCGTAGGTGGGAAGCAGTTCAGCCACTGAGGGCAGCGAACGGGCCAGCTCACCCAGCGCGATTTTGACCGGTCCGATGCGGGTGAAGCCGTTCGCCAGCACAGTGAGTGCCTTCACCGATCCCTGGAAGGGCGTGCCGATAGTCACCAGTCGACGGGTGTCACGCCGCTCGTCCAAGCATTCCGCGAAGAAGCGTGCCACCAATCCGCCCATGGAGTGGCCGATAAGCACCACCTTGGCGTCTGGGACTACCGTGCGCCGTACGGCGAGGAGTGCCCAGACGAAATTCCGCAGCATGAGCGCCGAGTACTCGTTGGACTGCCTCCAGTCGTACGGGAATTCGTGGATGGCCCCGGGGTCGCCGGGGAAGCGGTCGCGCAACTGCTGTACCAGCCTGTCGTAGCCGTCCATCGCCACCAGGCCGGGAAGGATGCCCAACGTCTTGAGCGGCCCGTCGGTTCGAACCCCGTCGTCGTAGCCC
This sequence comes from Streptacidiphilus jeojiensis, assembly GCF_042510965.1. Lineage (NCBI taxonomy): Bacteria > Bacillati > Actinomycetota > Actinomycetes > Kitasatosporales > Streptomycetaceae > Streptacidiphilus > Streptacidiphilus jeojiensis. Next base: position 187,550 of record NZ_JBEUKS010000005.1, read on the forward strand.
GCAGCCGGGTCCTGGAAAACTGCGCCGGGAAGTGACAGGTCCTGGGTGAGACGGTCGCCCAGGTGGTGGACGCTCCTGAACACCTGCCGGTAGCCCCATACCTGCCGCTTGCCCCGGACCAGTGTGGTTCCGAGGATTCCGGGGACGATCACTGCGACGTCACCGTGGGCGATCCGGGCCCTGTGGGCTCCGGGGCTCACAGTTGGTACTCCGCCAGGTCCACTGCGCAGACCCCCAGGTGTGTCGCCGCCACCATGACCGTGCCTTGGATCGCCGTGTCGTAGCAGCCGGACAAGGGCACCTGGAGATGTCTTCCGGTGCTCAGATCCCAGATCCGCACCATGTCGTCCTCGCCGGCAGTGACCGCAATCGGACGATCCCCGATCCTTGCCGCAGAGACTGTTAGGATCGGGCAGACATGGCCCTTCAGCACCCCGCGTTCGGTGCCGGTTGCCAGGTCCCAGATCCGAAGGGTTCCGTCGTCAGCCGCGCTGACCACCGTCGACTCGCCCGGGACGACGGCGACCTCGCGAACCCAGCCGGTATGCCCCTCCAGCACCTGCACCTGGGTGCCGTCGGTCAGGTCCCAGATCCGCACGGTGCAGTCCGTGCCGCCGGACACCGCGATCGGCCGACCGCCGAGCTCAGTGCCCGCCACGGTGCGCAGACCTCCCACGTGTCCTCGCAGTACGTGCACCTGGCTGCCATCGGTCAGGTCCCAGACCCGGATGGTTGCATCGTTTCCCGCGGTCAGCGCCATGGGCAAGCCGTCCAGCACCACCGCATCGACGTCCAGCACGGAGCTCTCGTTGCCCCGCAGCCGTGCGGTCTGAGTATTCGTCGTCAAGTCCCAAACCCGAACGTCGCCGTAGGCCCCCGCGCTGACCACGACCGGTCGACCGGCCACTGTGGTGGTTTCCACACGGCCCACCCAGCCGGTGTGTCCCTTGAGTACGCCACGCGGGCGTCCTTCCTCAAGGTCCCACACCCGCACGGTCCGATCGGTCGCCCCCGAGACGGCGACCGGGCGCCCGTCCACGACAGCGGTGGTGACTGACAGCACACGATCGGTGTGCAGCGTGTCGTCCACCGTATGGTGGACGGCACCGGACAGGTCCCAGATCCGAACCGTGGCATCGCCGCCCGCGGTGACAGCCACCGACCATTCGTCCACCGTGGTGGCCTCAACACCGTAGAGCCCGGTGAGGTGACCATGCAGCACCTGCTGCTGAGATCCCTCAACGACATCCCAGACACGGGCCACGCGGTCGGCGCCGGCCGATACCGCCAGAACACCGCCCTGCACGAGGGAGATCGAACGGCCCCAGTTGTCGTGTTCTCCCAACACCTTGGCAGGAGTCCGGGCCTGAAGGTCCCACACGCGCACGCTGTGGTCGTCGCCAGTGCTCACGGCGACGGTTCCTTCGCCGACCGGTCCCGCCCTGACAGCCTGTACCCATCCGGTATGCCCTTCGAGGGTGCGGGTCAGGGATCCGGTCACGAGATCCCACACCCGCAGCACACGATCCGCGCCGCCGCTGACCGCAAGAGGTCGGCCTGCCACCTCGACCGTCGCAATCGCCCGGATACTGCCGGTATGACCACTCAGTACGCGTACTGGGGATCCGTCGGACAGGTCCCAGATCCGGACGGTACGGTCCGCGCCGCCGCTGACCACCAGTGCACGGCCCTCGGCCGAACCGACGGCGACCGAGCCCACCCATCTGTCGTGGCCCTCCAAGACCCGGAGCGATCGCCCGCTGGCCAGGTCCCAGATGCGTAAGGTGGCGTCGTCACTGGCGCTGACTGCGACAGGGCGTCCGTTCAGCACGGTGGTCGCCACTGACCGCACGGTTGCCGTATGGCCTTCCAGGACGCGCAAGGTGGCCCCCACAGTGAGGTCCCAGATCCGAATCGTATGGTCCTCGCCACCCGTGACAGCGACGGGCCCTGTCTCCAGAGCGGCCGTCGCCACGCATCGAACCGAACCCTCGTGGCCCTCCAGCACCCGGTGGTACGGGGTGGTCAGGAAGCGTGCCCACCTGGGCCACCAGCGCGCGTCTCCGGGTCTGCTGATGTCGACCGGCTCATTTTCCTGAGCAGCCGTCAGGGCCAGTACGGCGCCGCGGTCTTGCGGGGCGAGGCCCCGCATCAAGTGTGCACAGCGGAGGTACAGACGCGCCAGGTCGGGCAACTGGTGATCGAGACCTGTCCCCAGCGCGGCCGAGAGGATCTCCGGGTCTGCGGCCATGAGGTAGGCGGAGTCCCCGACCAGTGCCGCCAGTCCACCGGCGGCACTGGCATGCGCTGCCAGGTAGCGTGCGGTGTAGGGATTCACCCGGCCCCAGCCGTCCACCTCCGCCAAGGCGCGTAGCCGCTCAACGATCAGAGCTTCGATGTCAGGCTCTTCTGGCACGAGCCGCCTCCCGTCTTAGGAAATCGCCGATCGACTGGTGGTAGAGGCGGAAGACAGCCTGGCCGTCCTCTGTTCCCTCGATCAGGTAGGCACCCGCCTCCCGGATGACTCGTGAGACGTCAGCAGCGCTGTAGGCGCGGTCTGGTGCGCTACTTGCCAGCGCGCTGGCGAGCTCGGGCCAGATCTGTCTGCGCGGCAGGCCCTTGCCCCGTGCGAACGCCAACGGCCTGAGTACTTCGGTGACCAGCATGGTGTCGTTGAACCGTCGAAGATCATCGACAAAGATCTGGTGCAGCCCTGCCTCCCCCGCCGCTTCGGGCAGCCGGTGCTGCCATCCCGCCTCGTCCACGACCTCCTCATGAAGTCTCTCCAGAGCCCGCACCGCGAAACGGGCGTACAGGAAGACTCGGCCCGCTTGACGCGCCACCGTCCGCGCCGCCGCGCGCCTGCGTGTCCCGGTAGGCCACAGGGACGTGCCTCCGCTGGCCGTACCCGCCGCCAGCCGTGCCTCAACGTACCGCTCGATGTCGTCGGGCGCCCCTTCGTCGACGTCCAGGTCGATGATGTGAAAGGCACCCTGGCGCGGACGCAGGGACTCGATCAGAGGCCCGGGATCGGGGACACCGGTACCCGGCGCCTCGTCAGTTGCGGGTGCCCGGGTCCATCCGTCGCGGTCCCTCCTGGTGCCGATGACGACGCGACAGCCGGGGAGGCTGGCAATGGCCCGCAGGACGTCGCGGGCGATGAACACCTCCTCACCGTCTTCGGCCTCGTCCAGGGCGTCGGCCAGGACGGTGACCGCGCGTTCGCTGTCATGAAGAGCCATGACCAGGTCCCTCGGCGGACTGGAGGAGACCGTCAGATCCACACCCAGTTGATCGGCGATGCTGCGGGCGACGTCGCCGACGCGCAAGTTCTTGATATGCACCACCGCATCGAACGTGCTGACGGGGGGCAGTCTACCGCCGTCCCCGTCCAGCAGGCCCAGCACCCGGCAGGCGGCCTGCGAGCGGGTATCGCAGAGCACGGCCATCCGACCGAGAAGTGCTGACTTTCCGGTGCCCGGCGCGCCGGTCACGACGATGACACCCTGGTCGTGCTCGGCAAGCCACTGTGTGACGTCCAGCGACGGGGCCTCGCGGCCGGTGAAGAACCACCCGACGTCACCGGCGTCCGTGCTGGCCGCCTTGCGAAGAAAGTGCTCACGGTCGGCATCGGAGAGCCTGCTGAGCAGGGCGTCCATTTCGACGGCACGGTCAGCCGCGCCCGCCCGATACCGCGGATTCGGAACGATCTTGAGTCCGTCCCGCCCTGCCACGTAGGCGCACTGATCGTCGCCGAGGCGTAATCGCAGCTCCTCTCGTAGCTCGAACAAAGTCACGAATTCATCGCCGTCCTTCCAATGGCTGCCCGACGAGCCGCTACGCAGTGACTCCAGCATGGCCCCGACAAAAAGGCCGCTGTAGGACTTCTGATGGTGAAGGGAGGGGACCAGCACCGCCAGGTCCATTACCGGCCCACCTTGCGAAGCAGCAGCCCGATCCACCGCCGTCTGGATCTCATGCGCCGCGAAGCCCGAGTAACAGGTGTCCAGCAGGATCAGTCCGGCGGTCGCCCCACTCGCCATCACCGCCTGCACCAGTTCTTCGGCACCTATGGCCTTGCTGCCGAAGTATGGCCCCACCTCTGGACTGGTCGCCGTCAGCACGAAGTGCCTGCCGTTGTGGAGTCGCCCGTGTCCCGCCAAGTAGATGATCGTCCCCGCAGAAGCGCGCGACCGCCGAGCGGAATCCGCCCAGGCTTCCAGGGCCTCGACAATGTCACGCGCCGAACGCGACGACAGGTCCAGTCCACCGTCATAAGCAGTGAACCCCCAACTGGTGAAGAACTCCAGCATGCTGGCAGCATCACCCATCGATGCGGGAAGCAGGGGGTGGGGACTGCCCAGATAGTCGATCCCCACCGAAATGATCGAACCGCGCGCAAGTGTCGTCACGACAGCCAAGCATGGCACCATATGGCACTCGGGCGAGGTCAACCACCCGCACCCGACAGGAATCCAGGACGACGGAGGAACAACCGCATGGCCCTGAGCGAACGCGAGATCCTCGAAGGTCTGGCCGAGATCGTCAACGAGGAGACCGGCATTCCCACCCACGCGGTACGCCTCGGCCAGCGGTTCGCCGAAGACCTCGCGATCGACGGATCGCAAATGGCCGCGATCATCCAGCACATAGGCGACAAGTTCCGGGTCACCGTGCCCGCGGACGGTGCGGAGACCTTCAAGAAGATCGGCGACACCGTCGCCTACATCCAAGCGGCTCAAGGCTAGGTACGGCAGGCCGCGCCCTTCGCAAGCACCTGATCTCAACCCAGAAGCGGGCACGCCCCAGGAGCGTTTCAAAGTCCCGATGATCATGCGGGTCTGCAGGTCATAGTGCTGCAGGGTGTCGAGGGTGACCCGTCACGAAAGCAACGAAACTCCGGTTGAACGGGGTGACCTTCCCAAGTCGCTCTGCCCCGCCGGAGTTTTGATGTGTCGTCAGTCTGCCACCGTCTGTCTGGTCAAGCCGCTCACTCTGACGGGTGTCGCGGTGCTTCTGCTGGTGGACCGGTTGCGGGTGCTGCCTGATCCCCGGCGCCGGCGCGGTGTGCGTCACCCGTTCGCGGCGGTGCTGCTGGTCGCGGCCTCGGCGGTGGTGGCCGGGGCCCGGTCGTACGCGGCGATCGGTCAGTGGTCCACCAGTGCCCCGCAGCACACGCTGGCCCGGCTCGGAGCCCGGGCCGTCGGCGCGCTGAGCGTACGCGTCCCACCGAGCGCCGCCACCATCCGACGGATCCTGGGCCGCGTCTGCCCGGGCGGCCTGGCCGACCTAACCGGTGCCGATCCCGCAGGCACGCAGCCGGTGGCCGTGGACGACAAGGCCGCCCGCGGCTCGCGTCACGACCAGACCCCGGCCGCCCACCTCCTGGCCGCGATGACCGACCAGGGCCGCACCGTGACCCAGCTGCGGGTGGCCGACAAGACCAACGAGATCACCTGCTTCGCCGCCCTGCTGGAGCCCTACGACCTGACCGGGGTCACCGTCACCGCCGATGCCCTGCACACACAGCGCGCCCACGCGCGCTTCCTGGTCCAGGAGAAGAACGCGCACTATTTGCTGGTCGTCAAAGCCAACCAGCCCGGTCTGCACCGACAGGTGGGGTCACTGCCGTGGCAGGACGTCACCGCACGCCGCTACGACCGCGAGAGCGGCCACGGACGCAAGGAGACCCGCGCAACCAGGGTCCTCACAATCACCGACCTCGGACTCGACTTCCCCCACGCCGTCCAGGCCGTTCGGATCCTGCGCCACCGCACCGACCTCAAGACCGTGCAGGCCGACGTTGTCCCAGATCAGCACGATCGGTCCGCGTAATTGGGTATGGGCGGCGGAGAGCAGGTCGCGCAGGTCTTTGAAGGAGAAGCCCTTGCGGCCGTCGGCGCGTCGGTCACCGGTATGACGGTAGATCAGACGCGGTCGTTCACCTGGCTTGTAGCAGCACAGGGCGGCAGCGGACAGGTGGCGCCTGCTGCCGCCGTTGACCTGGACAACTGGGGTGACGCCGCGGCGCGACCAGGTACGGGCGGTGTGCGGCGTCATCGAGAACCCGGCCTCGTCGGCGAAGACGGTCCAGGCCCCGAGCGCCGCCGCGGTTGTTCCACGGCCGGCCACGTCTCCTTCACCCACGTGGCGACCGCCTCGTCGTCGCGCTGAGTCGCCCGCCGGGCCGGGACCTGCGGCGACCAGCCGTGGCGATGCAGCAGCAGGCATACCCCGGGCTCGGTGAAGGTCTTGTGGAACATCCGCCCGATCAGGGTCTGGATCCTCGCCAGGGTCCACCGCTCGTCCGTCCACCCGTGCGCCTTCGCTCCCAGCGACAGTGCCGCCTCCAGCTTCACGAACAGCTCGTCGCTGAGCTTGGGCAGCGAAGCCGGTCCCTTGGAAGCCAGTCCGGCATCACCCTGGTCGGCCCACTCGCGGCGCCAGCGCTGCACCGAACGCACGTGGACCCGCAGTTCTTTCGCCACCTCGGCGTTGTCGCGGCCCGCCGCGAACATCTCGCCCGCCTCCAGACGGATCTGCTCGCGAAACGCCCGACGCTCAGCGGTCAGCCCGCCACCCTGCGCATACCTCATGACCGTGGTGTACCGCGACGATCACGACCTGTCAGCACACCCGACATCACGCATTAAGACTCAGTAGGGCGGTGATGATTTCGGCGTGAGGCGGATCGGCCGGAGCGGTGTCTTGGAACTCCTCGCGGGTGAAGGTCACCGGATGCTGCCCGCTCAGGTGCAGGGTGACGAGGGTGGGGGCAGGTAGGGAGCCGAACGCGGCGGGGACCACGGTGAGCGTCCTGAAGTCCGAGCGGTCCGTGGGTGCGGCTGATGCGGTCGCAGTGATGGTCATGTGGCCGTTGTCGGCCGAGACGGTGATGTCACTGAGCCCGGCCAGTCCGGCTACCAGGGCGAGGGTCTGGTAGCTCTCTGTGTCCGAGGGGGGACTTGAACCCCCACGCCCCGAAGGGCACTAGCACCTCAAGCTAGCGCGTCTGCCATTCCGCCACCCGGACCGGATGGTCAGCGCGCCGTTGCCGTCGCGGTGACAGGGGAAACAATACCAAGAAAACAGGGTGCTTCTGACCGCCGTACTGCCCGGGCCGGGCGGCTCGGAGGCGGGGTGAGCGGCGGGTCGTGAGGCGGGCTCTGCGACGGGCAGCGGTGCGGCCGGTGGCGTCGGGATGTGACGTGAAGAGACAGCGATTCGGTCGGAGCCAATCATGCCAGGGCGATAAAACGACAGTTTCCCCATAGAGCCCGACGCGGTCCGCTCCCAGGCTGTCTCATATCGGATGAGCCGATCGGCCAGCGCAGAGGATGGCGGCACAGAGATGCATGTCCGAGGAGACGTCCCTCCCGACCCCGGAATCGGCGATCCCGGCCTGGCCGGTTTCGGCGGCTCCGGCTCCGGCCCCGGATCGGCGCCCGACATCCTCGGGGTGCAGGGTGTCTGGCGGTTCGCCGCCCCCGCCGTGGACGTCTCCGTTCCGCAGGCCAGGCACGCCGTCCGGGACCTGCTGACGGCGCAGGGGCTGGGGGACCCGCTGCACGACGAGCTGCTGCAGGGGATCCTGCTGATCATCTCCGAGCTGGTCACCAACGCCGTCAAGCACGCCGCGCTGCTCTCACCGCAGATCGTGGTGGAGGTCGTGATCGGCTCCGGATGGGTGCGGCTGTCGGTCGAGGACAGCCACCCCTACCGGCCCAAGGCGCTGCAGAACGACTTCGGCCGCACCGGCGGTCGCGGGCTGCTGCTGGTGAAGGCGATCACCACGGAGGCCGGCGGGGTCTGCGACGTGGAGCGGACCGCGGACGGGGGCAAGGTGGTCTGGGCCTCCCTGCCACTGCCCGCCGGCCGGCCCTAGCCGACTGCCGCCCCGTCCGACTGCGGCCCCGTCCGGCTGCCGCCCTAGGCCACCGTCCGCCACCAGTGGTCCAGCTTCGGCGGCCGGGCCACCTCGACCCGCTCGCCGGGCATCGGCACCGCCACCCGCACCCCCCGCTCGTCGGCATCCGCGCAGAGCCGCTCCACCGGCTCCGACCATGGGTGCAGTCCGAGTACGAAGGTGCACCAGTGCACCGGCACCAGCAGCCCTGACCCGGCGTCACCGCTGCCGCGGTTGACGTCCAGATGGGTGCTGACGCCCTCCTCCGGGGTCATGTGCACCGAGCGCCAGTGGTCGCTGTAGGCGCCGATCTGAACCAGCGATACATCGAACGGGCCGTACTTCTCACCGGTCTCGGCGAAGCCCTCGAAGTACCCGGTGTCGCCGCTGTAGAAGGCGCGCTGCTCGGCGCCGATGAAGGCCCAGGAGCTCCACAGCGTGCCGTCGTTGGAGAAACCGCGGCCGGAGAAGTGCTGGGCCGAGGTGGAGACCACCCGGACGCCGCCGAGGTCCACCTCCTCCTCCCAGTCCAGCTCGTCGAAGCGCTCGGGCCCGACGCCCCAGCGCTCCAGGTGCGCACCCACCCCGAGCGGCACCACGAAGCGCAGCTCGGGCAGGGTACGGGCGAGCTCGCGGACGCTGCGCATGTCCAGGTGGTCGTAGTGGTCGTGGGAGATCACCACCGCGTCCACCCGGGGCAGGTCGCCCAGTGCGACCGGCGGTTCGTGCATCCGGCGCGGTCCCACCGACGGAGAAGGGGAGCAGCGCTCGCTCCACACCGGGTCGAGCAGGATCCGCTTGCCCTCGATCTCCAGCAGTGCGGTGGAGTGCCCGAGCCAGCTGACGGCCAGCTGCCCGTCCGACTCCCCCCGCGGGATGTCGTCATGGACCAGCGGGATCGGACCGGACGGGCGCCTGGTGTCCCGCTCCTCGCCGAAGAACATCTCCTTGAAGATCTTCCGACCCTCGGCGGCGTCCGGGCCGCCGGACAGCTCCGCCTCGTGGACGTTGTGGAAGACCCCGTCCCGATAGCGCGGTGACAGGCGCATCCGGTCCCCGCGCGCGCCCTTGGTCGGATCACCGCCGAAGGCGGCCGGCATGTCGCGCGCGGCCCAGGCGAGCGCCCCGACCGCACCGAGTGCGACCGCTCCCAGCGCGGCACCCGCCGTTCGCTTCCGCGTCCGCCCCATGAATCTGCCGCCTCTCCTGCGTCCTGCGCGTGCTTCCTGCGCGGCGGCCGGCACCCGGCCCCGCTGTCGGGCAAACGGTCGCGCGGTAGCGAAGGTTCCGGCCTGCCGACCGGGCCGCTTCCGCCGCTCCCACCCCGCCCTACTCAGGAGGTAGTGCTCAGGAAGTCGTCCAGCACCGCTGCCCCGAAGACCAGGGCGTCGGCCGGCACCCGCTCGTCGACGCCGTGGAACAGTCCCTGGAAGTCGAAGCCCGGCGGCAGCCGCAGCGGCGAGAAGCCGTAGGCCTGCACACCCAGCTCGGAGAACTGCTTGGCGTCGGTGCCGCCGGTCATCGAGAAGGGGACGACGTCCGCGCCCGGGTCGTGGGCCCGCAGGGCAGCCGCCATGGCCGCGAAGACCGGGACGTCGACCGGCGCGGTGAGCGCGGGCGACTGCTGCCGGTAGCTCCACTCGACGTCGGGGCCGGTGAGCTCGTCCAGCGCGGCCTCGAACTCGGCGGCCAGGCCCGGTCCCGGCAGGGTGCGCCCGTCGACCTCGCCCTCGGCCAGGCCGGGGATGACATTGGTCTTGTAGCCGGCCCGCAGCACGGTGGGATTGGCGCTGTTGCGCAGCGTGCCGGCCACCAGCCGCGCCGCGGCGGGGTCGAGCCGGGCCACGTAGGCGTCCACGTCGAACCCCGGGTCGTCCAGCTCCCGCTCGGTCAGCGGTACGCCGGTGGCCGCGCCGAGGGCCAGCAGCGAGGCGCGCACGGTCGGGGTGATCCGGGCCGGCCAGCGGTACGAGCCGATCCGGGCCATGGCGGCGGAGAGCCTGGTCACGGCGTTGGCCGGGTTGGGCTTGGAGCCGTGCCCGGCGGTTCCGCGTGCGGTGAGCCGCAGCCAGCCGGTGCCACGCTCCCCCGCCGCGACCGGGTAGAACCGCTGCCCGGCCGCGGTGTGCACGGTGTAGCCGCCGGACTCGCCGATCGCCTCGGTGCAGCCCTCGAACAGGTCGGCATGCTGCTTGACCAGCCAGTCCGCGCCCGCCTCGGCGCTGTCCTCCTCGTCGGCGGTGAAGCAGAGCACCACGTCCCGGCGCGGGCCGCGTCCCTCGCGCCCCCAGGCGCGGGCGACCGCGAGCATCATCGCGTCCATCCCCTTCATGTCCAGGGCGCCGCGGCCCCAGACCACGCCGTCGCGGATCTCGCCGCTGAACGGGGGGACGGTCCAGTCGGCCGCCTCGGCCGGAACGACGTCCAGGTGGCCGTGGACCAGCAGCGCGGGCAGACCGGGCTCGCTGCCGCGGATCCGGGTGACCACGTTGGCCCGTCCCGGCGCGGACTCCAGCACCACCGGCGACAGCCCGGCCTCGGCCAGCCGCTCGGCGGCGTATTCGGCGGCCGGGCGCTCGCGGCAGTCGCCGCCGCCCCGGTTGGTGGTGTCGATGCGGATCAGCTCGGAGGTGAAGCGCACCGCCTCCTCGCCGCGCAGGACCGAGTTCGTCGAGGCCGAGGTCGCAGCGGCCGAGGCGCTGCCTGCGCCGGTGGACGCCGCGCCGGTTCCGGTGGATGTCGTCGTCTCCATGCCCAGATCATGCCGTACCCGGTCAGATTCGATCACAGTCGTTCAGCGCGCGTCGCCCCGATAGGATCTGCACCTGATGACTGCCACCCTCGTCGCCAAAGACCTCACCGCCGGACACGGTGACCGTGTCCTCTTCTCCGACCTCGACCTGGTCGTCGCCCCCGGCGACGTGATCGGCCTGGTCGGTGTGAACGGAGCCGGCAAGTCCACGCTGCTGCGGATGCTCGCCGGCCTGGACGCACCCGAGTCGGGCACGCTACGGCTCAGCCCGCCGACCGCGACCGTCGGCCACCTGCCGCAGGAGCCGGAGCGGCGCCCCGGCGAGTCGGTCCGCGACTTCCTGGGCCGCCGCACCGGCGTCACCGCCGCCCAGGCCGCCCTGGACGAGGCCACCCAGGGCCTGGTGGACGGGACCCCCGGCGCCGACGACGCCTACGCCACCGCGCTGGACCGCTGGCTCGGCCTCGGCGGCGCGGACCTGGACGAGCGCGCCGAGGAGGTCGCCGCCGACCTGGGCCTGACCGTCGGCCTGGACCTGGCGATGACCGCCCTGTCCGGCGGCCAGGCCGCCCGGGCCGGGCTGGCCTCGCTGCTGCTCAGCCGCTACGACGTGTTCCTGCTCGACGAGCCCACCAACGACCTGGACCTGGACGGCCTGGAGCGGCTGGAGTCCTTCGTGGCGGGCCTCCGCGCCGGCACCGTGCTGATCAGCCACGACCGCGAGTTCCTGACCCGTACCGTCACCCGGGTGCTGGAGCTGGACCTGGCCCAGCAGCAGGTCAACCACTTCGGCGGCGGCTACGCCGCCTACCTGGAGGAGCGCGAGCGGGCCCGGCGCCACGCCCGCGCCGAGTTCGAGGAGTACGCCGACACCGTCTCCTCGCTGGAGGCGCGCGCCCGTACCCAGCGCGCCTGGATGGAGAAGGGCGTCAAGAACGCCCGCCGCAAGTCGCCCGACAACGACAAGATCGGCAAGGCGTTCCGCACCGAGTCGACCGAGAAGCAGGCCGCCAAGGCCCGGCAGACGCAGCGGCTGATCGAGCGGCTGGACGTGGTCGACGAGCCGCGCAAGGAGTGGGAGCTGCGGATGGAGATCGCCGCGGCCCCCCGCTCGGGCGCCGTGGTGGCCACCCTGCGCCAGGCCCGGGTCCAGCGCGGCGAGTTCGTCCTCGGCCCGGTGGACCTGCAGATCGACTGGGCCGACCGGGTCGCCATCACCGGCGCCAACGGCTCGGGCAAGTCCACCCTGCTGGCCGCACTGCTGGGACGGCTGCCGCTGGACTCCGGCCAGGCCTCGCTCGGTCCCGGGGTGGTGGTCGGTGAGGTCGACCAGGCACGGGGGTTGATCTTTAAAGAGCACAGCCTCGGGGAGCAGCCGCTGCTGGAGGCCTTCGGGGCGGCCGTGCCCGATCTGCCGCCCGCCGAAGTCCGCACCCTGCTGGCCAAGTTCGGGCTGCGCGCCGCGCATGTGCTGCGCCCGGCGGCGACCCTCTCCCCCGGCGAGCGCACCCGGGCGGCGCTGGCACTGCTCCAGGGCCGCGGCGTGAACCTGCTGGTGCTGGACGAGCCGACGAACCACCTGGACCTGGCCGCCATCGAGCAGTTGGAGTCGGCGCTCGCCTCCTACACCGGCACCCTGCTGCTGGTGACGCACGACCGGCGGATGCTGGAGGCGGTCGAGACGACCCGGCGGATCGTGGTCGAGGCCGGGCGGGTCAGCGCGAGCTGACCCGCCCGGCTCCGGGCCCGAAGCCGGTCCGACGTACCGTCAGCCCTCCTTGGGCGGAAGGTACTTGTAGCCGACCCGACGGACCGTCACGATCCGCTGGCGGTAGCCGGCCCCCAACTTGCGGCGCAGCCTGGCGATGTGGACGTCCACGGTACGGCCGTCGCCGATGTGGCCGTAGCCCCAGACCACGGTGACCAGGTGGTCCCGGGTGTGCACCCGGTGCGGGTTGGCGGTGAGGTGGGTGAGCAGCTCGAACTCCAGGTAGGTGAGTTCCAGCGGCTCCCCGTCGATGTGGGCGATGCGCCGGTCCGCGTCCAGGTGCAGCCCCCGGGCCGGCACCGGCTGCGGTGCCGGCCCGGCCGGCTCCGGCGTCGGCGCCGACTGCTGGACCGGTGCGGACTGCTGGACCGGTGCGGACTGCTGGACGGGCACCGACTGCTGGGCCGCACGCAGCCGGGTCACCGGCGCGACCGGGGCGGCCGCCTCGACAGCAGCGGCCCGGACGGCGTCCGGCACGGACTCGGCCGGGACCAGGACCAGGTAGCCGACCATCGGGGTGTCGCCGCCGGTGAGCGCCTCGATCCCGGCCAGGGCCGGCAGCGCCGTCTGCGGCCATGGCGCGACGACGGCGCCCTCGGGAAGCCGGAACACCCCGGCTACCTGGGCGGTGGCGGGTACCGGGCCTGGGGCGGGGATCACCGAGGTGACCGTGCGGAGGTGCGGGGTGGCCAGCGGGGAGACGTTCGACATGGCAGGACTCGCTTTCGCGCAAGCAGGGAGGGACAGCGACATGGGCGGTCGTCTGCGCGCGATGGTTCGTCCGCTTACCGGAGGGTGGGGCCGACGGCCCCGGGGCACCGCCGGTGTCGGCAGTGCCAGTTGTGCCGGATCAGTCGTGCCTGATCAGCAACCCTCGGTCTCGATGCGGACCTGCGCGCCGGTCGAACGGCGACAGGTCTCGTCGAAGTGGAACGGCTGCCGGGACGGCCAGAACGGCTCGAGGTCGAGGGCATGACGCCTCGGCCCCCCGCTCCGGGCTGCGTCCTGTGCATACGGCTCCATGGGCACCATTCAACCAGACGCCGCGACCGGCTGGACAGCACCTCCCCCATACCCACGCCGCCCATTCGGCCTCCCTTCCCCGTTCCTTTGACTTCCCTTCTTTCTGACGGTCTGTTAGAAAATGCTGCGGATGACCGCGAGGGGCCCTCCGCGACCAGCCGCCGAGGAGCCGTACCGTGACCCAAGCCCAGGTCCCCGACACCGCCGCCCCAGACCCCGAGCCACCCGCAGCTCGCCTGGAAGGGGCCTCCCGCCTGCGCATCTTCGCCGTCATCGGCGTCGTCGTGCTCTTCGCCGAGATAGCCGCGCTGCAGTACACGATGGTCGCCTCGGCCGCGCGGGACATCGCCCCGACCTTCCCGGGGGTGGGGGCCAACATCAGCTGGATGGTGATCATCTTCGGCCTGGTCGGCGGAGCCACCACCCCGATCTTCGGCAAGATGTCCGACCTGTGGGGCAAGCGCCGGATGATGCTGATCTCCGGAGCCTCCTTCGCGGTGGGCACCCTGATCTGCGCCCTCACCGGCTCCTGGGCGCTGTTCCTGGTCGGCCGCGGCCTGGAGGCGGTGGCCATCAGCGCGCCCACCGTGGCCTACGGGCTGTTCCGCGACATCCTGCCGCGCCGCTACATCCCGGCCTCGATCGGCGTGATCGCCACCGGACTGGGGATGTCCGCACTGGTCGCGCCGCTGCTGGGCGGCTGGCTGCTGGACAACTACTCCTGGCGCTCGCTGTTCTGGTTCCTGCTGATCTTCGTCGCCGTGGTCGTCCCGCTGCTGGTGCTGGTCGTCCCGGAGACCCCGCTCCGCACCCACCAGCGACTCGACCTGGGCGGCGCGGTGCTGCTCGCGGTCGGCGTCGGACTGGTGCTGCTCTACCTCTCCAACGGCGCGACCTGGGGCTGGGGCCGTCCGACCGCCTGGGGCTGGCTGGCCGGCGGCATCGCGCTGCTGCTCGCCTTCGTGGCGGTGGAGAAGCGCAGCGCCCAGCCGATCATGGACCTGGAGCTGCTGTTCTCCCCGAAAGTCCTCATGGTGCTGCTGGCCGCCCTGCTCGGCAGCATGGTGATCGGCATCCAGGGCTACTCGATCCCCTACATGCTGCAGACCCCCGACAAGGCGCACCTCACCCAGATGGTCACCGCGCAGGTGGTCGCCGCCTCGCACGGCCAGCTCACCCCGGCCCTGGTGCCGATGGTCCACCTCAGCTTCAACGGGCTGATGGCCTACGGTCTCGGCGCGACCCTGCTCGGCTACGGACTGCACTCGGCAGTCTTCTCCGGCGGCACCGGGATGCTGGCCGGCGGCGGGGCCGGCGAATGGGCGCGCAAGGTCGGACCTCGCTACCCCTTGATCGTGGCCATGGCCACCTTCACCCTGTCCTGCCTGCTCTACGCCTTCTTCTCGCACTCGGCCTGGCAGTACGCGGTGATCGCGGTGGTCTTCGGCCTCGGTTTCGGCTCCTTCTACGCCGCCGCGCCCAACCTGATCGTCGAAGCCGTCCCGGCCCGGCAGCAGGGCATCAGCGCCGGGATGCTGGGCGTGGTCAACAGCCTGGCCACCTCGGTGGGCACGGCCGTACTGACCGCCTTCCTGGCCGCCAACCCGGCGAAGTTCAAGGTCACCATCCCCGGGGTGCCCGCCTCCCTGACCGGCGGGTACAACACCCTTCCCCAGCTCTACACCGACAACGGCTACCGCGACGGGCTGCTGTTCGCGGCGGGCGCCGGAGTGGTCGGCCTGGTGGTGGCCGTCCTCATGCGGCACGGACGCCGTCCCGCCACCGGCGGCGAGGCCAGCGGCTGACCCCGATCGGCCGTAGCACTACAGCGGTCAACCGACCTTGATCAGACTGCCCTGCGGGTCGATCCGGTCCGCACTGTCGTCGTCGAACCACAGCCCGCCGGTGGCGAGGTACCGGAACCGGTGCTCCCCCGGCGGGAAGGTCAGCGTGACCGTCCTGGTCCCGTTGCGGCGACGAACCAGCTCGGCCGCGCCGGGCTGCCATCCGTTGAAGTCTCCCACCACACTCACCGTCCCGTTCGGCTCCTCCGAGCCCAGCCGGAACGTCACCCTGGTCCGTCCACCGAACAGACGGGTACGTGTCAACAACGCCGCTCACTCCTTCCCTGATGCCGCCCATGCACCCCGGCAGTCCAACCCCGCCCGAGGCGTCAGACGACAGCATGGCCGAAAGCCCGGCCGGGACGGAAGAGCCGCCCGGCGCTCGGCGCGTGATTGACAGCTAATCAGCTCCACTTGGTCAAGTCCCGGCGCCGCTCGGGGCAGCGGCCAGGTCAGTCGGCCGGGGCACTCGAACAGAACAGTCGGGCAGGACAGTCGGGCAGGACCTCAGGGCAGCACCGCGATGCCCTCCAACTCGACCAGCGCCTCGGTGTCCCACAGTCGCACGACGCCGACCAGCGCCATCGCCGGGTAGTCCCGTCCGGCGCGGTCGCGCCAGACCCGGCCGATCTCGGCGGCCCGGGACCGGTAGTCCTCCGGGTCGGTCGCATAGACGGTCATCCTGGCCAGGTGCTCCGGGCCGCCGCCGGCCGCGGCCAGCGCGGCCAGCAGATTGGCCAGCGCCCGGTCGAACTGCGCGACCACGTCGCCGGCCGCGACCACCGCACCCCCGGCGTCCAGCGCGGTCTGGCCGGCCAGGAACACCAGGGTGCCGCCGGTCGCCGTGACCGCGTGGCTGAAGCCGGTCGGCGGGGCCAGCTCGGGCGGGTTGATCCGACGCAGCGTCACGACTGGACTCCTCCTCCGTCGACGGTGAGGCCCTGACCGTTCAAGGCCTCCTGCTCCACCAGCAGCCGGACCACCGCGGCCACCTCGTCCGGGCGGACCAGCCGCCCGATCGGCTGCATCCGGGCCAGCGCGTCCCGGGCCTGCTCCTCGGTCCGGCCGGTACGGGCGACGATCGCGGCCACGGTCGCGTCGGTCATCGGGGTGTCCACATATCCGGGACAGACCGCGTTGACGGTCACCCCGCTCCCCGCCAACTCGGCCGCGGCCGATCGCACCAGGCCCAGCACGCCGTGTTTGGCGGCGGTGTAGGCGGAGACGTAGGGCTGGCCGACCTTGGCCGCGACCGAGGCGATCACCACGATCCGACCCCACCCCGCCGCGCGCATCGGCGGCAGCGCGCGGCGCAGGCAGCGGAAGGGCGCCGTCAGGTTGACGGCGAGCTGCTCCTCCCAGATCGCGTCGGTGGTCCGCTCCAACGGAGCGGAGGCGCCCACACCGGCCGCGGCGACCAGGATCTCGGCCGGACCCCACTCCCGCTCGACCCGGGCGAAGAGCGCGTCCACCTGGTCCGGACGGGTCAGGTCGGCCGGGACGGCGAGGACCGGGCCGGGCAGCGCGACGGCCGCGGAGCGCAGCGCGGCGGGATCGCGGGCGGCCAGCACCACCCGGTGACCTGCCGCCGACAGGTCCGCCGCCACGGCGAAGCCGATGCCCCGACTGCCCCCGGTGACCACGCAGATCCGGCCCGCGCCGGGCACGGCGGCGGCGGTCACAGCGGCCGCGGCGCTCACTTGTACAGCTCCCGGGCGATGATGCTGAGCTGCACCTCCGAGGCGCCCTCGTAGATCCGCGGGGCGCGGACCTCGCGGTAGAGGTGTTCCAGCAGATGGCCCCGGCGCAGCGCACGGGCGCCGTGGATCTGCACCGCGGAGTCGACCACGTACTGGGCGGTCTCGGTGGCGAAGAGCTTGGCCATGGCGGCGCGGGCGGTGGGCCCGTGCAGCCCTGTCGCCGCGTCACCGGCCGCACCGGGTGCGCCGGTTGCACCAGTTGTGCCAGTCGCACCGGCCGCGTCGTAGGCCGCAGCGGCTGCGTGGACCAGCAGCCGGGCCGCCTCGATCCGGGTCGCCATCTCCGCCAGGCGGTGCCCGACCGACTGCAGTTCGCGCAGCGGGGCGCCGAAGGCGCGGCGCCCGGCCGCATGCTCGGTGGCGGCGTCCAGCGCGGCCTGGGCCATCCCCACGGCGAAGGCGCCGACGCTGGGGCGGAACAGGTCCAGGGTCTGCATCGCCACCCGGAAGCCCCGGTCCGGCTCGCCCAGGACGTCCTCGGTGCCCACCGGCACCCCCTCGAACGCCAGGCTGCCGATGGCGTGCGGGGACAGCATCTCCAGCGGCTCGCCCGACAGTCCCGGCCGGTCGGCGGGGACCAGGAACGCGGTCACGCCGCGGGCCCCCGCGTCGGGCGTGGTCCGGGCGAAGACCGTGTAGAAGTCCGCGTCGGGGGCGTTGGAGATCCAGGTCTTCTCGCCGACCAGCCGCCAACCGCCGTCCGGCTGCGGCTCGGCCGCCAGCTCCAGCGCCGCGGCGTCCGATCCGGCGTTCGGCTCGGACAGGGCGAACGCGGCCACCGCCCGGCCCGCCGCGACCTCCGGCAGCCAGGCCGCCGTCTGCGCCGCGGTGCCGCTCTGCAGCACCGGATACGCTCCCAGCCCCTGCAGGGCCAGCGCCGTCTCCGCCTCGGTGCAGACCTGCGCCAGCGACTCCCGCAGCAGGCACAGGTCCAGCGCCGCGGCCTGCCGGGCCCCGGGACCGCCGGAAGCGCCCGGCCTGCCGGGGTTCCCAGCACTCCCACTGCCGGGGTTCCCGGGGCTCCCCGGGAAGAGCCGCGCCAGCAGCCCCAGCCGTCCCAGCTCCGCCAGCAGCGGCCGGTTCACCCGCCCCTCCGGGGCCGCCGGCACCAGCGGCAGCAGGCGCGTCGAGGCGAGGGTCCTGACCTCGGCGCAGAACGCCTGCTGGTCCTCGTCGAGCATGAACGCCGTCATCGCGGCTCCTTTCGCCTCCCCCATTCATATCGCGGATGGTTGACTGCCGTCACCAACGCGCTAGCCTGAATCCGGATCCTTCCGGTTCGGCCACGCTGAGGGGGTACTCGGGTTCGCCGAGCGGGTTCGGTTCCGGTGACGCCCACCCCCTCTGCGGTTCGCAGGGGTACGGACGTCGCGCCCCGGAGAATTGGAGTACCCGCCATGCACCTGCTCCCCTCCGCCCACGTCGACGGCTTCACGCGCGACCGGCTGCCACCCGCCGACCAGTGGCCCGAACTCCGCTTCACGCTGCCCGAACTGCGCTACCCGGACCGGCTCAACTGCGGTGCCGAACTGCTGGACCGCACCATCGACGCCCTCGGCGCGGACCGCCCGTGCCTGCGCACCGAGGACGGCGGCGGCTGGAGCTACGGCGAACTGCGCGACCGGGTCGACCGGATCGCCCGAGCGCTGGTCGGGGACCTCGGCGTGCGCCCGGGCAACCGGGTGCTGCTGCGCGGCAGCACCACGCCCTGGCTGGTGGCCTGCTGGCTCGCGGTGATGAAGGCGGGCGCGGTGGCCGTGACCGTGCTGGCCGCACAGCGCCGCTCCGAACTGGCCGCCATGGTCGACATCGCCCAGGTGCAGCACGCGCTGTGCGACAACCGGGCACTGGACGAACTGCTGCAGGTCGACGCACCGCAGCTGCGGGTCACCGGCTTCGACGAGCTGCGCACCCTGGCCGCCAAGCAGACCGGCGCCGCCTTCCCCGCGGTGGCCACCTCCGCCGACGACGTGGCGCTGATCGCCTTCACCTCCGGCACCACCGGCCGTCCCAAGGGCTGCCTGCACTTCCACCGGGACGTGCTCGCCATCGCGGACACCTTCTCCCGCCACGTCCTGCGCCCCACCCCGGACGACGTCTTCGCCGGCACGCCGCCGCTGGGCTTCACCTTCGGCCTGGGCGGTCTGGTGGTCTTCCCGCTCCGGGCCGGCGCCTCCAGCCTGCTGCTGGAACAGCCCACCCCGGCCACCCTGCCGGCCGCCATCGAACGCCACCGGGTCAGCGTGCTGTTCACCGCACCCACCGCCTACCGGGTGCTGCTGGACCACCTCGACGGGAACGACCTGACCTCGCTGCGCCGCTGCGTCTCGGCGGGCGAGAACCTGCCGGCCGCCACCTGGCAGGCCTGGTACGACCGCACCGGCCTGCCGCTGATCAACGGCATCGGCGCCACCGAGATGCTGCACATCTTCATCTCCGCCGCCGACGCCGACGCCCGACCCGGCGTCACCGGCCTGCCGGTGCCGGGCTTCCGGGCCCGGGTGGTGGACGACCGGGGCGCCGAGGTCCCGGACGGCACACCCGGGCTGCTGGCCGTGCAGGGGCCCACCGGCTGCCGCTACCTGGACGACCCGCGCCAGCGCCAGTACGTCCGCGACGGCTGGAACCTCACCGGCGACACCTACGTCCGCGACCCCGACGGCCGGTTCCGCTACCAGGCCCGCGCCGACGACATGATCATCTCCTCCGGCTACAACATCGCCGGCCCCGAGGTCGAGGACGCGCTGATGCGCCACCCCGACGTCAGCGAGGCCGCGGTCATCGGCGTCGCCGACCCCCGGCGCGGACAGATCGTCAAGGCCTTCGTGGTGCTCGCCGACGGCGTGCCGGCGGACGAGAGCACCGCCAAGGCGCTGCAGGACTTCGTCAAGGCGACCATCAGCGCCTACAAGTACCCGCGCTCCGTCGAGTTCCGCAATTCGCTGCCGCGCACCCCCACGGGCAAGCTCCAGCGCTTCAAGCTGCGGACTCCGAACCCCCAACCAACCCTAGAGTGATCGTATGACCGAAGCCGCCACCGCCGCCCCGCCCGCCGCAGCCCCCGCCGCCGCGCCCGCCCTGGGCGGCGACACCCCCGGCTCGCTGCTGGTCACCTTCTTCGGCGCGCACGGGCGCGAGCTGGGCGGCTGGATCGCCGTCGGCGACCTGATCCGGCTGATGGGGACGGCAGGACTGGAGGAGCAGCCGGTGCGCTCCGCGGTCTCCCGGCTCAAGCGGCGCGGGTTCCTGCTGGCGACCCCGCTGGGCGGCGTCGCCGGATACGCGCTGTCGGAGTCGGCCCGGCAACTGCTCGCCGACGGCGACCGCCGGATCTACGCCCAGCGCACGCCGCGGCTGGCGGACGGCTGGGTGCTGGCGCTGTTCTCCGTCCCGGAGAGCGAACGGGCCAAGCGCCACCTGCTCCGCTCCCGGCTGGCCCGGCTCGGCTACGGCACCGCGTCGCCGGGGGTCTGGCTGGCGCCCGCGCACCTGTACGAGGAGACCCGGCACGTACTGGAACGGCTCGGACTGACCGGGTACACCGACCTGTTCCGGGCCGAGCACCTGGCCTTCCAGGCCACCCCGGAGGCGGTCCGGCGCTGGTGGGACCTGCCCGCGCTGGCCCGCTGCCACGAGGAGTTCCTGGACCTGCACGAGCCGGTGCTGACCCGGTGGAACCGGCGCCGGAACCTGCCCGCCGAGGAGGCCTTCGCGGACCACCTGCGGGCGCTGGACAGCTGGCGCCGGCTGCCCTACCTGGACCCGGGGCTGCCGCCGGAGCTGCTGCCCGCCGACTGGCCGGGGGTCCGCGCGGCGCGGGTCTTCCACGACCTGGACACCCGGCTGGGCGAACCCGCCGCGGCGTACGTCCGCGAGATCGTGCAGGGCCGTTAGCAGCCGACCGGCCGTCAGGGAGCGCCGGGCCGTCAGAGGTCGCCTGGCCGTCAGAGGTCGCCTGGCCGCCAGGGATCGCCGGGCCGGCTAGGGCGCCCAGCGGCCGTGGCGGGTGCCCGGCTCTCCCTCGCGCAGCAGTTGGAGCCGGGGACGGGGCGCGTCGGTGCGGCCCGTCTGCGGCGGCCGGCTGCCGGCCCGGTACTGGACCGGCCACTGCACGCCCGGCCCCTGCCACCCCTGCTCCGCCGCCGCGTGCAGGGTCCAGTTGGGGTCGTAGAGGTGCGGGCGGCCCACCGCGACCAGGTCGGCGCGGCCGGCCAGCAGCAGCGAGTTGACGTCGTCCCAGGAGGACACCGCGCCCACGGCGAGGACCGGCACGCCGACCCGGTTGCGGATCGCGTCGGCGAAGGGGGTCTGGTAGGAGCGGCCGTAGGCGGGTCGCTCCTCGGGGCTGACCTGGCCGGTGGAGACGTCGATGGCGTCGGCGCCGTGCTCGGCGAAGGCCCGGGCGATGGCCACCGCCTCCTCGACGCCGTTGCCGCCCTCGACCCAGTCGGTGGCGGAGATGCGCACCGTCATCGGACGGTCCTCCGGCCACACCGCGCGCACCGCGTCGAAGACCTCCAGCGGGTAGCGCAGCCGGGCGTCCAGCGGACCACCGTAGCCGTCGGTGCGGTGGTTGGTGAGCGGCGAGAGGAAGCCGGAGAGCAGGTAGCCGTGCGCGCAGTGCAGCTCCAGCAGGTCGAACCCGGCCGCGGCACCCATGGTGGCGGAGCGGACGAACTGCTCGCGGACGGCGTCCATCCCGGCCCGGTCCAGCGCGCGCGGCAGCTGGTTCACCCCCGGCCGGTAGGCCAGCGGCGAGGCTGCGACCACCGGCCAGGACTCGTGGTCCGGCAGCGGTTGGTCCATCCCCTCCCACATCAGCCGGGTGGCGCCCTTGCGTCCGGAGTGGCCCAGCTGCAGCCCGACGGCGGCGTCGCTGCCGGCGTGCACGAAGGAGGTGACACGGTGCCAGGCCGCCTGGTGCTCGGGCGAGTACATCCCGGTGCAGCCCGGGGTGATCCGGCCCTCGGGGCTGACGCAGACCATCTCGGTCATCACCAGCCCGGCGCCGCCGAGCGCCCTGGCCCCCAGGTGCACCAGGTGGAAGTCGCCCGGAGTGCCGTCGGTGGCGGAGTACATGTCCATCGGCGAGACGACGACCCGGTTGCGCAGCGTCAGCCCGCGCAGCCGGAACGGGGTGAACATCGGCGGCGGGGTGTCGACGGGCTGTCCGAAGAAACTCGCGTCGGCGGTAGCGACGTACTCGGGGTCGCGCAGCCGCAGATTGCCGTGAGTGACCCGGCGGCTGCGGGTGAGCAGGTTGAAGGCGAACTGCCAGGACGGCTGGTCCAGGTACTGGGCCAGGTTCTCGAACCAGTCCAGGCTGGCCCGGGCGGCGCGCTGGGTGGACTCCACTACCGGACGGCGCTCCTGCTCGTAGGCGGCCAGGGCGTCCTCGATCCGGCCGTCGCGCTGCTCGTGCAGGCAGGCCGCCAGGGCCAGCGCGTCCTCCATGGCCAGCTTGGTGCCCGAACCGATGGAGAAGTGGGCGGTGTGCGCGGCGTCGCCGAGCAGCACGGTGTTGCCGTCCCGCCAGGTGGCGTTGCGCACGGTGGTGAAGGCGATCCAGCGGGAGTCGTTGCCGCGCAGGGAGTGCCCGTCCAGCACGTCGGCGAAGAGCTTCTCGCACTGGGCGATGCTCTGCTGCTCGTCCAGCGCGTCGAAGCCGGCCCGGCGCCAGACCTCCTCGTGCATCTCCACGATGACCGTGCTGGCGTCGTCGGAGTAGGGGTAGCCGTGCAGCTGCATCGGCCCGTGCGGGGTCTGCAGGATCTGGAACCGGAAGGCGTCCAGCACCAGGTCGGTACCGAGCCAGATGTAGCGGCAGGCGTGCTGCTGCAGGTCAGGCCGGAACACCTCCGCCGCGTCGGTCCTGGTCCGGGAGCGGACGCCGTCGGCGGCCACCACCAGGTCGTGGTTGCGGGCCAGTTCGGCCGCGGGCGGGGCCTCGGTGCCGAAGCGCAGCTCCACGCCGAGCTCGCGGCAGCGGTCCTGGAGGATGCCGAGCAGCCGGCGCCGGCTGGTGGCGGCGAAGCCGTGGCCGCCGGAGGTGAACACCTGCCCGGCGACATGCACGTCGATGTCGTCCCAGCGGGCGAACCCGGCGGCGAGGGCCCGGTGCACGGCCGGGTCGGCGTGCTCGATCCCGCCGAGCGTCTCGTCGGAGAGGACCACGCCGAAGCCGAAGGCGTCACCGGGCGCGTTGCGCTCCCAGACCGTCACCTGGTGCGCCGGGTCGAGCTGTTTGATCAGCGCGGCGAAGTACAGCCCGCCGGGGCCACCGCCGATAGCCGCGATCCGCACCGCGCGCCTCCCTCCCGGCCCGCTCGGGGCCGTACCGCCAGTCTATAGCGTTGGTCTGACGACCGTCATGGACAAGCCATCATCCGGCTCAGCGTCCGCGCCACTCCGGGGCCCGCTTCTCCTTGAACGCCGCGTGGAACTCCGCGTAGTCGGCGCTCTTCATCAGCAGCGCCTGGGTCATCGCCTCCAACTCGACGGAGGAGGCCAGGCCCATGTCCAGCTCCTGGGTGAGCAGCGCCTTGGTCTGCGCCAGTGCGAAGGCCGGCCCGTCGGCCAGCCGCCGGGCCAGGGCGGCGACCGTCCCGTCCAGCTCCTCGTCCGGGACCAGCTCGCTGGCCAGGCCGTAGCGGTCGGCGGAGGCCGCGTCGATGGTGTCGCCGAGCATCAGCAGCTTGGTGGCGTTGCCCAACCCGACCAGGCGCGGCAGCAGATAGGCGGCGCCCATGTCGGCGCCTGCCAGTCCGACCTTGGTGAACAGGAAGGCGAACCGGGCCGACCGGGCCAGCACCCGGAAGTCGGCGGCCAGCGCGAGCACCGAGCCGGCCCCCGCCGCGATGCCGTGGACCGCGGCGACGATCGGAACCGGGCACTCCCGCATGGCCCGCACCACCTGCCCGGTCATCCGGGTGAAGTCGAGCAGCTCGTCGGGCCGCATCTCCAGGGTGGCGCCGATGATCTCGTCCACGTCCCCGCCGGAGCAGAACCCCCGGCCCTCCCCGCGCAGCACCAGCGCCCGGGTGTCGCCGCGGTGCGGCAGCTCGGTCAGCAGATCGCGCAGGTCGGCGTAGGAGGAGAAGGTGAGGGCGTTCAGCTTCTCCGGCCGGTCCAGCGTCACAGTGGCCACGCCGTCGGCGCGGGTGACCCGGAAGTGCTCCCAGTCCTCGGTGAACGGCACGGATCCGCGGAACGGGCTCACGGCGTCCCTCCCATCGCTGTTTCTCGACTGTCGTCACGATAACGATATGGGCTGGGGGCACACCTGGGAACCGTGGCGGCCGACCACGCCGCGTATTACCCTTCGGTAATGGCCACCGCTGAAGCCTTCTACCTCCCCGGCCCGGACGGACGGTTCACCGCCACCGCGCTGACCCGCGGCCCCTGGAGCCCCGACGCCCAGCACGCGGGCCCGCCCGCCGCCCTGCTGGGACGCGCCGCGGAACGGTTCACCGCCGAGCAGCGGCCCGGGGCGAGGGTGGTCCGGATGACCTTCGAGATCCTGCGCCCGGTCCCGCTCGCGGAGGTGGCGGTGGCCGTCCGCGCCGCCGAGGCGGGCCGCAACGTCGGCCGGGTCGAGGCCGAACTGCGCCTCGCGGACGGCCGGGTGGCCATGCGCGCCACCGCCCTGCTGATGCGCGCCGAGGACGGCTCGGCCCCGGGCGTCGATCAGCCACTGCCCTGCCCGGGACCGCACGAGGCCCCCGAGGGCAGCTTCCCGGTCCGCTGGGACGAGGGGTACCACACCGCCGTGGAGGTCCGCTTCGTCGCCGGCTCCTTCACCGAGCGCGGCCCCGCCACCTGCTGGTTCCGCCCCCGCTACCCGCTGGTCGCGGGCGAGCCCACCTCCGGCCTGTGCCGCACCCTGATCGCCGCCGACTCCGGCAACGGCATCTCCGGCGAGCTCGACATGAGCAGGTACCGCTACACCAACGCCGACCTGACGGTGCATCTGCGCCGCCCGCCGGTCGGCGACTGGATCGGCCTCAGCTCGCGCACCACCCTCGACCCGGCCGGGATCGGACTCGCCGACACCCTCCTCCTGGACGAGAAGTCCACCATCGGCCGAGCCGCCCAGACCCTCTTCGTCACCCCGGCCCCAGCCGCCCCGTCGAGCTGATCCGGCTACGCAAGAATTCCTTCTTACCTCCCTTCCCGGCAGCCCCGTCTTGCTAGCCTGCTCCTGTCACGAACCTTTGTGCGACCGTTGTGCAACCTTGGTGCGAACTTTGTGCGCCTCCGCTCCTGCCGACCACTCCGATGGGGTCTCCTCGCCATGCGTTCCAGCCAAATCGCCCTGACAGCCGCACTCACGGTGGGAGCGGCCTGCGTGCTCGGTTCCACGGCCTCGGTCGCGCAGGCTGCGGAGCCCGCAGCGGCGCCGCAGCTGACGGCAGCCGGGACCTGCTCCTTCAGCGCCTCGCTGACCGGACTGGCCGGGGTGAAACTGCTGGCGGGCGGCCCGGCCGTGACGGCCACGGTCACCTTCACCAACCGCTCGGCGACGGCGGTCCCGAAGGTCGACGAGGTGCTGGAGTTCTACTACGAGAGCGCGCACTCCTACACCTACCCCGACACCACCAACCTCGCGGTCGAGGTGCGGACCCCGTCGGGATGGACGCCGCTCAGCTACACGGACCGCCGCCTGCTGATCCGGTCCAACGTGACGCTGGCCGCCGGGCAGCAGGACACCGTCCAACTGCGGGTCCGCGCCACGCAGTTCAACGCCACCTGGAGCGAGATCGCCTCGGCTCTGGTGGGAACCGGCCTGCCCGTACCCAGCGCCTCGGGTGAGCCCACCGCCCCGCCGTCCACCGGCACCGTCTGCGGCGGCGCCGACCAGGCCGACTACGCCGTCTCCGACCAGACCTTCTTCATCCCGGGCTCCGCCTCCACCAAGCCGTCCGCCTCCGCGTCCGCCTCCCCGTCGAAGTCAGCCTCCGCGAGCCCGAGCCCGAGCAGCGCCAGCAGCTCACCGGCACCGAGCGCCTCCCCGACCGGCCCCGCCCTGGCCAACACCGGAGGCGGCTCCAACACCGGCACAATCGCCGGCGCCGCCGGCGCCCTGGTCGTGGCCGGCGCCACAGCAGTCGTCGCCACCCGCCGCCGCAAGGCCGCCCACAACTGACGCTCGCCGGGGTGGTGGTGCAGAGTGGACCACATGCCCACGTACGAACCGATGCTGTCCCAACTCGGCACCGAGCGGCTGGCACTGCAGCCGTGGACCGAGTCGGATGCCGATGAACTGTGCGCCCTCCACTCCGAACGCGGCGATGGGACAGCCGCGACGGTCGAGAGGGCCCGAGCAGTCATCGCGAAGCAGCTCGCGGCAACGCCGACGACGGGAATCGCCCTGCTGCCGATCCGGCGCCGGGACGAAGGCGACCTCATCGGCTACTGCGGGCTGATCATCGGCCGCTCCACCATCGACGAACCGGAGATCGCCTACGAGTTGTTCCAACGCGTCCACGGTCGTGGCTACGCCACCGAGGCGGCGCGTGCAGTACTCGAAGCCGCAACAGCGACCGGCCGGAATCGGCTCTGGTCGACCGTCCGCACCTGGAACACGCCGTCGTTCCGCGTCCTCGAGAAGCTCGGCTTCGAGCGGCACCACGTCTCTGTCGACGACCGCGGCGAGTTGGTCTGGCTCACCCGCACGCTGCCGTGACACTGCGAGTGCCGCCTGCGGTGGCCGCTGTCATCGGTCCGGGCCCGTATACCGCCGTCCCGCTGACCCACAATCAGAACAATCGCGCCACGGCCGGTATCGACCGGATCCAAGGCCCCGACGGCAGCGCCGTCCGCAAGCGCCTCACACCCTCGGGCAGCGGCTCAGCTCGTTGGTCCACCAGCGACGACCCGCGGCACTGGAACCACTGGCGCCGCGAATACCTCGCCTACAGCACCGGTTTCGCCGCCACCGTCTACGCCGATGCCGGCCTGGGTGCCCCGACCCTGCTGGGCGTCGAGGAAGACCCCGACGGCGGCCTCACCCTCTGGCTGGAGGACGTCGAGGGCAGGCCGGGACCGCAGTGGAGCGTCGCCGACCTGGCGGACCTCGCGCACCGCCTCGGCACCGCCCAGGCCGCCTGCGCGGCCCGCCCACCCGAACGGCCCTGGCTGTCCCACCGCTGGCTGCGCCACTACCTGACCGCCGTCCCGGACCCCGGCACCGCACCGGACTGGTCGCACCCGGAGGCCGTCGCCGCCTGGTCCGAGCCGCTGCGCGCCGACCTGGCCGCCCTCGCCGCCGACCCCGGACCACTGCTGGCCGTCGCCGAATCCGCTCCGCAGACGCTCTGCCACCTCGACCTGTGGCCGATGAACCTGATCGCGACGGACGACCGGACCGTCCTGCTGGACTGGTCGTTCACCGGTACCGGTGCGATCGGGGAGGACATCTCCAATCTGATCGTGGACTCGGTCGCCGACGGTCTGATGGACCCGTCCCTGCTGCCCGAAATCGCCGCCGTACTCCCCGAGGCCTACCTGCGCGGGCTTCGCGCCGGTGGCTGGCAGGGCTCCGACGCCGCCGTCCGCACCGCCATCGCAGCCTCCGGTGCAGCCAAGTACAGCTGGCTCGCCCCGGCGATGCTGCGCCGCCTCGACCAGGACGTGACCACCCGCGCCTACGACCGCCGCTCCCCCGCCGAGACGCTGCGCCGGCGCCTGGGCCTGCTGGCCCTGGTCGCCGACTGGGCGCGCGCCGCGCTCGGCCGGCCGGGCCGTCATGGACAATGGACCGGTCCTCCGCCTCCGAGCCAGCAGGGAACCCCGGCACCATGAGCACGCTCACCGTCACCACGGCCAATGTCAACGGCCTGCGCGCCGCCACCGGCAAGGGCTACGTCGAGTGGCTGGCCGCGACCAAGGCCGACGTGGTCTGCCTGCAGGAGGTCCGGGCCGAACCCGCACAGCTCGCCGAACATGTCCGCGAGCCCGAGGGCTGGCAC
The DNA here is from genome assembly GCF_042510965.1 of Streptacidiphilus jeojiensis. Lineage (NCBI taxonomy): Bacteria > Bacillati > Actinomycetota > Actinomycetes > Kitasatosporales > Streptomycetaceae > Streptacidiphilus > Streptacidiphilus jeojiensis. The sequence continues at coordinate 215,573 of NZ_JBEUKS010000005.1, forward strand.
GTTCTGTGGGCGCCCTCCGTGGCCAAGGGTCGGGCCGGCGTCGCGGTCCTCTCCCGGACCGAGCCGCAGGACCAGCGCATCGGCTTCGGCTCCACCGAGTTCGACGCGACCGGCCGCTACGCCGAGATCGACCTCCCCGGACTGACCGTGGCCAGCCTGTACCTGCCCTCCGGCGAGGTGGGCACCCCGCGCCAGGAGGAGAAGGAGCGCTTCCAGGTCGAGTTCCTGGACCACCTCAAGGCCCTCCGCGAGCGCGCCGCAGCGGGCGGCCGCGAGGTCCTGGTCTGCGGCGACTGGAACATCGCGCACCACGAGGCCGACCTCAAGAACTGGAAGAGCAACAAGAAGAACTCCGGCTTCCTGCCGGAGGAACGCGCCTGGATGACCCGCGTCATCGACGAGGCCGGCTACGTCGACACGGTCCGCCGCCTCCACCCGGACGTCGACGGCCCCTACTCCTGGTGGTCCTACCGCGGCCGCGCCTTCGACAACGACTCCGGCTGGCGCATCGACTACCAGATGGCCACCCCCGCCCTCGCCGAAAAGGCCACCTCAGCGGTGGTGGAACGAGCTGCCACCCACCCTGAGCGCTGGTCCGACCATGCCCCGGTGACCGTGATGTTCGAGCTGTGACGGCCCCGGAAGCCAGGAGGGCCCCGGGTAGAGGTCGCCTGCCCAGCGGTCCAGGTGCCGTAGGACGGCGGACTGGGCCATCGTCGGGTCCCACGATCCGGCGGCCGAGCAGAGGAACTGCTCCAACGCGGGCACGAAGTCCCCGGACGACAACCCGTGCAGGTAGAGCAGCGGTATCACCTCGCTGACCTTGGGCGGCTTCCGGCACCAGGGCGGCAGGATCTTCGAGGAGAGCCGTTTGCGTCCGCCGGTGCACTCGTCGACGCGGCGGTCGTTCACCCGGGTCGCGGTGACCTCGATGGCCGCCCCGGCGGCCGTGGCCACGGTCCAGGGCCGGTGGCGGCCGTTGGGGACCACCAGGCGACATCCCCGCTCGTCGGTCACGGACTGGGTGGAGCCGTCGTCGATGACTACGCTGAGTACTGGGCGCACCTTCCCGACCCGCGTTGACCGGCGGTGAACTCGGCCTTGTTGGTCCACTTCAGGTCCTTGTGCCGCCCGCCGCTCAACTGCCTCCTCTCCCCTTGCGTACCGGGGACCTGGCCGCCGTTCACGGCAGCAGGGGCGGCGCAAGGTCTCAGCAGCGGCGCACGGTGGCGTCCCGACCGCCCTGCCGCGTTCTGCCTGATGGCGAGCGCCGTGTTCCGGCTTCTGTGCGCCATTGGATGAATGCGGATGTACGCACAGGCTTTGAGCCTGGAGCAGCGGACGCATCACCTTGGCGCGCGCCGCATCCGTGTGTGTCGACAGCAGAGGTCTCGTCCATGCGCGACATCGCCGAAGCAAGCCGCACCGCGCCCGTTCCGCCCTGTCGCCCCGTATGCGGGCTCTGCGCCCCGGACCGACAAGATCAGCGTCGTCCTCCACGGACGGCACCACCGTTTCCTGTCCGCCGGCGAGACGGGGCTGGGCGGAAGCGCGAAGGTGCCGATTTCCCGGCTCCTGCAGCACGGCCCTCGCCGAGTTGCTGCTCCAATCCCTCGTCAGCACCATGACTCTGTACAGGAGTTCATGTCATGTCTGCATCGCAAGCAACACCGATAGCGATCATCGGTATCGGTTGCCGCCTGCCCGGCGGCGTGGTCAGCCCCGGTGGCCTGTGGCAGCTGGCCGCCGAAGGCCGCGGCACCACCGGCCCTGTTCCCGCCGACCGGTGGGACGCAGCCCGCCTGGCCGCCCTGCAGGATCCCGAACTGGAGGAACGCGCCGCCGTCGGCTGTTTCCTCGACGGCGACATATGGGCCTGGGAGCCCGAGGCGCTGTCGGTGGCCCCGGCCGAGCGGGAGTGGGTGGACCCGCAGTCGCGAGTGATGATGGAGGTCGCCTGGGAGGCGGTGGAGCACGCCGGCATCCCGCTGGACCGCATCCGCGCCTCGCGCACCGGCGTGTACATCGGCACCTACGCCCCGGACAACCTGTTCCGCGAGGCCCGCCCGGTGGAGGACGCGCCCAACAGCCCCTACCTGTTCGGCAACTACACCGCCGGGACGGCGGGGCGGGTGGCGTTCGCGCTGGACCTGCGTGGGCCGGTGATGGTGGTGAGCACCCACTGCTCGTCCAGCATGGTGGCGCTGGACACCGCCTGCGGTGCGCTGTCGCTCGGGGAGTGCGACCAGGCCCTGGCTGGGGGCGTGCTGCTGATGGTCGCGCCGCAGACGCACTACTTCGAGGCCCCGCTGCTGCTCTCGCGGCACGGAGCCTGCCACGCCTTCGACGCCCGTGCCGACGGCTACGTACGTGGCGAGGGGGCTGGTGCGCTGCTCCTCAAGCGGCTGGAGGACGCCCGGCGAGACGGCGACCGGGTGCTGGCCGTGATCCGCGGCAGTGCCGTCAACAACGACGGCCAGGCTACCCGGATGACTGCGCCCTCGGCCGAGATGCAGCGCCGGCTGTTCCGGCAGGCGGTGGACCTGGCCGGGATCGACCCGGGCGACGCCGGGTTGGTGGAGGCACACGGCCCGGGGACCTCCGTGGGCGACCCCATCGAGTACTCCTCCATCCATGCCGTTTACGGCCGCACCGGTCGCGGCGGGTGCGCACTGGGCTCACTGAAGACCAACATCGGCCACACCGAGCCGGTCTCCGGCGTCGCCGGAGTGATCAAGGCGGTGGAGTCGCTGCGCCGCGGCCTGGTCCCGCCGAACCGGAACTTCACGGGCTGGAACCCCGGCATCGACCGGGACGAGCCCTCGCGGCTGTTCGTGCCCACCGAGCTGACGCCCTGGCCGGTTCCGGGCAAGTCGCGCATCGCCGCCGTCTGCTCGTACGGGGTGAGCGGAACCAATGGGCACCTGGTACTGGAGGCCGCGCCCGCGCCGCGCCGCATCAAGGCGAAGGCGCCGAAGCAGAGCCCCGGCAGCAAGCGGCTGTTCCTCCTGTCGGCCACCTCGGAGGCCTCGCTCTCCGCCTCCGCGCGCGGTCTGGCCGGCTGGGCCGAGGGCGAGGGCGCGAGGACGCCGGTCGCGGACGTGGTGCACACCCTGGCCCTGCGTCGCCGCCACGCCGAGCAACGGCTGGGCATCGTCGCCGACTCGCTGCCCCGACTCGCCGAGCTGGCTGAGCAGTTCGCGAAGGGACAGGCTGCCGACGGCATCGCCGCCGGGGCGCCGGTGCTGCCGCCGGGACATCCGGGTCCAGTGTTCGTCTTCACCGGACAGGGCTCTCAGTACGCGGGGATGTGCCAGGGGCTGCTCCGCTCCGAGCCGGTGTTCGCCGCCGCGATCGACGCGATCGAGCCGCTGGTCCAGGCCGAGTCCGGGTTCTCGCTGCGCGCGATGATCGAGCGCCCGGAGCAGTTGGTGGGCGTGGACCTGATCCAGCCGGTGCTGTTCGGTGTGCAGGTGGCGCTGGCCGAGGTGTGGCGATCCTGGGGCGTGCAGCCGGCGGCCGTGATCGGGCAGTCGCTGGGCGAGGTGGCCGCCGCCGTGGTCGCCGGAGTCCTCAGCCTGGAGGACGGCGTCAAGGTGATCTGCCGCCGGGCCACGCTGCTTGCCCGCATCGCCCACGGTGCGATGGCATCGGTGATGCTCAGCGCCGACGAGACCCGGGCCGCCATCGAGGCGGCCGGGGCCGACGGCGTGGCCCTGGGCGTGCTCACCGCACCGCGCACCACCGTCGTCTCCGGCGATGCCCAGCAGGTGCGGGCGCTGGTCGAGGCATGGACGGCAGCCGGCACAGTGGCGCGGATGGTGGACGTGGACGTGGCCTCCCACTCGCCCCAGGTCGACCCGGTGGTGGCGGAACTGCACCAGGTGCTGTCCGGGCTGCCCGACAACAGGCCCTGGAAGATCGCGTTCTACTCCACCGTCAGCGCGGAGCCGCGCGACCCCGGCCCGCTGAACGCCGCCTACTGGGTGCACAACCAGCGCGACACCGTGCGCTTCCAGCGCGCGGTGGAGGCCGCCCTGGCCGACGGGCACCGGCTGTTCGTCGAGTGCACCGCCCACCCACTGGCATCACGGCCGATCACCGAGACCGCCGCACAGGCGGGCATCGAGGACGTGGTGGCGGTGGGCTCACTGCGCCGCGGCGCGGACGACGCCGAGTCGTTCCTGACCCACCTGGCCACAGCGCACTGTGCGGGCTTCGACGGCATCGACCTGTCCTCCCGCTACGGCGCCGGGCAGCTGGCCGACGTCCCGGTCACCAGCTGGAACCGCACCCGCCACGGCGGCACCGCCGAGCCCTACACCCTGGTCGCACCGCACCTGCCGGCAGCCCGCCAGCACCCGCTGCTCGGAGGGCACGTGCAGGACCCGGACGATCCCGGACGCCACCTGTGGCAGACGCCGATCAGCCCGGCCCGGCTGCCGTGGCTGACCGACCACCGGGTGGCCGGCGTCCCGGTCCTGCCCGGCACCGGCTTCGCCGAGATGCTGCTGGCCGCCGGAGCCCAGGCCCTGGGCACGGACACGGTGACGCTGGAGGGCATGCGCGCGCAGTCCCCGCTGGTGCTGGAGCCCGAGCCGGTGGTCCACACCCGGCTGCAACTGCAGGAGGACGGCTCCCTGCACGGAGAAGTACTCACCCGCACCGAAGACGGCCAGGTCATCCACGCACACGGCACACTGCGGACCCTGACGGACCGTGAGCCGCCGCCCGTCCTCGACGGCCCGACCGGGGAGTGGACCGACTCCGCGCCCGCCGACCTGCACCGGCACTTCCGCGAGCGGCACAACGTCCTCCACGGCCCGTCCTTCACCGCCATCGACCGCATCCGGCTCAGCCCCGACCGCACCCGCGCCGTCGCCACGGTGCGCACCGCGGACTCCGCCCGGGTGTCAGCCGCAGCGCTGCGGCTGCACCCGGCGCTGGCGGACGAGTTCGTGCAGACGGCGGTGGCCGCCTGGCTCGGCTACTGCGCCACCAGCCCCGGCCCGGTGGTGGTCGCCGGCTTCGACGAGGTCACACTGTTCGGCCCGACCTCCCACACCCGCTACGCGGACGTGACCCTGCACACCGCCGACGACCTGACCTGCACCGCGTCCGGGCTGCTGACCACCGCAGAGGGCACAGTGGTGGCCGAAATCCGCGGTCTGCGCCTGTCCAACATCACCCCACCCGAACAGCGCTACACCGACCGCCTCGCCCACCTGGCCTGGCACCCCGAGCCAGCACCCGACGTCCTGCAGGCGGTGGGCCAGCAGTGGCTGGTCATCGCCCCCGAGCACACCCGCTGGGGCGAACGGCTCTCAGCTCTCCTGCGCAAACGCACCGCCGGAAGTCGCCTGCTGTCGTACCCGCAGAGCCTGTCCCCGGACCGCGCGCCGTTCTCCGACGCGCTGACCAAGGCACTGGAGGACGCCACCAGCCCCGCCGTCACCCACATCCTGCTGGTGCTCAACCGCAGCGGCACCGACCCCGACCCCGCCAGCGCGCAGGCCGCCGTCCGCCGCACCCTGGCCGTGCTGCAGACCCTGGCCGGACGCGGCGCCTCGCCGCGGCTGTGGACGGCCTGGCGCGGCGACCACCCGCTGACCGCCGCCGGGATCCGCGGCCTGCTGCGCGTGGCCGCCTTCGAACTGCCCGAACTGCGGCCCAGCGCCCTGACCCTGTCCAGCGACACACCGCTGGGCGACGTCCTGCCCGACCTGCTGGCGGACGGACCGATCACCGAGATCGCCTGGCACCACCGCGCCCGCTCCAGCGCCCGGGTCCGCACCGGCCCCGCCGACAGGCCGACCGACGAGCCGTCGGCACGCATCCGGCCGGACGGCGGCTACCTGGTCACCGGCGGCCTCGGCGGGCTGGGCCTGCTCACCGCCCGACGCCTGGCCGAACGCGGCGCACGCCACCTGGTCCTGGTCGGCCGCACCGAGCCCGGCCCCGACGCCGCGCGCCAACTGGAGGAGCTGCGCAGCACCGGCACCGCCGTCCAGGTCGTCACCGGCGACATCGCCGACCCCGCGACAGTGCGCCACGCCCTCGACACCGGCCACCCGCTGCACGGCATCGTCCACGCCGCCGGTGTCGTCGAGGACGCCACCCTGACCCGACTCGACACCGAGCTGCTGGAACGCGTCTGGCGCGGCAAGGCCGAAGGCGCCTGGCAGCTGCACCAGGCCACCCTGGAACTGGACCTGGACTTCTTCGCGGTCTACTCCTCGGTCGCCTCCCTGCTCGGCTCCCCCGGCCAGGGCGCGTACGCGGCGGCCAACGCCTACCTGGACGCCCTGGTCGCCCACCGCCTCGCCGAAGGCCTGCCGGCCACCGGCATCCACTGGGGCGCCTGGTCCAAGGCCGGACGCGGACAGCACCTCGCCGCACGCGGCTTCGTGATGATCAGCCCGCAGGACGGCATTGACGCCTTCGAACGCATCCTGGCCGAAGGTCACCAGCAGACCGCCTACTCACCCATCGACGCCGCCCAGTGGACCGCCCCCTACCCGGCGATGCGCGGCTCCACCCTGTTCACCGAGCTGCTCACCGGCGTCACCGCCGGCACTGTCGACGACACGTCACCCGTGCTGGAGGACCTGCAGACCGCAGCGCCCGGCAACGATCGACATCGCATCCTGACCGCCTTCGTCATCGACCAGGTCCGCGAGCTGCTGGGCGGAACCACCCGCCACATCGGCCCCCACACCAGCCTGATCGTCCTGGGCCTGGACTCCCTCGGCGCGGTCCAGCTCCAGCAGCGCCTCGCAGCAGCCCTGCGCACCGACATCGCCCCCGGCACCATCTGGGTCAAACCCAGCCCCGCCGCCCTCGCCGAAGCCCTGCTCGAACAGACCGGGCTGGCCGCCACCGACCGGACGTCCGCACAGGAGGCGAAGTGAACACCCTGCTCCTGGCCACCGCGACGCAGACCGAGCGCACCTGGGCCGGCGGCGTCACCATCGCCGCAGGCTCCCTCGCCACCGCGGCCCTGCTCGGATGGGCCTGGTACGAGTGGCGCAGCAAGGGACGCCAGCTGCTTCTGGTCCTGCTGCTCGGCTCCGCGGTGAGCTTCTTCGTCGACCCCGCCTTCCAGCGCACCGCGGGCATCGTCCTGGGGGCGCCCACCTCCGCCTCACCCGGCGTCTACCACCTGCTGGGCGTCTACGAAGCGCTCTGGTGCCTGTTCGTGTACCCCATGTGGATCTCCTTCATCACCTACCTCGGCTACCTGGCCCTGGAGGAAGGCTGGCACCGCCGCCGATTCTGGACCGTGTTCGCCGCGATGAGCCTGGCCGACGTGGTCGCTGAAGTCCCCTCCGTCCGCTTCGGCCTGTACACCTACACCGGCCAGCAGCCCTTCCGCCTGTGGGGCTTCCCCCTGATCTGGGCCCCCAACTACATGGCCATGGGTCTGCTCCTCGGCGCGGCACTGCACTTCCTGACCCGGGCCGCGCCCGGATGGCGCAGTTGGCTCGCCCTGCCCATGGTGGCCAGCGGCTACCTGGGCCTGTGCTTCGTCACCGGCTGGCCCATCGTGCTGGCCGCGCACCACACCTTCGGCGAACCCCTGGTCAGCCTCTTCGGCCTGGCGGCTCTCGCCGCCCAACTCGCCACGCTGCAGCTGATCGCCTCCCAACTCCCCTCCGACGGTGCCGTCCCCGCATCGACGCACCCAGCCGGAGTTGCCCGACGTGCGGGGGAGTTCACCTCGGACCAGGCATCATGACCACGCGAGCCGTGGTCCTGGGCGGCGGCATCGCAGGACTCCTCGCCACCTCCGCCCTGACCGGCCACTTCGACCGGATCACCCTGGTCGAGCGCGACACCCTGCCGACCGGCCCGCACACCAGACGAGGCACCCCGCAAGCCGCCCACGTGCACGGACTGGTCAGCCGAGGACAATGCGAGATCGACCGACTCCTCCCCGGATTCACCGCGGGACTGGCGGCCGCCGGCGTCCCGGTCATCGACTTCGCCGCCGACACCCTGATTCGCAACCCCCACGGCTGGGCGGTCCGCTTCCCTTCCACGCTCCGGGCCTACGGCGTCAGCCGGACCTTCCTGGAGTGGCGCATCCGCGAACGCGTGCTGGCGCTGCCCGGCGCGGAACTGCGGCAGGGCCGGGCCGTCGGCATCACGCCCGAGGGCCCCAGGGTCGCGGCTGTCACCCTCGCCGACGGCGACGCGTTGACGGCGGACCTGGTCGTGGACGCCACCGGCCGCGGCTCCCGTGCCGACCAGTGGCTGCACGAGGCAGGCTGGCCCGCCGCCCGCGAGACCGTGGTGGACTGCCGCCTCGGCTACGCCACCCGCCAGTACCGCATCCCCGACGACCACCACGCCGACTGGGCCGCCTGCTACGTCCAACCCGGCGCACCGCACCAGCCGCGCGGAGCCATGCTGATGCCCGTCGAGGACGGCCGATGGTTCGTCACCCTGATCGGCGTCGGCGACGACCGCCCGGGCCGCGACGAGCAAGGTTTCACCGCCTTCGCCGAAAGCCTGTGCACCCCCCTGATCGCCCAGGCCATCGCCCACGCAGAACCACTCACCCCGGTCGCGGTCAGCGGCTCCACCGCCAACCGCCGCCGCCACGTCGAAGAACTCCGGCAGCAGCCAGGCAACTTCATCCGCCTCGGCGACTCCGTCTGCGCCTTCGACCCCGTCTACGCACAAGGCATGAGCACCGCCGCCTGGGCCGCATCACTCCTCGCGCACCTTCTGTCCCGGATCCCCGTGGACGACCGTTTCCCCCCTCTGTTCCACCGCGCACTCGCCCGCCAGAACGACTGGGCCTGGCGCTTGGCCACAGCAAGCGACTCCCGCTGGTCGCCCGCGCCACCACCCGACGCCGTCCAACGGATAACCACCCGCTACACCGACCGTGTGATGGCGACCGCCTGCCACAGCAAACGCACCCAACAGGCCCTGCTGGACGTGCTCCACCTACGCAGACCGCCATCCGCGCTGCTCTCTCCCGCCGTGGTCGCCCGATGCCTCCTGCCCGTGCCCGGCGGAGGCCGCCGAACACGGAACTGAAGCGCAGCCGCAAGTGGATGCCTCTGCGACGACCGAGCAAGGTTCGCTGGGGCTGGGTGAGCTTCGAGATCGTCGACCGCAAGAAGTTGGACGGGGCCCTCCCGAAATGACGTCAGCGCACGGGAGGGCCTGACGCACCTGAGGGCGGCAGGCTGTCGACGGCCTCGCAGAGGCAGGAGGTGACGTCGGGTCAGGAGCCGGACCACGCCCCGGTTACCGTGGCCTTCGACGTGTGACGGCGCCGGAAGGCGCGGGCGGGCGCACCTGCCTGGACGGCTCAGCCGCCGCGGCACTTGGCTGCGGCGGCTGGGCCCTGCTGTGGCCAGGGGTCGTGAGCGGGCCGACTACCGCTGCGCGTCGGCGTCCGGGTAGCCGTAGGACTGCCAGCTGGTCAGGACCCGCTCGCGGACCTCGGCGGGCCAGCCGTTCTCGAAGCTGCCCTTGACCGGGCGCGGCTTTCCTTCGAAGCGGTCGGCGAGCAGGCAGCCGTAGATCACCTTGCCGGCCCGGTAGGTGTGCTGCTCCTCGGCCTCCAGGTAGACCGAGAGCCCGACGGTGAGACGGTCGGGGAAGTGCACTTCGCCGTGTTCGGGGTGGGTGCGGGTGGCGAACGCCCAGACCACTTCGTTGACGTCGGTGATGTCGATGTCGTCCTCGACCAGCAGGATCTTCGGGACGCCGAAGCCCGCCTTACCGGCGAAGACGATGTCGCCGATCCGCTGCGCCAGCTCACCGGCGTGGATGCCGAGGGTCTCGTGCCAGTCCTGGCTGACGGAGATGATCAGCCAGTGCAGCGCGGACTCGTAGGAGAACCAGGTGGAGGCGATCGGCAGGCCGGCCTGCCGCAGCTGGTAGAGGATCTCGGCGGCGTGCATGGTCCCGGTGCCGGTGTGGTCCTCCTCGACCGGCGGGCCTGCAGCGACCACGGGCAGGATGGCACCGTCGCGGTAGGTGACCGCGCTGACCTTGAACAGCGGCTTGGGCGAGGCGTCGAAGGCGTTGTAGCCCGGGTACTCGTTCATGGGGCCCTCCATCACCTCCTCCTCGAAGGCGATGTGGCCCTCGATGACGATCTCGGCGCTGGCCGGGACGAGCAGGTCCACGGTCTCGGCCGGGACCACCTCGATGCCCTCGCCGAAGAGCGCGCCGAGGAAGTGGCTCTCGTCGGCGCCTTCGGGCAGCGGCATGGCGCCGACGTAGGGCAGCCCCGGTTCCACACCCAGCGCCAGCGCGATGGGCATCGGCTTGCCGAGCTTCGCCCACTGGGCCCGGATGATGCCCAGGTGTTGGGGGCCGGGGATCAGGCAGGCCAGCTGGTCCTTGCCGGCGACCATCATCCGGTTGATGGACCAGTTGGTCCAGGAGCCGTCGGGGGTCCTGGCGATGTTCATGCCGTAGGTCTGGATGTAGCGGCCGCCGTCGTTGCCGTGAATGAGCGGGGTCGGGAAGGCGAAGAGGTCGATGTCGTCGCCGAGTCGGATGTTCTGCTTGCAGGGTGCGTCTTCCGCGGGGACCGGCACCGGGGCGATTCCCGGCTTGGCGCGGGCCGCGACGATCGCCTCCATGATCTCTTGTCCGGATGCCTCGGCGGGCAGTCCGAGCGCGAGGGCGATGCGGGCGAGCCTGTGCCGCGGGCCGCTCAGCCCTCCGGGTGCACCGAGTACACGGAAGCCGGATCCGGTGTACCCGGTGATGGTGTTGAACAGCGGTGCCGGTGCCCTGAGATCGTAGGAGCGGCGGATGATCGCGCCGATCTCCAGGTTCCAGTGCACTTCCTGGTCGATCGGCTGCACCTCGCCGATCGACTCCAGTTCGGCGATGAACTCACGCAGGCTGCGGAGATGTGTCACGGGGTTCCTCCCCATCGGTGGGCGGTGCCACGCCGGGGCGGCTGTTCACCCCGGCACGGCGGGTCGGGTAAGTCGACGCCCATCAGGTCCGGTGTGCGCTCCGCGGGACGGCGGACGATGCCGTCCCGACTGGAGGAGCACGGGTAGCAGGCAGGGACGGGCAGCACCGGGTTGTCGCTGTTGCCACAGCTGGTCATCGACACCGGACCGGCTCCAACACCAACAGGGCCACCCCGTAAGCGATCCCGGCGATCCTGGGAATCCCGACCGCACCGCTGGCAGCTGCAACAAGCCTGTTCTCTCCCGTCACAGGATTGATCGTAGACCGACGACCTGCGACAGTCGAAGTGATCGGAACTTTGCCCCATAAAATGCCTAATCCCATGATAAATAACAGGAGTTGACACACCCCGAGGGCCGCTCGGAAGGCCGCGCCGATGGCGGTCGAGCGGACGGGCCCGGCATGGTTCAAACCGTCCACCGGTCGACCGCCGCCCACAGCTGCTGGGGTGAGGTCGGCCGCTCCCCGGTGGTGACGCAGCTCGCGGCAGCGGCCAACTGCCCACCGCGCGTCAATCCGTCCTCGGGCATCAACGGCCGGGAACGGTCGAGCGGATCACGCGCCGGGGCGGCGGCCGGTCCGGCGGGTGGTGGGCGGCGACTGGTACGACGTGATCGACTTCTCGATGTTGGCCTTCGTCTTCAGGTAGGCCCCTCGATGCTGCGTGATCTTCTCGTGTTCGTCGGCTCGGTCGCTGTAGTACGACGTCGCCAGGCTCACACCACGCTGCCGCAGCACCGGCCACAACACGTCGCGGACGTCGATCAGGTTGCTGAAGACTTCCACCCCCGTGCCGAGTTCCAGCGCGTAGTTGATCAGGTCCGCGAGGTCGGGGTGGAGGGTCACCTCTCCGCCGATGAACTGCACTCGTGTGACGCCCATCCGGCTGGCGTGCCCGAGCACGTTGAGCCAGTCCTCGCGGGCGATGTCGCCGTGCGTGCCGGACGGTCCCGACTGGTTGTAGCCGTGGGCGCACTTGGCCTGGCACTTGCGGGTGAGGTCGAGCGCCAAGAACCTGGTCGTCGTGCTCGCGGCCTGCTGCGGCTCGATGGTCGTGGTCATGGTCACGTCCTTCTGCTCGATGGTGCTGCTCCCTCGTCAGAGCGTTTCTCTGACAAGGTCGTGCGGCGCTCGCGTAAGGCTGCGGAGTGCGCGCGGAACGCCTCGAACGCCATCCGTATCTGTTCGGCGCGATGCCATCGCGGGTCAACCGGCGTGCTCACCAGCCCGGCCTTAGTCCCCAGATGAGACTCCCGGCGTTCGCCTCGGCCACGCGAGCGGAGAGTGCCTCGCTGTCAGTAGCCGGGCGCACGTGGGCGGGCATGGCCTGCCACTCGACGCCACCATTTGGCGACCTGAGGTGTAGGCGGCCGTCGACCACAGCTTTCACGAAGCCCGTACGGTCGTCGCGGGTGTCGATGACCCATTCGCCCACTGCGGGCACCGGAGGTCGCTCCCCGGGCGTCATCGTGCAACCACCACCGGAGTTTGCTCTCGCCGCTCCAGGGGAAGTCGGCTCCACCAGGCGTATCGGTTCATCTCCCGGTCGTAGGCGTCCGCCTCGCAGTTGGAGCAACGCCGCGTTCGGGCATGGAGGATAGCCAGCCCTCCACATCCACAGCACGTCTCCTCTCGTGCTGTACTCAACCAAGTGAACATGGCTTCCTCCGCGACGCTGAGCTGCGACTTGTCAGTACTCCAAGGAAATCGCGGCGAGTCGATATCAGCCACGGCATACGTGTGTCGGCGACGGGTGAAAAGTGGACCAGTAGCGACGCTTGAAATGTGACCCCCTTCGAGGGCCTGGATCGTTGAACCAGGCCGGGAGGAAGGGTGATCAGTGTGGAGGACTGGGCGGAGATCCGGCGTCTTCACCGGGCCGAGCAGATGCCGATCCGTGCGATCGCACGGCAGTTGGGGATCTCGCGGAACACGGTGCGGCGGGCGGTGGCGGACAACGAGCCGCCGAAGTACCGGCGCGCGGCAAAGGGCTCAATCGTGGATGCGGTCGAGCCGCAGATCAGGGCCCTGCTCGAGCAATGGCCAGAGATGCCGGCGACGGTGATCGCCGAGCGGATCGGGTGGGAGCGCTCGCTGACGGTCCTCAAGGAGCGGGTGCGGGACCTGCGGCCGGTCTACCGGCCCACGGACCCGGCCTCGCGCACCACCTACGAACCCGGTGAGCTGGCGCAGTGCGACTTGTGGTTCCCGCCGGCCGAGATCCCGCTGGGCTTCGGGCAGAGTGCCAGTCCGCCGGTGCTGGTGATGGTCTGCGGCTACTCGCGGTGGCTGTCGGCGCGAATGGTTCCCACCCGCAGTGGTCCGGACCTGATCGCCGGGCACTGGCGGCTGCTGACCCAACTCGGGGCGGTGCCACGGGCCCTGGTCTGGGACAACGAGGGAGCGGTGGGCTCCTGGCAGGGTGGGCGCCCCAAGTTGACCGGCGACTTCGCGGCCTTCGCGGGCCTGCTGGGCGTCAAGGTCGTCCAGTGCCGACCGGGTGATCCGGAGGCCAAAGGCCTGGTCGAGCGGGCGAACGGCTACCTGGAGACCTCGTTCCTGCCCGGGCGGGTCTTCGCTTCGCCGACCGACTTCAACATCCAGCTCGCGGACTGGCTCACCCGGGCCAACCGGCGCGTCCACCGCACGCTGCAGGCCCGTCCCGCCGACCGCCTGGAGGCCGACCGGGCCCGGATGCTGCCCTTGCCCCCGATCTCCCCGCCGGGCTGGTGGAAGGCCTCGCTCCGGCTGCCGCGGGACCACTACGTGCGCGTGGACACCGTCGACTACTCGGTGCACCCGCTCGCGGTCGGCCGCCGCGTCGAGGTCGCCGCCGACCTCGACCAGGTCATCGTGACCTGCGAGAACACCGAGGTCGCCCGCCATGCCCGGTGCTGGGCCAGGCACCAGAGCATCACCGACCCGGCCCATGCCGAAGCCGCCAGGACCGCCCGGGCCCAGGCCCACCGGCCGCGCTCCACCGGGTCCCAGGGCATCGACCTGGACGTCGAAGAGCGTTCGCTGGGCGACTACGACCGGGCCTTCGGTGTGATCGAGGGCGGCCGCGGGCAGGGTGTCGCCTGATGGCCGCAACCGCCAAGCCCAGCCGCGACACCGCCTCCGAGATCGCGTTTCTGACCCGTGCGCTGAAGGCCCCGGCCCTGCGCGACTGCGTGGAACGCCTGGCCCAGCGCGCCCGCGCCGAGGACTGGAGCCACGAGGAGTTCCTGGCCGCCTGCCTGCAACGCGAGGTCGCCGCCCGCGACGCGCACGGCGCCGAGGGCCGCATCCGCGCCGCCCGCTTCCCCGCCCGCAAAGCCCTCGAGGAGTTCGACTACGACCACCAGCGCTCCCTCAAACGCGAGGCCATCGCCCACCTGGGCACCCTGGACTTCGTCACGGGCAAGGAGAACGTGATCTTCCTGGGACCGCCCGGCACCGGCAAGACCCACCTGGCCACCGGACTGGCGATCCGCGCCTGCCAGGCCGGTCACCGCGTCGCGTTCGCCACCGCCGCCGAATGGGTCACCCGCCTGGCGGATGCCCACCACGCCGGACGCCTGGCCGACGAACTCACCCGCCTCGGGCGCATCCCGCTGATCGTGGTCGACGAAGTCGGCTACATCCCCTTCGAACCCGAAGCCGCCAACCTGTTCTTCCAACTCATCTCCGGACGCTACGAACGCGCCTCGGTGATCGTCACCTCCAACAAACCCTTCGGCCGCTGGGGCGAGGTCTTCGGCGACGACACCGTCGCCGCCGCCATGATCGACCGCCTGGTCCACCACGCCGAAGTCATCAGCCTCAAAGGCGACAGCTACCGACTACGCAACCGCGACCTCGGCCGCGTCCCCACAGCCAACAACACACAGGACTGACCAACATCAACTGACGCAGTGGGGGTCAACCTTCACCCGCCGATACTGGGTCACGATTCACCCGTCGCCGACATACGTGGGGCACTCTTGGTGCAGTCCTGTTCACGGCCTGCCACGGCCGGGCAGACTCAAAGGGAGTGGAAGGGCACAGATGTCTAGGCGAACCGAACTGGTGAAGAGGCGGAAGGCGCTGGGCCTCAGCCAAGAGGCGTTCGCCAGTGCAGCCGAAACCGACCACGCCACGGTAGGGCGTTGGGAACGAGGCGAGGCCACACCGCAGCCCGCGTATCGGCCAAAGTTGATGCGCCTTCTGAAAGTTGACGCAGATGGGCTGGATCGGCTGTTATCAGCCGACCAGACAGCGGGGGTCTCGTCCCTCGCTGTAGCCGCGGATTCGGGTGATCCTGACGACATGATCCGTCGTGACTTCCTACGCCTCCTAGCCCTGACCGGCTCCATGGCGATGCTGCCCGTCGGAGCGCAGATGCCCGAAGAATGCTTCGAGGACTTCGAAGCCATGAACGGGCACCTGTGGCAGGTCTACCAACTTGCTCGCACCAAGAGTGCAGTCCTCCCTCTGGTTCGAGATCAGCTGAGCGTGCTCTCCGGCGCCTGTGCCTCGGGTCTTGGATCCAAGCGGCTGTGTGTACTCTCCGCAGACCTGTTCCAGTTGGCCGGCGAAGTCTTCTTCGACGGGGACCGGTACACAGATGCCGCCCAGTGCTACATGCTCGCGATGTCCGCCAGCCGGGAAGCCGGCGCCTACGACTTGTGGGCTTGTGCACTGACCAGGCACGCCTACGTGGGGCTGTACGAGCGCCAACACGGTGAGGCCTCTGAGATGCTGACCGTTGCTGAGCGCGTTGCCCTGCATGGGGACAGCAGTCTCTCCACTCGCCATTGGGTCGCATCTGTTCAGGCACAAGCGTTCGCCGGCCTGGGGGCCCTGGACGACTGTGAGCGTGCCTTGGAGCGTGCGGAGCATGTGGTAGAGCTTCCTGCCTCTTCCAATGCTGGATGGCTCCGCTTCGACGGCTCCCGCCTGGCGGAGGAGCGCGGCGCGCGATACGTGGAACTCGGGCGCCTGGACTTGGCAGAGAAGGCGCTTACAACCGCCCTCAGACAGTCCCCGCTCGCCAAGGGACAGTCATACCGCAGGCGTGGAGCAGTGCTCACGGACCTGGCCATCATCGGGGCCAAGCGCAAGGACGTCGAAGAGACGTTGACGCACGCACATGAGGCGGTAGACCTGGCCAGGCGTTCGGGGTCTGGGTACATCGCCCGTAGACTCCAGTCGCTGAGAACTGAGTTGGCACCAGTTGTCGGTGATGCTCGGATCGCCGACCTTGACGCTGAGATCGTCGCCTTGAACGTGAGCTGAGGAGCTGCATATGAGCGGACAGGTGTTTCGGAAAGCTTGGATCGCTGGCGTGCTGAAGCATTTCCCCGGGGAACCCAAGGCAGGCTACATCTCCCCGTGGGAAGAGATGCCAGCTTGGGAGCAGGAGGCAGCAGCCACCGTCTACGAGCAGGTGCGGGGGTTGCTCGACGTCAGCTCAGGTAGCGCGACGAAGCTGAACCGTGAGCAGAAGGGGCGCTTCGTTTCCCTGTGCTGGATTGCTCAGATCTACAAGCACTTCGGGGACCCGAAGCCGAGCTACGTTGCCGACTGGGCCGATCAGCCGGAATGGCAGCGGGAGACCAACTCCGACATCTTCGAAGCCATCGAATCCCTGTAGCCCTTCAGTCTCAGCCCAGCACCTCCGCAACCTTCTGCCTCCACGAGCCGGTCAGCCGGGTCCCCTGGACATTCAACGACTCGTCCTGGCAGGCGTTGCAGCGTCAGCCGACGTCAACGGGGATCCCGCAGCCGTCGCAGTTGTGCCGGCGCAGATCCGGAGGAGCGACAGGCTTCTCCTGGGAGCTTCCCCGTCAGCCGCGAGCGATGAGCGCTGCAGCGGAGTGCACCGTATCCGGCAGGCCGGTCGTCAGGGCGCTGCGGAGGGCACGTTCGGTCGCTCCACGACGGAGCCACTCCGCGGCGACCGACAGTTCCATGACGCGGTCGCCGACGGCAGTACGTGAGCGCCGGCGGTGGCGATCCGTCCGTCCAAGCAGGGCTGTCTGTGGCAGGAACTTTGGGGACCAGGGCGGTAGAGATTTTGGGGACCAGTGAGGGGATGCTGGGGCGCTCAGAGAGGTGACGCGCGCTCTTTCGCCAGGTTCTTTTGGCTCCACCCCGGTCGAGTGGTTTCCCTCGCGGTGGGGTGGGTGACGGACTCAGTCGAGCCAGACCAGCACCGTCTCGCCCGCCTGGGCCGCTGCCCCGAAGAACGGAGCCAGCGGGTCGAACCACCCGCGCACCCATTCGAGAGCACCGGCCTCGTCCCAGTGCTGCGGATAGATCTGCGCGGACGTCAGCTGGGCGGGATCAACGTCGCGCACCAGGTCGTCGAAGGGCAGCCGGGCCAGAGCCTGGGCTGCGAGCTTGACCTGGTCAGTGTCCAGGTACTTTGCCGGCCCGTAGCCCCAGTCCTCGTCGGTGAATGCCTGCTCGCCATGAACGATGTCCACGGGGAACCCGGCCCGTTCGAGGAGGAAGGCGACGGCGTGCCAGGCCTTGTGGGTCGTCAGCTGTCGGGCGTCCGCAGGGGCGACGTCGTTGACACCATCGCTCTCCATGACCTCCTCGAGGTGCTCGAACGCCCGTTCCGGATCCTCGATCGCCCGTTCCAGCTCGGCGACGGTCAGGCGCAGGTACTCACCATTCATGCTCACCAGCGCAGAGTACGAGGGACTACTGACACCGCCGTCCGGGAGCCCCGCCCAGCAACTGGAGCCAGATCAACTTGCTACAACCCGGAGCCCGAATTACCTGCTACAGCGCTCCCCAAAGAACCTGCTAGAGACACAGGGCAAAGGCGCTGACTAATACCTGGACGAGTGCAGGCTCTCGTCTGACCTCGGTCTCCCACCCGGCCCTCGCCTTCGGCTGCCGCCCTCGGCCCATTCCCCGCGCCGGCCCTTGAGCAGCCACGCCTGTTGGAAGAAAACGCCGTACCCACCTGCTCATTGAGCTGGTTGGATGAGCCGCATGAACGGTACCCAGTACATAGACGCCCCCTGGGGCGTGTCCGTGTTCGGCGCGTCGAGCGTGGACTCCACGCCAGACCTGGCCCGCCTCCGGGTGACCATCAGGCAGACCAGGGAGAAGCCTGGTGAGGCGTTCGAGGTCACCCGCGGCGGCGTCAACCGGATCCGGGAGGTCCTGCGCGGTCACGGAATCCCTGACGGTGCTGTGTCCACCTCCCGTCTGAACCTGAAGTCCTCCTGGAACAACTACGGCAACGAGCGCAAGTTCCTCGGCTACGAGTGCACCGCCTCGTTCGTCATCGAGCTGCGCGAACTCGACACCCTGGAGACCGTGCTGGTCGATGTCGTCGAGGCCGGCGCGAACCAGGTCGACGGCGTCGAGTTCGATGTGAGCACGAAGAAGGAACTCCGTGCCCAGGCGCGTACCGCAGCCGTCGCCACCGCCCGCGAAAAGGCAATCCTGTACACCGAAGCCGCCGGCGTCCGACTCGGCCCAGTCGTCCACATCCAGGACGTCGACTCCGACCAGTTGCAGAACAGCTACCGCAGCCACGGCCAGACAATCCACAATCCTCATGGACGAAGGCAGGGCCGCCTTCTTCGCAGGAATTCGCCGCACCGGGCAAGTGGCAGCGCGGGCAGGAACGACCCACCGCAGCGAAAAGCCTACGGTCGTCTGCGCTCCTCGCTGCACAATCTGCTGCGCAGCCGTCACCGGGTGCAGTACGTTCACAATCCTGTCGGGGGCTGCGCTGAGCGTTCTCCGTCTGCCCCGTCGTGTCCAAGGAGCCGCTGTGGCGAGCCTACGCTTCAATCCGCCTCCGAACTGGCCGCCGGCTCCAGCCGGTTGGACTCCCCCGCCCGGCTGGCAACCTGACCCCTCCTGGCCTGCACTGCCAGACGGGTGGCAGCTCTGGCTCCCGGAGGAAGCCGGTTAAGCAGCACCTGTTCAGCCTGCCCAACCTCCCGACGTCGAAGAGCGGGGCAGGCGCTCCAAGCTCTTCTCCCGTCGGCGCGGGCAGGAGGAGGAACTGGCCCAGCTGCGCGAGTGGGTTGTCCGGACGCAGGGTCCGACTGCGCTGGAGGCAGTGCAGGCCGTGGCCTTGGCGCATGCCGACGCCGAGCGCATTCGGGCCGAGGCCGAAGAGGACGCGCGGGAACTCCGCCTGGAGGCCCGCACTGCTGTTCGTCAGGAGACCGCCGAAATGCGGGCAGTCGGACAGGAGGCCGGCAAGACTCGCAAGGACCTGGAAAAGGCGCAGCGTGAACTCTTCGAGGCACAGGGTCGGCTGGCGCAGGCGCAGTCACAGATCGTGGTGACCGAGGAGGCCGCGATGCTGCAGCAGGTGGGGGTGTACAACTACCAGCACCCGCTGCAGGACTCCATCGCCTATCGCACGCGTCTGGATTCCCTGCAGGCGGAGATCAAGCAACTGATCCGGGTCGGGCAGGCCGTCCAGTCCATCTCGCAGTGGACCGTCAACGGGTCCCAGCGCGAGGGCAAGAAGATGGTGCAGGATTTCTCCAAACTGATGCTGCGCGCCTACAACGCAGAGGCCGACCAGGCCGTGCGCACCATGCGCCCGCACCGTGTCGGCCCGCTGGTCGACCGCCTCTACAAGACGCGTGAGACCATCGCCAAGCTCGGTGCGACCATGCAGATCCGGATCGCGGACAGCTACCACGATGCCCGGGTACGCGAACTGTGGCTAACCGCGGACTACCTGCAGAAGAAGGACGAGGAGAAGGAGGCACAACGCGAAGCGCGTGCTCGCCAGCGCGAGGAGGAACGCGCGCAACGCGAGTTCGACCGCGAGCGCGAGAAGCTGGACAAGGAGCGCAACCACGTCCAGGCCGCCCTGCAGCGACTGCGCGAACGTGGTGACACGGAGGGCATCCTGGACCTGGAGAGCAAACTGGCCGACATCGAATCGGCGTTGCGCAGCGTGGAAGCCAGAGCGGCGAACATCCGCACCGGGTACGTCTACGTCATCTCCAACGTCGGCGCCTTCGGCGACCGCATGGTCAAGATCGGCCTGACCCGCCGACTTGAACCCCTTGACCGCATCTATGAACTCAGTGGGGCATCCGTGCCGTTCCGCTTCGACGTCCACGCCCTCATCTTCAGCGACGACGCCGTCGGCCTCGAGACCCAACTTCACCAGCACTTCGCCGACCGACGCGTCAACCAGGTCAACACGCGACGCGAGTTCTTCTACGTCAGCCCCTCCGAGGTCCGTGACGCCTTGCAGACCTATGCCGGGCAACATTTGATCGAATTCACTGACGAGCCCGAGGCTCTGGAATGGCGGGCCAGCAGCACGAGTGGACGTCCGTAGTACTCAGCTGTCCCAGGTCGCTGGTCTGACGCCACCTCACGTACTGGATGCCGGACTGCTCGACGGGTCCGGCCCCACCTCTTCGTGCAGGACTCCGGGCTCCGCGGCGTGGTTCGCCATAAGCAGGTCGTAGCCGCGTCACCGTAACCGATCGTGCGTCGGCCGCGCTGCGAAAAAGGCCCGGCTGCGCCGTGCTCCCCCCCGGTGAGCACGGTGCGGCCGGGCCGCTCGGGTGTGCGTGGTCAGTCGCAGCCGAGGGTGCGGTCGGTGTTGAACACCCAGTTGCCGTTGCTGTCCTGCATGCCGAAGTGGAAGTCCTTGCAGATGGCCCCGTAGACGTCCGACAGCTGGATCGGCCCGGCGTAGTACCGGTAGTAGTTGTTGTCCCAGATGGAGCCGGTCCCGTAGTCGGGGACGGCGGTGATGCCGTCGGACATCCACTTGTACATGCCGTAGTAGCGGCCCTGGGCGGTCAGCGTCGTGCAGACCCGGCTCGGGTAGTCGTAGACGTTGCCGATCGCGGCGAGGCTGCCCGATCCGTCGTAGAAGTCGTAGGCCTGGCTGGTGTTGTAGCCGGACGGGCAGCCGGAGGCGGCCGAGGCGGGGGCGGCGGCGCCGACGCCTGCGACGAGAGTGCCGGCGAGGACAGCGGTCGCGGCCACTGCGGAACGGAGCTTTCGTCCAACGGTCATGTGCGGGCGCTTCCTGGTTCGGCTTCGGTGCGGGATGAGGGATGAGGAATGGCGAGGGCGGCGGAGGCGGAGCCGGATCGGGATGACCCGAGGAGCCGTTCGTCCACGCTGACCTGGGATCATCCTGGTCGAACCGGATCTGCCACACCATGGCGTTGATCTGGCGTTCGCATGGTGTTGCGGCCGAGAGCCCGCCGACCAACGCAGCGGGTTACGGAAGGGCCTGTTCGGTCCAGACCGTCTTGCCGGCGCCGCTGGAGCGGGTGCCCCAGCGGTCGGTGAGCTGGGTGACCAGGTCGAGTCCGCGTCCGCCCTCGTCCAGGGCTGCGGCGCGGCGCGGGCGCGGGGTGGAGTCGCCGGTGTCGGTGACCTCGCAGACCAGGGTGCGGTCCCTGATCAGGCGGACGGTGATCGGGCCGCCGCCGTGGGTCACGGCGTTGGTGACCAGCTCGCTGACGGCCAGTTCGGTGGAGGGCAGCAACTCGGGCAGGCCCCAGGCGCTCAACTGCCCGCTGACGGCGGCCCTGGCCAGCGGGACGGAGCGGGCGGTGGCGGGGTACCGCCAGGTGGCCACGGCCGAGGGCGGCAGCATGCGGGTGCGGGCCAGCAGCAGGGCGATGTCGTCGTCGCTGGTGTTGTGGGGGCTGGCGCAGACGTGGTCGGCGATCCCGTCCAGGGTCGGGCCCGCGGAGCCCAGGCTGCGGGCCAGGTGGTCCAGGGCGGTGTCGCTGTGGTGCCGGCGCAGGTCCAGCAAGCCGTCGGTGTAGAGGGTGATGACCGTCCCCACGGGCAGGGCGAGGTCGAGCGCGGTGAAACGGGTGCCGCCCACCCCCAGCGGGGGCTGCGGGCAGAGCGGGGCGAACTCGACCCGGCCGTCCGGGTGGAGCAGTGCGGGCGGCGGCTGGCCCGCGCCGGACATGCTGCAGTGTCCGCTGACGGGGTCGTAGACCAGGTAGAGGCAGGTGGCCGCGAGCTCGGGCCGCTGCTCGTTCTGGCCGGTGCGGGCGACCAGGTCGTCCAGGCGGGCCAGCAGTTCGTCGGGGGGCAGGTCGAGGTCGGCCAGGGTCTGGACCGCGGTGCGCAGGCGTCCCATCATGGCGGCGGCGTGGATGCCGTGACCGGCCACGTCGCCGATGACCAGGGCGACCCTGGCGCTGGACAGCGGGATCACGTCGTACCAGTCGCCGCCGACCCCGGCATCGGTGTCGGCCGGCACATAGCGGTGGCAGACCTGCACCGCGCTGGTGGCGGGCAGGTGCTGCGGCAGCAGCCCCTCCTGCAGGGCCAGGGCGAGCTCCCGGGTGTGGGTCAGTGTCCGTTCGCGCACCCGTCCCTGGGCCATCACCGTGGCCAGGACCGCGGCGCCGGCCACGAACGCCAGCTTGATCAGCCACACCCCCGTCCCGCCCTCCAGGAGCTGGTGGCGCAGCACCACGTACGCGGCCACGGTGAGTGTCCCGACCACCGCGGTGCCCGCGACACCGTGCACGGCGGCCGCGACGAAGGGCACGACCGCCAGCACCAGTCCGTAGTGCCCGTCCGGGCGGGCGATCAGCAGCGCGGCCGCCGTCAGGATCAGGACTCCGCCCGGGAGCAGCTGCTGGACGCCGACCTTGGGGAGGCGCCCGGCCAGGGCCGCTGTCCGTGTCCCTGCCGACATGCTCAGACCAGCCCTTCCTTGCCACCGGGCCCGGGCTCGATGTCTTTCGCACCTTTTATCAGCATACGTTCCGCTCCGCTCTCGCCCCGAGGACGGCGTACACCGTGCTGCACGGATCGCCGTCCCGACGGAGCATGGAACGGAGCATGGAACGGACGGCGGGCGGACGGGCGGGCCGGGGACGAGGCGACACGAGGAGAAGGGCCGTGGATGCACGATCATGACGACGGCCCCCCGGCCGAAGCTGAACGGGACACGGCCGCCCCCGCCGCCCCGCCCCGGCACCGCGACGTGACGCTGATCGGAGTGGGCGTCGCGCTGGCCGAGGCGACCTCCGTGGACGAGGTCTTCAAGGCGGTGGGGTCGCTCGACTCGCCGGAGTTCCCGCTGGACGGCATGGCGATCTTCGACGTCACCGAGAAGTGGCTGAGCCTGTTGGGCCGGTACGGGTACCGGACCGGCCACGGCCGGACCGTCCGCATGCCGATCTCCACCGACCACCCGTCGACGGAGGTGCTGCGCACCGGCCGCGCGGTGTACGTGCCGACCGTGGAGGAGTACCGCGAGCGCTTCCCGACGACATGGATGCTGGCGGCCCGCAAGGGCAGTCTGTCCTGGGCGTTCCTGCCGCTGGTCAGCACCGGCCGGATCACCGGGGTGTGGCTGGTGGCCTTCGTGGACCATGTCGAGTTCGACAGCGGTATGCGCGCCACCCTGGCCACCCTGGCCGAGCTGATCTCCCGGGCACTGGACCGGGCGCGCACCGGGGAGGCGGAGCTGGCGCTGTCGCGCGCTCTGCGGAGCAGCATGGGGCGCGGCGCGTCGGAGTACCACGGGATGACCGTGGCCTCCCGCTATGTGCCGACCGGTGGCGGGCTGGTGGTGGGCGGCGACTGGTACGACGTGATCGACCTGCCGTCCGACCGGCTGGCGCTGGTCATCGGCGACGTCCAGGGCCACGACCTGCACGCTGCGAGCCTGATGGCGCAGCTGCGTACCGCGGTGCACGCCTACGCGGCCGAGGGGCACGGGCCGGACGCCGTGCTGTCGCGGACCTCGCGCTTCCTGACCTCCCTGGACGAGGACAGGTTCGCCACCTGCATCTACATCGAGGCCGACCCGGCGTCGGGCACGCTGCACATGGCGCGGGCCGGGCACCCGGACCCGGTGCTGCGCATGCCCGACGGCACCTGCATGATCAAGCACCTCAGGGGCGGACTGCCGCTGGGCCTGATGCCCGAGGAGGACGACTACCCGGTCAACGTCATGGAGCTGCAGGCCGGCGAGATCCTGATGCTGTGCACCGACGGGCTGATCGAGACCGGGGGGCTCGACATGCAGACCGGTTGGATCCGGGTGCGGGACGCGATGTCCCCCGGCCCGACCGGCGATCTGGAGGGGATGGCCGACCGGCTGATCCACAGTGTGGTCGGCCCGGTGACCGAGCACGGCGAGGAGCGTCCGACCCCGCGCAACGAGGACGACATCGCACTGCTCCTGCTGCGCCGCGACACCGGCGCCCAGCAGCCGGTGCGGCCGGTGCGGCGGGTGCTGATCACCATCGAGCAGGACCAGGCGGAGGGCCTGGCGGAGGCGCGGACGGAGCTGCGGGCGCTGCTGCACGACTGGGGGCGGCCGGACCTGGTGGACACCGCCGTGCTGCTGGCGTCCGAGCTGCTGGGCAATGTGCTGGTGCACACCGACCAGGCCGCGGTGCTCATCGCCGCGGTGTCGGGCGAGCCGGGCCACCGCACGCTGCGGGTGGAGGTCTCCGACAGTGGCGACGAACTGCCGCACCAGCGCACCCCCGGCGAGCTGGCGTCCTCGGGGCGCGGGCTGGTGCTGCTCGACATCCTGTCCGACCAGTGGAGCGTACGGCCGGAGTCGGAGGGCAAGACGGTGTGGTTCGAGCTGGCCGAGGAGCCGGACGGGGGCCCGGACTCCGATGCCGATGCCGATGCCGGTTAGCCGGCTGTCGGAGACGGATCCGCGCCCGCTCAGCCGCGCAGGTTGCGGTCCAGGAAGTCGCGCACCAGCGTCATGACCTGCAGCGAGGTCCACTGCCGCGACTGCTCCCCGCTCAGCGCCAGGTGCCCGTGGCCGGCGCCGGTGAGCAGGTAGCGGGTGCTGTCGACCCCGGCCGCCCGGAGGGCCAGGTGCAGTTCCAGCGTCTGCACGGGCGGGATCACCCGGTCGTCGTCGCCGTGCAGCAGCAGGAAGGCCGGGGCCCCGGGGCGGGCCAGGTCGGCCGGGTTGGCCTCGGCCGCGCCGTAGCGGTTGACGGCGTTGTCCGGGTCGCCGAGGAAGGTGTGCATGCGCTGGTCGAAGCCCTCGGCCAGCCGGGCGATGTCGACGGCGCCGAACTTGTCCACGACCGCCCCGATCCGCTCGTCCTCCAGCCCGACCAGGGAGGCCATGTACCCGCCGGCGGACTCCCCCCACACGCCGATGCGTCCGGGGTCGATCCCGAAGTCCTCGGCGCGCCCGGTCAGGTAGCCGATCGCCGCCTGCGCGTCGGCCAGCCCCTGACGGTACGTCGCCTTCTGGCGCGTGGTGCGGTACTGCACGGACGCGACGGCGTAGCCGGAGGCGGCGATGAAGGCCCGCTCCCGGCGCGCCATCGCGCGCGGGGCGACGGCGAAACCGCCGCCGGGCAGGTAGACCACCAGCGGGTGGCGCCCCGGCGTGCTCGGGGTGTGCAGGTCGAGCCGGAGTCCCTCGTGGTAGCGCAGCCCGCGGCGCAGCGTGACGCCGTCCGGCTTGCGCGGGACCTGCTCCGCGGTGTCCACGGTGATCCGTACGACGCCCTCGTGGTCGTCGGGCTCGGGAGCCGGGGTCGTGGAGTACTCCATGCCCGGGAGCATGCGCATGTACTTGAGGTTCATGGGGGTCGGTCTCCCTGCTGTCGGAATAGCTATTCCGCCACCCAGGCTACATCGGAACAGCTATTCCGCAAGCGAGGTAGCATCGGCTCCATGGCGACGAAGGCGACCGACGTGTCCGAACGCATCCTGGCCGCCGCCACCGCGGTCTTCGCCGAGCAGGGCCTCGACGCGACGTTGGCCGATGTCGCCGAGCGCGCCGGCGTCGGGGTGGCCAGCGTGTACCGGCGCTTCGGCAACAAGGACGACCTCATCCTGGAGCTGTTCGCCGGCCGCTTCCGGGCCTGGGAGGCGCAGGCCCGGGACGCCGCCCGGGCCGCGGATCCGTGGGAGGGGTTCGTGCGCTACTTCGAGGAGTCCAGCGCGGAGCTGGCCGCCGACCGCGGTTTTCGCGAGCTGGTCCTCGGCGCCTACACCGCCACCGCGGGCTGGGCCCGCGGGAGCGCGCCGGAACGGCTCAACGAACTGTTCGCCGCGACCGAGGCCTCGCTGCGGGTGCACCACACCCGGCTGGTGCGGCGGGCCCAGGCCGCGGGACAGCTGCGCGCGGACATCGAGCCCACCGACATGCTGATGCTGACGATGTCCGTGCACGCGACGCTGTCGCTGCGGGCCGCCGCGGTACGCCCCGACCTGTACCGGCGGGTCCTGGGCGTGGTCCTGGACGGGCTCCGCCCCGCCCGCACCGAGCCCTCACCGCTGCCCGTCGGCCCGCTCACCGACGCCGACCTCGGAACCCCTGGACACTGACCGCAGATCGGCATCAACATGACTTCCGCTCAAGCGAGTTGACGATTGTCCGGACACGTCCGACCCGCTGCCCCTAGCCTGGCTGACGACCGATCACCGCGGTGCTGAGGAGCCCAGGATGACCACGGCGGAACCGAGCGACTGGATGGCCGGCGCCGCCGAGGACTACCGGCCGCCCACCGAGCTGAACACCGGGGTCGCCCACCCGGCCCGGGTGTACGACTTCCTCCTCGGCGGGTACTCCCTCTATAAGTAGTCTGCCCAAACCTCGCCGTGCCAACCTGATCCGAGCATGATCCTTGGGTCAAATCCGGTGCCTGACCTGCGCTTTGATGGGTGAACAGGTCCGCCGGATTGCGGTCACCGAGCCTCGGCCGGAGGGGTTGGGCAAGGTTTTGAGCTGAAGGTGTCCGCGTAGGGGCGGAGCATGAGCAGGGGCCATTACGCTGGCCAAATGGAGAGGGCTGGGGCCCTCACCTTGCGAAGCAGGCACTCGGCCCCTGCTCTTGCTCCGCGAGGGCCCTGCGCGGATGGCTTCTGCTTAAAACCTTGATCAGCCCCGGTCCACGCTGGTTTGCGGGTCGGGCGATACGTAACAGATTGCCTCGGTCTGCTGGTCGTCGCCGAAGGCATGAATCGCGGTCCCAAGCCTTATCCAGCCAAGCCGCTCGTACAGGCGGATCGCCGATGAATCCTTAACCATCACGTCAAGGACAAGGCGGATTCCATCGCTTCGGGCGTAGTCCATGACCGCAAGTACAAGGCTTTCCCCTACGGCCCTCCTACGTGCTTCGCGAACCACGAAGAGGCGCGCTAGCACGCCAACCTTATCTTCGCTTTCATGGCTGAGGTCGAGCCACATCGAAACGGCGTCCTCGCCGGTGGGGCTGCTGACTGCAACATGCCCGACTATGGAACCGGATATTTCGGCAACCCATGCATTGAGCATGCCGGGTGGAGTGAGCCAAGCCTCTGGCTGACTTACTCCCTCCACTGGGTATCCATCTGTGGAATGTACTTTGACTAGGCCGGCTGCCGCCTGGGGAATATCACTTTCCCCCCGCGGCCGGACGACGACATTTCCGCCAGTGAATGCTTCGATGTCCGTCACGATTCCCCAATCCTATTCAACGGGCGCATTGTAATGGAGACCGTTCATGTCCGCGCGCATGACGAAGCGCGTGACCTCGTATGGCTCGCCGTCCTGGTCAAGGCTTGTGTGAAGCACTTCGATCACTGGCACTCCAGGCGGGAGCTTCAGATAGTCCGTCTCCTCCGGAGTTGGCATCCTGGCCGAGATGTCATCGTTGATACGGGACATCACGTGTCCCTTGTCCTCGAAGATGCCATGAATCCCGAAGGGGTGCGGCACGTTCTCTTCTAGAAGCCCTGTTCCCTGAGCAATACTCCAAGGGATCCATGTCGTAACGCGATACACGGGATCGCTGTCCGCATAGAATACGTTCTCGCGACGCAGAACCGATTTACTCTTGACGGAGACTTTGAGTTGTTCTGCGAGTTCGGGATTCGGCCTCACTCGTTCGATGCTGAGGACTTCAAAGCGTCCACTCTTCCCCTGCTTTGCGCATTCCAGCAGGAATGGCGAGAGTCCCATCTCACGATACTTGGGCGAGTATCTGTCGCTCCCTAGGCGGATTAGCACCTTTTTCTCGCGAACAAATACTCCGCGTCCCCATTCCGACGTGATGAGTCCTTGTCGGCTCAGGGTCTTCAGCGCCTCATCGACCGTGTTCCGCGCAACGCTGTATTGCAGGGCCAATTCACGCTGGGATGGCAGTCGGCTGCCCGGAGGATGGGTACCGTCTTCGATGGCTTCGCGTAGCTCTGCGGCAATCTGCTGACTACGGGGTCTTTTGTCCCCGGACCCATCCGGCATGATCTTCCTCCTGGCTGGCTCTGATCATTCTATTGCCTGGTCTGAGCCAGTTGGCGAACCCCGGTTGACACTACTGGCCTGAGCCAGTCTACTGGTATGAGCCAGTTGAGCTACTGGCTCACGACAGATGGAGAGTTCCCGAAGGCAGGGAGACGCAGGCGTGACTACTTACGGATACGCGGAGACGGCCTGGGATCGGGTGTCTGCTGTCTGGCGGGTTGAGGTGGATTCCGTGCCCGTCCTAGACGATGAGGGGGAACCTCGGGTGTTCTGGTCGTTCACTGACGCCAGTGACCATGCGCGTGTACTCAACCGCGCCGCCTGGCGGGAGCAGCAGGAGCGTGGGATCCCCGTGAAAGGGGATGGCCAGTGACGCCCCGAGCGGCCGACCCTGCTGTCGGTGACCTGGTCCGCGACACGAAGCAGGACCGTGTCGGGGTCGTGATGGCGAGACAGTTCGGGCGTTACTACTTACGACCGAAGGGCGGCGGGTGCGAGTGGGAAGCGCTCGTCGACGAGATTCGCCCCGCTGACCGCGCGGACGAACTGCGGGCGCGTGTGGCCGAGGCCAACGAAACGTCAAGCTGGGGCCGGTTTTGAGCGGGGGAGCGATCTAGTGGGCGACACGAAGATATACCGGTTCCGCAAGTTCACGATCAAACCTGACCCTATGGGCCTGCCGACCTACGAGGCTACGTGCGTGTCGGGCGATGAGGTTGAGTGCGGGGAGCAGTCGGGCGAGACCGGCAGCGCTGCCGACCGAGACATCTGGATCCAGGCTCATTTCAAGAGCACGGGGCACAGGCGGTTTCACCACACCGCCGCCGACTACCGCATCGTTGAGCCTGGGGAGTGGCAGTGAGCATGACGGATCTCGTCATCCCTGGCCTTGCCAGCCTGGCACGCGCTGAGCGCCCGGACGTGCCGACCGCCGACGACGGCAACAGCTGGATTGACGGCATGTGTTGGCTCTACTGCCAGCAGTGGGGGCGGGTGACCTGGATCGGTCCTGCAAGCGTCGGCGGAGCGGTGGCGGCGATGTTCGCGTGCGCCCCATGCATTCGCACTCTCAATGACCACGTCTGGGAATCCATCCTTCTCGCTGACGCACCCAGTCGTTCCAGGCCA
The DNA here is from genome assembly GCF_042510965.1 of Streptacidiphilus jeojiensis. Taxonomy (NCBI): domain Bacteria; kingdom Bacillati; phylum Actinomycetota; class Actinomycetes; order Kitasatosporales; family Streptomycetaceae; genus Streptacidiphilus; species Streptacidiphilus jeojiensis. The sequence goes on from NZ_JBEUKS010000005.1 coordinate 244,854, forward strand.
GAGCCTATGGAACTGTCAGCCGATCCCGGGCCCGCTGGGCGGCACCGTGGCCGGTCTCGGTGGTGGGGGCGATGATGGCGAAGACGTCGTTGGGGAGACTCGGTGAGGGGTGAGGGGCATGCCGATATTCGGGCGAGGCAGTAGGGATCAGGAGCGGTTCCGGTGCGGCTACTGCCACGGAGTCGTGCGGGTAGCTGCTGCCCGTGTCGCAACGGTCCGGGGTGAGACCCGGTACGTGCACAGATGGCACCCGGTGCGTCCGGGTGAGGGTCGCAAGATCCGCTAGTGACTCCCGCGCGGGGCGAAATCACGCCTTGCCTCGCGCGGGCCGGGCCCCCGGTCTTGGTCCCCTGTCCGGGGCCGGGGGCCTGTACGTCGATCAACAACCGAATGAGGTGCCGGACCACCCCCGATCTTGGACGAGGGAGGGTGGTCCGGTGGGCGTTAACCCGGTGCCGATGGTACCCGGGTGCTTCGGCATGTCCGTAGCGGCGCCTCGCTATGAGGTAGCTGTGACGACGTGTCAACTATGCATCCAGACATATCCGGTGGTGCTGTCGGTGCCGTGTGCCAAGCTAGTGGATCGGATGCGTACGACTTCGGATATGACTGCGGCATAGTCGTATCGGGGCCGAAGGGGGGCGTCCGTTCGTAGTAGTCCTGGGGGCGTGTTTTTCGGACAGAGGGACGGGCAACGTGCACAGCTACGCGGGAGACAACGAAGACGATGAGCGGCGCGAGTCGGGAACAGAGCCTGAGTTCGTCGGCGGGCCGCTGGTGCCCGGGGTGGACTACGAGGGGGCGTGGCTGTCGGCTCGGGCAGCTGCCGAAGCGCTGAACTGCGCCATGCTCAAAGCTGGGCTGACTCGCGCGCTGATGCGGGCTCAGGCGGGCTGGGCGGAGGACGGGACCGGCGTGGTCTACATCTCTGGCACCCCGCTGGGAGCGCGCAAGCTGGGGGAGGTTCTGGAGCGCATGGCGGCGCGTCGGCGCGGAGCGGCAAGGCCGTGAGCTGCACGCTCGTGCCACTGGTGCACGCGGCCGGCGGGCCAGTGATCTTGGGCTGACGGTGCTGGAGCTTCCCTCTGCGCGGAGCGGCCCAAGGTCTCTGGGCCGCCTGCCGCCCCCGACCACAGCGCACCAGCCCCGTGCATGCCGGTGGCCGCCCTGGTCGTACTGCCCTGGAGGTTGCGCGTTGACGGGCGGACCGTGCCGCCGCCGCGAACGGCCGCAAGGCCGCATGCGCAAGGCGAGCGGCTAAGGGCCGCCCGGCGGCGCGCCAGCGCCGCCGTCTTGAGTAAGTAGAGACCAATTGCGCGCGCTGCGAACCGCGTCCTCCGCCCGGGGCTGTTGTCGCGTGGCCTCGGTCAGCGATGCGGCTTGGTCTTGGTGGCTCGGGGCCTGGCGGTGGCATGGAGGGTGTAGGCGAACTGGGCTTGTCCGGCTCCGAGGCTGGTGGTCTCCAGGATCAGCGGGCAGCGTTCGGCCTGGGTGAGTGTCACGCGCTGGGAGATCAGCAATGGGACGGCTTCGGGCAGGTGCAGGGTGGCTCGCTCGTCGGGCTGGGGCATGCGCGCGCTGACGGTCTCGCACCACTCAAGCTCTCCGTGAGCGGTGGCGAGGATCGCATAGATCTTGGCGACCGAGACAAGGACGTTCTTCGCGAGCGGGGTGCCGGTGATGCGCTCCATGGGAAGGATCGTGCGGTGCAGTGCCCGAGTGCCGCTGGCCTCATGGATCAACGGGCACTCGGCCGCGAATGCGGCTTCACCCTCGGGGAGGTCCAGCAGTTCCGCTGATGCTTCGTCAAGGCGGATGTGGACGGCGGCCGGTTCCCCGTCCTGGGCCCATTGGTCGAACCCGGTCCCGTATCGGGCTCCGGTGCGGGTGATGTCCTGCTCCATGAGCACGCTGGCGTTGGCCCGTCGGTTGCGCACGAAGCTGCCCCTACCCTGTTGCACATCAAGCAGGCCCTCGGTCCGCAAAGCGGCGACGGCTTGGCGGACGGTGGGGCGGGACACGGCGTAGAGGGCGCTGAGCTGTTCTTCAGGCGGGATCTTGCTGCCCGGCTCCCACTCGCCGTTCATGATCTGGGCTCTCATCTCGTTGGCGACCTGCTTGTACAGCGCCTCTGTCTTGATGATCGCCATGGCCTCTGCGCCCCTTGGTGGCGGTGTGTCCGCCTTCGTCGTCACGTTATCGAACAGTTATTCGAGATCGTCTTGGCTGCTCAGTCTAGGTAGGACTGCCCTAGGGCGTCAGTTGTAAGGATGAATCTCCTTGCCCCCGTGGGTCAAGGGGCGCACTCTTGGGCCAACAACATTCGTCCTTACAACTGACCACATGGGTTTGTTGTACGGCGCTACTGGAGGCATGAGAGATGTCGTTGAAGAACCTCCCGCTGGAGGTAAGCAAGCTCGGGGCCGCGCTGTGCGTCTCCGTCGAGATCAAGAAGGACCCGGACACGGGCGCGGTGCGCGCGGACCGGGAAGGGGTGCCGATCTGGGTGGTCGGCGTCGCGGTGCGTCCTGAGGGGCGCAAGGGTGCGCTGATCGAGGTGTCGGTGTCCGGCGAGCCGAAGGGCCTGATGGTCGGCGGGCACGTGGAACTGCACAACCTGGAGGCGTTCTGGTGGGAAGTGGGCGGTCGCTCGGGCCTGAGCTTCCGTGCTGACCGGATCACTCCCGCCCTCGCACCGCTACCCCCGGAACCCATTGCGGCTCCGGCTGCGGCCGGTGAGTCCGCACGTGCGGGTCGGGCCGGTGCCAAGTGAGCGAGTCGCGCGACTGGCGGCACCTGCGGGAGCGGTTGATGGACCTGGCCGATCTGGGCGAGGAACTGTCTCCGGGCATGCAGGTGGGCAATGCCCGGTTCCTGTACGCGGTCATCGCACCCATGGCGGAGGACGCGGCCCGGCTGGCGCGGGACCTGGAGACCGAGATCGCCAACGACGCCGCTGAGAACGGCGTGGTCCTGCCCCCGCTGGATACCGGGGACGCGCCGTGAATTCCGGCAACTGGTGGGAGCCGGGAGCGATTCCGGCAAGGGGTGACCGGCGTCCGCGCATTCCCATTCCGGGACTTGCGGATTGGAATGCACGGGCCTCGGCGTCGCTGATTGAAATCAGCATCGCCGGCGGTGTGATTACGGCTTATACCTGGTCGTTGTTCCTGGCCCGGCCGGTGTTCGCCTTGGTGGAAGCGGTCGCCCTGTTGGTGGGTGTCCACCTGCAACCGGTGTTCGCGTTCCTGTCCTGGGGGCTGGCCGTGGCCTTCCTGGTCTGGCAGTCCGCGCTGCGTGGCAGCACTGGTCAGTCCCTGGGCCAGCGGTTGATGCGCATCGTGACGGTGGATGAGGACACCGGGGCTCCTGTGGGCCCGGCCCGGTCCTTGGTCCGCAGTGTGCTGCATGTGCTGGATATCGCCCCGGTGTTCTTCGGATATGTCCGGCCGGTTTTCCAGTATCGGCGGCAGACCTGGGCCGATCAAATCTGTCACACCGTCGTGGTGAAAACCGAAACCATCAACGCAATTGCGGAGGAGAAGAAGTGAGGGAGGAATCACCGAACTGCAATGGCCTGGTCGGCGTGGGCCGCTCCATCTGTGAGCATCCGGCCAGCACCACCCCGGTCCACCAGAGCGTCCATATCCCGTACGGGTTCTGGGTCCTGGTCGTCCTGGCGGCGGTGATCATGGTCCTGACGGCGCTGTCCCCGCTGCTGCGGCGGAGGGCTCCGCGCGTGTGGTGGACGCTGTGCGGCTACCCGGCTGCGGCGGTGCGGATCCGCTGGACCTGGCGCAGGCTGACCGACGTTCAGTACCTGTCTGTCTCCAAGCGTCCGGCCCTGGGGATCGTGGGTGACATGGTCGTGCGCGGCCGTGCGCTGAAGCAGATCCCGCCAAGGATGGGGCTGCCCCGCTGGCGGCGCGGCGGCCTGCTGGTCCGGGTGCGGCTGCACTCTGGACAGACTCCGGAGCAGTACCAGTTGGCTGCTGAGGCGATGTCGCACGCCTGGCGGATGTACTCGGTGCGGGTGACCTCCGACGCTCGGGGGTTCGTTGAGATCCGGGCTGCCGCCTGGGATCCCCTGGCAACACCTTCAGTGCCTCGAAGCCTGGTCGTTGAGCTGCTGTCGGCGGTGGTGGGCCAGTGGGAGGACAGCACCGAGTGGACGGTGAACCTGCGTCGGGTGCCGCACTGGCTGATCGTGGGGGCGACTCGTTCGGGCAAGTCCACGCTGCTGGCGTCGCTGGTCTCGGCGTGGGCCCGGCAACGGGTGGCGCTGGTCGGCATCGACCTCAAGGGCGGGATGGAACTGTCCTTGTTCCAGGCACGGTTGACGGCTCTGGCCACCACTCGCGCCGGGGCAGCGGACCTGTTGTCCACGCTGGTGACCATGGCCAACGATCGAATGGAGCTGTGCCGCTCAGTGGGGGCACGGTCCATCTGGGAACTGCCGGACAAGCTCCGCCCGATGCCGGTCATCGTTCTGGTGGACGAGTTGGCGGAGCTGTACCTGATGGCTACCACGGCCGAGAAGGCCGAAGTGGCACAGGTCTCCACGGCGCTGCTGCGGCTGGCGCAGCTCGGCGCGGCCCTGGGGCTGCACCTGGTGGTGTCCGGTCAGCGTGTCGGCTCGGACATGGGCGTCGGCGTTACCGCGCTGCGAGCTCAGCTGGGCGGCCGAGTCTGCCACCGCGTGAACGATGTGGGCACAGCGGAAATGGCACTCGGAGACCTCGACAAGGACGCTTTGGCCGTCGCGCAGCAGATCACTGCGGAGCAGCAAGGGGTTGCCGTGGCCTTCGGCGATGACGGCGGGTGGATGCGGGCCCGCTCGATCCTGACCACCCCGGAACAAGCCCGCCGGATCGCTGAGCGGTACGCCCATCTCGCCCCCTCCATGGGCCAGTTGGGCACCTACCAGCGCCAGGCAGGAGGTACGCCGTGACGCTGATCCTCTTCCTGGCCGTGGTGGTCTTCATGCTCGTGCGCACCGGAGACCTGCGCGTGTGGCAAGTGGTCGTGGTGGGTCTCCTCGGGATCGAGTTGGGGCGCAGCCACCTGGCCGACTCGATCACAAACTTCCTGGTCCAGATCTTCGGGATCCTGACTAACAGCCATTAATTCGAACTGGAGTTCCCATGAGACCGAGACCGCTCCTCCCCGTCCCGCTCATTCCCTCCGCCGCAGCCTCCGCCCGGCCCGGTTCACGCCTGGTCTGGCTGGGGCTGCGGCCCCTCCCCTGGAGCCACCCGAGATGACCGGTAATCCCTTTGAGAACCCGGACGCGCGCCGTGCCCACCTGGAGTACCTGGACCGGCTGGCGCGTCTGGACAGCATTGATCGAGACCTGGTGCGGCTTGGCCAAACGCCGAACCTGGAACGGTGGTTGGAGCAGATCACCGCAACCGGCGGATGCGCGCACCCGATCTACCTGTCCGGCCACAACACCCACGTCGACCCGGGGACCGGCGAGATCCTGCGTCACTACAGCACCCGTGACGAACCCGGTGAGCGACTGGTCATGCGGTGCCGCAACCGGCGCGCCTCCTACTGCCCGTCCTGCTCCTGGCAGTACCAGGGCGACACCTTCCAACTGGTTCGCGCTGGCCTGGTCGGCGGCAAGGGCGTCCCTGCGTCAGTAACCTCCCACCCCCGGGTGTTCGCCACCCTGACGGCCCCCTCGTTCGGGAAGGTGCACCGGGCGGGCGACTGCCACGGGATTCGCGCCAACCGATGCCAGCACGGGACACCTGGCGGTTGCGGACAGAGCCACGATGAGTCAGACCCTCTGGTGGGACAGGCCCTGTGTTCGCACTGCTACGACTATGTCGGCCACGTGCTGTGGAACGCTCATGCCGGGAGGCTGTGGAAGGGGTTTCGAGACACCCTCTACGGGCAGTTGGGCACACGTTCCGGGGTCGGCTGGTCGGCAGTCCGGAAGTCCTTGCGTGTGTCGGTGGCGAAGGTGGCGGAGTACCAGCGGCGCGGGTCAATCCACTTCCACGCTGTGATCCGATTGGATGGGCCGACAGGTCCTGAGTACCCGCCCCCGGCCTGGGCGACGGCGGATCTGGTGCTCGACACACTCATGACGGCGGCTGCTGCGGTAGCGGTATCGGCCCCGGTGTCATCCGCCTACGGGGACCGTTGGTTGGTCTTCGGTGAGCAGATCGAGGCGCACCCGCTGAGCGGTGGCGACGACCAGAGCATCGGCGATGAGCAGGTTGCCGCCTACGTGGCGAAGTACACCAGCAAGAGCGTTGACGACTCGGGGGCGTTGGACCGGCGGATCATGTCGCATGCCGACGTGCAGACGCTGCGGGCCACAGCACACGTCCGGGCACTGGTGGGGACGTGCTGGCGGCTGGGGAGCCTGCCGGAACTGGAACACCTGCGACTGCGGGCTTGCGCGCACAACCTTGGGTACCGAGGCCAGTGCCTCTCCAAGACCCGGGTCTACTCCACCACCTTCCGGGCCCTGCGCGCGGAACGGAGCGAATACCGCGCTGGACGGCCTGCGACGGCAGAGATCGGGACAGCGGTGGAGTCGAACTGGCGCTACGTCGGCCGTGGCTATACCCCCGGCGAAGCACTGCTAGCAGCAGGCATCGCCGAAGACCTGGCCCGCTCCCGCGAACCGGCACGGGAGGACGCGCGGGAGGGTGAACATGGCCGCTGACCAGCAAACCGCCGGCGCATTCCACGTCCAGGATCATGATCAATGGCGGGTCACCTCGCCATCACTGGAGACTGCTACGACGGTGGGCGCCGCTCTTGACGGGACTGCGCCCCGCAGGGGCTCCGATGGCGGCTGGGAGGTCACATGTCGCGCTGTACCGCTGCCGGTCATGGTCGGCTGCATTGAGCAGCAAGCGTTGATGTTTCAGCTTGCTGAGCGGGCCGAACTGGGTTGGTTCCGTCTCGACTTCGCCCCCTGGGCGGCTACCGATGTACTCGGTGCTGCGGTAGTCGCCGACCTCGGGCGGGTGGGCGGGCCCTCGGCGGCTGTGCTCGACCTGCGGCCGCTGTTCTACCAGACGCGAAACTCCATGCTGATCCGCTTCACGGCGGCGTCGCTGACGCCGATCTGAGCACAAGGGCAAGACGCACCAACGATCCCCAAGGGCTAGCTCCCTCGGGGATCGTCGGTTGCCTGGGGTCAGGCGCTCTGGCTGAGGGCGAACACGGTGCCTGTGATCGTAAAGCGCTGCGGCGCAGTCTCGGGGAACAGCGTCACGCGCACGCCGTACTCATCGAGCATCTCGCGGCGCTCGGCATCGTCATGAGCGGCAGCCCACTTCTGGCTGATCGTTATGCCGGTGGACACGGTGCGCATGCCTGCGGGGCGCTCCGGGAGCTTCCTCAGCTCCTCGATCTCCTGATTCAGGCGGGCATAGTTGGTCTTGAACCAGACGTCCTCTTCCGGGTCGTCGTACAGCCCTGCGAGACGGTCACTGCGCAACCTGGCCTTGTCGGCCTGTAGAGCCGCAATGCGCTCCGCGTATCCGGTGCCCGGGTCGTAGATCCGCTCCATGACCTCATGGGTGCCGTACGTTCCCAGGAACCATGTCTCCACTTCTCCGTCCAAGATTGAGATCTTGATGGACGGTGCGGGCTTGCACGCCTGCGAGGTGATGATTCCTCGTACTCGGGCCGTGCAGCCGTAGGCCATCTCCGGACCGCTGCGGCCTGCGATGTACAGGCGCGCTTGGCAGTTGCCGCAGAAGCTGAGGCCCGAGCAACGGTTGACGCCCTTCGGGGCTCGGCTTCCCGCGCGCTTGGGAGTGGTCGCCTCGATCAGCGCGTCACGTGTGGCCTGGTCCCACAACGGGGGTGCGATCCGGACTGGACGGCCGTCCTTGTCGAGTACCGGGCGGCCCTGGTGCATGAGGTAGCCCAACGCTGCTTCACTGGTAAGGATCACGCCTACAGTCTTGGCAGTCCACGGCGACCCCTTCATGGGGCGGCCGTAGAGCTGCGCACGCCGATCGTCGGGAGAGGGCACCCCTTCCCGAGTCAACCGGGCTGCCTCCGTAGCCTTTGTGATTTTGCCCGTGCGGTCCGCCAGGATGCGCCGCTTGACGTTCCAAATGATCTCGCTGGCAATCGGATCGTACGCCACATGATCGATGGGGCCGTTCGGAAACAGCCGCACGTACATGTAGCCGTAGCTGGGCTTCTGCTTGGGCTGGCCTGCTGCGCGGGCCCGTGCGGTCTCGTCGCGGTTGCGCTTCTGGATGTTCCGCAGCTCCATTTGTGAGCCCCACGCTTTGATCATCCACTCGTTCTCCTGCGCGGGGTCGGTGAAGTCCCACACCCCGCTGTGGTCGGCTGTGACGATGACGAGGTCCTGCTTGGTCAGCATGTCCTGGGTATTGAGGGTGTCCCGGACATTGCGCCCTACGCGGTCCACGCTGGCGGCCACGACTCCGTCATAGGGGCCCATCTCCCCGCGCAGCCAAGGGCCAAGACCCTTGCGGGTGAGTGGGTCCGTCGCCCCGGAGACCTCCAGGTCGTCCGACCACGCGATGATGTGTCCGCCGCAGTCCGCCGCTGCACCAAGAATCTGACCACGCTGCCGCTCGGGGCTGTGAGTTGTGTCAGTCTTGCGGGACAGCCTCACACTCCCGACCCAGCACTTGCCGCAGCCGTCGTAGTCCGAGGTGAACATGTCGACCATGATGCGCGCTCCCATCACACGGGTGTGCGATTTACGGGAGTTCCCGGGCGGCAAGGACCACTTCGCCGCCGACCGCGAGGCCGGCGAGGCGATGCTGCTGCTGGGCGAGGAGGCCAGGACGGCCGCGCGGGCCAACCGCGCGGCGCTGCAGCGCGCCGTGCGGACCCTGGCCGAGCAGGGCATCGACCAGTTCCTCGACATCGGCACCGGCCTCCCCACCGCCGGCAACACCCACCAGATCGCGCAGCAGGTCAACCCGCGGGCTCGGGTGGTGTACGTGGACAACGACCCGATCGTGCTGGCCCACGCCCGTGCGCTGATGGCCGGCACCGGCCAGGGCGAGACCGCGGTGCTGCAGGCCGACCTGCGCGACGTCGAGGAGATCCTGGCCGCGCCCGGGGTGCGGAAACTGATCGACTTCGACCGGCCGGTCGCACTCCTCCTGGTCGCCGTACTGCACTTCGTCCCCGACTCGGACCAGCCCCACGCCATCGTCGCCCGGCTGCTGGCCGCGCTCCCGTCCGGCAGCCACCTGGTGCTGACCCACGGCACCAACGACGTGCTGACGGCCGAGGAGGAGGCCGGTGTGGACTCGGCCTACAGCCGGGTGTCCGCGATGCTGGAGCTGCGCTCCGGCGCCGAGATCCGCCGGTTCTTCGACGGCCTGGAGCTGCTGGAGCCGGGCCTGGTGCTGGCCCCGTTCTGGCGCCCGGACAGCGAGCCCGCCGAGGGCAGCGAGCGGATCGGCATCTACGCCGGGGTCGCCCGCAAGCCGTGACCCCGGGCCGCGACCGGCTGTCCGGCGACGTCAGTTACGCCCCGGACCCGCTGGAGCCCCCGCCCGACGGCGAGGTGCTCATCTGCTGTGCTCGGCCCGGTACCGACATCGTCCTGGACATGTGAGCTGTCACTCCGGCCAGGCGGAGTCCTTGATGACCTCGACGAAGTCGCCGCGTACGAAACCGGGCGCGAAGTGTGCCAACACGTCCGCCTTGACGTTGCCGAAGGTGGTGCCGGGACGGTGCTCGATGCCCCGGGTGAACGCGGCGAGGATCCCGTTCTTGAAGTCCGGGCGGGGGTGCGCCGCCACCACGGCGGCACGCTGCTCGTCCGGGACCAGGTCATAGCCGATGCCGAGGACGTCCAGTTCCACACCGCGGGTGACCAGGGCGATCTCGGGCGCCATGTGCAGCGGGATCTCCGGCGTGGTGTGCAGGGCGATTCCCGTCCAGACCCGGTCGGCGGCATCGCCGGTGATGCCGTGGGCGTGCAGGAACCGGCGGGCCTCGTCGGCGCCGTCGAGCTCGAAGCGCTGCTGCGAGCCGCGGAAGCGCTCGGTGAGGCCGAGGTCGTGGAACATCGCTCCGACGTAGAGCAGCTCGGCGTCGAAGTCGGTCCCCTGCTCCCGCCCGCGCAGCGCACCCCACAGGAAGACCCGCCTGGAGTGGTCGAACAGCAGCGGCGACGCGGCCTCGCGCACGAGCTCGGTCGCCTCTCGGGCCAGAGCACTGTCCGGGATGGCCACGCCTGCGATCCATTGGTTCATGACTGCCTCCGTCATCGTCATGTCGGTGTGTCGGTTCATCTGTCCTTGTGCTGTCCACCTTCTGTCGGGGACGTAGGCTGGGGCCATGTCCCTTCAGCCAGGAAAACCACAGATCCGGACATGAAGCACCGGGTCGGCTTTGTGATCTTCGACGACGTGACCATGCTCGACGTCAGCGGCCCCTCCGAGGTGCTGCACCAGGCAGGACGGCACGCCCCGCCCTACCAGCCGGTCCTGGTCTCGCCGCGCGGCGGCCCGGTGACCACCTCGACCGGGCTGACCCTGGCCGGCGCCGTGACCGCGGCCGACGCCGGGCCACTGCACACGGTCGTGGTCGCCGGAGGCGACCGGCTGGCGCAGCAACCCGTGGAGCAGGAACTCCTCGACACGGTCAGCACCCTCACCGAGCGGGCGGAACGGGTCGCATCGGTGTGCACCGGCGCCTTCGTCCTCGCCGAACTCGGCCTGCTCGACGGACGCCGCGCGACGACGCACTGGCAGCACGCCGGGGAACTCGCCCGCCGCTACCCCCGGGTGCGCCTCGAACCCGACGCCATTCACGTCCGTGACGGACGCTACGTCACGTCGGCGGGCATCAGCGCCGGGATCGATCTGGCCCTGGCCCTGGTGGAGGACGACCACGGAGCCGACGTGGCAAGGGCCGTAGCCCGCGAGCTGGTGGTGTTCATGCGACGGCCCGGCGGCCAGTCGCAGTTCTCCACGGCCGTCACCACCCCGCCGGCGCGGGGCGACCTGCTGCGCTCACTCGTCGCCGCCGTGCTCGCGGACCCGGCCGCCGACCACAGCCTGACCGCCATGGCCGCGCGCATGGCCGTGAGTCCCCGTCACCTGACCCGGATCTTCCACGCCGAACTCGGCACCACACCCGCCCGCTGGCTCGAACGGGTCCGCCTGGACCGTGCCCAGCAGCTCCTCCTCGACGGAGACAGCGTCACCTCGGCCGCCTACGGCAGCGGGTTGGGCAGCGACGAGACCCTGCGCCGCGCCTTCGCCCGCCACCTGGGCACCACCCCGACGGAGTACCGCTCCCGCTTCGGCACGACCGGGCCGACGCCGTGACCGGCGTCATGACCGGCGCCGGCGCTGGTACACAGCCCTGAGTCCGCCGGCTGACCCCGCGGTCTTGTCCGGGGCAGCCCCTCTCGCGATGATGTACATGACAATCCAACCGAATGCTCGGTCGTGAGAGGACTCCCACCCATGAAGCACCCGCTCCGCGCCACCCTGGCCGCGCTCGTGGCCGCCGCAGGCGCGCTGCTGGGCCTGGCGGGCCCCGCGGTCGCCGCACCGTCGCAAGCGCCGGCACCGTCGTACGCGCCGGCATCGGCGTACGCACGCGCATCGGCGCCCGCGCCGGCGGCCGTCACGGTGACCTACGCCGGCACGGTCGCGCTCGACGACTGTTCGGGCTCCCTCATCGCGATGCCCTCGTCCGTGTCCAGCGACCCGGCGCTGGTGATGACCAACGGGCACTGCCTGGAGACCGGGTTCCTCGACCCCGGCCAGGTGGTCGTGGACCAGGCCTCCACCCGCAGCTTCAGCCTGCTGAGCTCCACCGGACGCAAGCTCGCCACGCTCCGCGCCGTCAAGGTGGCGTACGCGACCATGACGGACACCGACATCACCATCTACCAACTGGGCAAGACCTACGCGCAGATCCAGTCCTCCTACGGCATCGCGCCGCTGCGACTGTCCGCGACGCACCCGACCGCGGGCGCGGCCATCAAGGTCGTCTCCGGTTACTGGAAGACCACCTACTCGTGCTCGATCGACGGTTTCGTGTACCGGCTGAACGAGAGCAACTGGGTCTGGAAGGACTCGGTCCGCTACACCTCGACCTGCAACACCATCGGCGGGACCTCCGGCTCGCCGGTCATCGACACCTCCACCGGCCTGGTGGTCGCCGTCAACAACACCGGCAACGAGGACGGCGCCCGCTGCACCCTGGACAACCCCTGCGAGGTCGACCAGAACGGCAATGTGACGGTGCACCAGGGCACCAACTACGCCGAGGAGACCTACGAGATCCCCGCCTGCGTTGCCTCCGGGAACCGCTTCGACCTCACCCTCCCGGGCTGCACCCTGCCCAAGCCGTGACCCTGTGATTGGCTACCCCGCATGGGCCACAGCGGAACACCGGGGGCGGCGCCCCCCTACGACCCCGAACTGAACGTCGCACTGGCGGACTTGGGCGTGGAGTCGAGGGAGCCGGTCACCCCGGGCAATCTGCGGGCCCGGCAGCAGCAGGACGCCACGGCCCGGCCCAGGCCCACCGCGGAGGAGCTTCGCGCCGACGGCCGTTTCGCGGTCGCGGAACTCCGGGTACCGGGAGCGCCGGACGGCCCCGAGGTCACGCTCGTGAGCGCGCGGCCGTCCGGACTGGTGGGACCGCTGCCGCTGCTGTACTACATGCACGGAGGCGCGATGGTCATGGGCAACGCATGGTCCGTGCTTCCGCGGATCCTTCGCGAGTGGGCCCTCCCCCTGGGGCTGACCGTCCTCTCCGTCGAGTACCGGCTGGCGCCCCGGGCCCAGTACCCGGAGCCGCTGGAGGACTGCTACGCCGGACTCGTCTGGGCGGCCGGGCACGCCGCCGAACTGGGCATCGACGCGGACCGCATCGTCATCGGCGGGAAGAGCGCAGGTGGCGGGCTCGCCGCGGCCCTGGCCCTGCTGGCCCGCGACCGCGGCGGCCCCAGGGCGCTGGGGCAACTGCTGCTGTGTCCCATGCTCGACGACCGCGGCACCACCTTCTCCAGTCATCAGCTGGCAGACGACGGCGTATGGGGTCTCACCTCCAACACCACAGCGTGGAAGGCCCTGTTGGGCGACCGCCACGGCGCTGCGAACCTACCGCCGTACGCGGCCCCATCGCGCGCCACCGACCTCTCCGGACTCCCCCCGGCCTATGTCGAGGTCGGGTCGGCGGAGATCTACCGGGACGAGGACGTGGCCTACGCGAACGCGATCTGGCAGGCCGGAGGCCAGGCGGAACTGCACGTATGGCCCGGTGCCTACCACGGCTTCGACGGCCTGGCACCGCGCGCGGCACTCAGCCAGGACGCACGCAACGCCCGCACCCGCTGGCTCCAGCGCCTCCTCGCGCAGGCGGCCATGTAGTACCCCGTAGTACACTTCCCCCATGGAGACCACCATGCGGGAGCTGAACCAACAGACGGCCAGGGTGATAGGGGCGGTCGAGCGGGGGGAGATCGTGACGGTCACCAAGGACGGTCGCCATGTGGCCACCCTCGTTCCGCCCTCCCTGGCTCCGGCTCACTACCCCTTCCGCACCGACCCCATGGGCGACGAGCTCGACGACGCACCGGTTCTCCCCGGTGGCGGAGGGCGACTCGTCGCTGACCGGGACGAGCTGATGCGGGGGTTCGGGCGGTGAGTAGCGAGGTCGCCGTCGTCGGCGACACCGGGGCACTGCTCGCCTACTACTTCGGCGACGAACCGGATCACGAAGCCTGTCGGCTCGCGCTCAAGACGGTGGGCCATCTGGTCATCTCGCCCTTGGTCCTGGCCGAGTTGGACTATCTGGCGTCCACGGGCGTGAGCCCCGAAGCTGCGATGTCCGTGCTCGATGACATCATCGACCGTCAGGCCGTGGGGCGGTTCGAGATCCCAGAGGTCGGTCCGCATCTCCCCGCCGCACGTGTCGTGCTCAAGCGGTACAGGGATCTCAACATCGGCCTCACCGACGCGGTCAACGTCGCCCTCGCTGCGGAGTTCCGCACCAATGCGATCTTCACCGTCGACCGACGCCACTTCCGGGCCGTCCGCCCCCTCACGGATCACCCTGCCTTCCGTCTGCTGCCGGACGACCTGGAGTAGCTACCGGCCAGGCGCAAGGCCGCGGACCCGGGCCTCGGTGGTCCGCGGCCGGTGCGGTCAGGCGATCGCTGGAGCGGCTAGCGTGTCGATGTCCGGTTCGGGCGCGGTGACGCGGCCGTGGCTGCCGTGCAGGACCAGTCCGGCGAGCAGGCAGGACAGCAGTGCGGCGGCGCCGCAGACCAGGAATCCGGTCGAGTAGCCGTCGCCGAGGGCGTGCAGGGCCAGCGGCGCCGCGGCGCCGGGCGGTGACTGGGGTGGCAGCGAGTTGACCGCCAGCGGCCCGCCGGCCGTGGCGATCTGCCCGACCGCCGCCTTGACGCCGATCGGCAGCGGAGAGCCGGCGAGGGCGGAGTTGAACCCGGTGGCGGCCCGGCTCAGGGCGACCGCCCCGATCAGGGCCGGGCCGAGGGTGGCGCCGAAGTCGCGCAGCTGGCTGGTGACACCGCTGGCCATGCCGGCCAGGCTGATCGGCACGGTGTTGACCGCCGTCGCGGTGATGGAGGAGACCGCGAGGGTGAAGCCGAGACCGATCAGGATCAGCGGCGCGATCAGCGAGGGCAGCCCCAGGTCGGTGACCGGGAGCCGGGCCAGCAGCAGGTCGCCTGCGGCGATCAGCAGGAAACCGCCACTGAGCAGCCAGCGCGCGGAGACCCGGTGCAGAAGTCTGGCCGTCACCGGGGCCAGCACCAGCGTGGGTCCGTTGGTGAACAGGAAGGCCACCGCGATGCGCAGCGGACTCTGGTGCTGGATCGGGCCGAGCCGGATGCTGAGGGCGTAACAGGTGCCGATGAAGCTGAAGATCCCGGTCACCGCGACGGCGGCGGCCACGCTGAAGGCCCGGTTCCTGAACAGGTCCAGCTGCAGCAGCGGGGCCGCGGACCGCAGTTCGGCGACAACGAACAGCGCCAGGAACACCGCCGCGATCAGGAAGGCGGTGACCACGGGGGCCGCTCCCCAGCCGTCGGTGGGCCCCTGGATCACGGCGTAGAGCAGGGCGAACAGGCCGATGCCGATGGTGAGTTGGCCCGGCAGGTCGAGCGATCGGCCCTGCGGCGCCCTGGAGTCGCGGGCGATCAGGCCCACGGCCGCGCTGACCACCCCCAGCATCGCCAGGACGATGAACGACCAGCGCCAGGAGCCGTAGTTGCCGGTGATGCCGCCGAGCATCGGGGCGACGAAGCCACCGGCGGCAAGGCAGGCGGACCAGGCCGCGATGGCGGTGGCACGGTGCTTGGCGGTACGGGTCCCGACCGCGACCATCGCCAGCGAGCTGGGGAGGATCCCGGCGGCACCGACCCCGGCCAGCGCCTGGCCGGCCCACAGGTAGTGCACGCCGCCCGCGCCGGCCGACAGCGCCTCGCCGACGGCCAGCAGCAGCGCGCCGCCGACGAGCAGGCGCTTGCGCCCGAACAGGTCGCCCAGGACGCCGAAGGTGAGTTCGAGCACGGCGACGGGCAGCAGGGTGGCGTCGGAGATCCAGGTCAGCTGGGATCCGGTGGTGTGCAGGGAGGACTGGAGCAGACCGTTGAGGGTGGCGGGGATCGCCAGCGCGGTCTGGGCGATGCAGATCGCCAGGCAGCAGGCGATCAGCGTGCGGAGCGGCAGGCTTCTGCCGGACTCGGGCGGGGTTGGGTTCTGGGACATGCCGCATCCAATGGTGGTGGTGGGGTGGAGGGCTGGGACTGGGGTACTCCTGCGGTGTTCTCGTGCGGGCGTGCGGGCGTGCGGGCGTGCGGGCGTGCGGGCGTGCGGGCGTGCGGGCGTGCGGGCTTGCGGGCTTGCGGGCTTGCGGGCTTGCGGGCTTGCGGGCTTGCGTGGCAAGGGATTTGGACCTAGGGCGCCGGTTCGATGGGGACGTTGCCGCGGAAGACCCGGTCGGGGTCCAGGCGGCGCTTGATCGCCTGCAGTCGCCGGTAGGTCCGCGGCGGGTAGACACTGCGGACCCGGTCCGGTTCGGTGTCCAGGAAGTTGATGTAGCCGGCGTCGGAGCCGACGCAGTCCAGCGCCGCATTGGTGTCGCGGGCCCAGCCGATCTGGGTCGCGGCCTGGTCCGGCTCGGTCCAGGCCGCGACGACATTGAGGATGTACGCGGCCCCGCGGTGGGCGAAGGCGGTCGCGTCCACCGGGACCCGGCTCGCGGCCCCGCCCAGGCGCAGCACCTCGATCTGGGCGTGCGGCCCCGGCAGCCGGCCGCCGGCCTCCAGCAGGGCCTTGATCGCGGTGTCGTCGACCCGGTCCAGGTAGCGGGACTTGTTGTAGTTGGAGCGCCCGTGCGGATGCAGGTCGTCCTGCATCGACTGCACCGCCACATAGGGCATCCGGGCCCGGAAGCTCATCACCGACGGTCCCCGGGTGAGCAGTTGCTCCATCGGCCCGGCGCCGGACTCCAGGTCGCCGGACCACACCGCGTTGACCAGCACCACCGGGCGGCCCACCAACTCCGTTGGCATGCCGGGCATCGGCGGGGCCAGACAGGTGATGCAGATGGCGCTCAGCGCGTCGGGCGCCGCCTCCATGGTCGCCACGTAGTGCGCCACCGCCACGGGCAGGTCCTCCAGCAGGAAGGCCGCCTGCCCGAACAGGACGTCGCTGACCGCGTGGGTGCGCAGGGTGAACTCGGTGACGACGCCGAAGTTGCCGCCACCGCCGCGCAGCGCCCACAGCAGGTCCGCGTCCTCGCCGTCCGACTCACCGGCCCGGACGATGCTTCCGTCCGCGGTGACGACCTCGGCGCCGGTGATATTGTCGCAGGTCAGACCGAAGTTACGGAAGGTCCAGCCGAACCCGCCGCCCAGCGCGAGACCGCCCAGGCCGGTGTGGGAGACCACACCGGCGGGCACGATCCGGCCCCGCTCGGCGGCGGTGCGGTCGACGTCCGCCAGCAGGCATCCACCGCCGGCCCGCACGCTGGTCCCGTCCTCGGCGAAGCCGATCGAGCGCATCCGGGAGAGGTCCACCACGACGCCCTGGTCGCACACCGACAGGCCGGCCACCTGGTGGCCGCCGCCGCGTACGGACAGCGGGAGGTCGGCGGCGCGTGCGGCGCGGACCACCGCGGCGACGTCGGCGGTGGAGCGGCAGTAGGCGATCACGGCGGGGCGCCGGTCCACCGTGGCGTTCCAGACGCGGCGCGCCTGGTCGTAGCCGGGATCCGTGGGCAGCACCGTCTCGCCCTCGAAGGTGCCTTCGAGCGAGGCGAGGACGCTGCTGACGGGCAGGAAGTTCTCCATGTGCGGCGTACGCTCCTGTTCCTCTGATGCGGGGGGTGTGGAGGGGGTATGGCGTAGCTGACGCTTGGTCAGGGTCGGTGGCTGGGAACCTTCGCGGGGGCTGCCGCCGGGCGCTCGCCCGCCGGGGTGCGGGTGGCCACGACGACCAGGCCGGCGAGCACACCGGCGGCCACCGCCAGCGGCCCCCAGGGCGCACCGTGCGGCAGGGCGAGCAGGTGGTCCAGGCTCAGGGCGCCGGGTCCGCAGAACCCGATCGCCGCCACCGCCGCCAGCAGGGCGAGTTCGAGCTCGAAGCCGTGCTTCCGGCTGTCGAGTCCGTTGCGCAGGTGGATCGCGGCGACGTTGGCGAGGACCCCGGTGAGCATGGCCACCGCCAGGACGCTGCCCGCGCCGGCGCCGACGAGCAGCGCGCCGGTGGTCTCGGTGGCACCGGCGATCAGGGCCATCAGCCGCGGCGGCCGGAAGCCCTGGGAGGAGAAGAACCTCTCGGCGCGGTCCAGCCCGCCCCCGTCCCACCAGCCGAAGAGCTTCTGGGTGCCGTGGAAGCCCATGACCGCGAACAGGGTGATCCTGAGGATCAGCAGGCCGTAGTCGGCGGAGGCCATCAGTTGCCCGAAGTGCGTTCCACCGCACCGAACTTCGGCAGCACCTCGTCCAGGAAGAGGTCCAGTGAACGGTTGGACTCGGCCTCGGTCATGAAGCCGAAGTTGAACAGCAGCGACATGTGCCGTACTCCGGCCTCGGCGAAGGCCTCGATCTGCTCGGTCACCGTGGCGGGGCTGCCGACGATCATCGCGCGCTGCAGGAACTCGTCCGGGTTCTGCGGGGAGACCCCGACCACGCTCTTGAGGTGGGCGCTGTCCTTGATGTCGCCGGTCATGGCGAAGTTCTTCTTCTGGTGCGCGCCCATCTCCTCCATCCGGGCCCGCGCGAACGCCACTGCCTCGGCGTCGGTCTCACGGATGATCACCTGCTTCTGGACCAGGCTCCAGTCCAGGCGCTCCTCGATGAAGGCCGCGTCGTGCCCGGCCTCGGTCAGGGCCTCGGTGTAGAGCTTGAGGCGCGGGCCGATCACGTCGACGGTCTCGCGGGCGGTGAACAGGTACCAGCCCTTGCGGCCGGTCCACACCACGCCCTCGTCGTTCTGGGTCGCCCGTGCGAACTTCGGACGCGAGGCGTGGTAGGCGGCCGGCATGATCCTGGTGCGCAGCGAGCCGTGCTCGAAGGCGGTGGACCACTCGTAGTCCGGGTCCTCCGGCTTCTTGTCCAGCGCCCGCTCCATCACCTCCAGGTTGTGCAGCATCTGCTCGTGCCGCACCGAGGGGTCCCGGCCCAGGCCCGCGTACTCCACCGGGGACCCGCCGGCGGCGAAGCCGACGATGAGGTTGCCGCGGGTGATGACGTCCAGCAGGTTGCAGCTCTGTGCCAGCCGCATCGGGTTGTGCAGCGTGGGCACCGCGACGGCCATCAGGAACATCGTGCCGTCGGGCACCTGGGAGCCGAGGTGGGCGGCCAGCATGAAGTTGTTGCCGTAGGTGTTGTAGCCGGAGAAGTGGTGTTCGGTCAGCGCGACGCCGTGCACCCCGGCCCGGGTCGCGCGGACGGCCTGGGCGACGGTGTGCTCGATGATCGGCACGTCTTCCTCGGGTCCGCGGGTCTGCGGGTTCAGGTAGATCGAGAACCGCATGTCAGCTGCTCCTTTGAGGCTGCGTCAGGATGCTTGTTAAAACGGTTGCACAGAGATTTACCACGCACCCCCAGGGGGGTCAATGCTTCTGACAAGCCTTGGAACTGCGACCCCTCAAGCGCAGACGCGGCAGACTTCTTGACACCGCCGGACCGGCTGCCCATCATCGTTAAATCGGTTGCATTCACCCTGCGCCGCACCGGCAGCACAAGACCAAGGAGCCCTGCAGATGGCAGACGTCGTCTTCATCAACTGTTTCGAGGTGCCGCCAGGGCGTGAGGCGGCGTTCCTGGCGCTGTGGACGCAGATCGACGACTTCATGTGCGCCCAGCCGGGGTTCCGGTGGCGCAGGCTGCACCTCTCGCTGGACCCCGACGCACGGCTGCGCTACGTCAACGTCGCCGGCTGGGAGTCAGCCGAGCAGTTCGACGCCGCGCACGGCGAGGAGTTCCGTCGGCTGCAGGGACAGCCCGAGTGGCTGGAGTTCCCGGCGCTGCCCTCGCTCTACACCGTGGAGCAGGAGACCCGGGCACCCTCACTGGTCGACGTCGATGTCTGAACTGCCCGGCCCGACCGGGCTGTTAATCGCCACCCGGGACATCCGGCCGGCGGCCGTGCCGGGCCACTCGTTCCGGGTGGTCGCCGACGGATCGGTCACCGCGGGCGCCTTCAGCCTCACCGAGTCGGAGAGCCCGAAGGGCGCCGCCGTCCCGCCGCACGCCCACGACCGTTCGGTGGAGTGCTTCTACGTCCTGGACGGGGCCTACCGGCTCACCGTCAGCGGCGCCTCGCACGAGGTGGGGCCGGGCGGGTTCCTGCTGGTCCCCCGGGGTGCTCCGCACCAGTTCGAGGTGGTGGAGGGCGAGGCCCGGGCCCTGGTCCTGTTCACCCCGGCCGGCTTCGAGGAGGTCTTCCGGCAGATGCCGGCCATCTTCGGCACCCCCGGGGAGCCCGGCCCGGCCTGGGTCCGGGCGAACGCGCAGGCCGCCACCCGGCTGCTGGACGGCACCGGACCGGGACCCGCCGCCCTGGTCCGGGGCCCGGACGGCGGACGGTCCGATCCGGTCACGCTCGCGGACGGCGGCGCCACCGGCACCGGCCTGCGGATCAGCCTGCACGACGGGGACCCGCTCGGGGCCCGATGGGCACCCGGCCCCTCGGCGACCGCGGTCTACGTGCTCGCAGGCCGCTACCGGTTCGACCTTCCGGGGGCGAGCACGGTGGTCGCGGCGGACGAGTACCTGTCGCTGCCGCAGGCGTCCGCAGCGCAGGCGTTGGCGCTGAGCGCTGGCGGCCGCGCCCTGGTACTCCACTCGGGCGAGTGACCCAACAGTCGTCTTCAGCAAGTCATCTGACTATCCATCAGCGATGGTCGCAGTCACCACCGGAGGAGCCGCCATGACGGTCCACCAACCACCCCAACCGCAGGCGGGGCCGAGCGCCACTGAAAGGGCCCTGAACGACCCGGAGTTGACGCCGCAGGAGCGCGCCAACATCGAACTGGTGCTGAAGTTCCGCGCGCTGCCGTTCTCGGAGCGCGCCAAGTACACCGTCCCCGACTTCCGGCCCGGACGCATGGGCATGGCCAACCTCGCCGAGGTCAGGACCGGCGACGGACCCAGCTACGACGCGCGCTCGATCCCGGACCGCCAGGACGAGATCCTCGACATCATCGCCCACGGCGACCGGGTCTGGGCGACCTGGCTGATCCGCGGCACCCACCGCGGCGAGCTCTACGGAATCGCGGCCACCGGCCGCAGCGTCGAGGTCCTCGAACTGGGGCAGTGGCGCATCCGCGACGGCCTGATCTGCGAGGCCTGGTTCTTCGTCGACGAGCTGGCACTGGTGCGCCAACTGGGCCTGTGGCCGCAGCCGGACGGCAACCCCGGGGGCCGTCCGGGCCACCCGGACCACGACACCGAGGAGCACTGACATGGCAACCGCGTTCGACCCCATCGACCTGGGCCGGCACCGCCTGCGCAACAGGATCGTGATGGCCCCGATGAGCCGCAGCCGCGCCTACGGGCCCGCCGCCCTCCCGGGTCCGTCCACGGCCACCTACTACCGCCAGCGCGCCTCGGCCGGACTGATCGTCTCCGAGGGGATCCAACCCTCGCCGGTGGCCCGCGGCTACCCCGCCACCCCGGGCCTCTACTCCCCCGCGCAGGTGGACGCCTGGCGCACCGTCACCGACGCGGTCCATGCCGCGGGCGGGACCATCTTCGCCCAACTGATGCACGCGGGCCGGATCGGCCACCCCAGCCTGCTCCCGGACGGCCTGATACCGGTGGGCCCCTCCCCGATCACAGCGGACGCGCAGGTCTTCACCCCGCAGGGTCCCCGGCCCTGCGTCGAACCGAGAGAGCTCACCGAGGCGGACATCGCCGCCACGATCCAGGACTTCACCACCGCGGCCTGCAACGCGGTGGCGGCCGGCTTCGACGGGGTCGAGCTGCACGGCGCCAACGGCTTCCTGCTGCACCAGTTCCTGTCCGCGCAGTCCAACACCCGCACCGACGCCTGGGGCGGTTCGGTCGCCAACCGGATCCGCTTCCCGATCGAGGTGGCCACGGCCGTGGCCGGGGCGATCGGAGCCGACCGCGTCGGCATCCAGCTCTCCCCCGGCAACCCCTACAACGGCATGGTGGAGCAGGACTGCCCGCAGACCTACGGCGCCCTGGCGACCGCACTGGACGGCATCGGGCTGGCCTACCTCGGTCTGGCCGAGGGGCCGGACCGGGCGCTGACCCGGAAGCTGCGCGGGATCTGGTCCGGCGTCTTCCTGCTCAACCCCCACACCGCGCCCCGCCCGACCGGGCTGCCGGAACTGGACCTGGTCGCGGACGGCACAACGGACCTGCTGTCCTTCGGCTCGCTGTTCCTGGCCAACCCGGACCTGCCGCACCGCCTCGCCCTGGGCGGCCCCTTCAACCCCGCCGACCCCTCCACCTACTACGGCGGTGACGACCACGGCTACACCGACTGCCCGACCCTGGACCAGACCCAGACCCAGACCCAGACCCAGGACCGGGACGGGGACGGGGACCGGGAGCAGGCCGCCGAGCCGGCTCCGCTCCGGGCCCGGACCGGCCCGTAGTACGTCGCGGACCTGCGGACGGCATAGGCTCGGCTCAGCTCATCGCAATCGCACGCCAGAGGTGTTGGAGAGAATGGTCAACCAGTCCACCATCCGGGACGTGGCGCGCGTTGCCGGGGTCTCGGTCTCGACCGTGTCCCGGGTCTTCACCGCCCCCCAGCGCTTCCGCGACGAGACCAGGCAGAAGGTCTACGCCGCCGCCGAGCAGCTGAACTACGCGCCGAACCGGATGGCCGCTGCGCTCACCACCGGGCGGACCGGGAACATCGGGCTGATCGTCCCCAACCTCGCCAACCCGCTCTTCCCGGAGATGGTCAAGGCGGCCCAGCACCAGTCCCGGCGGCAGAACCTGGCCGCGCTGCTGGGCGACAGCGACGACGACGCGGACGACGAGGAGAAGCTGATCCGCGCCCTGTCCAAGGACGTGGACGGGTTCCTGCTGTTCTCCTCGCTGCTGCGCGAGGAGCAGATCGCCGAGGTCGGCGTGCTGCGCCCGACCGTCTTCGTGAACCGGCGCGTGGACGGCTACCCGTGCGTGCTGGTCGACGCGCTGCAGGGGATGCGGCAGCTGACCCAGTACCTCAGCAATCTGGGCCACACCGGCCTGCTCTACCTGGCCGGGCCGGCCAACTCCTGGGCCGCCAACGACCGCCTGGAGGCGCTGCTGCAGGCCGGGGCCGAGACCGGACTGCAGGTCGACGTGTCCGCGCCGAACCGGCCCGGCTTCGAGTCGGGGAACCTGGCGGCGGAGCAGCTGGTGCGCGCACCGCTGCCGTCGGCGGTGGTGTGCTTCAACGACGTGATGGCGCTGGGCGTGACCGCCCGGCTGCTGCAGTCCGGGGTCCGGGTCCCGGAGCAGGTCAGCGTCGTGGGCTGGGGCGGCACCCAGCTGGCCGGCTACACCACCCCGGCGGTGACCACCCTCGCCGTCCCGCTGGGCGAGCTGGGCAGCCGGGCGGTGGACCAGCTGCTGCTGGACCACGCCTGCCCAACCCAGCAGGATCCGGGACCGGTCAGCCTGGGCGTCACCCTGGTGCCGCGGGCCACCACCGGTCGTGCCCGGGTGAGCTGACCTCACATCAGCTGATCCATCATCAGCCGGCTTCGCTCCCGGCCCGCGGCGCGGCCGTGGAGTCGCGCACCACCAGGCGCACCGGCAGCAGCACGGTCTTGGCCACCGCCACCGCCACCGCCGCCGGCCCGGCACCGGCCCGGCCGAGGCCCTGACCCGCGCCCCGACCCGCGCCCTGGCCGTCCGACCGTTCCAGCTGCTCCAGCAGCAACCGGGCCGCCTCCGCGCCCAGTTCCAGGTGGGGCACGTGCACGGTGGTCAGCGGTGGCTGGAACTCGTCCGCGAACTGCATGTCGTTGTAGCCGACCAGCGAGACGTCCTGCGGGCAGCGCAGCCCGCGTTCGCGCAGTACGTGCAGCGCGCCCAGCGCGATCAGGTCGTTGCCGGCCACGATCGCGGTGCTGCCGGGGTGGCGGTCCAGCAGCTCCCGGGCGGCCTGTTCCCCGGCCCGCACCGAGTACGCCTCGCTGACCAGGACCGGCGCCCGGTCAGCGGCCACCCCGGCCGCCCGAACGGCCTGCTGGAACGCCCTGGTGCGGATCGCGCCGGTGGACAGCGTCTGCGGGCCGGCCAGATGTGCGATCGAGCGGTGCCCCAGCTCCAGCAGGTGGCGGACCGCCAGCTCCATCCCGGTTGCGTCGTCCGCCGCCACCAGCGGGAACATCGGCAGGTCGGTGCCCCGGCTCAGCAGGACCACCGGCACGCCCTGGGCGTGGGCCTGCGCCAGCAGGGCGTGCTCGCGCTGCGCGGTGGCGACGATGAACCCGTCGACCTGGCGACCGCGCAGCGCCTCGAACCGGGTGCGCTCCTTGGCCTGGTCGTTGTCGGTGTTGGCCAGCAGCGCGGTGTAGCCGCGGCGGGTCAGCACCTCCTCGATCCCGCGTGCCATCGGCGGGAACAGCGGGTTGGTCAGGTCCGGGATCAGCACGCCGACCGTGGAGGAGCGGTTGGTGCGCAGACTGCGGGCTGCGGTGTTCGGGGTGAACCCCAGCTCCTGCGCCGCCGTCCGCACCCGGCGCGCCGTGGCCGCGCTCACCCGGGCGTCGGCTTCGGGGTTCAGGGCTCGGGAGGCCGTGGCCTTGTGGACCCCCGCCAGACGGGCCACGTCGGCGATGGTCGGGCGCTTGCTCATCCGGCGAGTGTAGGGATCTTCACAGGCCGCCACAATCGCCGGGCGGGTGGTCCGGATCCGTTCCGCACCACCTCTTGACAGCCCTGCGGGAGCGGCGCGAGCATGACTGCAATCGGTTGCAGAGAGCAGGTGCTGATTCTCGCACTGCTTCCACGCACAGCAGCCGGCAATCGGATGCGCAACTTCAACCCCATCCGAGTGCCGCTCCCCCTCCCACAGCGAGGAACGAACAGATGACCGACGACACCCCTGCCCAGCGGCCGCGGATCGGCTGGATCGGCACCGGACGGATGGGCTTCCAACTGGCCACCCGACTGCTGGAGGCCGGCTACGACGTCGCCGTGCAGAACCGCACCCGTGCCAAGGCCGAGCCGCTCGCCGAGCTCGGCGCGACGGTCGTGGACCGCCCCGAGGAGCTGGCCGACCGCGACATCGTCTTCGTGATGGTGTCCGCCTCCGCCGACCTGGAGGCCGTCACCACCGGCCCCGGCGGCGTGCTCACCGCCCCCGGCGCCGCCCCCGCCGTCCTGGTCGACAGCTCCACGGTGTCCGCCGAGGTCTCCGCCCTGGTACGGGCCGCCGCCGCCAAGCGCGGCACCGAACTGCTGGCCGCCCCGGTCAGCGGGAACCCGAAGGTCATCGCCGCCGGCCTGCTGACGGTCGCGGTCTCCGGGCCGCGCGAGGTCTTCGACCGGGTCGAACCGCTGCTGCGGGTGCTGGGCCGCGGCGTCACCTACGTCGGCGAGGACGAGGTGGCCCGGCTGGTCAAGATCGCCCACAATGTCTTCCTCGGCGTGGTCACCCAGTCGCTCGCGGAGATCACCCTGCTGGCCGAGAAGGGCGGCGTCAGCCGAGCCGCGTTCCTGGCCTTCCTCAACGACTCGGTGATGGGCTCGGTCTTCACCCGCTACAAGTCCCCCGCGCTGGTGAACCTGGACTTCAAGCCCACCTTCACCATGCCGCTGCTGCGCAAGGACTTCGACCTGGGCCTGGCCGCCGCGCGCACCCTGGAGGTGCCGATGCCGCTGGCCTCGGCCACCGCCCAGCTGGTGTCCGCCGCCATCGGCGCGGGCCACACCGAACAGGACTTCGCCACCCTGATCCTGGAGCAGGCCCGCTCGGCCGGGATGGAGCTGCGGCCCGAGAACGTCGTCGTCGACGACGGCCTGACGGTGCCTCAGTGAACGGCGCGACGGGCGCGACGGCGCCCCGTCCGATCCCGGCCTACGGCCACAGCGCGGTCGACTACGAGCAGCGGGTGGACCACGACCGGCTGCGGGAGTACCGGATCCGGCGGGCCCGGGCCGCGCTGGAGGCCGGCGAGTGCGGGGCGTTCCTGCTCTTCGACTTCTACAACATCCGCTACACCACCCAGACCTGGATCGGCGGGGCGCTCGGCGACAAGATGAGCCGCTACGCCCTGCTGACCCGCGGCGGCGAGCCGGTGCTGTGGGACTTCGGCTCGGCGGCCCGGCACCACCAGCTGTACGCGCCGTGGCTGCGCCCGGAGAACTCCCGCGCCGGCATGCTGGGGCTGCGCGGCGCGATCGCCCCCGGGGCCGGCCTGATGGCCTCGGCGGTCCGCGAGATCAAGGGCATGCTGCAGGACGCGGGCCTGGCCGGGCTGCCGGTCGGAGTGGACATCGTCGAGCCGCCGTTCCTGATCGAGATGCAGCGCCAGGGCCTGACGGTGGTCGACGCCCAGCAGTCGATGCTGGACGCGCGGCAGATCAAGTCGCCGGACGAGATCGCCCTGCTGTCGATGGCGGCCGCCATGGTCGACGGCGTCTACCAGGACATCACCGAGGCCCTCAAGCCCGGCGTGCGGGAGAACGAGATCGTCGCACTGGCCAACAAGCGCCTGTACGAGATGGGTTCGGACCAGGTGGAGGCGATCAACGCGGTCTCCGGCGAGCGCTGCAACCCGCATCCGCACAACTTCTCCGACCGCATCATCCGCCCGGGCGACCAGGCGTTCTTCGACATCATCCAGTCCTACAACGGCTACCGGACCTGCTACTACCGCACCTTCGGCGTGGGCAGCGCCACCGCCTCGCAACGGGACGCCTACACCCGGGCCCGGGAGTGGATGGACGCGGCGATCGGTGTGGTGAAGCCGGGGGTCGGCACCGACCAGGTCGCCCGGGTCTGGCCGGCCGCCGAGGAGTTCGGCTTCGCGAGCGAGATGGCCGCCTTCGGCCTGCAGTTCGGCCACGGCCTGGGCCTCGGCCTGCACGAGCGGCCGATCATCAGCCGGCTCAACAGCCTGGAGCACCCGGTCGAGATCCAGGAGGGAATGGTCTTCGCCCTGGAGACCTACTGCCCGGCCTCCGACGGGTTCTCCGCCGCCCGCATCGAGGAGGAGGTCGTGGTCACCGCGGCCGGACCGCAGATCCTCACCAGGTTCCCGGCCCAGGAACTGTTCGTCGCCAACGCCTACTGACCTTCGACCGAGGAGCGACATGGCAAGAGCAACCAGCACCGGCACGGCCGCCGTCCGTCCCGCCGAGGACGCCCCCACGCCGCCGGCGCCGCCCCCGCCCGACCGCGCCACCGCCCTGGCGCTGTACCGGATGCAGGTGGAGCTGCGCCAGTTCGAGCAGCGCGCCTACGACCTGTTCCTGCAGAGCCTGGTCAAGGGCACCAGCCACCTCTCGCTGGGCCAGGAGGCCATCGCCGCCGGCTTCGGCCTGGCGATGCGCGCGGACGACTACACCTTCGCCACCTACCGCGGCCATGCGCACACCCTGGCCAGGGGTGTGCCGATGGGTCCGGTGCTCGCCGAACTCCTGGGCCGGGAGAACGGTCTGATGGCGGGTAAGGGCGGCTCGATGCACCTCACCAGCGTGGAGCACGGGGTGATGGGCTCCTACGCGATCATCGGCGCGCACCTGCCGATCGCCTGCGGCGCCGCCTGGAGCGCCCAGTACCGCCAGAGCGGGCAGGTCTCGGTCGCCTTCTTCGGCGACGGCACCACCAACATCGGCGCCTTCCACGAGGCCCTGAACCTCGCGGTGATCTGGAAGCTGCCGGTGGTGTTCGTCTGCGAGAACAACCTCTACATGGAGTACACCCGCACCAGCACCATCACCGCCGTGCCGCGTCCGGCCGCCGACCGCGCCGGCGCCTACGGGCTGGACCCGGTCGTGGTCGACGGCAACGACGCGGACGCGGTCCACCAGGTGGCGCTCACCGCACTGGATTTGGCCCGGACCGGCGGCGGACCGTCCCTGATCGAAGCGCTGACCTACCGTCACGGCGGCCACTCCCGGGCCGATCCGGCCAAGTACCGGCCGCAGCAGGAGGTCGACGAGTGGCTCGCCCGGGACCCGCTGCCGCGGTACCGCGCCCGCCTGCTGGACGCCGGGGTCACCGACGCGGAGCTGCAGGCCATCGAGGAGGAGACCCGGTCGGCCGTCGACCGGGCCACCGAGGAAGCCAAGGCCGGAGCCACGCCCGGCCACGAACTGCTCATGAAGGACGTGTGGGCGGACGGAGGATCGTCATGGCGGAACTGACCTACCGCGAAGCGGTGGCCCGCGGCATCGCCCAGGAGATGCGGCGCGACCACGGTGTGCTCTTCATCGGCGAGGACGTGGCCGAGGCGGGCGGGGTGTTCAAGGCCACCGTCGGGCTGCTGGACGAGTTCGGCCCGGTGCGGGTGCGCGACACCCCCATCAGCGAACAGGCCATCCTGGGCGCCGCGATGGGCGCGGCGATGACCGGGCTGCGCCCGATCGCCGAGATCATGTTCAGCGACTTCTTCGCGGTGTGCTGGGACATCGTGGTCAACGAGATCGCCAAGAGCCGCTACATGACGAACGGTCAGGTCTCCTTCCCGCTGGTGATCCGCGCCGGGAACGGCGGCGGCCTGCGGTTCGGCGCCCAGCACTCGCAGTCCGTGGAGAACTGGGCGATGGCCGTGCCCGGGCTGAAGGTCGTGGTCCCCTCCAGCCCGGTCGACGTGATCGGGCTGCTGTCCGCCGCCGTCCGCGACCCCGACCCGGTCGTCTTCCTGGAGCAGAAGGCCCTCTACCCCACCCGCGGCGAGGTCCCGGACGGGGAGATCACCGACACCCTGGGCACCGCCAAGGTGCTGCGCCAGGGCGGGGACGCCACCCTGGTGGCGCTGGGCACCATGGTGCCGCGCAGCCTGGAGGCCGCCGAGCGGCTGGCCGCGGTCGGCATCGACTGCACCGTGGTCGACGTCCGCTCCCTGGTGCCGCTGGACACCCGGACGATCCTGGAGTCCGTCGGGGCCACCGGACGGCTGTTCACGGTCGAGGAGAACCCCCGACTGTGCGGCTGGGGAGCCGAGTTGGTCTCCATCGTCGCCGAGGAGCAGTTCTTCGACCTCGACGCACCACCGGTGCGGATCACCACCCCGCACATCCCGCTGCCGTCCGCCGACGCGCTGGAGGACCTGGCGATCCCCTCGGTGGACCGCATCACCGCTACCGTCCAGAAGGCGATGGACCAGTGACCACGAACCCGCCCCAGTCGCCCCGCTCGCCCCGGTCGCCCCGGTCACCGAAGCGACTGCAGATCGACAAGGTACCCACCGAGCTGTTCGTCGGCGGCCGTTGGCGCCCCTCCGGCGACGGGTCGCGGATCGAGGTGCTCGACCCGTCCACCGGCGAGCGGATCGCCGACACCGCTGACGCCACCGTCCAGGACGGCCTCGACGCGGTCGGGGCGGCAGCGGCGGCCCTGCCCGGATGGGCCGCCACCGCCCCGCGCCGGCGCGCCGAACTGCTCACCCGCGTCTTCGAGTTGATGACCGACCGGGCCGAGGAGCTCGCCGAGCTCATCGTGCTGGAGAACGGCAAGACGCTCACCGACGCCCGCGCCGAGGTCTCCTACGCCGCCGAGTTCTTCCGCTGGTACGCCGAGGAGGCCGTCCGCGGCCTGGGCAGCGTGCAGACCGCGCCCTCCGGCGCCAACCGGATCCTGGTGCTGCGTCAGCCGGTGGGGGTGTCCGTCCTGGTCACCCCGTGGAACTTCCCCGCCGCGATGGCCACCCGCAAGATCGGGCCCGCGCTGGCGGCCGGCTGCACCGTCATCCTCAAGCCCGCCAGCGACACCCCGCTGACCGCGCTGGCCGTCGCCGCCCTCTTCGAGGAGGCCGGCGCGCCGGACGGGGTGGTGAACGTGCTGCCTTCGCGCCGCTCCGGGGCGGTGGTCTCGGCGATGCTGGACGACCCCCGGGTCCGCAAGCTGTCCTTCACCGGCTCGACCGAGGTCGGCCGGACCCTGCTGGCCGCCGCCTCCCGCACCGTGGTCAACTGCTCGATGGAGCTGGGCGGCAACGCCCCCTTCCTGGTCTTCGCCGACGCCGACCTGGACCAGGCCGTGGCCGGCGCCATGGTCGCCAAGATGCGCAACGGCGGCGAGGCCTGCACCGCGGCCAACCGCTTCTACGTCGAGCAGCCGGTGGCCGCCGAGTTCACCCGCCGCCTGGCGCAGGCCATGGACGCGCTCACCGTCGGACCGGGTCTGGAGCCAGGGGTGGGCCTGGGCCCACTGGTCAACGCGGCGAGCCGGGACAAGGTCGCCCAGTTGGTCGCCGACACCGTGGCGGCCGGCGCCCGGGTGGTGACGGGCGGCGAGGCACTGGACCGCCCGGGGTTCTACTACCCGCCGACCGTGCTGGCGGAGGTGCCGCCGGACGCGCCGGTGCTGCGGGAGGAGGTCTTCGGGCCGGTGGCCCCGGTCGTCGCCTTCGACACCGAGGACGAGGCGGTACGCCTGGCGAACGCCACCGAGTACGGCCTGGTCTCCTACGTCTACACCGGCGACCTGGCCCGCGGCCTCCGGGTGTCCGAGCAACTCGACTCCGGCATGGTCGGGTTGAACCGGGGTGTGGTCTCCGACCCGGCCGCGCCCTTCGGCGGCACCAAGCAGAGCGGCATCGGCCGCGAGGGCGGCCACGAGGGGCTGCTGGAGTTCACCGAGTCCAAGTACATCGCCGTCTCCTGGTGACCGGCCGACGACCGCAACCGAACGGAGCACACCACCCCATGGACGTGACCATGCCCCAGCTCGGCGAGACCGTCGCCGAGGCCACCCTCACCCGCTGGCTGCACAAGGCCGGTGATCCGGTGACCGAGGGAGAGCCGCTCTTCGAGGTGTCCACCGACAAGGTCGACACCGAGATACCGGCCACGATGACCGGCATCCTGACCGAGATCCTGGTCGCAGCGGACCACACCGTCCCGGTCGGCACCCGCCTCGCGGTCATCGGCACCGGCGCGGTCGCCGATACCGATGCCGGAGCCGGGGCCGGGGCCGATACCGGTGCCGGGGCCGGGGCCCGCCACGGGACGCTCTCGCCGCTGGTGCGGCGGCTGCTCGCCGAGCACGAGCTGACGGCCGATCAGGTGACCGGCACCGGACCGGGCGGCCGGATCACCCGCGCCGACGTGCTGACCGCCGCGGCCGAGGCACCGGTGGCGCCCGGGGCCGTGGCCCAAGCCGCACCGCCCGCCCCCGAGGCCGCCGCCGCAGCAGTCACCGCCCCCGCGAACCCAGCTCAGACGCTGACCGTCCCCTTCAGCACCCGGCGCCGCCTGACGGCCGAGCACATGGTGCGCTCCAAGGCGACCTCGCCGCACACCCTGATGGCCATCGAGGTCGATTTCCACAACCTGGACCGGGTCCGCCGCGCCGCGGCGCAGTCCTGGCGCGAGTCGGAGGGCTTCAGTCTGACCTATCTGCCGTTCGTGGCCAGGGCGGTGGTCGACGCACTCACGGCCTTCCCGCACCTGAACGCCTCCGTGGGCGACAACGCCCTGCTGGTCCACCGCCGGATCAATCTCGGGATCGCCGTCGACCTGGACGCCGACGGCCTCGTCGTCCCGGTGGTGCAGAACGCCGCCGACAAGCGGCTGCGGGCCACCGCCCGCGAGATCTCCGCGCTGGCCGCCGGAGCCAGGGCGAACCGCCTCGGCCCGGACGCCTACGCCGAGGGCACCTTCACCATCAGCAACCCCGGCCCTTACGGCACCCTGCTGACGGCGCCGATCATCAACCAGCCGCAGGTGGCGATCCTGGCCACCGACGCGGTACGGCCCCGCCCGGTGGCCGTCCCCCTCCCGGACGGCAGCCACGCCGTGGTGGTCCATCCGGTCGGCAACCTCGCCCTCACCTTCGACCACCGGGCCGTCGACGGCGGCTACGCCGCCCGGTTCCTGTCCTTCCTCAAGGAGGCCGTCGAGACCAGGGACTGGTCCACCGAGCTCTGATCCGGCGTCCGCCGCTGCGAGGTCGCCGCCAGCGGCAACGCCCAGAGATAGCTCGCTATCGCGCAGGCCGCGACCACGATGTGCATGGCGAGCAGGGCGATCACGGCTGCGGCGTCGGCCTGGGCGGAGACGGCGAGCAGCAGCAGGTCGGGGATGAAGGACAGCGCGAGTACCAGTGGTGCGAGCCGGACGAGCAGCGCCCTGGGATCGCGGGCGCGCCTGCGCACGATCGCCCAGCCGGCCGCGCCGATCAGGACGCCGAAGGCGGTGAAGCTGGAGTAGGACCCGGCTTCCAGCGGCTTGAACTGCCGGGAGGCACCGGCCGAGTGGGCGATGGCGGCGATGGCGGTGTCGAGCAGGCCGCCCACCACGATCACCGCCAGCAGCGCGGCGGCGGTCGCCACCGCCCGGCGGGCGGCGGGAGGGGCGAGCTCGGACGGAGTGGGCTGGGACATGAGTGGTCCTGTCGGTCGTCGAGGGTGCGGCACACGGCAGGCCGAACCGCTATACGGATGCATAGCATCCGCTTGGTCGAGCGAAAGCGGATACACTTCATCCAAATGGTCCGCAAGGCCCGAATTTCCGCCGCACCGCCGCGACGGCTCCGTCAATCACCCCGCTGACCTGCGGCGATATCGGACGAGGCACCCTCCGCAGAAGCGGATATCTCATATCCCGGACGGCCCTTGACAGTGCTGCACTGACGCGCGAACACTACCGACCGTTCGGTTGGTCGCACGTCCTGCAACATCCAACGAAGGGTGCTTGTCATGACAGCCACGTCCGTCTCCCCCGCGGGTCCGTCCCCCGCTTCAGCCGCGCCACCCCGCATCGGACACGCGATTGCCGTCGGTGCCGCCGGCTTCGCCTGGTGCTCGCTCGCACTCGGCCTGTCCACCACCGGCGCGATGAACGCGGCGGGCAGCTCGGTGATCCTGACCGGGACGTTCTTCTACGGCGGCATCGTGCAGATGGTCGCCGGGTTCTTCGCCCTGGCCGCCGGCACCACCTTCGTCGCCGCGTTCCTCACCGCCTACGGCGCCTTCTGGCTGGGCTACACGGCGATCGAGTTCTACGTGGCCCCGCACATCGCCGCCGAGGTGGTCGCCGCGGGCGCCGGCACCGGGGCCACGCCGCAGGCCCTCGCGGGCCAGGCCCACCACGCCGTGGTCCAGGCACTCGGGGTGTTCCTGCTCGCCTGGCTGGTGGTCACCGTCGTCTTCACCATCGCCAGCCTGGGCACCAACGCCGTCACCCTCACCGCCTTCTGCCTGCTGGACCTCACCATCGTGCTGCTGGCCATCGCCTACCTCGGCGCGACCAGCTCCGGCGTGCCGGTCGACTCCGCACTGCACGCGGCGGGTTGGGCCGAGATCGTGCTGGCCGCGGTCGCCTTCTACGTCGTGCTGGCCGAGTTGGCCAACGACACCCTGCGCCGCACGGTCTTCCCGCTCTTCCCGCTGACCCGCTTCAGCGGTCCGGCCGCAGCCGCACCCGCCCTCGGCGCCTGAGACAACCCCCACCCGGCCCGGCCGCCCAACGCCACCCACGCGCGGCCCGGTACCTGCACCACAGTCAATGGAGACCTGCATGAGCACACGAACGCCGCTCGCCCTCCTCCGCCGGCATCCGAACGCGTCCACCCTCGCCACCGGACTCGCCGCGGCCACCCTGGTCAGCACCGCCCTCGCCCCCGCCGCCGGCGCAGCGTCGCACCCGGCCTGGACGCCCGAAGCGGCCGCCTACGGGGTGAGCGCCCCGGTGAACGTCTCGGTGAAGATGGACGACGGGGTGACCATCTCCGCCGAGGTGGTCTACCCCACCGACCCCGCCACCGGGGCCCGGGCCACCGGTACCTTCCCGGTGCTGCTCACTCAGAACCCCTACGGCAGCGCGCAGTCGGACCCGACCACCCCCGGGACCTACTTCGTCCAGCGTGGATACATCTACGTCGCCTCCGCGGTGCGCGGCACCGGCGCCTCGGGCGGCCAGCTCTCCTGGTTCGGGCAGCGCCAGGGCCAGGACGGCGCGGAACTGGTGGACTGGGCGGCCCGCAGCCTGGCCGGCTCGGACGGGCGCGTCGGCCTGGACGGCTGCTCCTACCTGGGTGTGGACCAGTGGTTCACCGCCGCGGCGGTCGGCACCGACTCCGCGCTCAAGGCGATCACCCCGTTCTGCACCGACTCCGACTTCTACAACGACCTGACCGCCAACGGCGGGATCCCCACCCCGTTCGTCGCCGGCATCGGCCGGGCCGAACCGCGCGGCCCGGAGGACGACCCCGCCACCGACCCGCAGTCGGTCGTGGTCGCCCAGCAGGCCACCGGTGGCTCCGACGCCTACGACAACGCCTACTGGCAGCAGCTCGACGTGCAGAAGCTGATGCCCACCATCGTGGCCAACGGCATCCCGGCGCTGACCGAGGCGGGCTGGAACGACCTGTTCCCGGGTGGGAACCTGGGCGACTACGTCGCGGCGCAGAACGCCTACTACCACCGTCCGCTGACCGCCCCGATCACCGCCGGCGAGCCGGTCACCGGCCGCTACCAGGCGATCGTCGGTCCCTGGACGCACGGGGAGAACGTCAACGCCACCACCCTGCAGAACCAGCGGCTGGAGTGGTTCGACACCTGGCTCAAGGGCGAGAAGACCGGGATGGCCGACACCTCCACGCCGCTGCACCTGTTCGAGAACGGCGCGAACCGGTGGACCGACACCGCGGCGTGGCCGCCGTCCGGCGACGCCAGCAGCTACTACCTCGGCAAGGGCACGCTCAGCCGGACCCCGGCCGGCGGCGGTGCCGACGACACCCTGGCCTGGGCCCCGGCCAGTTCCACCAACTCGCTGACCTACACCAGCAGCCCGCTGGCCTCGGCGGCGGTTCTTGACGGTCCGTCGGACGTGACCGTCTACGCCTCCTCGACCGCCACCGACACCGAGTTGAGCGCCACGCTCAACATCGTCGCCCCCGACGGCACGGTGACCAAGCAGGCCGACGGCGTACTGCTCGGCAGCCAGCGGGCGCTGTCCCCGCTGACCAGCTGGTACGGCCAGGGCGGCACCCTGCTCAAGCCCAGCCACCCGTTCACCCAGGCGAGTTCGCAGCCGGTCACCCCCGGCCGCACCACCCGCTACGACATCTCGCTGCTGTCCAACCTCACCGACATCCCCGCAGGGGACCGGATCCAACTGGTGCTCACCAGCCAGACCCCGTCCACCTTCCACTTCCCCGTCGCGCCCACACCGCAGGAACTGGCGAACCTGGCCGGCGGCGTCTACACGGTCGGCTACGGCGGGCCCGCGGCCTCCGTGCTCAACCTCCCGCTCACCTCACCCGACCGGTTCACCACCAGCCCGACCGACTGGGGCCCCGCGTCCTGACCGTCCCGCACCGGGCCTCGCCGGAGGCCCGGTGCGGACACCGCTACGTGGTCTTCTTCCGGCGGGTCCCGGCCCGACGGGTTCGCGCCTGCTCGGTACTGCTGTCGACCAGCGCGTCGTGCATCTGCTCGTCGGTGACCTCGAACGCGGGCAGCGGCGTCGGCCGGCCCGGCTGCGCACGCAGGCCGTCGATCAGGATCGTCAGATAGCGGCGCCACAGCTCGGGTTGGCCGATGTGATCGGTGACGGCGCCGACCATCAGCTGCAGGATGGGGAAGTCCGGCGGCACCAGGTCGCGCCGCAACGTGCCCTGCTCCTGGGCCCTGGCGACCAGTGCGTCGACGGACGGGGCGACCCGGTCGCGCATCTGCTTCTGCCGCGCCGGTCCGCGACCGGTACCGAGCATCACCTCGCGCAGCCCCCGGTCGAAGGACTGGACCTCGCACACCCGCTCCAACGCCCAGGTCAGCCCGACCCAGGCGTCCGGCTCGGTCAGCGCCTGGCGCAGGTACCCGTCCACGGTCTCGACCATGTCGTCGAACAGGGCGTCGACCAGCGCCTCCTTGTCGGAGAACTTCCGGTAGACGGTGCCCACCCCGACCCCGGCGTGGTGCGCGATGTCATTGAGCGTCGCTCCGACGCCCCGGTCCCGGAACACCTCCCGCGCCGCGGTCAGGATGCGCGCCAGATTGCGCTCCGCGTCCTTGCGCAGCCGCGGCGCCTGCTCGGGTTCCCCAGCCATCGGACAATCCTCGTCGCTCGAAATGGCGCCAGCATATCCGCCATTGATCACCGGCACGCCCGGCCGGCTACCAGGACCGGTCGGCGCGGTGGAACAGCACCGTCTCCACTGCCCGGAGCTGGCGCCCCAGCACGGTCAGGCGTTCGGCCTCGGCCTCGTGGGCGGCCAGGAGCTGTTCGGTCACCTGCGGACCCAGCACCTCCGACCATGCGTCGGCGACATAGCGCCGGTGGGCGCGGAGGGTCTCGATCTCACGGTCGATGCGCCAGGTGCCCAGCACCGCCAGGATCCAGGGCCGGCCGCGGAGGACCGGGTGCAGCCACTGGTCGGCGGGCAGGGCCTGGTGGAGCCAGCCGAGCGCGGCCTCGGGCAGGTCCCGGCTCAGTGGTGCGGGGAGGGCGGAGGGCCAGTCGTCAGGGGTCGGGCGGGACGAGCGTTCGCGCATACGTTCGATTCTGCCTTCATCTGCCGACACATACCAGACAGGAGACGCAGGTCACATCCAGCCGTGTCACAGCTCGCCGGGCTGTCCTGTCCTAAGGGGTGTATCCGCCGAACAGCGGCGGACAACGCCAAGGAGCGCACCATGGAAGCCCGCCTGACCGTCCTCGACAACCCGGTCGCAGCCAAGTCCGTGAAGCACATCATCGCCGCGAACCGGGCGCTCGCGGACTCGACGCTGCCGATCGCGACGCAGGAGCTGGTGCGGCTGCGCGCCAGCCAGATCAACGGCTGCTCCGGCTGCGTCGACATGCACACCAAGGAGGCCGTGCACGCCGGGGAGAGCCACCAGCGCCTGCACCTGGTCGCGGCCTGGCGCGAGGCCACGGTCTTCACCGAGGCCGAGCGCGCCGCCCTGGAGCTGGCCGAGCAGGGCACCCGCACCGCCGACACGGCCGGCGGCGTCCCGGACGAGGTCTGGGCCAACGCCGCCAAGCACTTCGACCAGGACCAGCTCGCCGACCTGGTCTGCGTCATCGCCCTGATCAACGCCTTCAACCGGCTGAACGTCATCACCCAGCAGCCGGCCGGCAACTACCAGGTCGGGCAGCACTGACGACGTCGGGGAGACGGCGAGGAGACGGCGAGGAGAGGACGGCCCGCCGATGCGGCCGACAGGGGCGACTCCCCCTCGCAGCTGCGACGGGGTCCCGGCGGGGCAGGCCGATGCTGGCTACGGTGAAGGAGACACCGCAGGCGGACACCTGCCCCCACCCCACCGCACCACGTGAGGACCGACCCCCATGAGCCTGAGCATCCGCAACCAGATCCCCGGCACCGTCACCTCGATCACCGCCGGGGAGGTCATGGCCACGGTGCGGACCCGGCTGACCGGCGGTCAGGACATCACCGCGGCCATCACCCTGGAGGCCGTCAAGGAGCTGGGGCTCGCCGAGGGCACCGCGGTGCGCGCCATGGTCAAGTCCACCGAGGTCTCACTGGCCACCGGACCGGTCCAGGGGCTGAGCATCCGCAACCGGATCCCCGGCACCGTCACCGACGTCGCCACCGGCGGCGCGATGGCCACCGTCAAGATCACCGTCGACGGCGGCGAGCTCACCGCGGCGATCACCAAGGACGCGGTCGCCGACCTCGGCCTGGCGGCCGGCAGCCGGGTCACCGCGCTGATCAAGTCCACCGAGGTCTCACTGGCCACGGTCTGACAGTTCAGCGGGAACGCATTCGGCGGGGACGCATGGGAACGGGCACGCGCCATGCCTCCGGGTCTCCCCGACGGCTGACGCGTGCCCACCCCGGCGCGACTCCCCAAGCCACGCCGGTCCGGACCCTTCACTGCACGGTGCCGGAGCCGGAGCCCGTCAGCTGGGCAGGGTCCAGGTCTGGTTGGCCGCCGCGGTGCAGGTCCAGATCTGCAGCGGGGTGCCGTTGGCGGAGCTGGGGCCGGTGGCGTCCAGGCACTTGCCGGACTGGGGGTTGACCAGTGAGCCGCTGGCCCCGGCGGTCCAGGTCTGCGATCCGGTGCCGTTGCAGTCGTACAGGTCCACCTTGGTGCCGTTGGCGGTGCCTGCGGAGGTGACGTCCAGGCACTTGCCCAGGGCCTGCAGCGATCCGTCGGACTCGACCGTCCAGGTCTGCGCGGCGGTGCCGTTGCAGTCGTAGAGGTCGATCGCGGTGCCGTTGGCGGTGCCGGCCGCGGTGACGTCCACGCACTTGCCGCCGTAGCCGGTGATCTGCCCGCTGGGGGCGGCCGGGGGTGCGGTGGTGGGCGGCGTGGTGGTACTGCCGGTGGGGACCACGTCGGGGTTGTCGGCGTTGGTGAGCGTCTGCCAGGCGACGAACAGGGCGTTGGTGCCCTGCGGGCGCATCTGCTCGGTGAGCGTCTGGGTGTTGGTCATCGCGATGCCCTCGCGGTTGTGCAGGGCGTTGAAGCCGACCTCGGTGACCGGGCCCAGGCCCTTGTTGACGCTGCCGCCGCACAGCCAGCTGGGCACGGCCGCGCCGAGTTCGTACTTCGACTGGAAGCCCAGGGCCTGCTGGAGCCTGGGGCCGACCTCGGGGTAGAGGTCCTGACCCTGGATCAGGGCGGTCTCGGCGACACTGGAGATCGAGGCGATGCCGTAACCGGTGTGGGTGAAGTCGCGGCAGGTCTCCTGGGTCAGTCCGTCGACGAAGGTCGACTGGCCCTGCCAGTAGGAGATGATCTGCGCACTGGTGGTGAGGTTCTGACTGGGCACCGTCTTGGGCAGGGCCCCGTCGGTGGACAGGTAGATGTAGGCCGGGACCCGGACCAGGAACTTGTTGACGGCCTTGGTGTAGTCGGCGGTGTCGTTGAGGTAGATGGAGATGCCGACCGCGGCCTGCATCATCACCAGTTCCCAGTTGCCGTTGCTGTTGGAGCCGTTGATGACCTCGGGCAGGTAGACGTTCTTCAGCATGGTGCCGAAGCGCGCCTGATTGGCCCAGCCGCCGGTGTAGGTGTAGCGGATGATCTCGGCGGCCTGCGGCCACATCGAGCCGGCCCAGCCGGTCTGCAGCGGGGCGTTGCTGTTGGTGTGCTCGGTGATGGTGGCCGACCAGGCGTCCATCAGCTTGATGGACTCCTGCGCGTAGGCCGCGTTGCCGGTGATGTACCAGGCCAGCGCATCGGTGTAGGCGGCGATGGCGTCCTGACGCTCGTCGGTGCAGCCGTAGTTGGGGTTGGAGACCGGGCCGCACTCGACATTGGCGCGCGGCGCGGGCACCCGGCTCAGCGAGGCGTAGGAGCTCGCCATCATCTGCGCGTAGGCGTCCTTCCAGGGCTCCGCACCGGCCTGCACCTGGGTCTTGACGTAGGCGAGCTGGGGCAGGCTGACGCCGACGCCGGGGTGGACGAAGGAGGTCGGCGCGGGGGCGACGGCCGGGGTGACCGCGGCGGCGTTCAGGCCGGCGGCGGGGGTGGTGGCCGCCAGGCTGGACGGGACGGTGAGTACACCGGCCAGCACCGCGATCAGCAGGCCGGTCAGCCCGGCGGCCCAGGCCGTCCTGCGCCGCCGGTGCGCCGGCGATCGCGGGGACTCGGGGGACGAACTCACGGGGGACGAACTCACGGGGGACGAACGCATGGGGAACGAACGCATGGGATGCCTTCCTGTGGGGGCGGAACCGATCCCGGGTTCAAGGATGTGAACTCATGTCATTGACATGAACTTGCAGGGGTAGGTCAGGAAGATAGGTCTGAACCAATCCCGCGTCAAGTCCCGTTCGATCGACCGTCAACTCATCTGCGGCGGAAGGAATCTGCGGCCGTCGTCGCGGCAGCGCCCGGACCTGCACCGATCGGCGCAGGCGGCAGGGACCGGGGTCACCGGCCGTCGGGCGCCTCCAGCCGTCCGTCCAGCAGGACCACCTTGCGCTCGCAGGTGTCCGCCGTGGCCGGGTCGTGGGTGCTCAGGACGACGGTCATCGGGTGCCGGGTGCGCAGGTCCAGGAGGAGGTCCAGGACCTCGCGGCCGGTCCTGGAGTCCAGGTTCCCGGTCGGCTCGTCGGCGAGCAGCAGCCGGGGGCGGTTGATCAGGGCGCGGGCGATGGCCACGCGCTGCTGCTGGCCGCCCGAGAGCCGGGACGGCAGCGCCGATTCGCGCCCGGCCAGGCCGACCGCGTCCAGCAGTTCCCGGGCCCGCTCGACCCGGTCGAACCCCGGCCTGCGGTAGGGCAGCACCGGCGCCAGCACGTTGTCCAGTGCGGTCAGCGCCGGCAGCAGGTGGAACCGCTGGAACACGAAACCGACACCGCGCCGGTAGGCCGTCAGCGAGCGGCGGTTGGCGGTGGCCAGGTCCAGCCCGTCCACGGTGAGCGAGCCCGAGTCGGCACGTTCGATCGCGCCGATCAGGTGCAGCAGGGTGGACTTGCCCGAGCCGCTGGGGCCGGTGAGGGCGGTGAGGCTGCCGGGCGCCAGCTCCAGGTCGACCGCGTCGACCGCGGTGAGCGACTTGCCGTCGGCGACCGGGAACGACTTGGACACTCCGACCAGACGCACCGCGGCGCCGACCGCGGCCCCGTCCTCGGTACCGCCCGGCGGGGTCCGCGGGTCGGAGCCGGACAGCGGGGCGGCGGGCGGAACTGCGCGGGAGGTCATACTGCTGGGCTCCAGGGTCCGTGCGGGAGTCGGTGTCGCGAGGCGGATCGGTGCCGCGTAGCGGATCGGTGGCTCGGTACGGGTCGGTGTCACGGTGCGGATCGGGCCGGGGGTCGGGCGTCAACGGTATCGGGCAACCGGCTTCCCGGGGCAGGGCGCAGCAGTTCGGCCAGGTCGTCGAGGCGGGCCACGGCGACGACCGGGGCCGAGGCCGCCAGCAGGCACAGCAGCAGCGCCGCGGCCGGGACCCGCCACGGCGCGGTGTCCGGTCCGGGATCCAGTGCCGCGACCAGCCCGAGGGCCAGCAGCAGCAGGTTCCTGACGATGTGTCGGACCGCCACCGGTGCCTGCGAGGCGCCGAAGCAGTTGCACGGGGCCGCGGTTCCCTGACGCAGCGTCAAGGAGAGCACCCCGGTGAACCCGCCCAGCAGCAGCACGGCCAGGGCCGGTCCGATCCGGCCCGCCCCGGGCAGCGCCCACAACGACGCGGCGACGCACTCCAGCAGCAGCACGACGGCGGCCGTCACCGAAGCGGCCCGCCCGCGCAACCCCAGCAGCGGGTCCAGCGAGCGGACGAAGGCCGACCGGGCCCGGTGGCTGCGCAGCTTCGAGGCTGCGGACGTCGCGAATACCCCGGCCAGCACCAGGTCGCAGCAGAGCACCAGGTAACGCACGTCAGTGCCGGACCAGTTCGGGAAGGTCGTCGACACCGTGCCCGGCGACCGCGACCCGGCCCCGGTCGAGCAGGTAGAAGCAGGGGTACGACTCCGCCGCGAAGGCCGTCGCCAGCGCCGAGGCGTCCGCTCCGGTGACCACCCTGGCCACCTCCCGCAGACCGGCGACGAGTTGGTCCCGGTGTCCGTCGGCCGCGCCGCGACCGGTGACCACGGCGAGCACGTCGTCCCGCCCGCCCGGCATCCGACCGGCGTAGCCGGCGGCGGCGCCGACCTCGGCCAGGCAGGAGTTGCAGGTGTCCGACATCAGCACCACCAGCCGGGTTCCCTGCCGCAGCCAGTCGGCGGTGACCGGCTGCCCGTCCAGATCGGCGGCGGTCGCCGCCCCTATCCGCGCGCCCACCGGCAGCAGCCGGTCCGCTCCGGCCACCCGTTCCAGCCGCGACGCGTGCTCGCGCAGCCGCCGGATCACGGCGAAGGTCAGAAACAGGTCGAACAGGCACAGCAGGCCCACGACGGTGACACCGGTCGCCAGGTACAGCACGCGCTCAACACTCCTTGGGGGAGGGCTCCTTGCGGGGCGGCCGGGGGCGCCCCCCCACCGCCGGGGTCGGCCCGGTGGCGGTGGCGCCGATGGGGGGACGGGGCGCGAGTCAGCCGCCGCTGCAGTAACTCCGGGTCGTACAGACCACGTTGCTGCTGGTGTAGCCGGTCGTGGTGTAGACCCACTCGCAGCCGGGCTCCCCCAGCAGGTAGCTGGTGGTGCGGTAGTAGGCCACCGTGCAGGCGGCGGCCGAGGTGCTGGGCAGCAGGACGGCGAGCATCCGGTCGCCGATCGAGCGGATTCTGCTGGTCATGCGTCTCCTCAGTGCTGTCGGTGCTGGGCCGGCCGGGTCGGCGGGCGACTGCGGCTGAGCCTGCGCCCCGTCCGTACCGACCCGCTACCGGGTCCCTACCGGACGGCTACCGACGGCCTGACGGCTCGCTACCGGTGGCGTTGAGACCGCTGGTCGGGAGCCGGAGAGTGGTCCGCATGCCGCACCGAACCGACGACCGCCCGGCCCCGCACCCCCTGGCGGCACACCCGGCGCCGTCGACCGTGGCCGTCCTGGCCGCTCTCGGCTGCGGCGCGGCCCTGGCCGTCGGAGCGCTGCTGGCGCTGCGCAGGCGGCTGCTGGTGGTGCGGGTCGACGGCGGAAGCATGCGCCCCGCGCTGGTGCACGGGGACCGGGTGCTGGTCTCCCGTACCCGCAGCCGCAACCGCAGCCGTACCCGCCCGAAGGTCGGCGACGTGGTGGTGTTCCGGCTGCCGGGCACGCCCGCCGACTACGGCGGGCGGCTGATCAAGAGGGTGGCCGCGGTCCCCGGCGACCGCGTCCCGGCGTCCGTCGCCGCCGCCGTCCCCCCGGCCGCGACCGACCGGGTGCCCGACCGCAGCCTGGTGGTGATCGGCGACGACCCGGGGAGCGTGGACTCTCGCACCTGGGGCTACCTCCCCGCCCCGCTGGTGGTGGGAGTGGTGCTGCGGCGGCTGCCCCGAACCGGTTGACGGGACGGCCGGGGCCAGGAAGCCTGGATCACAAGAGAGCGCTCTCCCCACGGTGGCGCGAGCCATGACAGACCATCATCCCACCATCGGCACAGTCCCTGGAGGTCCCCGGCGTGTGGACGGCAGTGCGGGCGCAGCTCCGCTACCGGCGGGAGCGGACGGCCGCGACCCTGCTGGCGATCCTGCTGGCGGTGACCAGCTTCGCCCTGCTCAGCTCGGCCGCCGAGGGCGCGCAGCTGCAGGCCGTCGGCACGGTGAAGGCCAACTTCCGTCCGCTGTACGACATCCTGGTCCGGCCCGCCGGCACCGCCTCCGCGCTGGAGCAGAGCCGCGGCCTGGTGCAGACCGACCAGCTCAGCTCACTGGGCGGCGGCATCACCCTCAGCCAGTGGCAGAAGATCCTGTCGCTGCCCGGGGTGTCGGTCGCGGCGCCGGTGGCGGTCGGCGGCTATGCGATGCAGACCGGTGAGGTCTCCGTCGACCTCGGCAGGTACCTCAAGCCGGGGGTCGAGAACCAGATCCTGAAGATCGACCCGACCTGGGTCACCGACCGGGGCACCAGCCGCATCCCGGACGGTCCGATCTACCTCTACGTCACCCGGGACCCGCTGCGCGGCGACCCCAAGGACCTGGTCGACCAGATGTACGCGTTGCAGCAGCACCCGGACGGCTCGGTGAGCCGGGTCTGCGTCTACGACGG
The DNA here is from genome assembly GCF_042510965.1 of Streptacidiphilus jeojiensis. Lineage (NCBI taxonomy): Bacteria > Bacillati > Actinomycetota > Actinomycetes > Kitasatosporales > Streptomycetaceae > Streptacidiphilus > Streptacidiphilus jeojiensis. Next base: position 288,031 of record NZ_JBEUKS010000005.1, read on the forward strand.
TTCGGCCGCGGGCCCGTCCGCGACCGGCGGCAGTACGGTCCAGGGCCCGGCGCTGGACCCGGCCTCCCGCAGCCGCACCGCCTGCTGGTCCGGCAACCAGGACACCACCTACCCGACCTACGTCACCGACACCCCCGCGCAGAGCCGGTCCCCGCACGTGGTCATCGGTCTGACCGTGCCGATGCTGATCGCCGGCATCGACCCGGTCCAGGAGGCCCGGCTGGACGGCCTGGACCACGCCGTGGTCGACGGACGCTACCTGGCCGAGACCGACGGACCGTCGACCAGCACGTTCACCGACAGCGACCGCTACGACCGGACGGCCAACGGCCAGGTCTACAGCTCGCCCTCGATCCCGGTCCTGGCCTCGTCGACGCCGGACACCTCGGACCGGATCGACATCACCGTGAGCTCCCTGCAGCCGACCGTCGCCGACGCGGTGGCCGCGGGCAGCACCCTGATCTCCCGGCCCGACCTGCTCGCCCGACAGCCCGCGACCCCCTCCGGGAAGCTGACCGTGACGACCGATCAGGCCTACCGGCAGATCCTCGCCGCCATGGCCGCGCCACTGCCCAGTCTGGCGGCCCAGGCCTCCGGCTACGACCCGGTGGTCTCCGACATCTGGACCACCGGCAACACCACGCTGACGGCGCAGCGGGCCGGATCGGGATCGGGGCTGGCCGAGCAGCCGGTCGCCGTGCCCGGGACCGCCTGGCACAGCTCCGCCTACGACCCCGGGGCCGGCTGGCTCGGCCTGCCGGTGCAGCTGGAGGACACCGCCACCCGCACCGTGGTGGACCACTCCCCCGCCGACTCCAACAGCAACCTCTACGAGCCGGGGCCGGCGACCGACGGCGTGCACCCGCGGTCCAGCACCGAGCTGCGCAGCGTCGGGGTGTTCGACCCGGGCAAGGTGGACCTCGGGCCCTCGCTCGCCCCGGCGCCGATGGACCTCTACTCCCAACCCGGCGCCGCCGGCGCCGACGCCGCCTCCCGCACCGCCCTGGGCGGTGGCACGCTCGGCCCCGACGGCGACCCGGCCGGGCCGATCGCGCAGCGCCCCACCGTGCTGACCACGCTCAGCGCGCTGACCCGGCTGCAGAAGGCCCCCTACATCAACACCGGGACCGGTCTCGGGATCGACCCCGCCGCCCCGATCAGCACGATCCGGGTGCGGGTGAGCGGCGAGGTCGGCATCGACGCGCTCTCCCGGGCCCGGGTCAGCGCCATCGCGGACAGCATCCGCAAGGCCACCGGGCTGCAGGTCGACTTCGTCACCGGCTCCTCCGCCACCACGGTCGCCACCACCGTCCCGGCCGGCAAGTACGGCCGCCCGGCCCTCACCCTGGCCCAGCCCTGGCTGAAGCAGGGCGTGGCCGCCGTCGTGGTCACCGCCGTCAACCGCAAGAGCCTGCTGCTGGCGGTGCTGGTCCTGGTCGCCTGCGCGCTGGCGGTCGGCAACGCGTCCAGCGCCGCGGTCCGCTCCCGGGTCACCGAGCTCGGGGTCCTCGCCTGTCTGGGCTGGTCCCGGCCACGGCTGTTCCAACTGGTGTTCGCCGAGGCGGCGGCCGTGGGCGCGGCGGCCGGGGCGGGCGGCACCGGCTGCGCCTTCGCGCTGGCCCCGCTGCTGGGGGTGCACGTCAGGACCGGCTACGCGCTGCTGGCACTGCCCGCCGCGCTGCTGCTGAGCCTGCTGGCCGCGCTCTGGCCGGCCTGGCGGGCCACCAGGGCCGACCCCGGCGCCGCCGTCCGGCCCGCGGTCGCCTTCGTCCGCCGTCCCCGGCCGCGCCGCCGCATCAGCGCGCTCGCCCGCAGCAATCTGCTCCGGGCGCCCGGACGCACCCTGCTCGGGGCCGTCAGCCTGGCCCTGGGCATCGCCGCGCTCACCCTGATCGCCATGATCGACCTGGCCTTCCACAGCACCGTCTCCGGCACCCTGCTGGGCGACGCCGTGGTGCTGCAGACCCGTCCCACCGACTACCTCGCCGCCGGGGTCACCGCACTGCTCGGCGCGGTCGCCGTCGCCGACGTGCTCTATGTCAACATCCGGGAGCGCGCGGCCGAGTTCGCCCTGCTCGGGGCCACCGGCTGGAGCGAGGGCCAGCTCACCCGGCTGGCCGGCTACGAGGCCGCGGGCCTGGGCCTGATCGGCGCGGTACTCGGGGCCGGCAGCGCCCTGGGCCTCGCCGCCGTGCTTCAGCCCTCCCTGCCCCGGGCCGTCTACCTGACCGCCGCACTGGGCGCGGCGACCGCCGTGGTCCTAGCCGTCCTCGCCGCCGCCGCACCACTGCGCTCGCTGCGCGACCTGCCCACCGCCCGGCTGTTGGCCGAGGAGTGACGGAACGTCACATCTGATGCGAAGCCGAGCGGTTCAGACACCGGCCTCGACGCCGGGGGCGGCCCCGTGCCGGATCAGATGGGCCAGCCGCTGCAGCGACTGGCCGGGGCTGATCCCGAGTTCGTCCTGCAGCAGGGTCCGACCGGCCTCGTAGCAGGCGAGCGCCGCATGGCGCTGCCCCAGCCGCAGATAGGCGTGGATGACCAGTTCCCTGGCCCGTTCCCCCAGCGGATTGCTGTCGAGCTCGGGGCCCAGGTCCTCCAGCACCGCCCAGAAGCGTCCCCGGCGCAGGTCGTGGGCCGCCTTGTCCTCCAGGGCGATGGAGCGCAGCTGCTCCAGCCGCGCCGCGTGCAGCCGCACCTCGTCGCCCGGCACATCGGCGAACGCCGGTCCGCGCCAGTGCCGCAGCGCCTGGTCGAGCAGCTCGCAGGATGCCTCCGCATCCCCTGCGGCGGCGAGGGCCGAGGCCCTGCGGGCCGCCCCGGTGAACTCGTCCATGTCGCAGCAGTAGCCCTCGCCGCCCAGCTGGTACCCGGGCGGGCGGGTGACCAGCACCGCTGCCGCCGCCGCGGCGCCGGCCCCGTGCAGGGCCTTGCGCAGCGCGGAGACGTGCCCCTGCACCTTGAGCACGGCCGACCTCGGCGAGCGCTCGCCCCAGACGCCCTCGATGATGCGGTCGATCGGCACCACCGAGCCCGAGCCCAGGGCCAGCAGCGCCAGCACCGTCCTGGTCTGCGGCGCGCCGATGGCCACCGGCCTGCCGTCGACGGTCAGTTCCATCGGCCCCAGCACGGACACCCGTACCTGCGCCGCGCTCATCGCCCGGCACCGCCGCTCGGCTCCGCGGCCGCCAGCTGGTAGCCGGCCGCCTGGGTTCGGAACAGCTCCGCGTAGGCGCCGCCGCTGCGCATCAGCGCGTCGTGGTCGCCCTGTTCGATGATCCGGCCGCCGCGCAGCACCACGATGCGGTCGGCCTGCCGCACCGAGGAGAGCCGGTGCGAGATCAGCAGGCTGGTGCGCCGTGCGCGCAGCTCCACCAGCCGCGCGTGCACCTGCTGTTCGGCCTCGGCGTCCAGACCGGACGAGGGTTCGTCGAGGATCAGCAGGTCCGCGTCGCGCCGCAGCAGCGCACGGGCGAGGGCGATCCGCTGCCACTGACCCCCGGACAGGGCCACCCCGGTTCGCCCGACGTCGGGCCCGGCCCCGGGGTGCGCGGCGGGCCGTCCTTCGGGCCGGTCCTGCCGGCGTGCGGCGGTGGACGTCGCCGCGAAGGTGCGGCTGAGCATGGTGCCGTAGCCGTCCGGGAGGCCGGCGACCAGGGTGTCCACTCCGGCGGCGGCCGCGGCCGCGCGCACCCGGGCGCCGCCGTCGGTGTCCGGCCGCTCGGCCCCCGGGAGCGTGGAGACCTCACCGACGGCGATGTTCTCGGCGACGGTCAGCGCATAGGTCGTGTAGTCCTGGAACAGCACACCGATACGGCGCCGCAGCGCCGCCGGGTCCAGCTCCCTGAGGTCGACGCCGTCCCAGGTGATGCTGCCGAGCTGTGGGTCGTACAGCCGGCACAGCAGTTTCACCAGGGTCGACTTGCCCGCGCCGTTCAGTCCCACCAGCGCGACCGATCCCTCGGCCGGCAGCGACAGGGTCACTCCGCGGAGCACCCACTCCTGGTCCGGGTGGTAGCGGAACCAGACGTCCCGCAGCTGGATGCCGGTGTGCAGCGGCCCCGGCAGGCCCCCGGCCGTGGACGGCTCCGGTGCCGGTCCCGGCACCGGCCGCGCGCCGACGACCGCGTCGTAGTGGCCGTACAGGGCCAGCGCCGGACCGACCCCGCCGATCTGGGACACCAGTCCGGCGAGCGCGCCCTGCACCCCGGCCAGCGCCGCCATCAGCAGCACCAGGTCCCCCACCGGCTCCCGGCCCTGACCGACCCGGGCCGCGGTGACCAGCAGGGCCGCCGCCGAGACGGCCCCGGTGAGCAGGGCCAGCAGCGAGTCCACCCGCAGGGTGGCCCGGTCGACCGTCCGCTCCTGCTGCTGGGACCGGGTCAGTTCGCTGACCATCCGACCCCGGAACAGCGGCCCCAGGCCGAACAGCCGGATCTCCGCGGCGGCGCGCGGGTCGAGCATCAGCGAGCTGTAGAAGACCTGGCGCCGCAGCTGCGGGCTGACCTGCGACTGCACCTGGACCCGGCGCTCCGACAGCCGGGCCTGGGCTACCACCGCCGGCACCGCCGAGGCCAGCACCAGCGCGGCGGACAGCGGTGAGACGGGCAGCAGCGCCACCAGGAATCCCACGAAGGTCACCGCCGACTGGGCGCCGCCGATGAACTGCTGGGCCAGCAGCGCGTTCCCGCCGGTCGCCGCCTGCTGCGCCAGCCTGAGCCGGTCCTGGAAGCCCGGATCCTCCAGCTCGGCGACCCCGACCGGGGCCACCACGGCTCCGAACAGCCGCCCCAGGGCGTGCTGCGCGGTGCGCCGCCCCAGCTCCCGGTCGGCGTAGACGCCGAGGTACTGGGCCGTGGCCGCGGCGGCGCCGAACAGGCACAGGGCAATCAAGGGAACTTCTGCTGCCGACACTTGATGTTCCGTCAGTCGGTCGATCGCCTGCCTGGTCAGCCAGGCGACCGCGACCGGCGCCGCGCCGACGGCCAGGGCCGCCAGCACCCGTGCCGCCAGTGCCACGGGTGCCGCCCGGGCCAGTTCGGCGGAGGCCTTCGGAAGCAGTCGCACCAGGCGGGGCCGCCGGCCTGCCGTTCCCGCACGCCGATCGGCCCCGTTCCTCCGAGCGGACACAGCACTCCCCCGCCTCTCCAGCCTCTCACCCCGTCGCGCCCCTCGGCCGTACCATCCCCGAGCATCCGAGAGAGCGCTCTCCGGCCGACCCGAGCATCACTCAGGTACAGACCGCTGTCAATCGCTTGGGCAACAATCACACCTGCGGCGGGGCCGGGGCCGTACCCAACTGCAGCACTGAATACCTGGTCTGACGCCTGTTCAGCGGACGTGCGAACGCGGTTCCGGCACCGGGTCGAAGGCCCGGTGCCGGAACCGCGTCGCGGGGTGCTGCTACTACTGGTTCCAGACCTGGAACTCGGAGACCTGGCCGGCCGGCCAGCCGGTGTTGGCGGTGATGTTGGCCCGCAGGTAGCGCTGCGAGGTGGCCGGGAAGGTGATGGTGACGGTGTTGTTGGCGGACGGGGTGAAGGTGTAGGTCGCCGACGCCTTCACCGTGGTGAAGGTGGTCCCGTCGGTCGAGCCGAGCAGGGACAGCGTCTGGTCGCGTGCGCCCCAGCCCGCGGGCAGTTGCAGCACCACCCGGCTCACCGACTGGGACGATCCCAGGTCCACCTGCAGCCACTGCGGGAACGCGTTGTTGGCGCTCTCCCAGTACGAGGCCTGGTTGCCGTCGGTCGCGTTGGACGAGGCGTAGACGTCGTTGTGCGACGACTCGGCGGTCGGCCGGCCCGCGGCGAGGTTGGTGGCCACGGCCTGCCCGGTGGCGAACTGCAGGCTGTTGAGGTTCCAGCCGCCGTTGTCCTGATTGACCGTCAGCACCTGCTGTCCGGCCGGCAGCGTCACCTGGGTGCTGACGGTGGCCCAGTTCTGCCACCCGCCCGTCGCCGGCAGGCTGACGCCGCCGCTGAGGTTGGCCCCCGAGGCGTCGGAGATGTGCAGGGCTCCGGTGACCGCGCTGGGCGCGGCGATCCTCAGGTTGACCGTGTAGGTGCCTGCGGTGGCGACGTTGACGGTGTAGCGGAACCACTGGCCGCCCGAGGTCCAGCCGAGGTCGTAGCCGCCGCCGGTGTCGGAGGTGGTCTCCAGGTCGACGCCGTCCCCGCGGTAGGCGTTGCCGGTGCCGTTGACGGACGACACGTTGTATCCGAGGCCCTGGCCGCCGGTGTCGTAGTTCTCCGCCTGGACCGTGCCCGGGACGGCGGCGGCGGTGCCGCCGTACGGCCCCTCGACGGTGCCGCCGCCGTTCCAGCTGTTGCCGCTCGCGGTCGCGGTGAAGCCGGAGGAGTTGTTGACGAACGGCACCATCCCCGAGCCGAGACCGGTGACGGTGTTGCCGGTGATGGTGGCCGATCCGGTGGGTGCGGGGTAGAACGGCGGCGCGATGACGACGCCGTTGCGCCAGGGCGCGGTGACCGTGTTGTTCTGCAGCAGCGTGTTGGTCGAGGTGGAGAAGCCGATCCCGTCGTAGAGGGCGTTGATCACAGTGTTGTTGGTGGCCGTCACATGGTCGACGGTGCCGACGTTCTGTCCGTCGCCGCCGTTGCCGATCTGCAGCGCCGGCTGGCCCTGGCTGTAGCCGTTGCCGCCGGAGCGGACGATGGTGTTGCCGTTGACGGTGGCGGTGAGCAGATCGCTGCCGTTGACGCCGAAGCGTCCGGCGCCCAGGCCGATGTAGCGGGCGGTGTCGGCGATGTAGTTGTTCTCGACGTCCTGGTTGCTGCCGCCGTAGATGCCGATGCCCTTGCCGCCCCAGGGTGCGATGACGGTGTTGTGGGTCATGGTGATGTGCGACATCGCGGTGTAGTAGGTCTTGTTGCCGCTGGAATCGGTGTTGTAGTTCACCGAGTTGATGGCCATGCCGTCGTCACCGGTGCCGCGGACGAAGTTGTTGGTCGCGGTGAGGTTGTTGCCGACGGAGTTGTTCAGCGACACGTTGTTGAGGTTGATGCCGTCCGCCCACACCGCGGTGACGCGGCTGTTCTGCACCGTTCCGCCGGTGCCGGACGCCCAGAAGCCGGATTCGACGTGCTGGCTCCAGATGCTGTCGGCGACCCAGTTGGTCCCGGAGGTGTCCATGGCGCCGCCACCGCCGTCGACCATCTCGCGGCTGGTGGAGTCGGAGTCGAGGTGGAAGTCGTGGACGTCGCAGGAGGTCAGCTCGAAGGTGGCGGCCAGCGGCGTGCTGTTGGGCAGCGGCACGTCACGGTAGATGGTGCTGTACCACATGCCCGCGCCGGCGATGGTGATGCCCTGCGCCTTCAGCCCGGTGGTGCCCTTGAGGTAGAAGGTGCCGGCCGGGATCCACAGGATCTTGCCCTGGGACTCGGCCTGGTTGATGCAGTTCTGGATGGCGGCGGTGCTGTCGACGGCCGCGCTGTCCGCGGCCCCGTTGGTCGGGTTGTTGTCGGCCACCGCGCCGCAGCTGGTGATGGAGATGGAGTTGGCCGGCTGGGTCGCCGGCGCCGGCGGGTTCTCCACGTCCATGACGTCGATGTAGTAGAACGCTGCGGTGTTGGCGGCGTCCTTCTTCAACGTGATGGTGCTGCCGGGGGCGATCGCGGCGCCGGTGACGAAGGTGTGCGACTCGTCGAAGAACTCCCGCGGGTCGCCGTCGGCCGGGTTCTGGTCGCTGCCGTTGTAGTTGGTCCCCTCGTAGAACCAGCTCTGCCGGGAGTTGAGGTTCAGCGCCTGCCGGAACACGCCGTCGACGTAGAGGTCGAGGGTCGCCGTGGTACCGCCGCCGGTGGACGAGTCGGGGATGCTCTCGCGGAGGTTGAGCGCGGTGATGGGCGCGCCGGTGGTGTTGGTCCACTGCACGGCCTGACCGGTGTTGGTCAGCTGCACATAGGCGTGTCCGGAGGCCTCCACCGCCGGACTCGAGTACTGCGTCGTCGGCGCGGAGGTCAGCGACACGGCGGTGGCTCCGCCGCTGAGCGTCCCCGCCTCGGCCTCAAGGCTGGTGAACGGGACCGTCGCCCCGGCGCCGGTGGCCGCCGCGGCCGGCGTCGCCGCGACCGGGACCAGCAGCGGGCCCGCCAGTAAGGCCGTGACGGCCAGTCCGATCCAGGCGCGCGGGGCAGTGCTGGGCAGGAGTCTCATCGGGTCCCTCCCTGGGATCTGGCATGCACAGAGAAAGGCACTGTGCCGCAGGGAACGTAACCGTGTCGACATCCATCCGCAATGGTTTGATACATCTCTGCAAAAATTCAACTTCACTGCGGATTGCGACCACTACCCGACCCCGGGGTCGGACCAGGAGCGGGGAACTCCGGTATGACGATTTCGTCATGTACGGTTGACTCATGACCGCCGCCACGAAGCAGGAGATCTACCGACACCTGCGCGCGTTCGCTGCACACTTCACGCCGCCGGCGCCGTTCAGCCCCCGTGTCGAGATCAGCGACGGTCAGATCATCATGATGATGAGTCCGGCCGGCCGCCACGACCTCGCCGCACTGCGCATCGAGCGTCAGCTCCAACCGCAGCTCCCCCCGGGGATCGTCGCCACCACCTCCGGTGACATCGAAGAAGCCGCCCTGGGCCAGCTGCGCCGTCCTGACGTGCTGGTACTTCCGGAGGCGGCCATGGACACGGATGACGCCATCAGTCCCCGTGCGCTGCTGGCGGCAGTCGAGATCGTGTCGCCGTCGAATCCGGAGAACGACTACGAGAGCAAGCTGCGCCACTATCCCCAGCTGGGCATCCCGCACTATTTGATCGTCGACCCTCGCGACGGCACCTGCGTCCACTACTGGGCCATCACCACCAGGAGCGGCACCGCTGCCTACGACGCCCGTGTGCCCTATGTCTTCGGTGACAAGATCACCATCAGGGAGTGGGTCATCGACACCGGCGAGCTGCCGCGCTACGACCAGGACCCGCAGTGACGGCCGCCGAGCTGATCCGTAACAGACGCACCGCATTGGGCCTGTCACAGGCGGAGTTGGCCGCGCGAGCCGGCACCGGCCAGGCCTTCGTCTCCCGGGTGGAATCCGGCAGGACCACCCCCACCCTGCCCGTACTACAGCGCCTGGCCGCCGCACTGGACTGCGATGTGGTTCTGAACCTCGAACCGCACCGCTGAAGGATCTGCGGTCACCGCTCGCCCGGTGGGAATCCGATGCGCAGCACGGCTGCCGCTGCGGCGGCGGCGAGGACCACGGCGGCGGCCAGCAGGAGGGCCTGGTGGTAGCCGTGGTGGAGGAGGGGGGTGACGGCGACGGGGCCCAGGATCTGGCCGACGGAGTAGCCGGCGGTGAGCAGGGCGACCGAGCGCGGGAACCGCAGCTGCGCTCCGGTGGCCAGCGCGAGGGTGCTGATGCCGATGAAGGTCCCACCGAACAGGGTCGCCGAGACCAGGGCGGCGGCGATCCCACCGACCAGGGCGGGCAGGGCGATGCCGACCGCCTGCACCAGCAGCGCGGCCAGCAGCAGGTCGGGACGGGACCATCGGCGTCCCAGCCGGGCCCAGAGCGCCGCGGACGGCACCGCGGCCAGTCCCACCAGCACCCAGGCGCCGCTGCCGATCCAGCCCGGCGAGGACTGCCCGATCGCCGCGACCAGGAAGGTGCCGGCGATGATGTAGCCGATGCCCTCCAGCGTGTACGAGGCCAGCAGCCAGCCGAACCAGCGGTGGGCCCGCGGCTGTTCCCCGTGGTCGGCCGCGTCGCCGACGGGCGCCGGGCGCAACGTCCAGGCCGCGGCGGACAGCGCCGCCGCCAGTGCGGCCGCGGCCCACCAGGCTGCACGCCAGTCGGCCGCCTGACGCAGCACCAGGACCAGCAGGCCGGACAGCGCGATCCCAGCGCCGACACCGCCCAGGCCCCATCCGGGCAGCTGCGGCGGGTACTCACGCAGATGGTTGAGCAGCGAGCTGACCGCGATCACGAAGACCAGTGCGCTCGCGACACCGGCGAGCAGCCGCAGCACCGCCCAGACCGGTACGGCGTGGCTCAACGGCATCGCGGCCAGCGACCCGGTCAGCACCACCAGGGAACCGCGCAGCGCCGTGCGGGAGCGCACGGCCGCCGGGACCAGGATCCCCACCAGCGCACCCGCCAGGTAGCCGACGTAGTTGGCGGTGGCCAGGTTCGCGCCGGCCGAGGCGCTCAGCCCGGCCTGAGCGTGCATCAGCGGCAGGATCGGGGTGTAGACGAAGCGGCCGACGCCCATGGCGGCCGCCAGCGCGGCGGCGGCCCGCAGGACATCGGCCCACGGGGACCCGGCACCACCCCCGGGCCGTGCGGACGAACGGCGGCGCCCCTCGGCGGCCACGGCGGCGCCCGGGGTTGCGGAGCTCATGACGGGGTCCTCGCTCGTGGTCGGTGGACGCGGTGAGGATTGCTCAGGCGCCGGCTCCGGTCCAGCCCGGGTCGTTGGGGTGCGACTCCAGCGGTGTGATCACGGCGGTCATCCACGGTCGCAGCGGGAGGCTGCCGAGCACCTTCTCGTTCAGCTCGGCCTCGTCGGCGGCCCGCCAGATGCCGAGGCTGCGCAGTTCACCGACCGGACGCCACAGCCGCCCCAGGTTCCCGGCGGCGGCGAGTTCCCTGGCCCGGACGGCTTCGGCCGCGCGACGACGGTCCACCTCGGCCTGCTCGGTTCCCTCGGGGACGGTGGTGGTCAGCTCGACCAGGAACTCCCGCATGGCCCTCTCCCTGTCTGCCGTGGCGCCCGCTGCCGGGTGCCGTTGACTCCACCCTGACTCACCGCGGTCGGTGGCGCCACGACCGGCTTCCTCCCTGCTGGTAGGCCAAGCCTCCCAGACAGGGTGAGGACACTATGTCTTGACAGCGACACTATGTATAGCAAAACTGGCGGCGCGGCGCCTCGAAACCCTCGGCACCGCGATTCCACGACCCGGGAGGCCCCCCGTGCACCACCCCCGCTCGCACACCCCCGACCCCGCCCCGGCCGACCCTGCGCCCGCCGACCCTGCACCCGCCGACAACGGCCGCTGGCAGGGACCGGTCAGCGCCCACGCCCGCGTCCCGACCGAGCGCGGCGAGCGGTACGGCAAGCAGCTGTGCGGTCACGCCGCCTGGAAGGCGTCCCGGGCCCAGTGGACCCCGCCCGACGGAGTGATCGAGTTCCCCGGCTCCACCGGCGTCTGCCGCATCACCGCGGAGCCCGACTGCCTGCTGCTGGCCGTCGACGCCGCCACCCCCGCCGACCTCGTCAGGCTGCAGCAGATCGTCGGGGGCAACATCGAGCGCTTCGGTGCACGTGAGGACCTCACCGTGACCTGGACCGACGGACCGGGCCACGGTGCGACCAACGGTGGGTGATTGCGTTCAAGAGTTTTATTTAAGGTTGAGTTGAGAGCGCTTTCAAGCGCGGGATATTGACGATGCGTGAAGTGACGGCAAGAGTGTGCATGACACGCCAACCGGGGTTCCGTTTCCGGCGACCGGTCCACGTGCTGACTCAACCGACCACCCGTCACGACCGCCTGCGACCCCCACGCCTGGCTGTCCGGCCCCCAGGAGCAAGACGTGATCTCCCGTCGAAAACTGATCAGCGCCTCGATCGCGGCAGTGGCCGCGCCGGTCCTGCTCACCACCATCCGCCGCAGCGCCTCGGCGAGCACCACCGCCACCCTTCCGGTCCAGCTGGCCAACAACACCTCGTCCGCCACGGTCTACGCCTACGTCCTGGGCCTCGACCTGAACCAGGGCAACAGCTGGGCCTTCCTGGAGGCCGACGGCAGCACGCTCTACCACCCGCCGTCCCCCTCCGCGCCCGGAGCCGCGCTCGGTGCCGACTGCGCGATCGCGCTCAACGCCCCGGGCTCGCCTGCCAAGACCATCTACGTTCCGCACCTGGCCAGCGGGCGGATCTACTTCTCCATCGGCAGCAAGCTCACCTTCCTGGTCAACCCCGGTCCCGGCATCGCCATGCCCTCGGTGTCCAACCCCACCGACCCCAACATCGCCACGGCGTACAGCTTCTGCGAGTTCACCTACGACACCACCCAGCTGTACGCCAACATCAGCTACGTGGACTTCGCGTCCGTGCCCATCTCGTTCAACCTCCAGACGCCGCAGGGCGCCCAGACCGTGAACGGCCTGCCGGCCGGGGGGCTGGAGACGGTGGCGTCCGCGCTGCGCGCCCAGGCCGCCACCGACGGCAGCGACTGGGCCAAGCTCATCGTCACCAACTCCAGCGGGGCGACGCTGCGCGTGCTCAGCCCCAACACCGCGATAACCGCCAACCCCGCGCTGTTCAGCGGCTATCTCGACAGCTACATCGACCAGGTCTGGACGAAGTACCAGAGCACCGACCTGGTGATCGACACCCAGGCCTCCTGGGGGACCACCACCGGACGCGTCAGCAACGGCGTGCTGAGCTTCCCCGGCGTCGGCAGCTTCGCCAAGCCCAGCACCGCGGCCGTGTTCAACTGCAGCAGCGCCCCGTTCACCACCGGCAACGACGAGATGGGCAACCTCAGCGCCCGTCTGGCCGCCGCCCTGAACCGCACCACACTGCTGGCCGACGCCAACCAGCCGGACGGCGAGAACCCCTCCGCCTTCTACGCGCAGGCCCGCACCAACCACTACGCCCGCATCGTGCACCAGACCTCGACCGACCACCTGGGCTACGCCTTCCCCTACGACGACGTCCACCCCGCCGGGGTCGACTTCGAGGGCCGGGTCCAGTCGGCCTCACCGACCTCACTCACCATCAGCGTCGGTGCGGCACAGGGGGGTTCGACCACCACCTCGGCCTCCGCCTCGGCCACCCCGACCAGCGGCACCGGGACCGGGACCGGCGCCTTCGGCACCATCCAGGCCGAGTCCTACTCCGGGCAGTCCGGCACCCAGACCGAGACCTGCAGCGACACCAACGGCGGCCAGGACGTCGGCTGGATCGCCAACGGGGACTGGCTCAGCTACTCCGGCATCGACTTCGGCAGCACCGGGGCCACCCAGTTCCAGGCCCGGGTCGCCTCCGGAGCCGCCGCCGGTGTCAGCGGCCTGGTCCAGGTCCGGCTCAACAGCCCCACCGGCACGGTGCTGGGGAGCTTCTCCCTCGCCAGTACCGGCGGCTGGCAGACCTGGCAGACCGTCCCCGCCACCATCACCCGAACCACCGGGGTGCAGACCGTCTACCTCACCTTTTCCAGCGGGCAGCCCGCCGACTTCGTGAACATCAACTGGTTCACCTTCAAAGCCAGCTGACCGAACCGAAAGAGCGACGCCGGCGGCGGCAGTCCGGCCACACCCGCCGCCGGCGTCGCGGCATTCCGCTGCCCTGGGCGCAATTGCCGCGCAGCCGATTGCCGTCGGCTTACGGTCGGCTTACGGAATACCCGGAATTTCCCCGGGGATTCACGGACCGGCCACGGTGACGTCGTCGAACCAGGCGGATCCGCCCTGACTCAGACCCTGGTCGCCGAGGCGCAGTTGGAAGTCGGTCCGGGTCGCTCCGTAGGGCCTGGCCAGTGTGACCGAGACCGCCTGCCAGTCATGGCTGCCGCCGTTGGTGAACGCGGCATGGTCCGAGCCGATCTGACGGCCTGTCGAGTCGTAGAACAGGATGTCGATGCAGACCTTCTGCTGTGCCGGTCCTTCGGTCCTGACCCAGGCGGCGTAGGTCCGGGTCCCCGGTTGTGCGGCCATCAGGGTGGCGAGGCCTGCGAAGACGTGTCCGCCGGCCGGGGCCGCGAGCCTGAGCGAGCCGTCCCCGCTGCGCGAGACCGCCGGGTCCCGGGTCAGGGTCCCGCGGTTGGTGTAGCCGACCGTCTGCCAGGCGCCCGGGGCCGTGGTCGGCCCGGTACCGGCACTGGCACCGATACTGGGGCCGGTACTCGGAACGGAGCCGGCGGCATGGCTGGGACTGGAGCTGGGGCTGAGGCTCGGGTCGGGGACCGGGGCCGCCGCCGCGGTGCCGATCGCCGAGGGATGCGCGGACGCGCCGCCCGCAGCCGACGCCGACGGATGCTTGACCCCCTTGGTGCTCAGCCCCGACACCGTGGCCGCGATGACACCGGCGACCATGAGCAGCAGGATCCCGGCCCGCCAGAGCACCCCCGGCCTGCGCAGCCTGGCCTGAAGTCCAACCGGCAGCGCGGCCACCACTGCGGTCCTGAGCCCGTTCTGCGGAGCTGAGGATGACGGATGCTCAGCCGGTTCCTCGGCGCGACCGGCCTTCCGGCCCGGAGCCCGGCGCCGGCTCCACCCGGCCCGCAGCATCTCGGTCAGCCCCGCAGGCGCCTGCCGGTTGTCCGCGACCAGGGCGGCCAACCGCTCCCGGCCCCGCTCCACCCACCCCGCGTCGAAGGCCCGCGCGGTCACCTTGCCGAAGGCGGTGAGCAGGTCCGCCGCGGTCCGGCCGTCGCGGGCGTCGGGATCGTTGGCACGCTCCAGCACCGCGCGCAGCAGGTCGGGGACGCCGTCCGCCGCCGGGGAGCCCGCGTTGGCGCCGGTCCCGCTGTCGATCTGCCCGACGCAGGCCGCGAACAGCACCGCGACCGCGGAGAGGTCCGCCGCGATCGCCGTCTCCCGCCGCTCGACTCCGGCTCCTGCTTCGGCCCCCACGGTGTTTGACGTACCGTCATCACCGCCGGTCCGCCGGGCCAGCCCGACGTCGACCAGCACGCACACGCCGTTGGTGCCGACCAGGACCTGGCTCGGGTGCACGCTGCGGTGCGGCACCCCGCGCCCGTGCAGTGCGCTCAGCGCGGCCAGCACGTCGGTGACCACCACCGCGGCGGTCTGCCAGTCGAAACCGCGGGTCCGCTGCCCCAGCAGCACCGACAGCGGGGTACCGTCGACATGCCTGCGCACCACGGCGATGATGCGTCCGGTGGCGCCCACCACATAGCGTTCCGGCGGCGCCACCCGGGGGTCGTCCAGGGCCGCCAGCGCCGAGGTCTCCGCCGGGTAGGCGCCCTGGAAACCGGGGTCGGCGGCAAGCCCGACGTCCAGGCAGCGGAGCGAGGACAGCACCCCGTACTCGTCGCGCAGCAGCTGCGTGGTCCCGGCGTCGCGGTCGGATATCCAGGGCTCCGTACGGACTTCGGGGCCGGACCGCCTCAATCCGTGCTGATGCGCCATTCCAGTGGTCACTTCCGGTCCTCCCACATGAATTGCTGCTCATCATCATCAACTGGTTTGCCGCTGTCCAGTCATGACATCGACGGACCTGCCCGTAGGTGAGCGATCGCGTCGGGATATCACCGCTGCAGGTGCGAACATTTTCGGAAATCGCACCCCGGCCGGGGAAATCGGGTTCCGCATCCGCGGCGCGGATCGGGCGCCGCGCCAGCCGTCGCGCCTCCGGCGTTGAAGGGCAACTCTCTTATCAATTCCTAACGGAGGCGCTGTGCCCCGTTCCGGACGGATGACTCCCCCTATGCTCGGATCGGCCGGGTGGTCACCCGCTGACTCCTCCGGCCCAACGGCCCCGACCGGCGCCACCGGTACCGGGCGGTTGATTCACTCCCAAGGTCTGCGGGCGCCACCGGTTCGACTTCCCCGGCCGGCGGCGCCCGCAGGACCGGCGAAGGAGGTCGCATGTCCACTGCAACGCAACACGGTTCGGGCCTCGCACCCCAGCGTGCCCCGTCAGCGCATCCACCTCGGGCCGCCTCGCTCGTCGTCCGCCGTGACCGGGTGCCGGTGCCCCGGAACGCCGGACCGCAGGCAGAGGCACCGCGCACGGTGCCGCACGACGCACCCTGGGTGGCCCTGCCGCCGGGCCTGGCCCGGCTGCTGCGGGGCGAGAACCCGCGGCTGGTGTCCGAGATCGTCGAGCAGATATGCCGTCAGATACCGGAGTACGCCCAGCTCTTCGAGCAGGACGAATCCGGAGCTGTGCTGCACCGAGCCACCGGCCGGGCACTGACCCACTTCGCCGACCTGATCGCGGGCGACCGCAGTTCCAGCGCCGCCTCCGCCACCGTCCACCGCGCGCTGGGACGCAGCGAGTGCCGGGCCGGCCGCAGCCTGGACCTGCTGCAGTCCGCCTACCGCCTCGGCGCCCGACTGGTCTGGCGCAGGTACGCGATGGTGGCCCGGCACACCGGGGTCTCCCTGGGGACGCTGGCCCTGCTCGCCGAGGTGATCTTCGCCTACGCCGACCAGATCGTGGTCGCCGCAGCCGCCGGCTACACCCAGGCCCGGACCGACGAGGCCGGCACCCAGCGCTTCCTGCGCCAGAAACTGCTCAGGTCGCTGCTGGCCGGCGAACCCGCCTACCTGGTGGCCGAGGCCGCGCGCGCGGCCCGGTGGAAGCTGCCCGCCGCGCTCTCCGCGGTGGTGCTGCTGCGGCCGGGGGACTGCGACGCACCGCCCGACCGCAACACGCTGGGCCCGGGCGGCGCCGACCGGCTGCGGCGCCGGCCGGACGTCCTGGCGCAGTTGGACGGCCCCGACGCCTTCCTCATCCTCCCGGAGCCCCACGCCCCCGGTGCCAGGGAGCAGTTGGCCCGGCTGCTCGGGGACCAGCCCGCCGTGGTCGGCCCCGCGGTGCCCTGGGTGAACGCCGCCGAGTCGCTCCGCTGGGCCCGCACCGTTGCCGAGCGGCTGCCCGGCACGGTCCTGGCCAACGCCCCGGGTCCCACCTACTGCGACGAGAACCTGTCGGCGGTGCTGCTCCTCGGCGACCAGGCCCTGGTCGGGCTGGTCAGCGAACGCTGTCTGGCCCCGCTCGGCGGGCTCACCCCCAACCGCCGCCGTCATCTGGAGGCCACCCTGCTGGCCTGGCTCGGGGCCAGCAGCGGCAGCGCGCCCGAGGTGGCGGTCACGCTGGGGCTGCACCCGCAGACGGTGCGCCAGCGGATGCGCCGGCTGGAGAAGCTGTTCGGCGGCGCGCTGACCAACCCGCAGTCCCGGTTCGAGATCGACCTCGCGCTGCGCGGGCGGCTACTGAAGGAGGGAGAAGCAGCGCGGACGGCCGGGCTGCCCGTCGACCCGTCCTGACCACCCCCAACCGACTCCGACAACCGATTCCGATTCCGATTCCGACCACTCCCTACCACCCATGACCGCTCTTGACCGACGATCCTCCCCCACGGCGCTGCTCCGGCTCGTAGGAGCAGCGCCCGGCGGTGCGGGCGCCGCCTCGAATTCCCGAACCGGACACCTGCCGGTTGTGGTCATCCGCTCGCGACGCACGGAAGACTGGCAGCATCGGCCGCCCTGGCCGGAGCAGCCCAGGCACCAGGCACCGCGTCGGAGGAAGACCGCATGCTCGAGTCCATGGGACTTGACGACCATACGGAGGAGACCTACCGGCATCTGGTCTCCCGCTCCCCCGCGTCCGTCGCCGAACTCGCCGACCTGCTGGGCACCGGCGAGCGGCGGGTCCGCCGGGCCCTGGACGCCCTGGTCTCGCTGGGCCTCGCCGGCACCGAGGCCGGACGCACCGGCCGCTTCGTCGCGGTCGACCCCCGCGTGGGCTGACCGGCCCCGGTCCGGCCGCTCACCCGAACGGCACATCCCCCGCGCCGCCCGCCACCGCGGCTGAAAGGCTCGACCCGTCCGCCCGGACGATCTTCCACCCGGCCCCGGCCGGAAGAGGAGCGAGCCCGCCATGCGCCGCTATCCCCCCATCGCCGACCACGGGATCGTCGGCGACCTGCAGACCGCCGCACTGGTCTCCTCCGACGGTGCCATCGACTGGTTCTGCGCCCCGCGCTTCGACTCCCCGAGCATCTTCGCCGCCCTGCTCGACCACGACCGGGGCGGCCACTTCTGCATCAGCGCAGTCACCGCCGCCGATGCCGACGCCAGCACCGATGCAGATGCCGAGCAGATGACGGTCCGCCAGCTCTACCTGCCCGACTCGGCGGTCCTGGTCACCCGCTTCCTGACGCCGGCCGGGATCGGCGAGGTGATCGACTTCATGCCGCTGGACGAGCCGGGCGTGGCCTCGGACCGGCACCGGATCGTCCGGGCCGTGCGCACGGTGCGCGGAACCGTCACCTTCCGACTGGAGTGCCGTCCCCGCTTCGACTACGGCCGGGCCGAGCACCGCACCAGCACCCTGGCCTCCGGAGGCGTCGGCTTCCACGCCGCGGACGCCGCCGCCTACCTCCAGTCCGTCGGACCGCAGCAGCTCAGCTGCGACGACACCGACGCCACCGCGGAGTTCACGCTGCCCGAGGGCGAACTGGCCGCGTTCGTGCTGACCACCGGCGGCGCCGACGCCGCACCGCCGGAGCCGCTGACCGAGGAGGCGACGCGGGAGCTGTTCGACGCCACCCGGCACTACTGGCACCGCTGGATCAGCCGCTGCCGCTACCGGGGCCGCTGGCAGCAGATGGTCAACCGCTCCGCGATCACCCTCAAGCTGCTCACCTACGCCCCCACCGGCGCCCTGATCGCCGCCGCCACCGCCGGCCTGCCCGAGCAGCTGGGCGGGGAGCGCAACTGGGACTACCGCTTCACCTGGATCCGTGACGCCTCGCTCTCGGTGAGCGCGCTGGTCGCGCTGGGCTACAGCGAGGAGGCGGACGCCTTCCGCCGCTGGCTCGGCGCCCGGATCCGGGCCGGCAGCACCGTCGGCGGCGAGCGGCTGCAGATCATGTACCGGATCGACGGTGACCCGCAGCTGTCCGAGGAGGAGCTGCGGCACTTCGAGGGCTACCGCGGCTCCTTCCCGGTCCGGATCGGCAACGGCGCCGCCGACCAGCTGCAGCTGGACATCTACGGCGAGGCCGTCTATGGCCTGGCCCAGGCCGAGGACGTCGCCGACATGGCCGGCTACGAGGGCTGGCTGGTCGTGGCCGACCTGCTGGACTGGCTGGCCGACCACTGGGACCGCCCCGACGAGGGGATCTGGGAGACCCGGGGCGGCCGCCAGGACTTCACCTACAGCCGGGTGATGTGCTGGGCCGCCCTGGACCGCGGCATCCGGCTGGCCACCCGGTTCGCCCGCCCGGCCGACCTGCCCGGCTGGACCGCCGCCCGCGACGCCATCCTGCGCCAGGTCATGGAGCACGGCTGGAGCCCCACCCGCCGGGCGTTCGTCCAGCACTACGGCAGCGAGGTCCTGGACGCTTCGCTACTGCTGATGCCCAAGGTCGGCTTCATCACCGCGCGCGACAGCCGCTGGCTGTCCACCCTGGACGCGATGGACCGGGAGCTGGTGTCGGACAGCCTGGTCTACCGCTACGACCCGTCGGCCTCCCCGGACGGGCTGCGCGGCAGCGAGGGGACCTTCTCGCTGTGCAGCTTCCTCTACGTGGAGGCGCTGGCCCGGGCCGGCCGGCTGGACCAGGCCCGCTACGCCTTCGACAAGATGCTCACCTACGCCAACCACGTCGGCCTGTTCGCCGAGGAGATCGGACCCACCGGCGAGCAGCTGGGCAATTTCCCGCAGGCCTTCACCCACCTGGCCCTGGTCCACGCCGCCCTGGCGCTGGACGCGGAGCTGGACCGCGAGGGGAGTTCCGGGCATGCGTAACCTGATTTGCGGTGATATGACTGTTTTTCAGGCGTCATCGCCGCATCTCAGCGGGCCGAGCAGCTGGAGCTGACCATGTCGAACTACCCCTTGCTCAACGTGTTCTGGACCATGCTGGAGTTCTTCCTCTGGATCCTCTGGTTCTTCCTGCTGTTCAAGATCATCACCGACCTGTTCCGCGACCACACCCTGAGCGGCTGGGCCAAGGCCGGCTGGATCCTCCTGGTGATCGTGCTGCCGTTCCTGGGCGTGCTGCTCTACGTGATCATCCGGGGCCGCTCCATGAGCGAGCGGGACCGGGAGCAGGCCCAGCAGGCCGACGCCGCGTTCAAGCAGTACGTCCGCCAGGCCGCGGCGGCCCCCGGCGGCGCGGGCGGCGGTTCCAGCCAGGTGGACGAACTCTCCAGGCTGGCCGACCTCAAGTCCTCGGGTGCGATCACCGAGGAGGAGTTCCAGAAGGCCAAGGACAAGCTGCTGGCCTGATCCGGGCCGCGGCTACCGGGGCCGCGGCTACCGGGGGTCGAGGGCGGCGACCCGCGCCGGCCGGCCGGCGCCGTCGCGGGCACCCCGGGTCGCGGGCACCTGGGCTGCTCGGGCTGTCTGGGCCGCCTGGGCGGCGCCCTCACCCGGCCAGATGTCCAGGGCCGCGCACATGGTCGGCATCAGGGTCATCGCGGCCGCCAGATAGCCCTGGTCGGAGGGGTGGTAGCGGTCCGAGGCGAACATCTCCGGGCGGCCGGCGAACTCCGGTCCGAGCAGGGTGCCGAGCAGCACGCTGTGCCCGCCCGCCTCGACCACGGCCCGATCCTGCGCCGCCGCCAGCCGGCGGCTGGCCCGCGCGGCCAGCCAGCGCAGCGGCGGCAGGATGCCGGCCACCGCGCCCAGGTCCGGGCAGGTGCCGACGACCACCGCGGCCCCGGCCGCCCGCAGCCGGCGCACCGTGTCGCCGAGGATCCGCGCCGCCTCGGACGTCCTGACCTGCTGGGCGACGTCATTGGCCCCGATCATGACCAGCGCGAGGTCCGGTGCGGACTCGCGCCGCAGCGCCAGCTCCCGCTGCCGCTCCAGGTCCGCCGAGACGGCCCCGTTCGCCGCGACGACGGTCAGCCGCACCGGCCGTTCGGCGATCGCGGCGATGCCGCAGGCGAGCAGCACCGCCGGGGTCCGGACCGCGTGGTCCACGCCGAACCCGGCGGCGGTGGAGTCACCGAGCACCACCAGGGCCAGCGGCTCGGCGCCGTCCTCGGCCAGCTCCCGGCCGTAGCAGCCGTCGGCGGGCAGCGGGTCGCCCTGCAGGACGTCCAGCTTGACCGCGGCGAGCTTCGCCTCGGCGAGCAGCAGCCCGGCGACCCCGGCACCGAGCAGTCCGATGCCCCCGCCGCCGTAGGCCGCCGCCGTCGCCACCCGCCGTGCCACTCGTTCACGCGACATCAGTGACCCCCCAGACCTGCCACTCCCGCACTACGTGTATAGACCAATCACCACCGGGATACCCAGTCGCGGACGGTCTGGAAACCAGTGTGCCGCAACGGAACGGACACTGCGTCAGCTGCCCCAGGTACCGCGGACCAGGGGCATGCCGGAGGCCCCGCCCGCGCCGGTGCGCACCGCCAGGACCTGGTTCACGCCGATGTTGTTCTGCTCGAAGGCCAGCGCCGAGGCGGCCATGTAGAGCCGCCAGATCCGGGCCCTGCCGGGCGAGACCAGCCGGACCGCCTCGGACCAGTTCGCCTCCAGGTTGGCGACCCAGGCCCGCAGCGTCAGCGCGTAGTGCTCGCGGATGGACTCCAGGTCCCGCACCTCGAAGCCGGCCGACTCCAGCGCCGAGACGGTGCTGCCGACCGGGGCCAGCTCGCCGTCGGGGAACACGTAGCGGTCGATGAACTCGTCGACCGCGTACCCCGACTCGTCCTCCAGGGGGCGTCGGGCGATCTGGTGGTTGAGCAGCCGTCCACCCGGCCTGAGCAGCCGGTACAGCTGGTCCGCGTAGGTCCGGTAGGCCACCGACCCGACGTGCTCGGCCATGCCCACCGAGGAGACGGCGTCGAAGGGGCCGTCCTCGATCCTGCGGTAGTCCTGGATCCGGATCTCCACCCGGTCCGTCAGACCGGCGTCCACCACCCGCTTGCGGGCCAGGTCGGCCTGCTCCGCCGAGATGGTCACGCCGACCGCGTGCACCCCGTAGTGCTCGGCCGCGTGCAGCACCAGCGAACCCCAGCCGCAGCCGACGTCGAGCAGCCGCTGCCCGGGGCGCAGTGCCAGCTTGCGGCAGATCAGGTCGAGCTTGGCGGCCTGGGCCTGCTCCAGCGTCGCCTCGGGGTCGGGCCAGTAGGCGCAGGAGTAGACGAAGGAGGGACCGAGCACCAGCGCGTAGAAGTCGTTGCCGACGTCGTAGTGGTGGCTGATCGCCTGGCGGTCGCGGCCGATGCTGTGCCGCACCCCGTGCCGGCGCGGCACCTCCTCCTCGGGCGGCGCCGGCGGCAGCGACGGGCCGGCCAGCGCCAGTACGTCGGCGGCCAGCCGCAGCGTCCGGCCGTCGGGCAGCGCGCGCCGCGCCGGCGCCGGCTCGCCGCCCTGCCACACGCTGGGCGCCAGCCGTCCCAGCGCCTCGTACAGGTCGCCCTCGACGGTGATGTCGCCGGCGACCCAGGCGCGGGCCAGCCCCAGCTCGCCCGGCTTCCAGAGCAGCCGGTGCAGCGCGCGGCGGTTGCGGAAGACCAGCGTGGGCGCTTCGGCGGGCCCGGCCTCACTGCCGTCCCAGGCCCGGATCCGCAGCGGCAGCGGCCCTTCCAGCACGCCGCCGAGCACGGCGGCGAGTCGTCCTGCTGCCTGAGCCATGGAAAACCTCCTCCAAGTCAGCGCACGGCGACGACCTGCCCCGCATGGTGAGCAGCCGCCACCAGATCCAAGGGCACCTTACACATACGTTGCTATATACATCTAGTTTCCGCCGACGGGGTCCCGCTCAGGCCCGCTCAGGCCTCCGCGGCGGTGCAGCCCGGATGGCCCCAGCCGCTGCCCACCTTGGTGATCTGCTCGCCCTTGGCGTAGGACCGGCCGCACGGGCAGGTTCCGGGGTACCGCGCGGCGAGGGTGCGCGAACGGCCCCCGGCGCCGGCCGGCTTGGCAGTCCCGGCCGCCTTGGCAACCCCGCCGGCCGACTTGGCCGCCGCCCCGGCCGACCCCGCCGCGGGGCGCCTGCTGCGGGATGCCGACCCGCTGACCGGGTCCGGCACCGGGAGGTCGGGGGCGGTCCCACCGGACGCCTGCTGCAACCGCGCGGCGTCGCTGGCGGCCTTGTCGGCGATCGCGTTCAGCGGGTCTCCGTCCACCTGGTGCGCCGGCACGTAGACGAAGGTGACGTCGCGGCCCTGCAGCAGCGCGTCGATGCGCTGGATCAGTTCGCGGTTGGCCACCGGCTTGCCGCCGGCGTTCTTCCAGCCGTTGCGCTTCCAGTTGGCCAGCCACTTGGTCACCGCGTCACGGGTGTAGGTGCTGTCGAGCCGGACCTCCAGCGGGACCGCCGGGTCGGTGGCCGTCAGCAGCTGTTCCAGCGCGGTGAGTTCACCGATGTTGTTGGTGCTGTGGCCGAGCGGCCCGGCCTGCCAGCGCTGCGGCGCGCCGGCGCTGTCCGCGACCACGAAGGCCCATGCCGCCGGCCCCGGGTTTCCCTTGGCTGCTCCGTCGCACGCCGCGACGACTCGTTCGATCATGCACCCATGATGGCAGTCCGCAACGGGCACACCACTGTGCGGGAGGGGGCGCCCCCTCCCGCACAGTGGTCACCTCAGTGCCTGCCCCGGTGCCGCTACTGGCCCTGCGGCTACTGGTGCGGTGCCCGGAAGACCGCGATGCGCCAGTGGACGCCGGGCGACGCGGCTATCGCGACGGCCGAGTCCGCGGCGCGCAGCTGCCCGCGGCTGTTGTAGATGGCCCCCGGGCTCTCGTCGCAGGTGTCCACGCCCAGCAACAGCCGGCCGGACTTGTCCGCCGCATGCAGGGAGCCTTTCCCGATGCAGCTGACGGCGATGACGAAATCCCCGTCCGTACCCGTTCCCTTGATGGCCAGCGATGAATTCCCGTTTCCCTGGGTATTCAGCAGCAGCTTTCCTTCGGGAATCGATCCGCTGTATTCCTGCGGATCCACCGGGGCGGTCGCCGAAGCGGCCGCGGAGGCCGGGCCGACCGCTTTCGGGGTCGGCGCCGCGGACGGCGCCTGCTTCGCGGAGGAGCACGCCGCCAGGGCGATCACAGCCGCCGCGAGGATCCCTGCAGCGGCCGGCCCGCGGCTCAACTGGTGTGCCAGAAGGTCGGCACGTGGTACGGGAAGGTCGCGGTGCCCTGGCGGCTGATGTGGTAGACGCAGTTGCCGCCGGTGGAGCCGTACTCCCAGTGCATCTTCTCCTCGTCGGCGCCGGCGTGCAGGTAGCCGACCTTGGTGGTGCTGGGGATCTTCCAGGTCGCGGAGTAGGTCACCGACGTGGTGATGGCCTTGGCCAGCGAGGCGCTGACCGACTCCTTGGCGCTGGCGAAGATCGCCGACTCCTCGGTGGTGACGGTGCCGGTGATGGTGCCGGTGACGGTCTTGCCCGAGGTCAGCGCGATGCCGATGGTCTCGTCACTGGTGCCTTCGACGCTGCTGACCATGTCGTGGTACGTGTGGGTCACCGCGCTGAAGCTGTAGCCGGGGTCCGGCGGGCACCCGTCCGGGTGGACGGTCGCGGAGCCGGCCGCGAAGGCCGTTCCGGACACCCCGGTGACACCCATGAAAATCAGCGTTGACGCGCCGAGAACGGCAGCAACGCGCTTTGCGTTACGCATGTGTTTCCCCCATCACGGAATTGAATCCGCCGAATCGTGGCGATCGCGGTTTCGTTCGCCGAGCGCAATCCTGGGGCGGTCGACCGCTCCATGTCAAGCGATTCCCTGGCGCCGGATTCCTCCTTTGCGGCGCCCTTGTGGAACCTCAGATGAAGCTCAGGAGAAGGCCTTTCGGGGAAACCTCAAATTTAGCTCTGGTATTCGTCGGTCCGCGCTCGTACGGGTGCGGGTCCCGGCATGCTGTGCGTGGTCTGTGCACCTGCCGGAGCGTCCGTCGGGGGCTCCACGGACGACCTCAGTAGGATGCGGACATGGACGATCGCGTGCTCGGCAGGACCGGTAGGAAAGTCTCCGTCGTGGGTCTGGGGACCTGGCAGCTCGGTGCCGACTGGGGCGCCGTGCGCGAGCAGGACGCCTTCGCGGTGCTGGACGCCGCCGTGGCCGGCGGCGTGGACTTCTTCGACACCGCCGACGTCTACGGGGACGGCCGCAGCGAGCAGCTGATCGGCCGCTACCTGCGCGAGCGCCCGGACAGCGGGGTGTTCGCCGCCACCAAGATGGGCCGCCGCGCCGAGCAGCTGCCGGAGAACTACGTCCTGGACAACTTCCGCGCCTGGAACGACCGTTCGCGCCGCAATCTGGGCGTGGACCGGCTCGACCTGGTGCAGCTGCACTGCCCGCCCGATGCGGTCTACGCCGACGACGCCGTCTTCGACGCGCTGGACACCCTGGTCGCCGAGGAGCGGATCGCGGCGTACGGCGTCAGCGTGGAGACCTGCGAGCAGGCGCTGGCGGCGATCGCCCGTCCCGGCACCGCCAGCGTGCAGATCATCCTCAACCCGTTCCGGCTGAAGCCGCTGGAGCAGGTGCTGCCCGCCGCCGAGCAGGCCGGGGTGGGCATCATCGCCCGGGTCCCGCTCGCCTCCGGGCTGCTGACCGGGCGGTACACCAGGGACACCGTGTTCGGCCCCGACGACCACCGCAGCTACAACCGTCACGGTGAGGCCTTCGACCAGGGCGAGACCTTCTCCGGCATCGACTTCGAGACCGGCGTCGCGGCCGCCGCCGAGTTCGCGGCGCTGGCACCGGAGGGCGCGACCCCGGCCCAGACCGCGCTGCGCTGGATCATCCAGCAGCCCGGCGTCAGCAGCGTCATCCCCGGCGCCCGCAGCGCGGCGCAGGCGCAGGCCAACGCGGCGGCCGCCGCCCTGCCGCCGCTGACCGGGCCGACCCTGGACGCGATCCGCGACCTCTACGACCGCAGCATCCGCGCCCAGGTGCACCACCGCTGGTAGAGCAGGTCGGGTGAACGGGCGCGGGCCGGAGCCCGGGGCGGCCGCTGCCTAGCGCAGCCCGGCGAAGAGGTCGTCCTCGTGCTCCGGCACCGGCACGTCGCTGAACTGGCGGACGAAGGCCTCCTGGCCGAACGCCCGCTGCTGGCCCTCCTCGGACAGCCGCAGCATGAAGATGTTCTCCCCCTGGCTGGCGTGCGCCTCCAGCGCCTTGCGCTTGCGCTCGACGTAGGGGGAGACGTCCACGACGGTGGTGATCTCCTCGTCGGAGTTGCCGAAGTCGTCCGGCAGTTCGAAGTCCCCCACCTCGGCGCCGGTGGCCCGCAGGTACGCGAACATCTCCTCGATCCGGGTCCGGGAGATGGCCGTGTAGTAGAACTTCGCCGGGATGCCGGACCCCCTGACCGCCTTGATCGCCGCCATGGTGATCAGATGGGCCTGGATGTGGTCGGGGTGGCCGTAGGCGCCGTTCTCGTCGTAGGTGACGACGACATCGGGGCGGTAGCGCTCCATCAGCTCGGCCAGCCGCCCGGCGGACTCCTCCAGCGGGATGTTGGCGAACGCCTCCGGCCGCTGGTTGGCCTCCCAGCCCACCATGCCCGAGTCGTGGTAGCCGAGCAGCTCCACGTCGGAGATGCCCAGTTGGGCCACCGACTCCTTCAGCTCCTCCAGCCGGACCTCGCGCACCCGCGCCTCGTCGTGGCCGGGCTCCCCGGGCTTGATCCCGCCGGGGCCGTCGCCCTGCTCCCCGTTGGTGCAGGTGACCAGTACCGTGCGGAAGCCCTCGGCCGCCGCGGACGCCAGCACGCCACCCGTGGACAGCACCTCGTCGTCGGGATGGGCGTGGACGGCCATCAGGGTCAGTTGGCGTTCCATGGACTGCGGACCTCCGGGAGGGAACGGAATCAGGCAGCCCCCACCCTATGCGGTCGGTCGGGACCGTCCGGGCCGCCGGCTCCGGTAGCGTGCGTTCCATGCCGGACGCCCCGCTCCGACCGGAGCCGTTCACCCTGCGGACCGACCCCGCCGCCCTCGACGACCTACGGGCGCGGCTGCGCGCGACGCGCTGGCCGGACCTGCCCGAGGACGCCGGATGGTCGCTCGGGACCGATCCGGCCTACCTCCGCGAACTCGTCGACTACTGGGCGGACGGCTTCGACTGGCCGGCGCAGCAGGCGGAACTGGCCCGGCTGCCGCACTTCCGGGTGCCGCTCGGCGGCCTGGGCGTCCATTTCGTCCATGCCCGTGCGGTCGCGCCGACCGGGCCGGTGCTGCCGCTGGTGCTCACCCACGGCTGGCCGGACTCGTTCTGGCGCTATGCCAAGGTCGTCCCGCTCCTCACCGACCCCGGCGCCCACGGTGCCGATCCCGCCGACGCCTTCGACGTGGTCGTGCCCGACGTGCCCGGTTTCGGGTACTCCGACGGCCCCGCCGGACCGCCCCTCGACTCCATCGCGGTCGCCGGCCTGTGGGCCGAGCTCATGTCCGTCCTCGGCTACTCCCGGTTCGGCGCGGCCGGCGGGGACATCGGCAGCCATGTCAGCCGCTACCTCGCACTCGACCACCCCGACCGGGTGGTGGCCGTGCACCGCACCGACGCGGGACTGCCCCTGTTCAGCGGCGACCCGGCGGAGCTCGCACCCGAGGAGCTCGCCTGGATCCGGGAGGTCACGGCCTGGGGCGCGACCGAGGGCGCCTACGCCGCCATGCACCGCACCAAGCCGCACACCGCCGCCTTCGGGCTCACCGACTCCCCCGCCGGGCTCGCCGCCTGGATCGTCGAGAAGCTCAGCGCATGGAGCGACTGCGGCGGCGACATCGAGCGGAGCTTCACCAAGGACGAGATCCTCACCAACGTCACGCTGTACTGGCTCACCGGGACGATCGGCTCCTCGATGCGGATGTACCACGCGAACTCCGCCATCCCGCCCGAGCAGCTCGCCCGCCGGGTCGAGGTCCCGTCAGGCTTCTCGATCTTCGCCGGCGACGTGGTGCGCCCGCCGCGCGCCTGGCTGGAGCGCACGGCCAATGCCGTACGGGTGACCGAGCCCGCGCGCGGCGGACACTTCGCGCCGTTCGAGGAGCCGGAGCTGTACGCGGAGGAACTGCGCGCGTTCTTCCGCCCCTACCGGGCCGCCGCCGGTCGGCCGTAGCCCGGCCGGTCGGAGTGGTCGACGCCGTGCGCCGCCCAGCTGTACAGGTGCAGTTGCAGGCCGTCGGGGTCGTCGAAGACCAGCAGCCAGCCGACCGAGGCCTCGATCAGCGGTGAGTGCTCGACGCCCAGGCCGTCCAGATGGGCGGCCCATGCCTCGATGTCGGCGCGGTCGTCGACGGCGAAGCTGACCGGGTCGAAGCCCTTGCAGCCCTCGGCCGCCTCCCGGTTCACCCGCAACCCGAGCAGGACGTCGCCCAGCCCCGGCACCAGGCCGGCCACCCCGCGGACGACGCCGTCGGCGTCGGGGAACTCCATCGTCACGTCGAGACCGAAGACGCGGGCGTACCAGTCGACGGACCGGGTCAGGTCGGTGACCGGGATCTTGACGTGGTGGATGCCGCTCAGACGGGGCCTGGACGCATGACTCGAGCTGGACACGGGGCGCCTCCTCTTTTCGGCGCAGTACCACTGCGGCTAATATTTACAGAGTGACCCCCGATGCAGACCCCGTCAAGCGGACCTACCGTTCCCCGGCGCGCGCCGCAGCAGCGGCCGCCACCCGCGCCCGGATCCGGGAGGCGGCCGAGCGCCTGTTCGTGGAACAGGGCTACGTCGCCACCGCGCTCCGTCAGATCGCCACCGCGGCCGGGGTCGGCGAACGGACCCTGTACGACGCCTTCCCCACCAAAGCGGCCCTCTTCGCGCACACCCTCGGGGTGGCCACCGTCGGCGACGAGGAGCCGGTGCGCGTCGCCGACCGGCCCGAGATCACCGCTTCGCGGGAACAGGCCGACCCCAGGGCCGCGATCGGGCAACTGGTCGCCTACTCCACCGCACTGCTGGAACGCGCCGGGGACCTGATCATGGTCAGCGTCGAGGCGGCGGGCGCCGACCCGGACATGCGGGCAGCCTCCGACGCCGGCGCCGAGGCCACCCACGCGGTCCACCTCGCCCTCACCCGGCGGCTCCACGCCGACGGCGCCCTCCGCACCGACCTGGACCCGGTCACCGCCGCCGACATCCTCTACGCCCTGGGCTCCCCGCACATGCACCAACTACTGCGCCGCCACCGCGGCTGGACCGTCGACCACTACCGCACCTGGCTGCAGACCGCACTCGTCCACGAACTGCTCGACACCGGCCAGGACGGGCCCCGCTAGCCGGTCCGCCCCGCTGGCCGGTCCCGACACCGGGCCCGGGTCAGTGGACGGCCGGGGCCAGTTCGTCGCTGTGGTCGCCGCCGGTGCTGGCGGTGTCACGCATCCTGCGGTCCGGGCGGCGGGCCAGGAGGTAGCCGAGGCCGGCCAGGGTGACGATGCCGACGCCCAGGAGGGCGGCCCAGACCTGGTACCAGGGCGCGCCGACCGGGGCCAGGATCGCGCGGGGCCAGCAGATGTTGACCACCTCCAGGCCGGTCCACAGCACCGCGAGGGCGTTCAGCAGAGTGCCAAAGCGGCCGTACGACACCTCGCCGGACGGCTTCCAGCCGCCGCGCAGCCGGGCCACCAGGGCGACCAGGGTGAGCAGGAAGAACGGCACGAAGGTGGCCGCGCTGCCGAAGGTGATCAGGCTGCCCATCGCGGCGCTCTTGAGGCCCAGGGGCAGCGCGGCACAGCTCACCAGCGTGGCCGCGACCAGGCCGCCGATCGGCGCCCTGTGCCGGTTGACCCTGCGGACCTGGCGGGAGAAGGGGAAGACGTCGTCGCGGGCCAGCGAGTAGAGGCCGCGGGCGGCGCCGCCCTGGGAGGCCATCAGGCAGGCGGTGAAGCTGATCAGCACCACCACCACGAAGGGCTTCTCGGCCCAGCCCCCGAAGGCGCCGACCACGGCCGTGGTGACCGGGTCGAGGTCCTTGCCGGCGACCACGTCGGCGGGGTTCGGGTGGGCCAGTTCGACCGAGACCGCGTTGAGGATCACCACGGCGCCGACGCTGAGCAGCGCCCACCACATCGCCTTGGGAACCTGGCGGGCCGCGTCCTTGGTCTCCTCGGCGGTGGACACGCAGGCGTCGAAGCCGATGAAGGCCCAGCCGCCGACCGCGATCACGGCCAGGAACGCCTTGACGTCGGTGGTGCCCAGCGCGGCGGGGGCGCCGAGGGTGTCGGTGAGCAGGGAGAACCCGTGCCGGCGGAACACCAGCAGCAGCGAGAGCCCGACCAGCACCGAGGCGACCGCCTCGGCGGCGATGCCCAGCGAGACGAACCAGCGCAGGAAGTTGATGCCGTAGGCGTTGACCAGGGTGCAGAAGAGCATGAAGCCGAGGGACACCAGCACCAGTTCGGCCGGTGTCGGCGTGGCCCCGAACAGGGCGAACACCCAGGGCGAGGCCAGGTAGGCGACGGTGGTGTTGGCGAACATCACCGCGAACTGCCACATCCAGCCGCTGAGCCAGGCGAAGCCGGGCGAGGCCAGCCGGCGGCTCCACTGGTAGGCGCCGCCGGCGAGCGGCCACTGTGAGGCCAGCTCGGAGTAGACGCAGACCACCAGCGCCTGGCCGAGCAGGCAGACCGGCAGCGCCCAGACCCAGGCGGTGCCGGCGATGCTCATGCCCACCTGGGCGACGGCGTAGAGGCCGACGACGGGTGAGACGACGGCGAAGCCCATCGAGATGTTGCCGAGCACGGTCAGGCTGCGGCGCAGTTCCTGGCGGTAGCCGAGGGCTTCCAGCCGGGCGGCGTCGTCTGCGGGGGCGCTCATGAGGGGTCCACCTTGCCGTCGTGTTAAAACTAACTTAGTTAGTCCCAGGGTCGGAAGGCGACCATAGCCGCCTTTCAACGCCGAGGGAAGAGCCGAAACCAAGGGGTAACGTGACGGCCGTCAGCGGAAGAAGGGGCGGGACGATGGGGCGACCGAGCAGAGCGCTGCTGAGCCGCGAGGCCATAGCGCGGGCCGCGCTGGAGGTGGTGGACGAGGCCGGGGCGGACGGGCTCACCATGCGCGCCCTCGCCGACCGGCTCGGGGTCAAGGCCGCCTCGCTGTACAACCACGTCACCGGCAAGGACGAACTCCTGGACGCACTGTCGGAGCTGGTCAACCAGGAGATCGACCTGACACCGCTGCAGGCCGGAGAGGACGGGGAAGGGGCCGCTGCGGACTGGCGGGACGGGTTGGCCGCCTACGCCCGCGGCTACCGTGCGGTGTTCCTGAACCACCCCAACACCATCGCCCTGCTGGCCCGCCGCCGGGTCGAGGCCGAGGGACAGCTGCGCGGCTACGACACCCTGCTGGCCGCGCTCGTCCGGGCCGGTCTCACCCCGGCCGACGCCGCGGAGGCGGCCGCCGCCCTGGACTACCTGGTGCTGGGCTCGGCGCTGGAGACCTTCACGGCCGGCTTCACCCGGCCGCCCGGCGACTACCGTCCGCACTACCCCGCACTTGCCGCGTCGCTGGAGGCGGCGTCGACCCGGGGCGGCGGCCCGTCCGGCCTGGACGACCGCGGCTTCGAGCTGGCACTGCGACTGCTGCTGGACGGGCTGGCGGTCCGGACCGGCTGATCGCGGCCCGGCCGGGCGATGGTGTGGCGCCGGGCCACCCGATCGCCGTGCTGGCAGGATGGCGCCATGGAACGTGTGGTTGGAATCGGTGGGTACTTCCTGCGGGCCGCCGACCCGGCGGCCCTGGGCGCGTGGTACCGCGACTGCCTGGGCCTGGACGCCGACGAGAACGGCCTGTGGCAACCGGGAGCCGGGCCGACGGTGTTCGCGACCTTCGAGTCCGGCACCGACTACTTCGGCTCCCCCGCCCAGCAGTCCATGCTCAACTTCCGGGTCCGCGACCTGGACGCGATGCTCGCCCAACTGCGCGCCAAGGGCGCGGACGTGGCCGAGGACACGCAGGACATGGCAGGCGTCGGCCGCTTCGGCTGGGTCACCGACCCGGAGGGCAACCGCATCGAACTGTGGCAGCCCGCCTGACCGTACCGCGTCCGCCAGCTGACGCTGCGTCGATCACCCGGCGGCCGGCCGGAACTTCCACCGGCACCGACTCGCCGCTGACGGGCATTCAGAACCGGGCTCAGTCGATGACCTCACGGAGCCGGTCGGCGAAGGCGGCCGGGTTCTCCATGAAGCCGCCGTGGCCGCCCGGGAACACCACGGGCTCGATCTTCAGCTCCGTCGCCAGCGCACGGGAGGTGCGATCGCAGAACTGGCCCGCCGAAGCCTCGCCGATGCCGATGACCAGGCGGTCCGTCGTGGCGCGCAGGGCGTCCAGGTCCGGCGCCCAGCCGGCGGTGCCGCGCAGCTCGTGCAGGTAGAAGAAGCGCTCGCTGCCGACCTCCTCCGGCGACTTCTCCCCGCCGAACACCTGCAGGAACACCTCCTCGGGCATCACCAGACCGGCGTTGGCCATGAACCTGCGCACCGCGCCGAGGGTGTCCCCGCTCTCGTAGGTGGCGATCGTCTCCTCGTTGGCGGCCGACTGCTGTTCGCGGTCGTCGAGCAGTTGGGCCAGCGGGGGCTCATGGGCGACGGCGGTGCGCACCAACTCCTGGTGCGCCTGGAGCAGCGCCAGCGTCGTGACGGCGCCGCCGGAGGAGCCGAGCACCGCGGCGGGCCCGGCGTCGACATGGCGGATCAGGGCGGCCAGGTCGTCGGCGCGCTGCCGGGGGCTGGAGTCGGCGTCGGGATCGTCGGGAACGCTGCCGAAGTGCCCGCGCGGATCCATGGTCAGCACGCGGTGGTCGGCGGCCAGCAGATCGGCCAGCGGCGCGAACGGCGCCGAGTGCATCGGCGCACCGACGATCGCCACCAGCGGACCGCTACCGCGCAACTCGTAGTACAGCCGGGCGCCCGGCACGGCCAGCGTGCCGGAGGTGACGGGAACGGACGAGGTCATCGAATCCTCCACGGATCAGCGGAAACTGCGTCACTGCATTGGACGCCCGCAGCCCCCGAAACTCATCGGTCCTGGCCGGCCGGGGCGGTCGTGCCCCGGCCGGGCAGGGGCTAGCTCAGATGACGGGTGAAGAACTGGGCCGCGGAGTCCCCTGCGTGCTGCGGGACGCCGGTGTGGCCGCCCATGTTGGCGTGCAGGGACTTCTCCTCGGAGCCGAAGGCGTCGAACAGGTCCAGGGCCGCCTGCCGGTCGTTGCCCTCGTCGTCCCACTGCAGCAGGACGTGCAGCGGAATGGTGACCCGTCGGGCCTCCTCGAACATGGCGCGGGGCACCAGGCTCCCGGCGAACAGAACGGCGGCCGAGATGCGCGGTTCGACCAGCGCCAGCCGGATGCCGATGGAGATCACTCCCCCCGAGTACGCGACCGGTCCGCCGATCTCGGGCAGCGCGAGCAGGGCGTCCAGGGCGGCCTGCCATTCCGGGACGGCCCTGTCGACCAGCGGGAGGACCAGGGCGTCGACGATCTCGTCGCCGACCGGCTCGCCGGCCTCCATGGCCCGGCGCAGGTCGGCGCGGGCCTGCTCGACGGCGGGCCAACGGGGCCGGTCGCCGCTGCCGGGGAGCTCGATGGTGGCGGTGGCGAAGCCCTGCGCCGCGGAGTGCTGGGCCCGGGCCGCCAGTCGGGGGTACATCCGGCGCAGCCCCAGGGGAGGGTGGCCGAGCAGGATCAGCGGGGCCGGTACGGACGCGGAGCCGGGCGTCCACAGCAGGCCGGGGATCTCGCCGAGGGTGAATCCGCGTTCGAGGACGCCGTCGTCGAGACGGCGCTCGGAAGTGAACTGCATGGTGGTGGACTGCATGGTCGTGCCTTTCGGGAGTGCGCGTGAAACGGCGCT
The DNA here is from genome assembly GCF_042510965.1 of Streptacidiphilus jeojiensis. Lineage (NCBI taxonomy): Bacteria > Bacillati > Actinomycetota > Actinomycetes > Kitasatosporales > Streptomycetaceae > Streptacidiphilus > Streptacidiphilus jeojiensis. The sequence continues at coordinate 321,516 of NZ_JBEUKS010000005.1, forward strand.
CCCGGACGACCTATCGCCCGACCATGACCCCGGAGGGGAGCACCCATGTCGATACGTTCACGGGTACCACCTCCTCATTCTCCTGCACGGCTTCCGGAAAGGTACCAGCGGTCGCCCTGATCCGCCAACGGGGTTCTTCACCCAGAGCAGAACGCCGCTCCCTTCCCCCGCGGCCCTGGATCCCTAGGCTGGAACGGTGAGTACTCATGTGCCGGACGAAGCCCGCGTCATCCCCCTGCGGCCGTCGGGAACCCCGTCACCGCCCGCACCGCGGGCGCCGCTCTGGCGCGACCTGGTCGGCAGCACCCTGCGGCGCGAGCGGCTCGCCCAGGAGCGCACGCTGAAGGACGTCGCGGAGACGGCCCGGATCTCGATGCCGTACCTGTCGGAGCTGGAGCGCGGACGCAAGGAGGCCTCATCCGAGGTGCTCGCGGCCGCCGCCGGAGCCCTCGGCCTCGGCCTGGCCGACCTGCTCTCGCTCGCCCAGGACGAGCTGGTCCGGCACACCCGCAGCCGGACGGTCCGCGGCCGCACCTCGCCGGCCTCGCGGCACGACGGGCTCTGCCTGGCGGCCTGACGGACCGTCAACCACTGCGGCGGGGCGCGGTCAGCGCCCCGCCGCAGCAGTGCGTGGTCCCGGGTCCGGGCCACCCGGGGTCAGGCGAACGCCAGCCGCCGGCTCAGCACCTCGTCGGCGAGCCCGTAGGCGACGGCCTCCTCGGCGGTGAGCACCCGGTCCCGGTCCATGTCGGCGCGCAGCGTCGCCACGTCGTGCTGCGTGTGCCGGGACAGCACCTGTTCCACCTGCGAGCGGATCCGCACCATCTCCTTGGCGGCCAGGCTGAGGTCGGAGACCGTGCCCTGCCGGCCGCCGCTGGCCGGCTGGCCCAGCAGCACCCGCGCGTGCTGCAGCACGAACCGCCGCCCGGGATCCCCGCCGGCCAGCAGCACCGCCGCCGTCGAGGCGGCCTGGCCGACGCAGAAGGTGGAGATCGGCGCCTGCACGAAGGTCATCGTGTCGTAGATGGCCATCAGCGAAGTGAAGGAGCCCCCGGGCGAGTTGAGGTAGATCGAGATCTCGCGCTCCGGGCTCTCCGCCTCCAGGTGCAGCAGCTGCGCGATGACCACGTTGGCGACGCCGTCGTCGATCTCGGTGCCGAGGAAGACGATCCGCTCGTTCAGCAGCCGGCTGAAGACGTCGTAGGAGCGCTCGCCCTGCGCGGTGCGCTCGATGACGTAGGGAACCGTGTACGAGCCCATGTCACAGCCCCATCCGTCGACGCGAGGAGGCCGGGCGGATGTCGGCGACCGACTCCACCACCCGGTCCACGATTCCGTACTCCTTGGCCTGTTCGGCCGTGAACCAGCGGTCCCGGTCGCCGTCGCGGGCGATGGTCTCCACGCTCTGCCCGGTGTGCTCGGCGGTGATCCGCTCGATGGCCTTCTTGGTGAACTCCAGGTTCTCCGCCTGGATCTCGATGTCCGAGGTGGTGCCGCCGATGCCCGCGGAGGGCTGGTGCATCATGATCCGCGCGTTCGGCAGCGCGAAGCGCTTGCCGGCCGACCCCACGGTCAGCAGGAACTGTCCCATGCTGGCGGCGAACCCCATCGCCAGCGTCGAGACGTCGTTCGGGATCAGCCGCATGGTGTCGTAGATGGCCAGGCCCGCGGTGACCGACCCGCCGGGGCTGTTGACGTAGAGGCTGATGTCGGTGCGCGGGTCCTCCGCCGACAGCAGCAGCAATTGCGCGCACACCCGGTTCGCCGACACGTCGTCGACCTGCGTGCCCAGGAACACGATCCGCTGGGCGAGCAGCTGCGCCGCGAGGTGGTCGTCGAAGCGGCTGGGCTGGGTGTCGCCGTCCTCCGCACGGGGCGGCGGCGAGGTGATGGGAGTCATCTGGTCCTCCTCTTCCAGGTGGGTCGTCCGGGTAGGTCATCCAGGTGAGGCAGGGATGCCGTCGAAATCCACTGTCGACCTGCGGGGCTCCCCCGATCCGCTTTCTCTGCCCGCGGCAGATTCGCTGACAGCAGAGGTGGCCCGGCCGCCTATCCCCGCCGTCTATACACATCAGCTATACCCCGTGTGTATAGTCCTCCCATGTCCCTTGGTCAGACCTTCCTCGGCCTGCTGGAGTCCCAGCCACGGCACGGCTACGACATCAAGCGCGTCTACGACGAGCACTTCGGCCGCGGCCGTTCGCTGCACTACGGACAGGTCTACGCGACCCTGTCCCGGCTGCTGAAGAACGGCCTGGTCGAGGTCGACGCGGTGGAGCCGGGCGAGGGCCCGGAGCGCAAGCGCTACTCGATCACCGACGCCGGCGTCACCGACGTCGCCGACTGGCTGTCCCGTCCCGAGAACCCCGAGCCGTACCTGCAGAGCACCCTCTACACCAAGGTCGTCCTGGCGCTGCTGACGGACCGTCCGGCGGCCGACATCCTGGACACCCAGCGCGCCGAGCACCTGCGGCTGATGCGCGAGCTGACCCGTCGCAAGATGGACGGCGACCTGGCCGACCAACTGGTCTGCGACCACGCCCTGTTCCACCTGGAGGCCGACCTGCGCTGGCTGGAGCTCACCGCCGCCCGCCTGGACCGGCTCGCCGCGGAGGTGCGCCGATGACCGCCCGGTCCGAACAGCGACCCGAGCAGCGTCCCGAACACCCGTCGGAGCAGCCGTCCCCGCTGCTCAGCGCCCACGCCCTGCACAAGTCCTTCGGCCCCACCCCGGCCCTGGACGGCGCCTCGATCACCGTCGCCGCCGGCGAGCTGATCGCCGTGATGGGCCCCTCGGGTTCGGGCAAGTCCACGCTGCTGCACTGCCTGGCCGGCATCCTGCGCCCGGAGAGCGGCACCGTCAGCTTCGACGGCCTGGAGCTCACCGGCTGCGGCGACGCCCGGCTGAGCGAGTTGCGCCGCAGCGAGTTCGGCTTTCTGTTCCAGTTCGGCCAACTGGTCCCGGAACTGACCTGCCTGGAGAACGTCGCCCTGCCGCTGCGGCTGAACGGCGTGCGCCGCAGGCAGGCCGAGCAGCAGGCCACCGAATGGCTGGAGCGGCTGGAGGTCGACGACCTGGCCGCCAAGCGCCCGGGCGAGGTCTCCGGCGGTCAGGGCCAGCGCGTCGGCGTCGCCCGCGCCCTGGTGACCCGGCCCCGCGCGGTGTTCGCCGACGAGCCCACCGGTGCGCTGGACTCGCTCAACGGCGAACGGGTGATGCAGTTGCTGACCACCGCCGCCCGCGACACCGGAGCCGCCGTGGTCCTGGTCACCCATGAGGCCAGGGTCGCCGCCTACGCCGACCGCGAGGTCGTGGTCCGCGACGGCCGCACCCGCGACCTGGCGGTCGCCCGGTGACCCGCTCGTCCCGCCGCACCGACCTGCTGCTCGGACTGCGGCTCGCCGTCGGCGGCGGCCGCGACGGCTGGAGCCGGCTGCTGCTCACCGCCGTCGCCGCCGCCCTGGGCGTCGCCCTGCTGCTGCTCGGCGCCGCCATCCCGGGCATCGACCAGCACCGCAACGAGCGCATCTACGTCCAGAACGACACCTTCACCGGCTCGGCCATCGCGACCCGCACCGACCGCACCGCGCTGATCGCCGAAGCCGACACGACCTTCCGTGGCCAGGACATCCGCGGCCGGCTGGTCCAGCCCGAGGGCGCGAACACCCCGGCCCCGCCCGGACTGACCCAGTACCCGCCGGTCGGCTCGATGGCCGTCTCCCCCGCGCTGGAACGACTGCTGCGCGCCCCCGGCAGCGAACTGCTGCGGGAGCGGCTGCCGTACCCGGTCACCGCGATCATCGGCGACGCCGGGCTGCTCGGTCCGGCTCAGCTCTCCTACGTGCTGACCAGCGACCACCTGAGCACCGCCGGTGGCGCGGTGCGCATCGACCGCTACGGTGCCAGGGCTCCGCACGAACCGATGCGGCCGATCCTGATCCTGCTCAGCCTGGTCGGCATGGTGGTACTGCTGGCGCCGGTCGGGGTGTTCCTGGCCTCGGCCGCCCGGTTCGGCAGCGAACGCCGCGACCGCCGGCTCGCCGCGCTGCGGCTGGCCGGTGCCGACCGCGGCACCACCCGCTGGATCGCCGCCGGGGAGTCACTGGCCGGAGCGCTGCTGGGGGCGGTCCTCGGTGTCGGCTTCTATCTGGCGGGCCGTCAGCTGGCCGAGCGGTTCACCTTCGGCAGCCTCAGCGTCTTCCCGCAGGACATCACCGTGCAGCCGCTGGTCGCCGTCCTGGTGCTGCTGGCCGTCCCGGTGCTGTCGGTGGCCGCGACGCTGCTGTCGCTGCGCCGGATCGCGGTCGAGCCGCTCGGCGTGGTGCGCCGGCAAGGGGGTGCCAGGAGGCGGTTGTGGTGGCGGCTGGCGCTGCCGGTGCTCGGACTGCTGGTGCTGCTGTTCGCGGTGCGCTCGCCCGAGGGCATCAACCAGGGCCGCAGCCTCGCCCTGGTCGCCGGCGCGCTGGTGCTGCTGCTGGTCGGTTCGACCGCGCTGCTGCCCTGGCTGGTGGACTCGGCCACCCGGCGCGCGCCCGTCGGCGGCCTGCCCTGGCAGCTGGCGGTGCGCCGGCTGCAGCTGGCGACCGGCCCGGCCACCACCGCCGTCAACGGCATCGTGGTCGCGGTCGCCGGGGCCATCGCCCTGCAGAGCCTGTTCCTGGGCGTGTCCGACAGCTACTACGGTCCCTCCGGCGCCCCGACCGCCCGGCAGCAGGACACGGTCGCGGCCACGGTCCGGCTCCCCGGCAGCCTCCAGGCCGGCGCCGAGGCGACCGCGCTGCGGAGGAGTCCGGGGGTGCGGTCCGCCGTCGGCTACGTCTCGCTGTACCTGGCCGCCGACGGCGGCAACGGCGCCTCGACGGACGCCCTGGTCGCGGACTGCGCCACCCTGCGCACCCTGGCCGCGCTGCCGCACTGCACCGACGGCGAGGTCTTCGATGTCGAGGCGAACGCCCCGGACGCCGGGACCTACCGGCCCGTCAGCACCGGTACCGAGCTGAGCACGCTCGACCCCGGCGGCCGCAGCCGGACCTGGCGGGTGCCCGCCGGCAGGTCCACGGTGACCCTGCTGGGCGCACCGGCGGCCCCGGGCACCATGCCCGGACCGCTGGCCTACGGCGGCCTGATGATCACCCCGGCCGCCGCTCCCGCCGCGTTCGTCGCGGCGGAGCCCGCCACGCTGAAGCTGAGCCTGGACCCGGGCGTTGCGGACGTCAGGGACCAGCTGCGCACCTCCGCCGCCCGGCTGTCCCCGCAGGCGACCGTCGTCTTCCCGGACGACCCCACGCCCAACCCCCAGTTCCACTCGCTCAGCCAGGCGTTGGCGGCCGGCATCGCGGTGACCCTGCTGCTGATCGCCGGCAGCCTGCTGGTGGGTCAGCTGGAGCGGCTCAGGGAGCAGAACCGGGTGCTGGCGGTGCTCTACGCCTTCGGCACCCGGCGCCGGATCCTGGCCCTGTCGGTGCTGCTGCAGAGCGCGCTGCCGATGGCGCTGGGCCTGCTGGTCGCCCTCTGCGGCGGCCTGGCGGCGGGGGCGGCCCTGCTGCGGCTGGGGGGTCTGCCGATCGGCTTCGACTGGTCCGCCGTCGCCACCATGTGCGCCGCCGGGGCCGCGGCGGTGCTGCTCACCACGCTGCTCAGCCTGCCGGTGCTGCTGCGCACCATGCGCCCGGCCGGACTGCGCTTCGAGTAGCACGGGCGGCCGAACAGCGGACCGGTGGTCCGCTGTTCGGCCGCCCGCAGCGGCGACCTCAGGCCGCCAGCACCGGGCTGTTGTGGTACGCGGCGATCAGCCAGCGGCCGTCCCGCTTCTCCAGGACCCAGGTCGCGTTCACCCTGCCCGCTTCCGGGACCTCGGTCTGTCCGGCGAACAGGACGCCGGACTCGCTGAGGACGATCGCGGCGTCCCTGCCCACGAAGCGCAGGCTGATCTCCCTGTTCCAGGTCGAGCTGCCCTTGAGCGGCCCCTCGAAGGCCAGCGCCATGCTCTCCCGGATCACCTCGCGGCTGCCGCGCAGCGAACCGGGGATGACGGCGCTCGCGTCCGCGGTGTAGTCGGCGACCATGCGCTCGGCGTCGCCGGCCTCCCACGCCTTGTAGGAGTCCGCCAGTACGGCCTGGATGGCGGCCTCGTCCTCGGCACGACTGTCCGACATCGGGTTCTCCCTCCGATCGGTTCGCCGGGCTGTTCCGGCGAGCTCGTCAGTACGTACCGGCGACGGGGGCGGAACTCATCGCTCGGCCGGGAGTCAGATCAGGTCGCCGTAGATGACGCCCCGTCCGTTGGTGCCGACGTAGACCCGGCCGTGGATGCGCGGGTCGCCGGTGATGCAGGTGCCGGTCCAGCCGTACTGGTGCCGGTCGTCGTTGATCCGGGTCCAGCTCCGGCCGGCGTCGTCGGAGCGGAACAGGCCGCGCACGCCGCGGATCCTGGCGCTGGTGTAGACGGCGGGGTAGGAGCGGCCCGGGGCGGCCTTGCCGAAGCCGACGGTGTCGCCCTGGTCGACCGCGGGGATCCGGGTGAATGAGCGGCCGCCGTCCGTGGAGCGCCACAGTCCGTAGACCCCGCCCCCGGTGACCGTGGAGTCCGCGCCGCCGGCCAGCCAGATCTCGCCGCGGTGGCCGGGGACCGCCTTGAAGCGGGCCGGGCCGGTCGCGGGCAGTCCGCTGGTGGCCGCGGCCGCCGTCACCGTGAAGCTCGCGCCGCCGTCCGTGCTCCGGTAGAAGGCACCGGCTGCGAAGCCGTAGAAGGTGCCGGGGTCGACCCGGTCCGACCGCACCGCCGTTCCGGCCGGGATCCCGGTGCAGGCGGTCCAGGTGGCACCGCCGTCCGCCGACCAGCTGACCGCCGCGCCGTCCGGGGCCCAGACGATCCGGCCGCCGTCGGCCGCGAGCGCGACCGCGCCCTCGCCCGGACCCGGGCCGGTGGTCCCGGTGGGCGGGGTGGTGACCGGGGTCCAGCTGGTCCCGCTGTCGGCGGACAGGCCCAGGTAGGCGGAGCCGCCGCTGCCGGAGCGCACGATCGTGGCCGGGGCCAGTTCGGCGTAGTCGAGGGTGTTGGTCGCGCCCACCGTCGGATTGGCGTACATCGGGTAGGCCCGGTCCAGTGTGGTGTGCACGAAGCCGCCGACGTCGCTGACGCCGGACAGCAGCGGCGGCCCGACCGGCGGGCTGAGCAGCGTCTGGACCGCGGTCTCCTCCAGGCCCTGGGCCCGGACCGAGATGGCCACGGTGCCGCCCTTGTCCCAGGCCGTCAGATTGTCGGCGCCGTAGATCGTCGCGCCGGTGCCGTAGAGGAAGTGGTCCGAGTCGAAGGGGTCGATCTCCAGCGCCTCGGTCATCCAGCCGAGCTTGGGCGAGGTCTCCGGCAGCGCCGGGGTGGAGTTGAAGTCCAGCCAGGGCGCGGCGGAGATGTCCAGCGAGTAGCGGAAGGTCCGCTCGGGGTAGTTGCCGAAGTCCCAGGCCCGGGTCCAGCTGGCACCGGCGTCGGTGGAACGGTAGATCACGATGTCCGGCCACCAGCTGATCTGGGTGACCACCATCAGCGTGTCCGGGTTCTGCCGGTCGATGCTCAGCCCGCTGTAGCCGAAGCCGTCGTCGCTGCTGGTCGAGGGGACCGGGCTGATGCAGGTCCAGGTGTCGGTGGCGGTGTCCAGCTTCCAGACGTCGCCCTTGGAGCCGTCGTAGGGGCCCACGGTGTTGCTGGTGGCCAGGTAGAGGCTGCCGCTGACGTGGTCGAACACCGCCTTGTGCGGCAGGTAGCCGGTCGGCTGGCCGGGGACCCGGGCCCAGGTCGCGCCGGCGTCGGTGGAGCGGTAGAGGATGTTCTCGGTGTCGGCGACGGTGACGTAGATGGTCCTGGTGGCCCGGCCGGTGCGGCCGTCGCGCGGGTCGAAGACGACCTGGAGCACCCCGGCGTTATCGCTGTTGTAGCCGCTGGTGTCGGTGGGGTCGGGGACGAAGTCGCCGACGTTGGGGAAGCTCGCCACCTGCGCCCAGGACGCGCCGTAGTCCTCGCTGCGCCACAGCCCGTGGCCGCCGCGCACGCCCAGGTAGAGGATCCGGTTGCGGTGCGGGTCGATCGCCAGCCGTTCGCCCATGCCGCGGCCCGGCATGTTGCCGCCGAGCTGGAACGGCAGGTCGGCGGTCTTCCAGGTCCGCCCGCGGTCCTCGGAGCGCAGCACCGCACCCTGGTTGGGGTCCCAGCCGGCCGCGGTGTAGGTGCCGACGGCCGCGTAGACCCGGTCCGGCTCCAGCGAGTCGGTGGCCAGCGAGACCACGCCGGTGTGTCCCCAGGTGTCCCAGCCGATCCAGTCCAGCAGCGGCACCCAGCGCCCGGTCCCCCGGTCCAGCCGGTAGGCGCCGCCGATGTCGGTGCGGGCGTACACCAGCCCCGACTCGGACTGGTTGAAGACGATTCCGGGGACGAAGCCGCCGCCGACTATCTGGGCGTTCTTCCAGGTGTAGGCACCGCCGGCGATGGAGCCGCCGGCGCCGGTGGCGGCCAGCGCCCGGCCTGCCGGGGAGAGCAGCGGGGTGGCCACGGCGGCGGCACCGACCGCCATCAGACCTCTACGGGAGATCTTCGGACTGGGCATGGACTGTCCTTTCTCGACGCTGAGAAGACGTGCGGAACCAGACGTGCAGGACCAGGGAGTGCAGGACGAGGACGTGCAGGACCAGGAAGTGCAGGGTGCTCGGGGCGGATTCAGCCCTGGCGCAGTACCGCCGCGCCGCGGGCCGGCAGGGTCAGTCCGTCGGGACCGACCTCGGTGGCCGTGAGCAGGTCGTGGCCGGCGACGTCGAGCCGGACCGGCTCGTCGCCGTGGTTGAGCAGGAACAGCCAGCTGCGTGAGCCGCCGTCGACCGACGACCTCCGCACCGCCTCGACGCCGGTCGGCAGTCCGGCCACCACCGGGGCGACCCCGGCCTGCGCCAGCACCCGTCCGATCAGCGCCGCGTACCCGGCGTCGTCCAGCCGGGTGGACGCGTACCAGCCGGTCCCGGCGCCGAACCGGTGCCGGGTCAGCGCGGGCTGACGGTCCATCACCCCGGAGGTGTAGGCGGCCAGCACCTCCGCCCCCTCGGCCCGCAGCAGCTCGCTCCAGCCCTCCGCCGACGTCCCGTCGGAGAGAGTGAGCAACTCCCCCGCCGCCAGCGGCCGGTACTCCTCCACCCGCAGGCCGAGCACCTCCCGCAGCGGACCGGGGTAGCCGCCGAGCCTGGCCTGGTGGAACTCGTCGACGGCGCCGCTGAAGTGCTGCACCAGCAGCGTTCCGCCGCCCTCCACATAGCGCCGCAGCGAGGCCGCGCCGGCGTCCGAGAGCAGGTACAGGCTGGGCGCGACGACCAGCCGGTAGCCGCTCAGATCGTGTTCGGGGTGGGCGAAGCCGACGGTCACCCCGGCGTCCCAGAGCGCGCGGTGGGCCCGGCGCAGCGCGGCGTGGTAGTCGAGCTGCGGCAGGCCGCGGTTGTCCAGCGCCCACCACACGTCCGCGTCGTGCAGCACCGCCACGTCCGCGTGCACCCGCGAGCCGGCCAGCTCGCCCAGCCCGGCCACGGCGGCGCCGGTGGCCGCCGCCTCCCGGAAGATCCGGGTGTCGGGCCCCGCGTGCGGGACGATCGCCGAGTGCCACAGCTCGGCGCCGGCCCTGGACTGGCGCCACTGGAAGAACAGCGCGCCCTCCGAGCCCCGGCCGATGTGGCCCAGCGAGTGCCGCAGGATGTCGCCGGGCTCCTTGGGCAGCGTGCCACTGGCGCTGTAGACGGTGTTGGTGCCCTGCTCGATCAGCAGCCAGGGCTTGCCGCCGCCGAAGGAGCGGGCCCGGTCGGCGCCGAAGGCGGTGTCGGCCGCGGCGTCGACGCCCGCCGCGTCGGGGTAGTGGTCGATGCCGACGAAGTCGACCTCGGCGCCGAACTTCCACAGGTCCAGGACCTGGTAGCCGGGCAGCATCAGATTGGTGGTCACCGGCAGGTCGCTGTGCTCGCGGATGGCGTCGCGCTGCTCCCGGTAGGCGGCCAGGGTCTCGTCGGACCAGAACCGGCGGTAGTCCAGGGTCTGCCCGGGGTTGTGGTGCCACTGGGTGGCGCGCGGCGGCAGCACCTGCTCCCAGGAGCCGTAGTGCTGGCTCCAGAAGGCGGTGCCCCAGGCCGCGTTGAGCGCCTCCAGGGTTCCGTACCTGGCCCGCAGCCAGTCCCGGAAGGCGGCGGCGGCGTGGTCGCAGTGGCAGACCGTGGCGTACTCGTTGTGGACGTGCCACATCGCCACCGCCGGGTGCGCGCCGTAGCGCTGGGCGAGCGCGGCGGCGATCCCGCGGGCGGCCTGCCGGTAGCCGGGGGCGGCCAGGCAGTAGGTGTCGCGGCTGCCGTGGGTGAGCCGGGTGCCGTCGGCGGTGACCGGCATGGCGTCCGGGTGCGCCAGGGTGAACCACGGCGGCGGGGAGGCGGTGGGGGTGGCCAGGTCCACGGCGACGCCGTTGGCGTGCAGCCGGTCCAGGTGGGCGTCCAGCCAGCCGAAGTCGAAGCGCCCCTGCTCGGGTTCCAGCAGCGCCCAGGAGAAGACGCCCACCGTGGCCAGGTTGACCCCGGCCTGACGCATCAGCAGGTCGTCCTCCTTCCAGACCTGTTGGTCCCACTGCTCGGGGTTGTAGTCGCCGCCGAAGGCCAGCCCGCCCAGGCGCTCGGTGATCCGACGCATCGTCAGGCCTCCGCGATCGGCAGCCGCGCACCGTCCCGCAGGAACAGCGGGATCCGCTCCAGCGGGGCGTCGACGGTGACCGTCGCCCCGCCCCGGTACCCGGTCCCGGTCCAGGCGCAGGTCCAGTCGGCGCCGGCCGGCAGGTGGACCTCGCGGGAGCGGGCACCGGCCTCGGTGACCGGGGCGACCAGCAGGTCCGGGCCGAGCAGGAAGGAGTCGTCCGCCGTCCAGGCGTCGGGGTCCTCCGGGAACTCCAGGAACAGCGGGCGCATCGGCGGGACGCCGGTCTCCGCCGCGGTCCGCATCTGCTCCATGACGTAGGGGCGCAGCCGCTCGCGCAGGTGCAGGTAGGAGGCCAGGATCGGGTACGCCTCCGCGCCGTACGACCAGACCTCGTTGGGCAGGCCGGTCATCGCCGGTTCGAGCTTCTGCTCGGCGCCGCGGAAGCCGTGCAGCCGGAACAGCGGGCAGAAGGCGCCGTACTGGAACCAGCGCACCAGCACCTCGCGGTAGGCCGGGTCGTCCGGGTCGCCGCCGTGGAAGCCGCCGATGTCGGTGGTCCACCAGGGGATGCCGGAGAGCGCGACATTGAGGCCGGCCTTGATCTGGGTGCGCAGCGAGGCGAAGTCGGTGCCGATGTCGCCGGACCACAGCGCTGCGCCGTAGCGCTGGGCGCCGGCCCAGGAGGAGCGGTTCAGCGAGACCACCTCGGTCTCCCCGGACGCGAGCATCCCGTCGTGGATCATGCGGGCGTTCTCGCGCGGGTAGAGGTTGCCGACCTCCAGCCCGGGCCCGGCCGAATAGCGCAGGTTCCCCTGGAAGTTGGGCTTGAGCTCGGGCTCGCAGGCGTCCAGCCAGAACACCTTGATGCCGTGGTCCAGGTAGTTCTTCCTGATCCGGTCCCAGACGAAGGCGCGCCCGGCCGGGTTGGTGGCGTCGTAGAAGGCGACCTGCGCCGAGTAGGCGCCGAGGCCCTTGTCGGGCCAGTCGGCGTGGGCGACCGGGCCGTACTCGGTGTTGATGAACAGGCCCTGGTCCAGCATGGCGTGGTAGTTCTCGCTGACCGGGCTGACCGAGGGCCAGACCGACACCATCAGCTTCACCCCGAGCTCGTCCAGCTCGCGCACCATGGCGGCCGGGTCGGGCCACTCGGCCGGGTCGAACTTCCACTCGCCGAGGTGGGTCCAGTGGAAGAAGTCGGAGACGATGACGTCCAGCGGCAGCCCGCGGCGCTTGTACTCGCGGGCCACCTCCAGCAGTTCCTCCTGGGTGCGGTAGCGCAGCTTGCACTGCCAGAAGCCGGCCGCCCACTCGGGCAGCACCGGGGTGTGCCCGGTGGCGTCGGCGTAGTGGCCCAGCACCTCGGCCGGCTGACCGGCCGTCACCCAGTAGTCGATCTGGCGGGCGCTGTCGGCGACCCAGCGGGTGCCGGTCTCGGCGAGCTCGACCCGGCCGATGGCGGGCGAGTTCCACAGCAGCCCGTAGCCGCGGTCGGAGACCAGCAGCGGGACGGTGACCTCGGCGTTGCGCTGCACCAGGTCGATCACCGCGCCCTTCTGGTCCAGCATCCCGTGGGTGTGCTGGCCCAGGCCGAACAGCTTCTCCCCGGTGTGGGCCCGGAAGCGCTGTTCGATGCGGTGGTAGCCGTTGCCGGTGGCGGTGTAGAGGCGGGCGCCGGGCCACCAGAAGTGGGCCGGCTCCTCGGCCAGCAGTTCGCTGCCGTCCTCGGTCCGCAGGAAGGTCAGCTGGCCCGCGGTGGCGCCGAGCTCCGGGGTGAGCTTGCCCTCGCTGAAGGCGTCGATCCGGACCGTGATGGCGCCGTTGACCAGGGTGGCGCTGTGCTCGGAGAGCTCGATCACCGGCTTGGCGCCGGCCGGGGCCGACTCCAGCAGCGCGCCGGGCAGGTCCTCCAGCAGCGGGCCGCCGGGGGTGGCCCGCACCCGTACCGAGTCCGGTCCCCAGGCCTCGACCCGCAGGGTCTCTCCCTTGGCGCGCCACTCCAGGGCGTGGCCGAGGTCGTGGAAGTGCTGCGACATGAGCTGGGTTCTCCGATACGTGGTGTGGGTGGTACGAGAATTGACGACGGGTCAGAGATGCAGCGGCGCCGGGCCGCTGCTCTCCCTGACGGTGAGCACCGGGGTCAGCAGGGTGACCTCCTGGGGCTCCTTGCCGTCGATCCGCTGCATCAGCAGGTCGACGGCGCGCCGGCCCAGCTCCTGGGCCGGTCCGGTGACGGCGGTGAGCCTGGGCGAGTACTGCTCGGCCAGCGGCTCCGGGCACAGTGCGACCACCGAGGCGTCCTCCGGGACGATCCGCCCCGCGGTGCGCAGCAGGCTCATCAGCGGGCCGATGGCGCCCTCGTTCTGGACCACGAACCCGGTGGTGGCCGGTCGGTCGGCGAGGATCCGGGAGAAGGCCCCGGCGGTGCTCTCGTAGGTGCCCTCGCAGGGGCGGTGCAGGATCCGCAGTCCGCGGGTGGCGGCCCGGTCCCGGAAGCCGGCCAGGGTGCGTTCGGCGTAGCCGGCGTGCCGCTGGTAGACGGCCGAGCCGTAGCCGATGAAGGCGACGTCGCGGTGGCCCAGGTCGGCCAGGTGGTCCGCACAGCTGGCGCCGGCCGCGAAGAAGTCGTGGTCCACGCAGGACAGCCCGGTGGAGTCCTCCGGCAGTCCGATCAGCGCGGCGTGGGTGTTGAGCGCGCGCAGCACCGGGATGCGCTCGTCCTCCAGCTCCACGTCCATCAGGATCACCCCGTCGGCCAGGCCGCTGGCGGCGACCCGGCGGACCCCCTCCGGGCCCTCGTCATTGGTGATCAGCAGCACGTCGTAGCCGTACTGGCGGGCCGCCATGGTCACCGAGATGGCGATCTCCATCATGATCGGGACGTAGACGTCGGTGCGCAGCGGCACCACCAGGGCGATGATGTGCGAGCGCTTTCCGGCGAGCGCCCGGGCCCCGGCGTTGGGGTGGTAGCCGAGCTCGCTGATGGCCTGTTCCACCCGCTGCCGGGTGGCCCCGGAGATCGTGCGCTTGCCGCTGATGACGTAGCTCACGGTGCTCGACGAGACGCCTGCGTGTCTGGCCACTTCGGCGAGTGTCACCATGGTGGAGCTCTCCCTCGAGTCGTACTGTGCGTGTGGTTCCTGCAGCGTAGTGACTGGTTGTCAGGTGTGTGGCCGGGTGTGGTGGGACCGGCCCCGTCGTACGGCTGGGGAGGGGTACGCGGGGCCGGTCCGGCTCGGGGTCGCGCTCCGGGGGTCGTGCTCCGGGATCCGGGCCTCAGCCCTTGACGGCGCCGGTGAGCACGCCGGTCCTGAAGTGCTTCTGCATGAAGGGGTAGACCATCAGGATCGGCACCAGGGTCAGCACCACCACGGCCATCTGCAGCGACAGCGGCGCGGTCTGCGCGTGGCCGGTGCCGAAGCCGTTGTTGACCGAGCCGGGCATGTTCATCCCCTGCTGCACGTACTCCAGCAGCACGTACTGCAGCGGCCACTTGCTGCTGTCCACCGGCATGTAGAGCATCACGTTGAAGAAGGAGTTCCAGTAGCCGACCGCGTAGAACAGGGTGATCACCGCGGTGACCGCCTTGGAGGTGGGCAGCACCACCGACCACAGGGTGCGCCAGTCGCCGGCCCCGTCCATCTTGGCCGCGTCGATCAGTTCGGCCGAGGTGCTGGAGTAGAAGGAGCGCAGCACCAGGATGTTGAACACCGACACCGCGCTGGGCAGGATCAGCGCCCAGTACTGGCCGTAGCCGCCGAGGCCGGTGACCACCAGATAGGTGGGGATCAGCCCGCCGCTCACGAACATGGTCAGGATCAGCACCATCAGGATGATCCGGTGGCCCATCGACCGGGACCGGGACAGCCCGTAGGCGCAGAGCACCGAGACCACCATCGAGACCAGCGTGCCGACCAGGGTGACCAGCAGGCTGACCACCAGCGCCCGGGTGACCTGGTCGTTGGTCAGCATCTGCCGGTAGGCGTCCAGGGTGAGCCCGTCCGGCCAGATCACCAGACCGCCGGCCCGGCCGATGGCGCCGGTGGTGGACAGGCTGGTCAGCACCACCACCCAGAGCGGCACCAGCACCGCCGCGATCACCACGGTGAGGACCACGCCCTTGCCGGCCTGCCCGATCGCGGTGGGCGGTTCCTCCCAGGGGGCGCGGGTGGGGGCCGCCGCAGCGGGGTTGCGGCGCAGCCGCAGTGTCGTCGCCATGCTCATTTCCGGTACAACCCGTCCTCGCCGAAGGCGTGCGCCAGCTTGTTCGCACCCAGGATCAGCAGCAGTGAGATCACGCTCTTGAAGAGCCCGGCCGCCGCACCGTAGCTGTAGTTGTTGGTGGCGATGCCGTAGTAGAAGGAGAAGGTGTCCAGCACGTCGGCGGCGCTGTGGCCGACCGCGTTGCGCTGGATCAGGAACTGCTCGAAGCCGACGGTGAGCGCGTTGCCCAGGCGCAGCACCAGCATCAGCACGATCACTCCGCGCAGCCCCGGCAGGGTGATGTGCCACATCCGGCGCCAGCGCCCGGCGCCGTCCACGGCCGAGGCCTCGTAGAGGTTGTTGTCGATGGCGGCCAGCGCCGCCAGGAAGACGATGATCCCCCAGCCGGCCTCCTTCCACACCGCCTGGGAGGTGATCAGCAGCGCGAAGGTGTGCGGGTTGGTCATGAAGTCCCAGGTGCCCACGTTGTGCTGGCGCAGGAACTGGTTGAGCACGCCGGCGCCGCCGAGCATCTGCTGGAAGATGGTGACGGTCAGCACCCAGGAGAAGAAGTGCGGCAGGTAGACCACCGACTGCACGAAGTTGCGCAGCCGCTCGTTCATCACGGTGTTGAGCAGCAGCGCCAGCACCACCGGGATCGGGAAGAACAGCACCAGCTGGACCAGGCTGAGGAACAGCGTGTTGCGCAGCGCCCCCCAGAACAGCGGGTCCTGGAACAGCATCCGGAACTGGTCCAGGCCGGCCCAGCTGCTGTGCCAGACACCGACCAGCGGGTCGTAGTACTGGAAGGCCGTGACCAGGCCGAACAGTGGTGCGTAGTTGAAGACCAGCAGCAGCACCACAGCCGGGAGGGTCATCAGGATCAGGGACTTGTCACGCCTGAGCCTGATCCGCCAACTCAGTTTGGCGGACACCGGTCGGGTGCCGTCCTCCGCTGTCTTGCGCCGGCCCTTGCCGGGCTTGGTGGCGACTGTTGCTGCCACTGGCTCTTCCTCTCTCCGCCGGATCCGCCGGGTCCGCCGACTATTGCCCGGTTCCGTACTTCGCCATGACGTTGTCCGAGTACCACTGCACCAGCTGGGTGCCGCCGCTGGACTTCCAGGCGGAGATGGCGGCCTGCACGTCGGACACCTTCTTGATGCCGTGGTAGCAGTCCTTGATGGTGTCCTCGACGGCCTGGGCGGCGTCGGCGGTCGCGAAGCGCTGCGGCACGGTGATGTTCATGTTGAGGAACACCGGCTTGTACACGTGCTGGGAGGCGGCGGCCTGCCAGGCGGCGTAGTCCTTGGTGACCTGGTCCGCGCCCGGGTTGCTGATCACCGCGCGGCAGGTGGCCAGGAAGGGGTAGGTCTGCTGCTGGACGTACTTCTTGCCGTCGTCGGTGGCGGTGGGCACGCCGTTGACCATGGTGTAGTGGGTGCCCTCGACCCCGTAGTTGACCATGGTGTACTCGGCCGAACCGAACGGGGCGGCCAGGTAGTTGGCGACCGCGAGCAGCTCCTCGATCTGGTCCTTCTTCAGCTTGGCGTTGAAGTAGCTGACCTCGGCGGTGTTGGTGCCGAGGAACACGCCGGGGGTGGACTTGCCGTCCGCGGCGAAGACCCCGAAGGCGCCCCGGCGGTAGTTCTTGTTGGCGGCGACCCCGGCCTGGGCGTCGGTGAGGGACCAGGAGCCCATGCCGTCACCGGCGATCAGCGTCTTGCCGGCGTAGAAACGGGTCTTGCCGTCGTTGTTGTTGCCGGCCAGCGCGTCCGGGTGCATGGAGCCGGACTTGGCCAGCTTGTAGTGCCAGTCCAGCGCCTCCAGTATCTGCGGGGTGTCGTACTTGTGGACCAGCTTGCCGTCGGTGACGGTGAACTTGTTCGGCACCCCGAAGTAGGGGAACAGGTAGGTCCAGACGTCGTCGAAGGCCCAGACCCCGCCCTTGGCGTTGGTCAGCTCCTTGCCCAGGTTGAACAGGTCGTCGGCGGAGGTCACCTGGTCGGCGGTGATGCCCTTGGCCCCGAGGACGTCCTGGCGGAAGAAGGTGGTGCCGGCCAGCGCGAAGCCGCTGGAGAAGGACGGGATGCCGTAGATCTTGTCCTCCCAGGCCCCGTCGGCCCAGGCCCCGGTGGGGATGGCGGCGAGGTTGGGGTACTGCTTGATGTTGTCGCCGGACAGGTACGGCGTGAGGTCGGCCAGCTGGGTGCCGACCAGTTCGCCGACGTTGAAGTTGGGGTTCCACCAGGTGGGCAGCTGGATCCAGTCCGGGAGCTTCTTGGCCGCCGTCATGGTCGGGACGATGGTGGCGTAGTTGACGCCGTCGGCGGGCTTCATCGTCAGGGTGACGCCCAGGGCCTTGTTCATGGCCTGGTAGAAGGAGTTGCCGGGGTTGGGCACGGTGCCCCAGAGCGGGGTGACCGCGGTGTAGCTGCCGCCCTTGCCGGGGACGCCGGAGACCGTCCTGGTCTGGGTCGCCGGGTAGCTGAGGAAGCCGGGGTCGGTCGACGAACCCGCCGCGCCGTTGACCGAGGGGATGTCCGCCTTGAGCGAGTTGTTGGCGACATAGCTCGGCAGTGCGGCCTGCAGGCCGGTCTTGGTACTGGTCCCGCCCTTGCTGCTGGCGCTGCTGCTGCCGCAGGCGGTGAGCAGGGGGGCGGCTACCGCCGCACCGGCCACCGCGGCGGCGGAGCTGAGCAGGGATCTGCGGTTCATCTGGAAGCTCATGGTGGGGCGGCCCTTCGCCTTTGAGGTCCGATGCGTGATGGCTCGAAAAGTCTGCGAAGCCAGATGTTGAAGCGCTTCGACGTTGCCGTGAGACTAACGACGCGTTACCGATTGAACAAGGGGCTGAACAAACCTATTTTCGACGACCGCTGCGGCCTGCGAATGCTTCGTCAACTCACCATCACTGCAGGTCAGATGCGTAGTCCCAGCTCTCGCAGCAAGCTGTGCGCCGGCTGTCCGCGCCGACCGGAGAAAGTCCGGGCACCACAGTTGACACACGCCCGGCCTCGTGCCACTTTCGAAACGCTTCACCACTGCGGCCGTGCCGCCCCTCTCCCAGACACCTCCCAAGGGGTTCACCACGTGAGTTCCACGTCCCTGCCCACCGAGCCGCTGCCCGCCGCCGCACCCGACCGGTTCCCCTTCCGCGACCCGGCGCTCCCGGTCCGTGAACGGGTCGCGGACCTGCTGTCACGGCTCACCCTGGACGAGCGCGTCGCGATGCTGCACCAGTACTCCCCCGAGGTACCGCGCCTCGGCCTGGCCTCCTTCCGTACCGGCACCGAGACCCTGCACGGCGTCGCCTGGCTGGGCCCGGCCACCACCTTTCCGCAGGCCGTGGGTCTGGGAGCGACCTGGGACGAGGAGCTGGTGCACCAGGTGGCCACCGCCACCTCGATCGAGCAGCGGGCCTTCCACTACCACCGCCCGCCGGTCGTCGGCACCGGCCGCAACAGCCTGCAGGGCTGGGCCCCGGTGGTGAACCTGCTGCGCGATCCGCGCTGGGGCCGCAACGAGGAGGGCTACTCCGAGGACCCGGTGCACTCGGCCCGGCTCGGCGACGCCTTCTGCCGCGGCATGGCCGGCGACGATCCGACCTACCTGCGCACCGCCCCGATCCTCAAGCACTTCCTCGGCTACAACAACGAGGACGACCGCTACACCACCTCCTCCGGGCTGCGGCCCCGGGTGCTGCACGAGTACGACCTCGCCGCCTTCCGCCCGGCCGTCGCCAACGGCTCGGCCACCGGGGTGATGGTCGCCTACAACCTGGTCAACGGCCGTCCCTGCCACGTCAGTCCGCTGATCGAGGCGGAGCTGCGGCGCTGGGCCGAGCCGACCGGCCAGGAGCTGTTCGTCGTCAGCGACGCCGAGGCCCCCTCCAACCTGGTCGACCTCGAGCACTACTTCGAGGACCACGCCGAGTCGCACGCCGCCGCCCTCAAGGCCGGCATCGACAGCTTCACCGACCACGGCGAGGACACCGCGACCACCTTCGGACGGCTGAAGGAGGCCCTGCGGCGCGGCCTGATCAGCGAGGACGACGTGGACACTGCGGTCCGGCGGCAGCTGTCGATACGCTTCCGCCTGGGCGAGTTCGACCCGCAGCTGGACCCCTACGCCGGCATCGGCTGGGACGTCGTCGACGCCCCCGAGCACCGCGCGCTGGCGCTGCGCGCCGCCACCGAGTCGATCGTGCTGCTCAAGAACGGGGGCGCCGGTGAGCGCCCGCTGCTGCCGCTGACCGGGGACGGCGTCCGCCGCGTCGCCGTCATCGGCCCGCTGGCCGACACCCTCTTCGAGGACTGGTACAGCGGCACCATGCCCTACCAGGTCACCGTCGCCGCCGGGCTGAGCGCCGCGGTGGCCGCCCAGGGCGGCGAGGTGGTCCTGGTCGAGGGCGTGGACCGGATCGCGCTGCGCGCCGTGAGCACCGGCGCCCTGCTCGCGGCACCGCTGTTCGACCCCTCCGGGCCGCTGCAGGCCGCCGACACCGAGGCCCAGGAGCAGAGCGACGAGGCCGGGTTCGACCTGTTCGACTGGGGCAGCGGCGTCCTGACGCTGCGTAACGTCCGCACCGGACGCTACGTCAGCCTCAAGGACGAGGACCGCACCCTGGCCGCCGACCAGCTCCAGCCCAACGGCTGGGACGTGCACGAGACCTTCCGGCTGGAGCCGCAGCCGGACGGCACCGAGGTGCTGCGCAACATCCACAGCGGCCGGTACGCCGTCGTCGACGCGGCCACCGGCCGGGTCGTGCTCAGCGCCGACTCCCCGGAGCAGGCCGAGCGCTGGCGGCGCAGCACCGTCCGCGACGGCACCGCCGAGGCCGTGGCCGCCGCGGCCGCCGCCGACACCGCGGTCGTCGTCCTCGGCAACGACCCGCACATCAACGGCCGGGAGACCCAGGACCGCGAGGGCATCACCCTGCCCCCCGCCCAGGACGCCCTGCTGCGCGCCGTCGCCGCGGCCCGGCCGCAGACCGCGCTGCTGGTGATGAGCAGCTACCCCTACGCCGTGGACTGGGCCGAGGAGCAGCTGCCGGCCGTGGTGTGGACCTCGCACGGCGGCCAGGAGACCGGCCGGGCCGTCGCCTCGGTGCTGCTGGGCTCGGCCGAGCCGGCCGGACGGCTGCAGCAGACCTGGTACCGGGCCGAGGACGAGCTGCCCGGGCGGCTGGACTACGACATCATCAAGGCCGGCTGGACCTACCAGTACCACCGCGCCGCCCCGCTCTATCCCTTCGGCCACGGCCTGTCCTACACCAGCTTCGGCTACTCCGACCTGCGGCTGTCCGCCCCGGTCATGGAGCAGGACGGCTCTGTGGAGGTCGGCGTGACGCTGGCCAACACCGGGGGGCGCGACGGCACCGAGACGGTCCAGCTCTACGCCCGCGCCCTGGACGCCCGCTACCAGGCGCCCCGGCTGAAGCTGGTCGACTTCGCCAAGGTCCGGCTGGCGGCAGGGGAGAGCAGGGAACTGCGCTTCACCGTGCCGGCCTCGGCCCTGGCCCACTGGGACGTGGTCGGCGGCGGCTTCACCACCGACCCCGGCGGCTACGAGCTGCTGGTCGGCCACAGCGCCGAGGCCCTCGCGCTGACCGCGCCGCTCGCCGTGAGCGGCCCGGCCCCCGAGCCCCGCGTGGCCGTCGACCGGCGGATCCCGGCCGCCGACTTCGACGACTACGCGGACCTGGTCCTGGTGGACGCCGACCGCACCGACGGCGACGCGCTCACCCCCGCACCGGGCGGCACCGGAGAACTGGTCTTCCGGCGCACCGCGCTGGACGGGGCGACCGGTCTGCGGGTCGAGGTCTCCCGCACCGAGCCCGGCGAGGCGCTGCTGGAGCTGTGGGCCGGCGCCCCCGGTTCCGGCATCCTGCTGGCCTCCGTCCCGGTCCCCGCCACCGGCGGCCGCTACGCCTGGACCACGGTCGAGGTGCCGCTGCTCCGGCAGCTGGACGGGGTGCGCGACCTGCACCTGGTACTGACCGGCGAGCAGCGCCTGGCGGCCTTCACCCTGATCGGGTGACCCCTGGTTCCGGGAGCGGGGGAGGTGCCTCCCCCCGGTCCCGGCGGGCCGTCCGCCTCTGAGGGTGGGCGGGCGGCCCCTTCCCCCACCCACGCGTGACCGAATTCGAGGGAGAATTCATGCGCATCCCCACCCGCACCACCCGTACCAGCCGTAAGGGCCGCGCCGCCCGCGCCGGCCTGTCCCTGGCCGTGGCGGCCTCGGCGCTGATGCTGACGGCGACCGACGCCAGCGCGGCGACGTACACCTCCTCCGACCAGTGGGCCTCGTACACCAGCGGCAGCTACACCATCTACAACGACGAGTGGGGCAGCGGCTACGGCTCGCAGACCCTGTGGGCCAACTCCTACGCCGACTGGGGCGTCAGCTCCACCCAGCCGTCGACCTCCGGGGTGAAGTCCTACGCCAACGTCAGCCGCAGCTTCGGCACCGCGCTGAACTCGCTGTCCAGCGCCACCAGCACCTTCGCCACCACCCTGCCCAGCACCGGCAACTGGGAGTCGGCGTACGACATCTGGCTGAACGGCAGCTCGGTGGAGGTGATGCTGTGGATGGACAAGAACGGCGACGTGGGACCGCTCGGCTCCTCCGTCGGCAACCTCACCCTGGACGGGAAGACCTGGACCGTCTACGTCGGCAGCAACGGCACCAACCCGGTGTACTCGTTCGTGCTCTCCTCGAACGTGACCTCGGGGACGGTGAACATCCTCAACATCCTGAAGTGGATGCAGAACACCAAGGGCTACGTCAGCAACCCCACGCTGTCCACGGTCCAGTTCGGCTTCGAGATCAGCGGGACCGGCAACACCGCGCAGAACTTCGCCGTCACCAACTACTCGGCGACGGCCTCCTGACGCAACGGCAGGACTGAACGACTGAACGGGCGGGGCCGGGCTCTCGGGGGGAGTCCGGCCCCGCCGCCGTTCACAGCGCCACGTCGCGGCCCTTCCCGTCCACCGTCAACGCCGACTCCCGCACCGCGCCCGCGGCGTCGCGCCAGCGCAGCCGCAGCGCCGTCGGTCGCGGCGCGACCAGCCGTATCGCGACCGGCGCGCCGTCGCTCCAGCCGAGCCGTTGCACGGTGACGCCGCCGCGGGCGCGCAGTCCGTGGACCTCGCCGGAGGGCCAGGCCGGCGGCAGGGCCGGTAGCAGGTCGAGGGCGCCGTCGTGGGACTGCAGCAGCATCTCGGCGATCCCGGCGACCACGCCGAGGTTGCCGTCGATCTGGAACGGCGGGTGGGCGCACAGCAGCGACTCGTACACCCCGCCGGTCTCGCCCCGGTCCGCGCTCACCGGCCGCAGCATCACCCCGAGCAGCCGGTGGGCCGACGCACCGTCACCGAGCCTGGCCCACAGGGCGGTCTTCCAGGCGGTCGACCAGCCGGTGCTCTCGTCGCCGCGCTGCTCCAGGCTGCGGCGGGCGGCCTCGCGCAGGCCCGGAGCGGTGAGGCTGCGGCCCGGGTGGACGCCGAGCAGATGCGAGAGGTGGCGGTGGTGCGGCTCGGTCTCCTCCCGTTCGGTGTGCCACTCCAGCAGCCGGCCCCGGGCATCGGCGCGCAGCGGACGCAGCCGCGGCAGCGCGGTCCGGATCCGCTCCAGCAGGTCCGGATCGGCGCCGTCCCCGGCGGCCTGCGCCGACTCCAGCAGGAACCCGAAGAGCTCGCGCAGCAGGGTCCCGTCCATGGTGGTGGACAGGTCGACCGAGGCGGGTCCCTCGGGGGTGGCGAAGCGGTTCTCCGGGGAGGTGGCCGGAGCGGTGACCAGGAAGCCCTCCTCGTCCTCGGTCAGCAGGTCCAGGGCGAACCGGGCCGCGCCCGCCGCGACCGGCCAGCCGGTGCCGCGCAGGAACTCCTGGTCGCGGCCGAACTCCCAGTGCTCGGCCAGGTGCAGCGCCAGCCAGACCCCGCCCATCGGCCACTGCGACCACATCGGATCGCCGCTGCCCTCACCGACCGGCCAGCTGCCGCGCCAGAGGTCGGTGTTGTGGTGGCAGGCCCAGCCGTCCGCGCCGTAGAGGTCGGCGGCGACACCGCGGCCGGCCTCGGCGAGATCCGCGACCAGACGCAGCAGCGGCTCGTGGCACTCCGGCAGCGCCGCGGTCTCGGCGGCCCAGTAGTTCATCTGGGTGTTGATGTTGACCGTGTAGTCGCAGTTCCAGGGCGGGGTGACCTGGTCGTTCCAGAGCCCCTGCAGATGGGCCGGCTGGGCCAGCGGTCCGGGGCGGGAGCAGGCCAGCAGCAGGTAGCGGCCGAAGTCGAACAGCAGCGGGACGAGCTGCTCGTCCACCGCTCCGGACGCCCGGGCGTGCAGCCTGGCGTCGAGCGGGAGCGCGCTGTCCCCGGGGGCGTCCAGCCGCAGCCGCACCCGGTCCATCCGCTCCGCGTGCTCGGCGCAGTGCTCGGCGCGCAGCTGCTCCCAGGGGCGTGCGTAGGCGGCCGCGATCCCGGCCGCGGCCGCCGCCAGGCACTGCTCCTCGCTGCGCACCGGATCCCGGTCCCAGCCCTCGAAGCCGGTGCGCGCGTCGACGAACAGGGTCAGCGCCCGGACCCCGCGCAGCAGCAGCCGCTGCCCCTGCGGTTCGACCGTGCCATCACCCTCGACCCGCACCCGGGCCAGGGCGGCGGCGCGCAGCGCATGGTCCTCGTGCTCGACCAGCGGCCGGCCCTGGGCGTCCTGGCCGACCCGGGACGGCGCGGCCAGCAGCAATGCCAGCCCGTCGGCGCCCCAGGGCCGGACCGACTGCCGCAGCTGCGGGCTGTCCCAGCCCAACTCTCCGTTCAGACCGCCGGGTTCGTCGCTCTCCAGCCGGACCAGCAGCAGCCCGGTGCCGACGCTCGCCAGCACCTCCTGCCGCACCCGGCCCCAGCCCGCCCGGGCCACACCCTCACGGAGCATCAGCTCCCGGCCGTGGTACTCCCCCTGATCGTCCGTCAACCTCAGAACCAGGTCGCCGACCGGCTGGAAGGCCTCGGCCGACCGCCCCTGCACCGCCTGCAGCCGCCGTCCGGCATCGACGAAGCGTCCGGCCCGCAGGTCCGCCCTGACCGCGTCGAGCAGCCCGTCCGGCACCTGCGGCGGCTGCACCCGCCGGGGCCCGGACCAGAAGGTCTCCTCGTTGACGGACCAGCGGCACCCGCCGGGCTCCCCCCACACCATGGCGCCGAGCCGGCCGTTCCCCACCGGGAAGCCCTCGACCCAGCGCCGCGCCGGCCGCTCGAACCACATCGGCGAATCGCCGAACCGCCCCATGGACACACCTGTTCCCCAGCGTCAGCTCCCCAGCCGCCGACGATCATGCCACACCGGTCGGCCCCTCCGGCTCGGTCGGCTCCTCCTGGGACGCCTCCTGGGACGCCTCCTGCGGCGTCTCCTGCGCCGGGGCCGCGGCGGCGACGGCCGCGGTGCGGCGGTTGACCACCGCGGCGGCCGCGGTCGCGCTGGCGGCGAAGGCCAGCAGGACGGTCACCGAGCGGTCCAGCCGGTGCCGGGTGAGGTGGTCCACCGAGTAGCGCCCCGGACCGGCCAGTCCCAGCCCGGCCGCCACGAAGCCGAGGAAGGCCGGGTACTCGTAGCCGCCGCCGTGGGCGAAGAAGCCCGCGGGGGCGTGCACGGCCACCGCCCCCGCCATCGCCCCGGCCGCGGCCGCCCCCGCAGCGGGGGTGGACAGGCCCAGCGCCAGCAGCGCGCCGCCGCCGGCCTCGCCCAGACCGGCCGCGATCGCACTCGGCCGTCCGGGGGTGAAGCCCATGTGCTCCATGGCCTTGGAGGTGCCCTCGATCCCGCCGCCGCCGAACCAGCCGAGCAGCTTCTGCGAGCCGTGGGCGAAGAGCACGCCGCCGGTGCCCAGGCGCAGCACCAGCAGTCCGAGGTCCTTGCGGTCGATGAGGTGCATGGAACGGCCTTTCCGGGGACGGGTGGATTTCTCCCCAGTCTGCTGGGACCCGGCCGCCCGCGCGCGGCGTCGTACCTCCGGACGCGCTACGACGCTGCCGGCACCGCCGCCACGGCGATCGGCTTGGCCAGGCAGACGCTCAGCGGGCTGTCCCGGTAGAAGCCGAACTTCTCCGTGGGCAGGTAGCCCTCGGAGGCGTAGAGCGCCAGCGCCTCGGGCTGCTCGGTGCCGGTCTCCAGGACCAGCCGCAGCCGACCGGCCCGGCCGGCCTCCTGCTCCAGGAACCGCAGCATGGCCCTGGCCAGCCCGCGCCCCCGGGCGGAGGGCACCGTGTACATCCGCTTGAGCTCGGCGTCGCCGTCCGCGAGACCGGGCTCGCCGGCCTCGCGGGCCCGCCAGGCCCCCGTCCCCACCGGGGTGCCGTCGGCGTCGTACACCACCGCGAACAGGCCCTGCGGCGGGTCGAACTGGGCCGGGTCGACCGGGCTCAGGTCGACGTCGCCGTAGCGTCGCACGTACTCCTGCTGGACCTCCGCGATGAGGCGCTGGGCGTCGGGATGGGCGTAGCCCACGGCTCGAATGTCCATTCGGAAATGGTAATCGGGCCGCTCAGAGCGCTGTGAACCGCTCCACCAGGGCCGTGCGTCCGAACATCTCGGCGGTGGCGGCGGCCGAGGGCTGTCCCGCGTGCGGATCGGCTCCGCCGGCCAGCAGCGCCTCTATCACCGCGTCCTCGCCCTTGAACACGGCACCGGCCAGCGGGGTCTGCCCGCGGTCGTTGGCACGGTTGGCGTCCGCGCCCCGCTCCAGCAGGGTCCGCACCGCCTCGGCATGGCCGTGGTAGGCGGCGAGCATCACCAGGGTGTCGCCCCGGTCGTTGCAGAGGTCGGCGGGGGCTCCGGCGTCCACGTAGGCCGCCAGTGCGGGGGCGTCCCCCGCTCTGGCCGCGTCGAAGACCCGCGCGGCCAGCTCGACCAGCTCGGGGTCGACCGCGCCGCCGTCGGCAGTGCCACCGTCCACAGACTCGTTCATTCCGCTTCTCCTCGGTCGTCGCTCCGGACCCGCACGCACGACAGTGCGAGCGACGCCATTCTGCCGGGTCCGGGCGCTCCGCACGCCCCTCCCCGCGTCCCACGATGCGGTCGGATTCCGGGCTGCCGACACCCGAACGGGCGAACATCCAGCGCGCCGCACATAACCGGGCCGGAGCGGCGGACAGCATCAGCTCGGGAAGGCCAATGCGCAGCTCAGCGGGGTGCTTGGTTGCGGCTTCGAGAAGAATCCACCCATTTGCTCCTATCCATCATCTATTACTTTTTGTCACCATAAGGGTGCTGAATGTGATCGGATCCTGACTGACACCCGCCATCCCACGGCGTCGTCCCGACACCCGTCCCCGCACTTCGAGGAGCCCACCGTGATCCTCTCCATCTCCGGAGTCGTCCTGCTCGGCATCATCGCCTTCCTGTTCTTCCGCAAGGACGGCATGAAGATCTCGCATGCGCTGGTCTGCGCGTTGTTCGGCTTCTACCTGGCAGGGACCGCCATCGCCCCGAGCATCAAGGCCGGCGGCCAGAGCCTGGCCAGCCTGCTCGGCGGCATCAAGTTCTGACCGAGGCCCCGACCGCCCCCGCCGCCGAACCGCGCCCCTGCCTGCCCCTTGCCGGAGAGACACCGATGACCCTGAACGACCACCTCACCCGGGGGCGCGAGTTCGCACGCACCGCCGGCGACCACGCCGCCGACATGTTCGGTCCGCTGATCACCATCGGCCGCGGCCTGCGCGCACACGGGCGCTGGACCAAGAACTGGTGGGGCAATCTGCCCAAGGACCGCCGCGGTCCGGCCGTGCTGCTCGCCATCGCCGTCCTCGCCGCCGTCGCCCTGCTCCCCTACGGCCCGCTGCTGGCCCTGCTGACCCTGATGGGCAGCGCGGCCTGGGCGGGCCGCGACCGTTCCCCGGCCCCCGAACCGGCACCGGACACCAGCCAGCTGAAGCTGGGCGCCATCTACACCGCGCTCACCCCCTACCTGGTGCACGAGTCCGACCCCAGCCCGATGTACAGCCACGGCGGGGACTTCAAGGCCGCCTTCAACTCCTGGGAGTTCGACGGCGAGGGCCGGCTGGCCGCACTGGACCTGCGCTACCCCGCCTACTTCACCGACACCGAGCCGCACGCCAGGGCCCGTATCGAACACGTGGTGCACAGCAAGGCCGGCCGCAGCCGCGAATACCGCTTCACCTGGGACGAGGAGACCAACCACCTCCAGGTCGCCGCCCTGGCCCCGCTGCCCACCGACATCACCGCGCAGCCCTACGTCACCGCCAACGGCGAGATCGTGCTCGGGTTCACCGACACCACCAGCACCAACCGGATGATCCCGGTGCGCCAGGGCTCCGGCACCGCGCACCAGCCCCCGGTGCTCTGGCGCACCGGCCCCCGCTCCAGCGAGCCGCACCTGCTGGCGCTGGGCACCCACGGCCACGGCACCTCCACCCTGCTGCGCTCGCTGGCCCTGCAGGCGCTGCCGCACGGCGACATCGTGGTCATCGACGGCGCCGGCACCGGCGAGCACGCCTGCCTGGTGGGACGCCCCGGCGTGCACACCGTCGAGACCAGCCTGCACGGCGCACTGGCCGCCCTGGAGTGGGCCGTGCACGAGACCCAGCGCCGGCTGGACGCCCACAACCTGGCCAAGCGCACCGGCGAGGCGCCGCCCGCCGACACCGTCCGGCCGCTGTGGCTGCTGCTGGACCATCCGGCCGAGCTGAGCGAGCTGGCCCAGGCCGAGAACCGCCCGGACCCGCAGGACCTGCTGGAGTTCCCGCTGCGGCACGGCCGCACCGCCCACGTCACCGTGGTGGTCGCGGACCGCCTGGAGGCGCTGGACCGGATCAAGCCGACGGTGCGGTCGGCCACCCGCGCCCGGGTGGTGCTGGGCGCGCTCGACCCCGACCTCGCCCCGGAGGCCCTCGGCGTTCCGCTGGACATCACCCCCTCCAGCCACACCCCGGCCGGACGCGGCTACGCCAGGCTCGGCACCAATCCGCCGGTACGGATCCAGGTCCCGGCCGCGCCGGACCCGCTGGACGAGGAGACCCCGGCGGACCAGCGCGACGCGGTGATCGCCCTGCTGCCGCATGCCGACAGCCGCACCGAGGCCGCGGCGGCGCCGGTGCTGGCCAAGACGCCCCTCGACAGCACGCCGCCGCCGATCCCGGCCTCGCTGGACCAGGACCGCCCGGCCCCCGCAGCGGAGAGCCCCGAGGAGCGCACCGGCGAGATCACCCAGCCCATCACCACGGCGCTGCCACTGCTCTGACTGCTGCTCAAGAATTGCTGCTCAGGACTGCTGCTCACCCTTCGGGCCCCGGCCACGCCGGGGCCCGCCGCGTTCAGGCTGCCGCCATCCGCTCCTCGGCCCGCGCCGCGGCGGAGAGCGCCTGTATCGTCGCCGCCCAGTGGTGGTCCTCGATCGCGTCGACCATCAGCGGATGTTCACGGACGGCGCGCAGCGCCTGCTCGTGCGCCGCGCGCAGGCGGCGGTACTCCTCCTGCCGCGGCAGCGGCCACTGCGCCACCGGGCTGTCCGGCCCCGCCAGCACGAAGGCACGCGAAGCCGCCTCGCTGGCCCAGACCTGACGCTGGGCACGGAGGAGTTCCTGCGGGAACCTGCTCGCCGACATGGCACAGAGTCTCGCAGCAGGGACTGACAACCAGCCTTGAAGAGAATGAACGTCGGCTGAGGATCTGTCACCGGTCCCCTTACACGTGCTCCAGGCTGCATACTTCTCGCAGCTTCACCCCGGACCGATGGAGCGCCCGTGACCAGCCGCCGTCTGCCGCGCCACCCCTTCCTGGACCATCCGGGACCGCTCGCCTTCGCGCACCGGGGCGGCGCCCTCGGCGGTCCGGAGAACTCCATGGCGGCCTTCGCCCGCGCGGTCGCACTCGGCTACCGCTATCTGGAGACCGACGTCCACGCCACCGCCGACGGCGTCCTGGTCGCCTTCCACGACAGCCGCCTGGACCGGGTCACCGACAGCTCCGGCGCCGTCGCCGCGCTGCCCTGGCGCACCGTCTCGGCCGCGCGCATCGCCGGACGCGAGCCGATCCCGCGCCTGGACGAACTCCTCGCCGCCTTCCCCGAGGCCCGCTTCAGCATCGACGTCAAGGCGCCCGGTGCGGTCCGGCCGCTGGCCGACACCATCCGCAGGACCGCCGCCTGGGACCGGGTCTGCGTCGGCTCCTTCTCCGACGGCCGGCTCGCCGCGGTCCGCGCCGCCGCCGGACCCCGGCTGGCCGTGGCGCTCTCCCCGCGCGGGGTGCTGGGCCTGCGACTGCGCTCGCTCAGCGGCCCGGTCCCGGTGGACCGGCTGCTCGGGGCCGCCGCCCGCAGGCAGACGGTCTGCGTCCAGGTCCCGGTGCGCTGGCCGGCCTCCGGGGTGCCGGTGGTCGACCGCCCCTTCCTGCGCGCGGCCCACGGACTGGGCCTCCAGGTCCATGTCTGGACCGTCGACCGGGCCGAGGAGATGCACGAACTGCTGGACCTCGGCGTGGACGGGATCATGGCGGACCGGGTCGACGTCCTGCGCGACGTACTGATCGAGCGCGGTGCCTGGCCCGGGCAGCCCGGCCCGGTCCAGGTCGGCGGCGGCCGGTAGTGTACGCCGGGAAATCCACACCGGCACCGTGACGGCACGCAAAAAGTCGGCAACTGAGGGTGATATTCACGTTGAGATGTGACAATTCGGGCAGGTGTGGGTACAAACAGGGGCGGCACGACGGAAGACGTATCTCCCGAACGGGAATCTTCGACGGTTGCCGCACGTTGCACCAACCGACGAAGACAGCGACATCCAGTCCTGTGGGCCATAAGCCCGGGAGGCACGATTCATGAGTGAGCGAGCTCTCCGCGGCACGCGACTCGGGGCCACCAGCTACGAGACCGACCGCGGCATCGACCTGGCCCCGCGCCAGACCGTCGAGTACGCATGTACGAACGGGCACCGCTTCGAGGTCCCGTTCTCCGTAGAGGCCGAGATCCCGACCGTGTGGGAGTGCCGCTTCTGCGGCAGCGAGGCACTACTGCTCGACGGCGACGAACCAGAGGAAAAGAAGGCCAAGCCCGCCCGTACGCATTGGGACATGCTGATGGAGCGGCGTACCCGTGAGGAACTGGAGGAGGTGCTCGCCGAACGGCTCGCAGTCCTGCGGTCCGGCGGTATGAACATCGCCGTCCACCCCCGCGACAACCGCAAGTCCGCCTGACCCGTCCGGGGCGGCACGGCAGGGCCCGGGTCGCAGCGCCACCACCAGGTGCTGCGTCCCGGGCCCTGCCGTGTGTCCGGGTCCTGCAACTGAACCGCTGCGGGCAAGTTGCAGCACCCTAGGGGCGCGGGGAACTGCGCGACCAACCACCTACTGCCGGCACCTGAACCTAGTGCAGCTGATCCCGGGACCCGCCGTACCCGTAGGGATCGTCCCGCTTGCGCAGCGGATCCTCGGCCGGATCCACCACCTCGCCCTGCACCACCTTGCCGTCAGGCCGATGGATCCGGAGCTGCTCCTGGAGCCGGAAGGCGTCCCCCAGCGGAGTCCCGGGCCGCCGCAGCCACCGTTCCGGCAGCCTGCGCAGCACCCCCGCGGTGGGCGGGAAGAGACAGCCGAGGGCCAGCAGCTCGGAGAGGATCCCCGGGAGCACCAGCAGCAGCCCGCCGGCGATGGTGACCGCGGTGCGGGTCTCCTTGGCGATCGGGTCCCCGCCCTCGGCCGGGTACACCCCGCCCCGCAGCCCCGCCGTGGTGGCCCGCAACGCCTTCAGGCCGGCCCGCTTGATCACCCAGCCGCCCAGCAGCGCCGAGACCACCAGGTAGCAGAGCACCCCGAACCCGCCGATCACCCCGGCCAGCAGGATCAGCAGCCAGATCTCCAGCACCACCCAGGCCGCGACCGCCAGCGGCAGGTACCGGCGCAGCCCGCGCGGGCGGGGACGGACGATCCCGGGGTCGGGTCCTACCTGGCTCACGGCGCTGTCCATTCCTTCGGGCTCGCATGCTGATACACCCTGGTCAACGTACGGGCCCGGACGCTCGTTCCGCCGCAGCGCCGCGCCGCCCGCCCGCGCCGCACCCGGAGCTACGCCTCCCGGTCGGGGGTGGGGGCCGGGATCCGCCCCAGCCTGCTGTTGACGCCCCAGGAGGTGACCCGGCCCAGTGCCTCCACCACGATCTTGTTGCTCATCTTGCTGGCGCCGAACTCGCGCTCGACGAAGGTGATCGGCACCTCGGTGACCTTGAAGCCGGCCCGCACCGCGCGCCAGGCCAGGTCGACCTGGAAGCAGTAGCCCTGGGACGCGACCTCGCTCATGCCCAGGCCCAGCAGGGTCTGCTTGCGGAAGGCCCGGTAGCCGCCGGTGACGTCGCGGATCGGCACCCGCAGCATCAGCCGCGAGTAGAGGCTGCCGCCGCGGGAGAGGAACTCGCGGCTCTTCGGCCAGTTGACCACCTCGCCGCCGGTGACCCAGCGCGAGCCCAGCACCAGGTCGGCGCCGCGCAGCGCGGTCAGCAGCCGCGGCAGCTGCTCCGGCTGGTGCGAGCCGTCGGCGTCCATCTCCACCAGGACGTCGTAGCCGTTGTCGATGCCCCAGCGGAAGCCGGCCAGGTAGGCGGCGCCCAGGCCCTCCTTGCCCTTGCGGTGCAGCACCTGGAGGTTGGGGTCCGAGCCGGCCAGCTCGTCGGCGGCCCGGCCGGTCCCGTCCGGGCTGTTGTCGTCGGCCACCAGGATGTGCGCCTCGGGCACGGCGGCGCGCACCCGGGAGGTGATCCGCCCGATGTTCTCGATCTCGTTGTACGTCGGGATGATCACCAGGATCTTGCCCAGGTCACCGAAGGTCCGGTGGACCTCAGTGGTGCTGTCCGTCACGGACCGGCCCCTTTGTCAGCAGCGTCATTGGTTCGGTGTTCGTCAGTCGGTGCGGGTACTGCGGCGCCGGCGCGCGGTGGAGATGCCGACCGCGGCGCCGACCGCGAGCAGTCCCGCTATGGAGAGAACCCATTCCGGTGCCGCACCGACACGGTCCGCCACGGTGAGGGTGTCCCGGAGAGGCACGTCCGCCTCCAGTTCGGCCGCAGTCGCCAGCTCGCTCCGCTGCTCGACGCTGCCGTCCGGTTCGATCACCGCGCTGATCCCGCTGGTGGCGGCGATCACCACGGCCCGGCCGTGCTCGACGGCCCGCAGCCGCGACATGGCGAACTGCTGGTCGGGCTGGTCGGTGTGCTCGTAGGTGGCGTTGTTCGTCTGCACCACCAGGACCCGGCCGCCCTTGCTGACCGCGTCGTCGACGATGCCGTCGTAGGCCACCTCGAAGCAGATGACGTCGCCGATCCTGGCGGGGCCGACCTGGAGGATTCCGGTGCTGGTGCCCTTGGCGAAGTCACGGGCGACCCGCTGCAGCCGGGTGATGTACTTCGAGAGCACCGAGCGGAACGGCACGTACTCGCCGAAGGGCACCGGGTGCTGCTTGGTGTAGTGCGCACCGGGCCCCGGCACGGCCGCGGTCGACGGCGCCCAGACGATGCCCTCGTTCTGCACGTGCTGCGCGTCCGGACCGTCCACCAGGGCGCCGACCAGGATCGGGACCCCGATGGCGTCGACCGCCTGCTGGATGGCGGCGTAGGCCTCGGGGGTGGTGTAGGGGTTGACGTCGGAGGAGTTCTCCGGCCAGATCACCAGCTGCGGCTTGGCCTTCTTGCCCTCCGCCACCTGCTGCGCCAGCGCCAGGGTGGCCTGGACGTGGTTCTGCAGCACCTGCATCGGACGGCCCAGGAAGTCCATCCCGGCGTGCGGGACATTGCCCTGGATCACCGCGATCTCGGCGCTGGCCGGACCCCCGGCGGTGGTCCCCGCGGTCGGGATCGGCACCGCGTAGCCGACCACTCCGGCGGCCGCGCCCAGCGCCACCGCGGCCAGGGCCCGCAGCCGCCAGCGGCCGTCGGAGCCGCGCCGGGCCACCGCGAGCACCGCGGCGGCCAGCAGCGCCCCGCTCAGCGCCACCGCGAAGGTCACCAGCGGCGCCCCGCCGATGGCGGCGAGCGGGGTGTACGGGGAGGAGGTGTTGGCGAAGGCCAGCCGTCCCCAGGGGAAACCGCCCAGCGGCACCCGGTCCCTGGCCCACTCCTGGGTCACCCACAGGCAGGCGGTCCACAGCGGCCAGCCCGGCAGCCGGGAGGTGACCGCCTGGCCCGCGGCCATCGCCGCAAGGAACAGCGACTCGAACAGGGCCAGCAGCAGCCAGGCGTCCGGGCCGATGACATTGAGCCAGAACAGCAGCCAGATCAGGAAGGGCGCGCCGAAGGCGAACCCGGTCCAGGCGGCCTGCCGTGCGGTCCGCCGGTGCGTCAGCAGGGCCAGCCCGGCCACCGCGAGCAACGACAGCGGCCACAGTCCGTACGGCGGGAAGGACAGCGCCAGCAGCACACCGCAGAGCATGGCCAGCCCGGTGCGCGGCAGCCCGGCGCGGACGGCCGCCAGCCGGCGGCGGAGCCGGGACGGAGCAGCCGCGTCGGCGCCCTCGGCGGCCTCGGGCCGGTCCGGGACGGCGACAGCGCCTCCGGGGTCGACTGCTTGGGCCACGGGCGCCACACTCACTCACGCTCGGAGTTACGGTTTCGCGCCGTGCGTCGGAACACACGGCGTGCGACGACGGTACAGCGTGAAAACGGGCCGTCGGCGCCCAGGGCGACCCGTGGCGCCTCTTACCTACCCAAGTTGTTATCCGGCCTGCTCACTCGCCCTCCCAACGTGGCACCACATGCAGGGGTTCCACGCAGAGCACATTGACCGGGCCGGTCGCGCTGGTGCGCTGCAGCAGCGCGAACTCGCTGCCGGGCACATCGGCGCAGGCGTTCGGGTCGGTACTGGCCGGAAACGTCTGCACGACCGTGTAGCGGGCCTGCCCGGACCAGCAGTCGACCTGCCGCGCACCGCCGACGGTCGCCGGGACCACCTGGGCGGTCACGCAGTCGCCCCGCCCGGGGACGGCCATGGCCCCGTCGGCCGCCGGCGTGGTCCGGTCGGCGTTCAGATGGGTGCCGGCGTAGCTCAGCCCGGCCACCGCCAGGGCGCCCAGCAGCATTGCGATCACCACCCGGGCGGTGGTCCAGTAGCGGTCCTCGCCGTCCGGGGACGCAGCAGCGGACATCGCGGTCACCCCGTTCACATGGGCGTCTGTGCATCCCAGTGTCCCGCTCGACGGGGGCCGGCGCCCGGCACGGGGCATGCCGACGGGCGCGGCCCGAACGCTCTTCGGTCCGACCCGGGGCCCGCTGGATGCGGATCGACCGAAGGCCGTTGTCTACTGAGCGTCCGAGCCGTGCCCGGGTCGCACCTGCCGACCGGACCCGGTTGGCCTGCCGGCGCCCGCGCTCCCCGGACCTCGAGCCACTGGACCTGGCTGCCTGTCGGCATCCGGGGACGCCGCACTGTGGCCCAGTCGTGGTTCCGGGTTTTGCGTGGGGGGAGTTCCGATCGGTCGGTCCTGCGGAGGATTCCGGAAGGTGGACGCGGCCGAACCTACTCGCCGACGCCGGTCCGGTGTCAACCGCCCCCCGACCTGCCAAAACATGGTAAAGATGCAGGTCAGAGCGGATGAAACGGGGCCGCAGCGGCGCCCGGGACACCCGCCGTTCGGCGGTATCCGGACACCGGTGACCACTCGGACGGCGGAGCAGGACGGCTCAGCAGGGCCGGGGCGGAGTCCTCAGCCGGCCAGATGGGCGGTCCGGCCGCGCACCACGGTCGCCAGGCAGTGCGGCACCGGGCCGCCCGGGGTGAGGTCGGGCAGGCCAGGCACCCCCGAACGGGGGTCGGTGGACCAGTTGGCCACCCGCTCGTCGGGGGCCTGCACCACCAGGTCGGTCGGCGCCCAGACGGCGTAGCTGGCCGGCGCGCCCGGCACCAGCACCCCGGCGTCGTCGCGTCCCAGCGCCCGCCAGCCGCCGCGGGTATGCGCGGTGAAGGCGGCGCGCACCGAGACCCGGTGTTCGGGGGTGCGGTGGAAGGCGGCCGCGCGGACGGTGCCCCAGGGGTCCAGAGGGGTGACCGGGGCGTCCGAGCCGAAGGCCAGCGGCACCCCGGCCCTGACCATCGCCGCGAACGGGTTCATCGCCCGGGCCCGCTCGGCGCCCAGCCGGGTGGCGTACATCCCCTCCGCGCCGCCCCAGGCGGCGTCGAAGGCCGGCTGCACCGACGCGGTCAGGCCCAGGTCGGCGAAGGCCGCGACGGCGTCGGCGTCCAGCAGTTCGGCGTGCTCCACCCGGTGCCGCAGCGCCCGGACCGCGGCGATGCCGAGCTTGCCGGCCGCCGCGCGCACCCCCTCGACCACGGCCGCCAGCGCGGCGTCGCCGATGGCGTGGAAGCCGGCCTGCATCCCGGCCTCGGTGCAGGCGGTGACATGGCCGGCGATCTGATCGGCCGTCAGATAGGCGGCGCCGTCCAGGTCCGCGGCGTCGCTGTAGGGGTGGTGCAGGCAGGCGGTGTGCGAGCCGACCGCACCGTCCACGAAGAGGTCGCCGCCGGCGCCGACCGCGCCCAGCCGGCGGGCGGTGTCCACGGCGCCCAGCTCGCCCCAGTAGCCGAAGACCTCAGGGCGGGCCGCCGCTTCGGCACCGCCGCCGGCCAGGGCGAGCAGCGCGGTCAGGTCCTCGGGCGAGGAGATGTCGGGGCCGGCGCACTCGTGCACCGCGCCGATGCCGAGCTCGGCGGCCCGGCGCAGCATCGCCCGCTGCGCGGCGTCGCGCTGCTGCGGGGTCTGCCGGGCCAACGCGACCCGGCGCACGGCATGGTGCGCGGCACGGCTGAGCGGCGCGTCGGCGTCGTACCCGGCGTGCGCGGCCAGTTCCGCGCCGACGAGTGCTCTGAGCGCCGTGGAGGCCAGTGCGGAGTGGACGTCGGTGCGGGAGAGGTAGACGGCGGCGCCCTCGCAGGCGCGGTCCAGCTCGGCCAGGGTCGGCGGACGACCCTCCGGCCAGCCGGTCTCGTCCCAGCCGTGCCCCATCAGCACGCCGCGCTCGCGGTCCGCCGCGGGCTGGGCCCGGACGAAGGCGGTGATCCGGCGCAGCGCCTCGGCCAGGTCCGGGCAGCCGGTGAGGTCCAGCCCGGTCAGCGCCAACCCGGTGGCGGTGGCGTGCACATGGGCGTCCACGAAGGCCGGGGTGACCAGCGCGCCGTCCAGGTCCACCACCAGGTCCGCGTCCCTGGCGTAGCTCTCGGCCGCGCCGTCCGAGCCCACCCAGGCGACCTGCCCGTCCTGCACCAGCAGCGCACTGGCGAACGGGTCGGCCGGGCTGTAGACGTCGCCGCCGCGCAGCAGGACGGTGCGTACGGCGGGCTCTTCGGGGGCGGGGAGGGCGGGGGCTGGGTGCATGGCATCAGTCTGCCCGACCGGGATGTGCGGGTTTGCGCCACCCCGGCCCCGCCCTATCCCAGCCGCGGCGGACGGGCCTCGTACGGGGTGCTGAGCACCACGGTGGTACGGGTGGAGACGCCCGCGGCGGAGCGGATCCGGGCCAGCAGGTGCTCCAGGTCGCCGGGGGCGGAGACCCGGATCTTCAGGATGTAGTTCTCGTCACCGGCCACGCTGTGGCAGGCCTCGATCTCCTCCAGCGCGGCCAGCCGGTCCGGGACGTCGTCCGGTGCGCTGGGGTCGAAGGGCTTGACCGAGATGAACGCGGTCAGCGGCAGACCGACGGACTCCGGGTCGACGATCGCGGCGTAGCCGCGGATCACCCCGCGCTGCTCCAGGCGGCGCACCCGCTGGTGCACCGCCGAGGTGGACAGGCCGGTGGCCTTGCCCAGGTCGGTGTAGCTCATCCGCCCGTCGGCGACGAGCAGCTGCACGATCTGACGATCCAGTTCCTCCACGAGACGCGAGGCTATCCGAACCGGGGGGCGAACGCCGACGGGCTGGACCGCCCGGGTGTGACGAAGGCCACAGTGACCTGCACGAGGGAAGGTCCCCGGCAGGGTTAGCCGCATATCCCGCTGGGAAGTTCTGCCTGTGACTCCTCCGTGATTCCGTCGGTGCTCCGTCGTTGCGGCGCACCGGACGCGGGAGGGGTGCACCAGTCGGCGATCGGAGCCCCGCTCACAGCCGGGCCGTCGCCTTCCTTCATCGAGGGGGATCACATGTCTGCCACTGATGAGCTGACTCCTGCCGTCGATCCGGCGCCCGAGGCGCTGCCGGGCATCGACCCCGGAGACGGTGAGACCTGGGACATCCTGCGGCTCCGCTGCCCGGAGTGCGACCGCCCGATCGCCCTGCTCGGCGACGAGGAGCGGTTCCCCCAGCACGCGACGCTGCCGACCGCCTGGCACCCCTTCTCCCCCGCCGTCTGCGCCGGTTCGGGCCGTCCCGTGGACGACGCCGACGACCTCGAGGACGAGCCGGACTTCGACCCGGAGCCCTCGCTGGAGGCCCTGCTGGCGCTGCCGCCGGAGCTGGACTGGCGCCGCCAGCCGTTCTCCCACGTCGGCGGCCCCGGATCGCGGCCGGTACGGGTCAGGATCCCCGCCCAGCGGCAGCGCTGAGGGCCGGTCAGGCCCCGGTCAGCCTGCGTCCGATCACCATGCGCTGGATCTGGTTGGTGCCCTCCACGATCTGCAGCACCTTGGCCTCGCGCATGTAGCGCTCGACCGGGTGGTCGGCGGTGTAGCCGTAGCCGCCGAGCACCTGGACCGCGTCGGTGGTGACCCGCATCGCGGCGTCGGTGCAGAACAGCTTGGCCATCGCGGCCTCCTTGCCGAAGGCGAGTCCGGCGTCACGGCGCCGGGCCGCCGACAGGTAGAGCGCCCGGCCGGCCTCCACCGCCGTCGCCATGTCCGCGAGCATGAAGGACAGCCCCTGGAACTCGGCGATCGGGCGGCCGAACTGGGTCCTGGTCCTGGCGTACTCCACGGCGTAATCGAGTGCCGCCCTGGCGACGCCGACCGCGCAGGCGGCGATGCCCAGGCGGCCGGAGTCCAGCGCGGACAGGGCGATGGAGAAGCCCTGCCCCTCGTCGCCGATCAGCCGCTCGGCCGGCACCTCGGCCCCGTCGAAGTGCACCTGGGCGGTCGGCGACCCCTTGAGGCCCATCTTGCGCTCCGGGGCGTCGGCCGAGACACCGGCCGTGTCCGCGGGGATCAGCAGCACGCTGATGCCGGCCGCGCCCGGACCGCCGGTGCGGACCATGGTGCTGTAGAAGTCGGCGACCCCGCCGTGGGTGATCCAGGCCTTGGTCCCGGAGACCCGGTAGTGGTCGCCCTCGCGCACCGCCCGGGTGGTCAGCGCGGCGGCGTCGGAGCCGGACTGCGGCTCGGAGAGGCAGTAGGCGCCCAGCAGTTCGCCGCCCAGCAGGTCCGGCAGCCAGTCCTGCTTCTGCTGCTCGCTGCCGAAGGTGGCCAGCGCGTGGCAGGCGAGGGTGTGCACGCTGACGCCCATGCCGACGGTGAGCCGTCCGGCCGCCAGCTCCTCCAGCACCTGCAGGTACACCTCGTAGGGCTGCCCGCCGCCGCCGTACTCCTCGGGGTAGGGCAGGCCCAGCAGTCCGGACCGGCCCAGCAGCCGCACCGCCTCGCGCGGGAAGCGGCCCTCGGCCTCCTCCTCGGCGGCGGCCGGGGCCAGCTCGCGGTCGACCAGCTCACGGGTCAGCGCCAGCAGGTCGGCGGCCTCCTCGCTGGGGAGCTGACGGTCCATCGTCTTCACGGGACGGATCGGCTGACTCATGGTGGGATCGTGCCTCCTGCATCCTGCACTCCGCGACCGGAGCGCCGCCGGGATCGCGGGGCGTGCCGGCCGGTCGGGACGGCGTCCACCGGGTCTCAGTGAACGTGCGTTAACCTGCGCCGAGGTGAGTATGCCCCATTCCCGGCCCGGCGTCACCAGCACCGGACCTCGGCCCTCCAGCGGCCCTCCAGCGACCTTCCGCGTCGGCGGCGTCGACATGTCGCCACGACCCGACGGCGACCGGAAGCATGGCCGGACACATACCGCCCGGTCGGTAACGTTGGGTAATCATCCGAGCCGGGGGGCCATGACCTGACTCCCAGCCAATTCACCTGCGGTCCACCGGAGGCGTCGTCGGATCGGGCCGGAGGCACAGGCCCGACCCAGGGCCTCCATAGGCTCTTGACCTGCTGCCTCGACAGCAACTACGTTCTTCTCAACGCAGAGCGGAACTCGCCTGCGCCCCCTGAGAGTACCGGTCGGCCGTTGTTCCCACCACGGTCGCCAGGAGTGATCGCCAGCCCTGCTGGGTTGCTCGGAAGCCGTTCCCCCGTGGCTTCCGAGCAGCTCAGTAGGGTTGGCGATACTCATTCCCGGCCCCGGAACGGTCACCCGCCGTCACTCCGCCGCCCGGACCGCCGTACCGCCCGGCCGGGCCGCGTGAAGATCACTCAGAGTGATCCGGGGCCCCCGGTGCGAGCGTTTCCGGCCACGCATACCGCTCCCCCGCCCCTGCCGACCCTTCCGGCACCCTTCCGGATCAGCACCGCACCGGTACGATGCCCACAGGCGCGGATGCGACATCTACGCGCCGACGGATCGTCATGGAGCTTTGACCGTCCGGGTCTTCCAAAGGGGGGACGGCCCGCGGCCCGCGCTCGGTGACCGGCACAGCCGCGCACAGCAGGGGGACTGACCGGTGGGGACTGAGGACACTGAGGGCAGGCGAACCCGCAGCCTGGCCGACCGAGCCTGGCTTCGCGCCATGGACGCCTACATCGCGGGGGCCTACACCCGCGCCGAGGAGGAGTTCCGCTCCGCCGTGCGGATCGACCCGGGCATGGCCGACGCCTGGCTCGGGCTGCACGCCCTGCGCTCCGAGACCTCGGCCGCCCTGCTGGCCATGCACCGCCACCGGGACCGCTTCGGCGAGCAGCGCCGGCTCCACCGCCGTCCGCTGAGCTCCTGGTACTGGCTCGGCTGGTGGGTGCAGCCGGTGCTGGAGGACGCCAGGGACCTCGCCCTGGCGCACGCCTCGCACTGGCTCGACGGCCGGCACCTGACCGAGCTGGAGCAGGCGCTGGCCGACTGCCCGCCGCGCGAGCAGGACCGCTCGGTGCGGTTCCTGCACGCCTGCCGCTCCTATCTGCTGAAGGACTGGGAGCAGCTGATCCGGGACACCGACAGCCTGCTCGACGACCCGCTGCTGGGCATCGAGGCAGGGCTGTTCGGCGGCATGGCCAGGGTCCGCCTGGACATGTGCGGCCAGGCCGAGCTCCCGCTGGCCGGCTCGCTGGCGCGGTGCCGCTCGGAGCAGCCGCAGCGCAAGGAGCTGCGCTACTGGCTGGCCCGGGCCTACGAGGGCGGCGGGCGCAGCGCGGCGGCGCTGTCGCTGTACCGGGCGGTGCACCGGGTCGACCCCGGCTTCATGGACACCGCCGCCAGGCTGGCCGCGATCACCGCCGAGGACGGCGTGGACCCGGCGATGCTGGAGGCCCCGGCCCCGCCCACCCCGCAGCGCCCCCGCCACGCCAGCGGAGGCGGCCAGGGACAGCCGGACCCGCTGGGGTCGCCGGGCGGCGAGGGCCCGTTCGAACCCACCTTCTTCGACGCCTACGCCGAGGGCCCCGAGGTCGTCGCCGGGCTGGACGGCGACGGCGGCGACCCGCTCGACGGGCCGTACACCACGGGCCTGTTGGACGGGGACGAGAGCGGAGCCGAGGGCTTCGGCGAGGGCGACTTCGGCAGCGGCGAGCTCGGCGGCACGGACCTCGGCGACTTCGGCGGCGGAGCCGGTCCGCTGCCGGTCGATCCCGACGGCCCCCCGGGCCCCGAGCGGCGCGGGGAGGACCCCGAGGGGCGGGAGGACCGGGACACCGAGCTGAGCGCCGGCGCCCGGCACCGCGCGGCCCAGTCCGCGGCCCCGCTGCCGCCCGGGACGATGGCCCAGCCGGACCGGCCGCGGCTGGAGGCGGCGCTGGCCGAGCTGGACCGGATGGTCGGCATGGAACCGGTCAAACGCCAGGTGCTGGCGCTGTCCGCGC
Organism: Streptacidiphilus jeojiensis; assembly: GCF_042510965.1. Lineage (NCBI taxonomy): Bacteria > Bacillati > Actinomycetota > Actinomycetes > Kitasatosporales > Streptomycetaceae > Streptacidiphilus > Streptacidiphilus jeojiensis. Next base: position 362,378 of record NZ_JBEUKS010000005.1, read on the forward strand.
AGCTGCGGATGGCCCAGCTCCGCTCCGACCAGGGCCTGCCGGTGCAGCCGCCCAAGCGCCACTTCGTCTTCTCCGGGCCCTCCGGAACCGGTAAGACCACGGTGGCGCGGATCCTCGGCCGGGTCTTCTACGCGCTGGGGCTGCTCTCCGGCGACCATCTGGTGGAGGCCCAACGGGCGGACCTGGTCGGCGAGTTCCTCGGCCAGACCGCGGTCAAGGCCAATGAGCTGATCGACTCGGCGCTGGACGGGGTGCTGTTCATCGACGAGGCGTACAGCCTCGCCAACTCCGGCTACAGCAAGGGTGACGCCTACGGCGACGAGGCGCTGCAGGTGCTGCTGAAGCGCGCCGAGGACAACCGGGACCGGCTGGTGGTGATCCTGGCCGGCTACCCCGAGGGCATGAACCGGCTGCTGGCCGCCAACCCCGGGCTGAACTCCCGCTTCACCAGCCGGGTGGACTTCCCGAGCTACCGTCCGGTGGAGCTGGCGGCGATCGGCCAGGCGCTGGCCGAGGGCGACGGGGACTTCTGGGACGAGGAGGCCCTGGAGGAGCTGCGCTCCATCTGCACCCATGTGGTGCGGGAGGGCTGGATCGACGACCTGGGCAACGGCCGCTTCATGCGGACCCTCTACGAGAAGTCCTGCGCCTACCGCGATCTCCGCCTGTCGGTTCTGACCGATCCGCCGACCCGTCAGGACCTGGCCACATTGCGGCTTCCTGATGTGCTTCAGGCTTATGGGGAGCTCATTGAGGGGCGGAGCTAGGTTCGGCTTTCGGGTGCGGGAGGTGCGTGGTTGGTCGCGCAGTTCCCCGCGCCCCTGGGGGCTGCAACTGGCTCAGTTGCAAACGTGTAGGGGCGCGGGGAACTGCGCGACAAGCCATGCACCACCGCAGCTCCCCCGCCCCACAGAAACCACCCTCCGCGGGGGGCTCCGGCTACGCCGCCTTCAGGGCTTCCCGCAGCGGAATCCTCGCCCCGCTGCGCAGCACCGCATTGCGGTAGATGCGTCCGGCGAACCGCAGCAGCAGCACGCTGAAGGCGATCGCCAGCACCAGTGAGAGCAGCATCTGCCACAGCGGAGCGACCCCCATCGCGATCCGCATCGGCATCAGCACCGGCGCGCACGGCGGGACCATCGACAGCCACTCCACCAGCGAGCTCTCCGGGTTGGAGGGCACCACCGAGATGCCGACCACCCAGGCCAGGATCAGCGGTGCCGTCGCCGGCAGCACCAGCCCGCCGACGTCCTCCTGCCGGGACACCGTGGCCCCCAGCGCGGCGAACACCAGCGCGTAGAGCGCGAAGCCGACCCCGTACCAGACCAGCGCCCAGGCCACGGTGCCGACCGAACTCCCCAGGGACAGGTTGAGCGCCCCGGTGGCGAGGCCGACCCCCACCCCGAGCACCGCCGGGACCAGCATCTGGATCAGTCCCAGCAGCCCGGTGCCGAACACCTTGCCGGCCAGCAACTGCCAGGGGCGCAACGTGGAGAGCAGCAGCTCGACCACCCGGCTGGACTTCTCCTCGACCACGCCCTGGGCAACCGACTGCCCGACGAACATCAGCGTCATGTACAGCAGCAGCGCCGCGCCGATGGCGATGGTGAGCCGCTGCCCGTTCTGCGCCTTGGCCGGCTGCAGCTCGGTCACCTGGACCTTGGTGGAGGCCACCGCCTGGCCGACGGTGGCCGGGTTGCCACCCAGCTTGGTGATCTGGTCGTTCAGCGCCGTCTGCTGGTCCACCACCTGGAAGAGCTGGTTCAGCGGGGTGCTGAGTGTCTTCTTCACCGTGGCCTGGATCCCCTGCGGACCGCTCTCGGCCAGCACCGCCACGTCGCCGGACTTCACCTGGTCCACCCCGGTGGCATGGTCGGCGACCGTGCTGACGGTGACCTTCTGGCCCAGCTGCGCGGCGGTGGCCTGCAGCGTCGGGGCCAGCGCGGCGTCCTGCTGCACCACCGCGATCCTGGTGGGGCCGCTGGAGAGGTTGGCGTAGTGGGAGATCAGCGGGATGGCGACGGCAGCGGCCGCGGTGATCCCGAGCAGGATCAGAAAGGCCTTGCTGCGGATCCGGACGGTGATCTCGCGCACCGCCACCAGTCTGATCGCCTCGCGCGAGCCGATCCTGAGCTTGTCGGGCGTCATCATGCCGCCGCCTCCTCGGGCTTGTCCTGGGCGCTGACCACGTGCCGGAACAGCTCGGTCAGCGACGGCAGCCGCCGGGCGAACTCCCGTACCGGCCCGGTGGCCATCGCGGCGCGCAGCACCGCCTGGTCGTCCGCGTCCTGACCGAGGGTCAGCACGGTGCGGGCGCCCTCGTGGCGGACCACGGTGATGCCGGGCAGGCCGTCCGCCCAGCCCGGCGGCGCCTGCGGGGCCTCCACCACCAGTTCCTCGGTACCGCCGGCGCGCAGCTCGGCCACGGTGCCGACGGCGACCATGGAGCCGGCCCGGACGATGCCGACCCGGTCGGAGATCCGCTCGACCAGGTCCAGCTGGTGGCTGGAGAAGATGACCGGGACGCCGTCGGCGCACTTCTCCCGCAGCACCTCGCTCATCACGTCCACCGCGACCGGGTCCAGCCCGGAGAACGGCTCGTCCAGGACCAGGATCTCGGGGTGGTGCACCAGCGCCGCCGCGAGCTGCACCCGCTGCTGGTTGCCCAGGCTGAGCTTCTGCACCTCGTCGCCCATCCGCCCGGCCACGCCCAGCCGCTCGGTCCACTCGGCGGTGGCCCGTACCGCGTCCGCCTTGGTCAGGCCGTGCAGCCTGGCCAGGTACTGCAGCTGCTCGCCGACCTTCATCCGCGGGTAGAGGCCGCGCTCCTCCGGCATGTAGCCGATCCTGCTGCGGGTCTCCAGGGTCACCGGGACGCCGTCCCAGCGCACCTCGCCCGCGTCCGCCGCGAGCACGCCCAGTGCGATCCGCATGGTCGTGGTCTTGCCGGCGCCGTTGCTGCCGACAAAGCCGAAGATCTCCCCGGCCCGCACCTCGAAGGTCATCCCGCTCAGCGCGACGGTGTCCCCGTAGCGCTTGGAGACGCCGTCGACCTCCAGTCTTCGATCGCTCATACTGTTCCTCTCCCCCGTTCCTATGAACTGATCATCCACCAGCTGTGGGCCTGAGGATAGGACATTCGAGTGCCGGTCGAGCCGATGGGCCCGACCGTCAGACCCGGACCTCGCCGACCAGTTCCTCCAGCACGTCCTCCATGGTCACCAGGCCCAGCGGCAGCCCGTCCCGGCCGACCACGCCGGCCAGGTGGGAGGTGGCCCGGCGCATCGCGGCCAGGGCGTCGTCCAGCGGGGTGCTCTCCGGCAGGGTGATCAGCCGGCGCCACAGCTCCTGCGGGACCGGGGTCTCCCGGTCCTCCAGCTCCAGCACGTCCTTGACGTGCAGGTAGCCCAGGAAGGCGCCGTTGCCGCCGACCACCGGGAAGCGGGAGAAGCCGGTGCGCACCGCCAGCTCCTCCATCTGCCGGGCGGTGACCGAGGTGTCCACGCTGACCAGCCGGTCCGGCGCCATCAGCACCTCGCTGACCGGCCTCCGGCCCAGTTCCAGGGCGTCCTCCAGGCGCTCCTGCGCGGTGCTGCCGAGCAGCCCGGCCTCGCGCGAGTCCTGCAGCAGGTGGGCCAGTTGCTCACTGGTGAACGTCGACTCCACCTCGTCCCTGATCTCCACACCGAGCAGCCGCAGCAGCAGGTTGGCGAAGGCGTTCAGGAAGCGGATCACCGGACCCAGCACCCGGGCCAGTCCCGCCAGCGGCGGCCCCAGCCACAGCGCGGCCCGCTCGGGGCCGGCCAGGGCGATGTTCTTGGGCACCATCTCGCCCACCACCATGTGCAGGAACACCACCACGGCCAGGGCGATGACGTAGGCCAGCGGATGCGTCAGCTCCGTCGGCACGCCGAGCACGTGGAACGGCCCCTCCAGCAGATGGGCGATCACCGGTTCGGCCAGCGCGCCCAGCAGCAGCGAGCAGATGGTGATGCCGAGTTGGGCGGCGGCCATCATCGCCGAGACGTGCTCCAGCGCGTGCACCACGGTGCGGGCCCGGCGGTCGCCGGCCTCGGCCAGCGGCTGGACCTGGCTGCGGCGCACCGACACCAGGGCGAACTCGGCGCCGACGAAGAAGGCGTTGCCGAGCAGCAGCAGCACCGAGAAGCCGATCTGCAGTACCGCGCTCATCGCTGCTCCTCCCGCCTGCGGCCGGTCCACTCGCCGCCGTCGCCGGTGCGCACCAGCAGCACCGCCTCGGTCCGGTGCCGGTCCATGCCCAGCACGGTCAGCCGCCAGCCCGGCAGCTCCGCGCTGTCGCCCCGCTCCGGGAGCCGCCCGAGCAGGTCGGCGACCAGCCCGGCGATGGTCTCGTAGGGGCCGTCGGGGGCGTCCAGGCCGATCGCCTCCAGCTGGTCCACCCGGCAGCGGCCGTCGACCTCCCAGGCCGGGTGCCCGTCCACCGGCGGCAGCGGGCGCAGCTCCGGGTGCTCGCCGGTGTCGTGCTCGTCCAGCACCTCGCCGACCATCTCCTCGACCACGTCCTCCAGGGTGGCCACCCCGGCGGTGCCGCCGTACTCGTCGACCACCACCGCCATCGGGTGCTGCCGGCGCAGCAGTTCCAGCAGCCGCTCGGCCGGCAGCGTCTCCGGGACCAGCAGCGGATCCGACATCAGCACGGCCACCGTGGTGTCCGGGCGCCGTTCGGCCGGGACGGCCAGGGCGTCCTTGAGCGTGACGATGCCGGTGACCTCGTCGATGCTGTGCTGGTACACCGGGAAGCGGGACTGCCCGGTGACCCTGGTGAGGTTGAGCACGTCGGCGGCGGTGGCCGACTCCTGCAGCGCGGCGACGTCGACCCGGGGGGTCATCACGCTCTCCGCGGTCAGCTCGCCCAGGCCCAGGGTGCGCACGAACAGGTCGGCGGTGTCCTCCTCCAGGGCGCCCTCGCTGGCGGAGTGGCGGGCCAGTGCCACCAGCTCCTCGGCGCTGCGCGCGGAGGCCAGCTCCTCGGCCGGCTCCATGCCCAGCGCCCGGACCAGGCGGTTGGCGGCGCCGTTGAGCAGCAGGATGACGGGGCGGCAGACAGTGGAGAACAGCCGCTGCGGTCCGGCCACGGCCCGGGCGACCTGCACCGGACGGGAGATGGCCCAGTTCTTGGGGACCAGCTCGCCGACCACCATCTGCACCACCGTGGCCAGCAGCATGCCGACCACCACGGCGGTCGGGTGGACCGCTCCGCCGGGCAGGCCGATCGAGGTCAGCGGACCGTTGAGCAGCTTCGCCAGCGACGGGTTGGCGAGCATGCCGACCAGCAGCGAGGTGACGGTGATGCCGAGCTGGGCGCCGGACAGCTCGAAGGAGAGGGTGCGCAGCGAGCGCTGCACGCCCCGCGCCCTGCGGTCGCCGCCTGCGGCGGCCCGGGCGACCTCCCCGCGGTCCACGGTGACCAGGGCGAACTCGGCGGCGACGAAGAGGCCGTTGGCGAGGATCAGCAGCAGGGCCACGCCCAGCAGCAGCCAGGCGGAGGTCACAGCGTTGCGCCCCTTCGGTGGTCAACGGCCGTCGGGGCGTACGTACTGGGAGGTTCCATCGGGGAGCTATCGTCTCCAGGCTCGCGAGCGGTCACATGGTGTCCGTCAAGGATGCCCGATCGGGCGGCGGTCACCTATTCGACGCGGCGTGCGGTGCCGTAGAGGTCGACGCAGGCCCGCAGCTCCCGGGCCGCCCGCACGGCCTGCCGCAGCCCGGAGCCCGGCTGGATCGCCACCACCGCCAGGGTGCTGCCGTCGGAGAGGTCGAGCAGCACCCAGGGGTCGCCGCGGCGCAGGTTGACGCCCAGGATCTCGGCCCAGTCGAGCCGGCGCCTGCGGACGAAGTTCACCACGGTGAGCCCCTGCGGGTCCGCCCGCGCCGCCGGACGCGCCAGCACCACGAGCACCAGCGCGAACAGCAGTCCGCACACCGCGATCCCGACCCGGTCGTGGCGGTGCCAGTCGTCCGGGCCGAGCGCGGCGACGGTGCAGAAGAAGCCCAGGCTCAGCACCGCCAGCCCCAGCAGCACCACGCGGGTGAGCACCGGCCGCCAGACCGTGGGCAGTCGGGGCGGGATCGCCAGGGTGCGGCTGGGGTGGGCGGTCATGCGGACCCCCTGGATGCGGCTGGGTGGGGCTCGGGGACTAGAGCCGGCAGGCGTGGATGTTGGTGACCAGGATGGCGCGGGCACCGATGGCCCACAGGTCGTCCATGATGCGCTGAGCCTCCTTGCGGAGCACCATCGACCGCACGGCGACCCAGCCCTCGCTGTGCAGCGGCGAGACCGTGGGCGACTCCAGGCCGGGGGTGAGCGCGACCGCCTCCGCGACGCGCTCGGCACGGATGTCGTAGTCCATCATCACGTACCGACGGGCCACCAGCACACCCTGCAGACGCCGCAGGAACTGGTCGGCGCGGGGGTCGTCACCGGCGTCGGTGGGACGGATCACCACCGCGTCGGAGACCAGGATCGGCTCGCCGAAGACCTCCATCCCGGCGTTGCGCAGGCTGGTGCCGGTCTCCACCACGTCGGCGATCACATCGGCGACGCCGAGCTGCACCGCGGTCTCCACCGCGCCGTCCAACTTGGTGAGGGCGCCGGGGGTGACCCCGTTGTCGGCGAGGTGCTGGGCGACCAGGCCGGTGTAGGAGGTGGCGATCCGGCGGCCCTCCAGGTCCTTGACGCCGGTGGCCACCCCGGCCGGACCGGCGAAGCGGAAGGTGGACCCGGCGAAGCCCAGCGCCAGCACCTCCTCGGCGTCGGCGCCGGAGTCCAGCAGCAGGTCGCGGCCGGTGATGCCGATGTCGAGGCGGCCCGAACCGACGTAGATGGCGATGTCGCGGGGGCGCAGGAAGAAGAACTCGACCTGGTTCTCCGGGTCGACGAGGACGAGCTCCTTGGAGTCCTTGCGCTGCCGGTAGCCCGCCTCATGCAGCATCGCGGACGCCGGCTCGGAGAGGGACCCCTTGTTGGGAACGGCGATACGCAGCATGGGAACGGTGCCTTTCGGATCGGATCAGTGGATGCGGTTCGGGATGCGGTTCTGGATGCGGACATGAAAGGAGCGGGGCACCGGATGTGCTCGGTGCCCCGCTCCCGTACTGCTCAAGGGCGGGGGTTACAGATGGGCGTAGACGTCCTGCAGGGTGAGGCCGCGGGCGACCATCATCACCTGGAGGTGGTAGAGCAGCTGGGAGATCTCCTCAGCGGTCCGCTCGTCGGACTCGTGCTCGGCCGCCATCCACACCTCGGCGGCCTCTTCGACCACCTTCTTGCCGATCGCGTGCACGCCCAGGCCCACCAGCTCCGCGGTACGCGAGCCCGGCTCGCCGGATACGGCCTTCTGCTGGAGCTCGGTGAAGAGCTCCTCGAATGTCTTCTGCGCCATGATGGCTCCCACCCTACGGGGTCGGCCGACCGGTCCGCGTCGCCGTCCCAGGGAACGGACGGCCAACCCCGGGTACTCCAATCTTTCGGGGGGCGACCCCCCGCACCCCCACGTGAACAATTCAGTGCTTGATGGTCGCGATCTGCCGCAGCAGCACCGCCGTGGACAGCGCCGCGCTGGTGGCCTCGAAGCCCTTGTCCTCCTTGGAGCCGGGCAGCCCGGCGCGGTCCACCGCCTGCTGCTCGTCGTCGCAGGTCAGCAGGCCGAAGCCGATGGGGACGCCGGTGTCGACGGAGACCTGGGTGAGCCCCATGGTCGCCGCCTCGCACACATAGTCGAAGTGGGGGGTACCGCCCCTGATGACGACGCCGAGGGCGACCACGGCGTTGAAGCCGCGCGCCGCCAGGCCCCTGGCCACCACCGGCAGCTCGAAGCTGCCCGGGACCCGGAACAGCTCCGGCTCCTCGACGCCGTACTCCTTCAGGGCCCGCTGCGCGCCGTCGATCAGGCCGTCCATGACCTTCTCGTGCCACAGCGACGCGATCACCGCGACCCGCAGCCCCCGGCAGTCCTGCACGCTCAGTACGGGTGCGCCCTCGCCGCTCATCTTCCTGGTTCTCCTCTGTCGGTGTTCCGGTGGTGCGGGTTACGCGAGCCAGGGCAGCTCGTGCCCCATCCGGTCGCGCTTGGTGGTCAGGTACCGCAGGTTGTGCTCGCCGGCCTGGACCGCGACGGCCTCGCGGCCGCTGACGACCAGTCCGAAGCGCTCCAGCGCGGTGTGCTTCTCCGGGTTGTTGGTGAGCAGCCGCAGCGACTTCACCCCCAGGTCCTCCAGCATCCGCGCGGCGGCCTCGTAGTCGCGGGCGTCCGCCGGCAGGCCCAGGTCCAGGTTGGCGTCGACGGTGTCCCGTCCGGCCTCCTGGAGCTGGTAGGCGCGCAGCTTGGGCAGCAGCCCGATGCCGCGTCCCTCGTGGCCGCGCAGGTAGATCAGCACACCGCGGCCTTCGGCGCTTATCCGGTCCAGCGCGGCGTTCAGCTGCGGGCCGCAGTCGCAGCGCTGCGAGCCGAAGACGTCCCCGGTCAGGCACTCGGAGTGGACCCGGACCAGTACGTCCTCGCCGTCGGCGAGCCGTCCGTCACCGCCCAGGCCGCCGGCCACCAGGGCGATGTGCTCGATGCCGTCCGGCTCGCTGCGGTAGCCGAGCGCGGTGAAGGGGCCGTGGGCGGTGGGCAGGGCGGTGACCGAGTCGCGGGTGACCGACCGCTCGGTCCGCCGCCGGTAGGCGATCAGGTCCTCGATGGAGATGATCGCCAGGCCGTGCCGGCGGGCGAAGGGCACCAGGTCGGGCAGCCGGGCCATGGTGCCGTCGTCGTTGACCACCTCGGCGATGGCCCCGGCGGGCGCCAGCCCGGCCAGCCGGGCCAGGTCGACGGCGGCCTCGGTGTGGCCGGGGCGCTCCAGCACCCCGCCGTCCCTGGCGCGCAGCGGGAAGACGTGGCCGGGCCGGGTCAGGTCGCCGGGCTGGGTGCCGGCGGTGGCCAGCAGCCGCACGGTACGGGCCCGGTCGGCGGCGGAGATGCCGGTGCTGACCCCGTCGCGGGCGTCCACCGAGACGGCGTAGGCGGTGCCCTTGCGGTCCTCGTTGACGGCGGTCATCGGGGGCAGGTGCAGCCGGTCCAGCTCGTCGCCGGTCATCGGCACGCACACCACGCCGGAGCTGTAGCGGATGGTGAAGGCCATCACCTCGGGGGTGGCGGCGCCGGCCGCGAAGACGATGTCGCCCTCGTTCTCGCGGTCCTCGTCGTCGACGACCACGACCGGGCGGCCGGCGGCGATCTCCTTGATGGCGAACTCGACCGAGTCCAGGGTGAGGTCTTCGTAGAGCTCGCCGTGGTAGAGCGTCAGTTCGGTGGTGCCGCTCATGCTGTTGCCCCTTCCAGGACCGGGGTTCCCGGCTGCGGCGTGCGGGTGCGCAGCCACCAGGACCGCATCCCGGCGATCACCAGGACGAAGTAGACGATGTAGATCAGGCCCGAGAAGGCCAGTCCGCTGTTGAAGGCCAGCGGCACCCCGACCAGGTCGACGGCCAGCCAGGCGAACCAGAACTCCACCCAGCCCCGGCCCTGGGCGACCATCGCCGCCAGGGTGCCGGTGAACAGGTAGGCGTCCTGCCAGGGCGCCCAGGACAGGTTGTAGGCCTGGAACAGCAGCGCCACGCCGACGGTGCCGACGGCGGTGCCGACCACCAGCCAGGCCCGCTCGGTCCAGGTCGCGAAGCGGATCACCAGTTCGCCGTGGTCGCGGCGGCCGCGCTGCCACTGCAGCCAGCCCCACAGCGACACCACGATGACCACCACCTGCTTGCCGACGCCGCCGCTGAGGTGCGCCGAGGCGTAGGCGGCGACCAGCACCAGGCCGGACAGCAGCTGCACCGGCCAGCTCAGCACCGAGCGGCGCCAGCCCAGCGCCAGCGCGCCCAGGCCCAGCAGGTTGCCGATCATGTCGGACCACTTGATGTGCTCGCCGAACACCACGAACGCCTGGCTGTTGAGGTCGTCGACCAGGCTGCTCATGCGGGGTCACCCTGCGGCGCGACCCGGTCGCCCAGCAGCCGCTCCACGTACTTGGCGAGGACGTCCACCTCCAGGTTGACCGTCTCGCCGATCTGCTTGGCCCCCAGCGTGGTGTGGCTGAGCGTGGCCGGGATCAGGCTGACGGTGAAGCTGTCGGCGGCGGCCTCGACCACGGTCAGGCTGACCCCGTCCACGGTGATCGAACCCTTGTCCACCAGGTAGCGGGAGAGCGCGGCGGGGAGGCTGAAGCGCAGCACCTCCCACTGCGGGCCGCCGTCCGCGCCGAGCTCCCCGGGGCTGCGGGAGAGCAGCACCGCGGTGCCGTCCACATGGCCCTGGACCAGGTGGCCGCCCAGCCGGGCGCCCAGCGCCATGGCCCGCTCCAGGTTCACCCGGGAGCCGGGCGCCAGCGCCCCCAGGCTCGACCTGTGCAGCGTCTCGGCCATCACGTCAGCGCTGAACTCACCCGGTACGGAAGCGAGTTGGGCGTCGGTGTCGAGCACGGTGAGGCAGACGCCGTTGACCGCGATGGACTGGCCCTCGCGGGCGTCCTGGGTGGTCACCGGACCGCGCAGGCGAATGCGCGAGGAGTCCCCCAGGTCCTCGACCGAGAGGACCTCACCCAGCTCTTCGATGATTCCCGTGAACATTTCAGCTCTCCTCGACACGGACCGGCAGGCGCAGCGCGCGGACGTCCACGGAGAACAGCTGATCAACAGCTTCTGTTCCGACATCAAAAATGCCCACCGGGTCCTCCTCGCGCTGTCTGGCGCGGGCTCCGGGGGCACTGAGGGAGAGAATTGCGGGCGAAAAGCAACGGGCAGGGGCGGCGCGGGAGGCAGTGGAAGCGCCCGGGGAACCCGGAGGCCTGCACTGGTGCGCAGCACGAGCCCGACGCCCGCAGCGCACTGCCTCCCATCCGGACTTTCACCGTCGGTCCAGGAGTTTCACCTGGTCAACCGACCGCTGGAAGCGGCCGGGTCGCGGACTGTAACCGCCGGTTCGGAATTACACCGACCCCGGAGTGCGCAAACGTCGTAACTTGTGCTCTCAGTCTGCCACGGTCCGGCCACGTTTTGGCAAGACCGCCCGCTCCGCGGACATGTGGCCTCCGTCACCCCGACCTGGCGTTTCGTCTCGCGGCGGCTCAGCGCTCCCCGGGCCGGACCAGGCCGGACTCGTAGGCCAGCACCACGAGTTGGGCCCGGTCGCGGGCGCCCAGCTTCAGCAGGGCGCGGCTGACATGGGTCTTCACGGTGAGCGGGCTGACCGCCAGCTCCTCGGCGATGTCGTCGTTGGAACCGCCGCGGGCGACCAGGGCGACTATCTCCCGTTCCCGGTCGGTGAGCGCCGACAGGGTCGCCGGACTGGGGGTGGGCCTGCGGTCCGGCTGCTCCAGGAAGCGGGCGATCAGGCCCTGGGTGGCCACCGGGGAGAGCAGCGCCTCGCCCCTGGCCACCACCCGGATCGCGTCCAGCAGGTCCTCGGGTTCGGTGCCCTTGCCCAGGAAGCCGCTGGCCCCGGCCCGCAGCGCCTGGAAGACGTACTCGTTGACCTCGAAGGTGGTCAGCACCAGCACCCGGACCCCGGCCAGGTCCTCGTCGGCGGTGATGGCCTTGGTGGCGGCCAGGCCGTCCATGTCGGGCATCCGGATGTCCATCAGCACCACGTCGGCGCGGGCCTCCCGGGCCAGCGCCACGGCCTGCCGCCCGGTCGCGGCCTCGGCCACCACCTCCAGGTCGGGAGCCGAGTCGACCAGGACCTTGAGACCGGCCCTGACCAGGATCTGGTCGTCCGCGAGCAGTACCTTGATCGTCATTTTGCTCCATGTGCGGCAGGGCTCGGCTTCGGCTGTGCGGCGTCCACGGGTCCGGCCCCGTTCGCGGCGCGACGGCCGACGGCCGCACGGGGCAGCGGCAGGTCCACGCTCACCCGGAAACCGCCGGCCGGGCCGGGGCCGGCCAGGAAGCTGCCGCCCACCGAGGCGGCCCGCTCGCGCATGCCGATCAGGCCGTGACCGGTCCCGGGGCCGGGCTCGCCCGGTCCCGGGCCGTCGTCCTCGACCTCGATGTGCAGCAGGTCCCTGCGGTAGGCGAGGTGCAGCCGGGCCGCCGAGGTGCCGGCGTGCTTGCGGACGTTGGTCAGGGACTCCTGGACCACCCGGTAGGCGGTGAGGTCCACGGTGGCCGGCAGGCTGCGCGGCTGGCCCTCGTCCAGCCGGCTGACCCGCAGGCCGGCCCGGTCGAAGCTCTCCAGCAGCTCCGGCAGCCGGTCCAGCCCGGGCGTCGGCTCGTGCGGGGCGTCCTCGGCCTCGTCGCCCTGGCGCAGCACCGTCACGGTGGCGCTCAGCTCGGCCAGGGCGGACCGTCCGGCCTCCCTGACGTGCGCCAGCGCCTCACGGGCCTGGTCCGGGCTGCTGGTCAGCAGGTGCGAGGCGACCCCGGCCTGGACGTTGATCAGGGCGATGTGGTGCCCGACGATGTCGTGCAGCTCCCGGGCGATCCGCATCCGCTCCTCGGCGACCCGGCGGCGGGCCTCCTCCTCGCGGGTGTGCTCGGCCCTGCGGGCCCGCTCCTCTATCGCCGCGACGAACGCCCTGCGGTTGCGCACCGCCTCGCCGACGGCGATGGCCAGCGCGGTCCAGACGAAGGCTATGGCGTTGACCGGCTCGTCCCAGGCCTCCACCGAGAGCCGCATGCTGGTGCCGCCGAGGATGAGCACCGTGATCGCACCGATGGTCAGCGCCAGCCTGCGCTCCACCGCCGAGGAGACGGTGTAGACGGCGATGCCCGAGCCCAGCAGGATCGGGCCGCGGACCGGGCCCACCATCATGAAGCCGAGCGTGCCCAGGGCGCTGACGATCAGCACGCCCACCGGGTAGCGGCGCCGCCAGGCCAGCGGGGCGAAGACCGGGATCCCGGCGATCATCAGCACCAGGGAGGGGTCGAGGTCCGACCACTCCTCGGGGTGCTGGTTGGAGATCGGCCAGAGGATGGTGATCACGTACAGCACGACCGCCAGCACCCCGTCGGCCCAGTACGGGTGCCTGCGCACGAACGCGCGGCAGCGTCGGTAGGTGGTGTGCATGCACTCACGGTAGCCGGACGGACGGCAACGGGAGCACCCGCCGGGTTCCGTCAGCCCTCCCGGTGCCGGGCGATCGGGGCCGCGGCGGCCGAGGTGAGCGCCACCAGGTCGGCCGGCGCGAGCTCGACCTCCAGGCCGCGGCGCCCGGCCGAGACGTAGACGCTGTCGTGCGCCAGCGCGCTGCCGTCCACCACGGTGCGCAGTCGGCGGCGCTGCCCCAGCGGAGAGATCCCGCCGAGGACGTAGCCGGTGGCCCGCTCGGCGGCGGCCGGGTCGGCCATCGCCGCGTGCTTGCCGCCGACGGCGGCGGCCAGCGCCTTGAGGTCCAGTTTGGCGGCGACCGGGACGACGCCGACCGTCAGCACGCCGTCCACCTCGGCGAGCAGCGTCTTGAAGACCCGGTCCTGGCTCACCCCCATGGCCTCGGCGGCCTCCTCGCCGTAGGAGGCGGCGGCCGGATCGTGCTCGTAGGAGTGCACGGTGAAGGCCACCCCCGCCGCGTCCAGTGCCACCGTGGCCGGAGTGCCCTGGCCCCCGCGCTTCGGCTTCTTCGCCATGACCCGCCGCTCCCCTGACGATCTTTCCGCTGTCCTGGGGACGACCCTAGACTGCGGAGCATGACCCGACGAATCGCCACCAACACCGCGGTCGACCGCGAGGCCCTGCTGGAGTTCCTGCGGCCGCGCCACCGCGGTCTGCTGATCACCACCCGCACCGACGGGAGCCCGCAGGCCTCGCCGGTGTCCTGCGGGGTGGACCAGGAGGGCCGGATCGTGGTCTCCACCTATCCGCAGCGGGCCAAGGCGAAAAACGCCCGGCGCGACCCCAGGGTCTCGATCGTGGTGCTGTCCGAGGACTTCGACGGACCCTGGGTGCAGGTCGACGGCCGCGCCGAGGTGATCGACGCGACCGAGGACGTGGAGCCGCTGGTGGACTACTACCGCTGCATCGCGGGCGAGCACCCGGACTGGGACGAGTACCGGGGGGCCATGCTGAAGCAGGGCAAATCGCTGGTTCGGATCACTCCGGAGCGGTGGAGCCCTGTCGCTACCGGGGGGTTCCCGGCGGAGGTCGCTTAGCGGGTGCGGCGTGTGCCTGGTTGCTGTTCGCGCAGTTCCCCGCGCCCCTGAAGACCCCAGGGGCGCGGGGAACTGCGCGACAAACCACTGCGGACCCGCACCGTCAGTTCAATGCATCAGCCATCGCGACAACCACCGGCCCCAGCAAGGGAAGCACCACGTTGGAGAGGGCGTAGACGATCGTGTAGGCCATCAGCGGTGTGGTGTTCCCCGCCGCCTGCTGGATAGCAGTGATCGCCGGGGTGCTGCACTGCTGGCCGGCCACCGAGCCCAGGGCCAGCGGCGCCGGGAGCTTCATCAGCTTCCAGGCCACGAACATCGACACGCAGGCCGGGATCAGCGTCACCAGCAGACCGGCGATCGCCAGCGAGACCCCGTACTGCTTGATCAGGTCCACCGCCTGCGGGCCGGAGCTGAGGCCGACCGCGCAGATGAAGGTGGCCAGCCCCAGGTCCTTGACCACCTGCGCCGCCGCCGGGTGGTACTGGCCGAAGGTGGGCCTCCTGGCGCGGAGCCAGCCGAAGACCAGGCCGGTGAGCAGGCAGCCGCCGCCGGTCCCCAGTGACAGCGGCACGCTGCCCAGGGTGATGGTGATCTTCCCGATCAGCATGCCCAGCACGATGCCGACCGAGATGAAGACCAGGTCGGCCTTGACCCCCGGGTCGATCCTGAAGCCGACCCTGGGCACGAAGTCGGCCAGGTCCCGTTTGGTCCCGGACATGTGCAGGGTGTCGCCGGTGTTGATGGTGGTCCCCGGCTGGACCGGCAGCGGGTGGTCCATCCTGGTGATCCCGGTGAGGAAGACGCCGTGGCGCTCCTCCGGGGGGATCGCCGCGCGCAGTTCGCCGATGGTCCGGCCGGAGCCCTCCTTGGCGGTGAGGACGACGTCGGCGGTCTCCAGGTCCACGTCCACACCGGTCGGCGGGGCGACCTCGGGTCCGATCCTCCTGTCGCCGCCGACCAGGCGCTCGCGCGGGCCCACCAGCAGCACGATGTCGCCGAGCACCAGCTCGGTGTCCGGGGTCAGCTCGATCGCCTCGCCGCCGCGGCGGACCCGTTCCACGGTGACGTCCTCGCCCAGGGCCGCCTCGATGGCGCCGACGGTGCTGCCGTCCGCGTAGACCACCTGGTGCGCCCGGCCCACCAGGCCCGGCAGCGCGGGGGCGGTGCCCTCGGCGTCGGAGCCGCCGCCGAGCTTGATCCACAGCTTCTCCGCCTCCTCGCGGACGTTGATCCGCATCAGCGAGGGGAAGATCTGGCTGGTCATCAGCACGATGGTGATCAGGCCGACGATGTAGGAGATCGAGTAGGCGGTGCCCACGTTGGCCTGCAGCGTCTTGATCTGGTCGGCCGGCAGTTTGAGCTTGCCGATGGCGTCGGTGGCGGTGCCGACCACCGCCGACTCGGTGGCCCCGCCCGCCATCAGCCCGGCCGCGGTGCCCTGGTCCAGATTGAGCGAGACCGTGGCCACCGCGGTGACGGCGAGGACGGTGACCGCCTCGATCAGGGTGAAGACCCCGTAGCGCAGACTGGAGCGGTTCAGGCTGGCGAAGAAGGACGGGCCGCTCATGTAGCCGAGGGTGAAGATGAACAGCGCGAAGGCGATGTTCTTCACCTCGTCGTTGAGCGCGACCCCGATGGTGCCGATGAAGATGGCGACGATCAGGGTTCCGGCCACACCGCCCAGGGAGATCTTCCAGAGCTTGATCCGGCCGATGGCGAATCCCAGCGCCAGGCAGACGAACAGCTGGATCTCGGGGGTGTGCTTGAAAAGGTGCTTGATCCACTCCACCGCTGGAGTATTGCCGCAAAAGCGGACAAAAGGCGGGAGCCGCGCCGGTAGGCCCGCACCCGTCCCCCGCTAGCATGAGAGCGTGTTCGACTGGACGGAGTCCCCGCCACAGGAGTTGGGCGTGGCGCCGGAGCTGCTCGACGGCGCGCTGCGGCTGGTTCGGGAGCGCGGCGGGACCGCGCAGCTGGTGGTGCTGAAGGACGGCGCGGTCCTGCTCGACCGCACCTTCGGCTGCGCCCCCGACGACCTGTTCTGGACCTTCTCGGCGAGCAAGCCCTTCATCGCCCTGCTGGTCCATCTGCTGGCCCAGCGCGGCCGGTTGTCCCTGGACGATCCGGTGGCCCGCTCCTGGCCGGGCTTCGCCGCCCGGGGCAAGGACCAGGTGACCGTACGTCAGGTGCTGCAGCACCGCTCGGGGCTGTCCTCGGCCCGCGGCATGCTGGGCGACGCGCTGGCGATGGCGGACTGGGACCGTTCGCTGCGCGCGCTGGAGCGGGCCCGGCTGCAGCGGCCGCCCGGCAGCGCACCGGCCTACCAGGCCATCGCCTACGGCTTCATCCTGGGCGAGGTGGTCCGCCGGGTGAGCGGGACCCCGCCGGCCCAGCTGCTGCGCCGGGAGTTCCTGGACCCGCTCGGCCTCGACGACCTGCACCTGGGGCTGCCGGACGAGCTGTGGCACCGTCATGTTCCGCTGCGCGGCAGCGGTCCCGGCGGGCGGGCCACCCAGGGCATCGTCAACCGCAGGGCGACCCGCCGGGCGGTGATCCCGGCGGCCGGGGTCTCGGCGACCGCCCGCGACCTGGCCCGGTTCTACCAGGTGCTGCTGGACGGGGGCGTCGGCACCGGCGTCGGCGGACCCGCGGGCGTGCGGGTCCTGGCCGAGGAGACCGTGCTGGAGGCCCGGCGCCGCTCGACCGCCGAGGGCGAGATGGACCTGCGGATCAAGCGGCCGGTGCGCTGGGCCCAGGGCTTCCAGCTCGGCGGCTTCAGCGCGCATCCGGTGGGCCGACCGGTGATGGGACGGCTGAGCAGCGAGGCGGCCTTCGGCCACAACGGCAGCAGCTGCTGCATCGGCTGGGCCGATCCGAGCCGGGGCCTGGTCTTCGCCTACCTCACCGATGTGCTCCCCCGGCGCCGGGAGGGCGCCCGCCACTTCAGCACGGTCGCCGACGCGCTGCTGACCGCCTGCGACGCGGGCCGCGACGCGCACTGACCGGGCCCTCCGGACGGTTCAGCCGAGGTCGGTGCCCAGGACCGAGCCCAGCCCCTGCGCGTCGGGGCGGCGCGCCAGGCGACGGTCCAGCGCCTGGGTCCAGTGGGTGCGGGCGTGGGCGTCCATGGTGGCGAGCCGTTCCTGCAGGGCGGCGGCCTGCTCCGGGGTGCACAGCCAGGCGAGCCGCTCGAACAGGGCCCGCAGCCGGCGCTGCACCTGGATGGAGTCGGCGGCGAAGTGCCGGATCTCGTCGGTGCCGACGCAGACGTAGTCGGTCCAGGTGCGCACCGGATGGCAGAGCAGGGTGTCGCCGCTCAGGGCGACGTCGGTGGGGACCAGCGGGATCAGCATCACCAGCAGGTCCTCGATGTGGTCCAGCGCCTGCACGGCGCGGGCCGGATCGTTGATCGCCGGCGAGAGCGCCTTGAGCGCGATGTCGACCAGGGTGCGCAGCGCCCCGCCCGGGTCGGCGTCCGGGCTGTAGCACTCGGCGAACAGCAGGCAGTCCAGCAGTTGCCGCGGTCTGACCCGGTCCCTCGGCCCGTGCACCAGGAACACGGCGCTGCGCAGGGCCACGAAGTCGCCCGGGTAGGCGCACAGTTCCAGGCCGACGCCCCAGCGGGCGGCCAGTCTGCGCAGCCGGGGCCCGTTCCAGGCCAGCAGGATCTGGCCGGTGCGCGGAGCCGCCTCCAGGGCGATCTCCAGGGCGGCCGCCTGCGCCTCGGGGTCCTGCGGCGGCAGCGGGCCCGCGGTCGCGGGGGCCATCCGCCGCACCGCACGGTGTCCCTGCCGGCCGACCCAGCGCAGCAGCGCGTTGGAGTTGAGGATCAGCACGATCCTGGTGACCAGGACGAAGAACAGCCCGGCCGAGAGGATCGTCAGCCCGACCGCGAACAGGGTGGAGAGCACCGGCCGGTAGTCCTGCTGACGGACCGCCAGCCGGATGGCGATCAGCAGCGAGTACAGGAAGGTGGCCATGAAGGTGCCCATGGACCAGCGCATCACCCGGTCCTGCTGGAGCATCGGCACCACCCGTACCGAGAGCTGGGTGGCGCCGAACTGCATGGCCAGGGTGATCGCGGTGAACACCAGGCCGGTGAGGGTGATCATGCCGCCGGCGATGCTGCCCAGCAGCGTGGTCATGCTGCCGGTGTCCAGCACCGGGAAGAGCTTCTCGCCGTACTCGCGCTCGGCCTGGTGCACCGCGCGGTCCAGCGCGGGCAGTGCCCAGGACAGCACCAGCGCGGCGCCCAGCAGGCCCATCGGCACGCTCCAGATCCGGCGCTGGCGCAGCCGCCTGCGGGTCGCGCGCCAGCCGGCGCCGGTGCGCCGGGCCGTACCGGGCCGGTTCACCGCGGCTCGTCGTAGCCGGTGGTGCCCTCGTCCAGCAGGGCGTTCGACTCGGCCCGCAGATGGGCCGGGGCCAGGGCGCGCAGCACATGGAACCCGGTGAGCACCACGATGGTGCCCAGGGCGATACCGCCGAGCTCGAAGTTCTTGCTGATGTCCAGGGTGACTCCGCCGATGCCGACGATCACCCCGGCCGCGACCGGCACCAGGTTGACCGGGTTGGACAGGTCGATCCGGTTCCGGACCCAGATCTGCGCTCCCAGCAGCCCGATCATGCCGTAGAGCACCACGGTGATCCCGCCGAGCACCCCGCCCGGGATCGCGGCCACCACCGCCCCGAACTTGGGGCACAGTCCGAACAGCAGCGCGAAGCAGGCCGCGGCCCAGTAGGCGGCGGTGGAGTAGATCCGGGTGGCGGCCATGACGCCGATGTTCTCGGCGTAGGTGGTGGTGGCCGGGCCGCCCAGGGCGGTGGAGAGCACGGTGGCCGCGCCGTCGGCGGCGATGGCCGTCCCCAGCTCGTCGTCCAGCGGGTCGCCGGTCATCTCGCCGACCGCCTTCACATGCCCGGCGTTCTCGGCGATCAGCGCGATCACGACCGGCAGGGCCACCACGATCGCGGAGGCGCTGAAGCTGGGGCCGTGGAAGTGCGGCAGCCCGGCCCAGGAGGCCTTGCCGACGGCGGACAGGTCCAGCCGCCAATGGTCCGTCAGCTTCCCGGCGGAGTCCACCGAGTGGATCCTCCCGAAGATCCGGTCCAGGCTCCAGGAGAGCAGGTAGCCGAAGACCAGCCCCAGGAAGATGGCGATCCGCGACCAGAAGCCGCGCAGCGCCACCAGCGCGAACCCGGTGAACAGCATGGTCGCCAGCGCGGTCCACTGGTCCTGCGGCCAGTAGGTGCCCGCGGTCACCGGTGCCAGGTTGAAGCCGATCAGCATCACCACCGAGCCGGTCACCACCGGCGGCAGCACCGCGTGGATCACCCGCGCCCCCAGCGTCCGCACCACCAGGCCGCAGACCAGCAGCAGCGCGCCCACCGACAGCAGCGACCCGGTGACCGTCGCCGTGGAGCCGCCCTGCCCCCGGATCACCGCCGCCACCCCGACGAAGGACAGGCTGCTGCCCAGGTAGCTGGGCACCCGCCCCCGCGTGGCCAGCAGGAACAGCACGGTGGCGACGCCCGACATCATGATCGCCAGATTGGGGTCGAGCCCCATCAGCACCGGGGCGACGAAGCTGGCCCCGAACATGGCGACCACATGCTGCGCCCCGAGCCCGACCGTCCGCCCCCAGCTCAACCGCTCGTCCGGCTTCACCACGGCCCCCGGCAGCGGCGGCCGCCCGCCGTTGTGCAGCTTCCACCCGAGACCCACGTCCATCCCGCGCTCCCTGCACCCGTGCCGAACACACCCAGACCGCGCTCACGCTAGGCGCGCCGGGGCGGCGCCGCGGCGACCGTGACGGCGTGTCAGCGCAGGCGGAAGCCGATCGGCCCAAGCGCGGTCCGGCGCCCTACCCGGCAGCGGCCTCCCGCTCGGTGCGGGCCGCGGTGTAGACGACCGTCACCCGCGGGTCGTCGACCCGGCCGCCCTCGCTGTCGACGATCGCGGCGAGCCGGGTCAGGAACTCCTCGCGGGCCGGCGGGGCCAGTTCGGCGATGTTGGGGAACGTCGACCAGAGGTCGCGGGCGGACTGCGCGGTCAGGATCTGGCTCCACTCGACGACCTGGACGGCGACGTCCTCGAACCAGCCGCCGGCGGTCAGCTGCCGCCGCCAGCGGTCGGTGTCCAGGGCGTAGGAGCGGCTGTCGCGGTAGCCGGGTTCGGCCGGCAGCAGGTCGTGGTAGACGTCGTCCAGCCGGTCCCGGAACACCGTCGGCCGGCTGGTGTCGCCGAAGTCGGTCCACCAGGCGGCCAGCCATCCACCGGGCCGGACCAGCTCGCCGATCCTCCCGGTCGAGCCGACCGGGTCCAGCCAGTGCAGCGCCGACGCCACCACCGCCAGGTCGAAGCCGCCCGGCAGTTCGGCGGTCTCGAAGTCGGAGACCACCACCTCCAGCCGGTCGGACCCGTGGTCGGCGGTCAGGATCGCGGCCAGGCTCCGGCCCGGTTCGACCGCGACCACCTCCGCCCCGGCGGCCAGCAGCCGCCCGGTCGCCAGCCCGGCACCCGCGCCGATCTCCAGGACCCGCGCACCGGGCCGCAGCCCGCAACGCCCGCCCAGCAGCTCGAACACCGCCTCCGGATACGGCGGCCGCCCCCGCCGGTAGGTGCTCGCAGCGGCATTGAACGACATCCGGCGCCCCGCAGGCACCGCATCAGCTCCAGTCGACACCGCGTCAGTCTGCCACCCCTGCGGCGCACGGCAGCAGGGTCCGGCCGGCCGCCGACTCAACCGATCGGTTGAGTGGGTCAGCCGGGCGGTGGGGTGCGCGGATCAGCCGTGGGGACGGGTGATCGGTCGATGTGGGGGCGGGGGTGCCCGGGCCAGTCTGAAGGCATCCGATCGACACGCGATGGACGCCGAAACGAGGGACCGAGATGAACGCCACCGCACCCGCCCCCGACTCCGAACTGCTGGAGCACCCCGAGACCCGTACCGCGCTGCGCCGGCTGACGCTGCTGGTGCGCGGCTACCTGACCGTCAGCGTGGTCACCCTGGTCGCGATCGTGCTGCTGCGCAACCACAGCGGGGTGGTGAACTCGGCGGTCTGGATCCGGGGCACCATCGTGGTCGCCAGCGCGCTGGTCACCACCCTGCTCGCCGCCCGGGCCGCACGCGGCTCGCGCGGGGCCTACCGGCGGCTGCGGATCATCTCCGCGGTGATGGTGGTCGCCATCGTGGCGATCATCGCGGCGCCGGGGCCGTTCCCGCTGTGGATGAAGGCCGACCAGGCCATGTGCGGACTGGCCCTGATCGGGGTGGCCGTCGTCGCCAACGGTGCGCGGCTGCGCTCGCTGTTCGCGGACGGCGGCGCCGCCACCGCCCAGCGCGGTTAGATTGTTGCGGCAGCAGATGACCCAGAACCGGAGGGCCCGGATGACCAGTCGGACGACAGGCATCCGGGCCTATCCACGTGAGCCGCGCTGGTCCCCGGTGCTGACCGTGGTGCCCTATGTGCTGCTGGCCGTGCTGGCCGGGTTCCGGATCTTCGACGGACGGCCGCCGGCCGGGGTGCTGCGGATCGACCTGGCGCTGTGCGCCCTGGCTGCGGCCTGGATCCTGTGGATGTTCACCCTGCATCCGCGGTGGACCGGACGGCCCCGGATGATGGCGCTGTTCTTCACCGGGCTGGTGCTGGTCATGGGCGCCCTGGTGCTGCGGGACGCCTCCTTCGGGATCTTCGCCCTGGTCGGCTACCCGTACGCGTTCGTGCTGCTGCCCTGGCCCGGGCGGCTGGCCGGGGTGGCCGCGGTGGCGGTGCTGGCAGGTACCGCGCAGGCGGCCGGCATCCCAAGGTCCAGCGCGCTGGGCCTGACCGCCACCGGCCTGATCATCGCCGTGAACGTGCTGGCCATGTGCGGGCTGGCCTGGAGCGACCAGAGCAGCAGCGAGCAGTCCGAGCAGCGCCGCCAGGCCCTGGAGGAACTGGCGGCGGCCAACCGGAAGTTGGAGGCGACCCTGGCCGACAACGAGGGCCTGCACGCCCAACTGCTGGCGCGGGCACGGGAGACCGGGGTCCGCGACGAACGGCGGCGGATGGCCCGCGAGATCCACGACACGCTGGCCCAGGGCCTCACCGGCATCGTCACCCAGTTGCAGGCCGCCGAGCACGCCGAGAGCGACCCGGTGGCCCGCGCGCGGCACATCGCCGCCGCCAAGGGGCTGGCCAGGGAGAGCCTGTCCGAGGCCCGGCGCTCGGTGGACGCGCTGCGACCGGAGCCGCTGGAGACCGCGCGGCTCAGCGGGGCGCTGGCCGACGTGGCCGGCCGCTGGTCCGAGCTGAACGGCGTCAGGGTCGAAGTGACCACCACCGGGACGGCCCTGCCGCTGGCGCCGGAGACCGAGTTGACGCTGCTGCGCACCGCGCAGGAGGCGCTGGCCAACATCGCCAAGCACGCCCGCGCGGGCCGGGTCGGGGTGACCCTCTCCTACCTGGGCGAGCAGGTCGCCCTGGACGTGCGCGACGACGGCACCGGCTTCGACCCGGCCCGGCTCGACCTGGAGCCGGCCGAGACCCGGAACGGGGGCTTCGGACTGGTGGCCATGCGCCAGCGGATCGAGGCCCTGAACGGAACCCTGCAGATCGAGTCGGAACCGGGAGCGGGGACCGGCGTCTCCGCCTGCGTCCCCGTCGCACCCACCGAGGTGCCGGCATGAACGGAGATCCGAGGATGAACCGCACCGAGACCGGCGCCCCGATCCGGCTGCTGATCGTGGACGACCACCCGGTGGTCCGCGACGGCCTGATCGGCATGTTCGCCGCCGACCCCGGCTTCGAGGTGCTCGGCGAGGCCGGCGACGGCGCCGAGGCGGTGCGGCTGGCCCAGGAGCTGGGCCCCGACGTGGTCCTGATGGACCTTCGGATGCCCGGTACGGACGGCCTGACCGCGATCACCGAGCTGGCCCGGCGCGGCATCCCGGTCCGGGTCCTGGTCCTGACGACCTATGACACCGACAGCTACGTCCTGCCCGCCATCGAGGCCGGGGCCACCGGATACCTGCTCAAGGACGCCCCGCGGGAGGAACTGCTGCGTGCGGTCAGGGCGGCGGCGGCCGGTCAGGCCGTGCTCTCCCCCGCCGTGGCCGCCACCCTGATGAACCGGGTGCGCACCCCGGAGACCGGGCCGCTGAGCCAGCGGGAGCTGGAGGTGCTGCAACTGGTGGCGGCCGGACGGACCAACCGGCAGGCGGCGGCCGGGCTGTTCATCACCGAGGCCACCGTCAAGACCCATCTGCTGAACATCTACGCCAAGCTCGGCGTCGGCGACCGCGCCGCCGCGGTGGCCGAGGGCTACAACGGCGGTCTGCTCACCCCGACCCGTCCGGGCCGCTGATCGTCTCAGTTCGTGCAGGGACGCCGGTAGGGCCGGACCCCCACCCGGGGCCGACCCTACCGGTCTGCGCTGGGGCTCCCCCACCCGGGAGCCGCACAGGGCCACCGCAGTCGAGCGCCGTCCCCAGCCCCCTGAGCGAGGGTGAGGGACAGGACACGGCAGCTGCGGTCCAGCGACGACTGCGAGGGGTTCGGGAGCCGCTCCTCACTCCTCCGCCTGCCGCCGAGAACTACTCTGCACTGCGCCCGTTACGGGAAAGCTGCCAAAACATGTCGTACGCCTACCGATCGGGATCTACTCATGGCCGGCAGGTTTCGCGGCGCCGACGGATGCCGGCAGCCCCCGACACGCGATCCGTCGAGCTCAGCCGGGGAACGCCGTGCCGGTCAGCTTCTCGGACAGCTCCCAGAGCCGCCGGGCCAGCTCCGGGTCACGGGCCGCTTCGACGGGTTCCTCCTCGCGCGGACGCTCCCCGCTGCGCCCGCCGGGGCCGACGTAGCTGCCGCCGGGCAGGTCCTGGGTGGCGGCGTAGAGCGTGGGCAGCGCGCCGTACGCGGGTTCCCGCTGGCCGACCAGACGGATGCCCAGACCGATGAAGCCCGACTGCAGCCGGCCCATGGACCGGGTCAGCCCGGTGGCGGCCACGCCGGGGTGCGTGCTCAGGGCCAGCACCTCGCTGCCGGCGGCCGCCAGCCGGCGCTGGAGCTCCAGGGTGAACAGCAGGTTGGCCAGCTTGGACTGGCTGTAGGCGCGCCAGGGCCGGTAGGGCCGCCGCTCCCAGTTGAGGTCGTCCAGGTCGATCCGTCCGTTCCGGGCCAGCCCCGAGGAGACCGTGACGACCCGTCCGACGATGTGCGGCAGCAGCAGATTGGTGAGCGCGAAGTGGCCCAGGTGGTTGGTGCCGATCTGCAGTTCGAAGCCGTCGGCGGTACGGCCCTGCGGGACGGCCATGATCCCGGCGTTGTTGACCAGCAGGTCCAGCGGTCCGCTCCAGGCCCCGGCGAAGGCCCGGACCGAGGCCAGATCGCCGAGGTCCAGGGCGCGCACCTCGGTCTCGCCATCGATCCGGTCGGCGACCGCGCGGCCCTTCTCCGGATCGCGCACCGCCAGGACGACCTGGGCCCCGGCGGCTGCCAGACCACGGGCGGTGTCCGCGCCGAGTCCGCCGGAGGCCCCGGTCACCACGGCCGTTCGGCCGTAGAGGTCGGGCAGGTGGGCTGGGGTCCAGGTCTCGGTGGCCATGGGCGGGCTCCTTCACGAGCGGTTCGGCCGGGAGCGGTGCGGGGTGCGGCGGGGCGGTGACCGCCGCTGTTCCCACTATCGGCAGGTGTCGGCCCCGGCGGGAGGGGGCGCGCGACACTCGTGGATGTTCGGCCGCGAGCCCTGCGACGCCCGGCGGTCAGCGGCTAGCGCTCGGCCTCCGCCCGCTCGGCCCGCTCGGTGCGCTCGGCGCTCGCGCTGCCCAGCCCCAGCGGGCGCCCCAGCGCGAGGATGTTCTCGTCCAGCCGCTGCAGATGGCGCAGCACCCGGGCGGTCACCACCGCGTCCCGCGCGCCCTGGGGTCCCGGGGCGGCCGGATCCGCCGGGGGCGCGAACCTGGGTGCGGCGCTGCTCAGGCGGCCGCGGGTGCCGCCCTCGCTGCGGACGAAGTCGCTGAGGACGCCGAGGTTGGCGTCCAACTGCCCGCCGGCCTCGATCAGCCGGGGGTCGCCGGTCAGCACGGTGGGGACGAAGCCGGCCGTGGCCGCGAGGCTGCGGGCGTGGTAGGCGCAGGTCTCCAGCAGGCCGAGGACGTACCGGGCCTGGCGGCGGCGGTTGCGCAGCGGGCTGGCCGGATGGGTCAGCGGCTGCAGTGAGGCCCGCAGCTTGTCCAGGGCGGTGTCCAACTCCCGGGCCGCGTCCAGCAGGTCGTCCCCCGGCGGATGGCCGCCCAGCGCGGCGACGCTCAGCGCCAGCGAGGACCGCAGCCGCTCGAACACGTCCAGCAGCAGGTCGTCGGTGCGGCTGCGGGTGTCGGTGGGCAGGACGACCACCGCGGCGATCAGCCCGCAGGCCGCGCCGAGCAGTGTCTCCTCGATCCGTAGCAGCAGCACCGAGGCGCTGTAGGTGTGCAGCAGGGTGTAGAGCAGCCCGAGCATCGCCGTGACGAAGAACGACATCAGCATGTACGACAGCGGCGCGGTGAAGAACATCCCGAAGATGAACAGGATGACCAGCGCGAACGCGATCCAGGTGTTGCCGCCGACCAGCGCGGCCAGGCCGATGCCGGCCACCACCCCGCCGATGGTCCCGGCCAGCCTGCGGTAGCCCTTCACCAGGATCTCGCCGGTGGAGGAGGTGTTCAGGAACACCACCCAGCAGGTGAGCACGGCCCAGTACCAGCGCTGTGTGGAGAGCAGTTCGCCGCCCAGGATGGCCAGCGCGGAGCCCACGGTGACCTGGAAGGCGGTCCTGGTGCTGGGTCGGTCCAGGCCCACCCGCTCCTCGGAGCGGTCCTCGTCGGCCTGCAGCGAGACGTCCTCGGCCTCCAGTTCCTCGGTGGAGCGGGTGGTCTCCGGCTCGTCCTCGGGCTCGTCGGACGTGCCGAGGGCCAGCCGCAGCCCGAGCACGGCCCGGGCCAGTTCGCCCATGGCCCGGTGGACGTCCTGGTCGGCCGGGTCGGCGTCGGGCAGGCCGACGCCGTCGCGGTACTTCAGCAGCCGTTCGACGGAGGCGCCGGCCGACTCGTCCTGCGCGGCCGAGGTGGACCGGACCACCATGCGGCGCAGCGCCGCCAGGTCACGCACCATCGGGCGGGCCTCGTCGTCCGGCTCCGGACGCTCCGAGCCCTGCGGGCGCTCCGAGCGCTCCAAGCGCTCCGGGGCTCCCGGCAGCAGCGGTGCGGGCAGCGTCATCGGCAGGTGCAGCCCCAGGGTGATGTCCTGGGCCCGGGGCTGCTGCAGCAGTGCCTTGAGCAGCAGCACGCTCAGCCGTTCCCCGGCGATCTCGGCCTCGGCGATCCGGCGCTGGATCAGCGAGGCGGTGCGCGGGTCGGCGGCGCCGTTCTCCAGCCTGGCCTGGATCATCAGCGCGCACTGGTGCAGCCGCGCGGTCCGGGTGTGCAGCCGCTGCGCCGCCTGGGCCTCGGTGCGGGATCCCGGCGCGGCCCCGGCCACCTCGGTGAGCGCGTCCACCAGATCGGCCAGGCGCGCCCGGAAGGCCCGCCGCAACCGCTGCAGGGTGCGCTGCGGCGTGGCTCTGACCAGCCCGAACCTGACGCACGCGGAGGCGCAGAAGGCGACCGTCATCACCCCGTACATCCGCGGCAGCACGGCCGGGGTGACATGGGTGAACTGGGAGACGAAGAACAGTTGGAAGCCGATCAGCCCCATGCCGGTGCCCCGGGAGCCGAACCGGCGGATGTAGACGGCCGAGAAGATCAGGACCAGGAACACCAGGTCGGAGGCGACCCGGTAGCGGTAGAGCTCGGCGCCCAGGCCGACCACCACCAGTGCGGCCAGGTAGCCCAGCCCCAGGGTGACCGCCTGCTCCCTCGGGGTGGGGTCGCTGACCGCGAACGAGGCCACCATCCCGGTCAGCGCCCCGGCCACCAGCAGCGGGACCGGGGTGCCGAAGGCCGACAGCACCGCCAGCGTGAGCAGGATGGCCCCGACCGTGGTGAGCGCGTTGAGCAGCCGGATCAGGCCGGGATCGGAGGCGCTGTACCGGTCCCACAGCTCGTCCCACGCCCGGCGGGCCGCTCGCATACGATCCCCTGGATTGGTGTCGTGACCGTCTCCTGGATCATGGTGCTCTTCGTCGGGCAAAGCGGTCAAACCGCGGCCGCCGACGCAGCGCTCCGTCGGCGGCCGGTCCGTCAGAGCCGGGCCAGGCCGGTGTAGATGCCCAGCCGGTCGGCCGCAGCGTCCGGCGGGGTGTCCGGACGCCAGTGCGGGGCGATGACCAGGCCGGGGTCCAGCAGCGTCAGGCCGTCGAAGAAGCGGGCGACGTCGTCCCTGGTCCGCAGGTGGATACCGGCGGCGGCCGGGTCGTAGCTGCGTTCGGCGCGCTCGGCCTGCTCCGGGGTGACCAGGTCCCCGCTGCCGTGGCTGAGCACCAGCAGGCTCCCGACGGGCAGCGCCCCCACCAGCTGCTTGACGATGCCGTACGGGTCCTCGTCGTCGCTGATGAAGTGCAGGATCGCGACCAGCATCAGGGCGACCGGCTCGGTGAAGTCGAGCAGGTCGCGTACGCCGGGGGCGGCCAGCAGGGCCTCGGGGTCGCGCAGGTCGGCCCGGGTGACGCTGGTCGCGCCGTGGCCGCTCCCGCTCATCAGCGCGCGGGCGTGCGCCAGCACGATGGGGTCGTTGTCGACGTAGGCGACCCGGGCGGACGAATCGACGGCCTGGGCCACCTCGTGGGTGTTGCCGGCGGTCGGGATGCCGGTGCCGATGTCCAGGAACTGGCGGACCCCCAGGGCGGCCGCGGCGCGCACCGCCCGGCCCAGGAAGGCCCGGTTGGCCTTGGCCCCGGCGACCGTCTCCGGGACGGCCGCGCTCAGCTGTTCGGCCACCAGCCGGTCCGCGGCGAAGTTGTCCTTGCCGCCGATCAGTGCGTTGTAGATGCGCGCGGGGTGGGCTATCTCCGGGTGGAGTTCGGCCGAGGGCGCGCACTCCCCGGCCCCCGCCGTCATCCAGCTGCTGTCCTCGGCCACTGGGCTCCCCCACCTTTCGTGGTCACTCCGATCAGCGTACGACCTGACACCACTGGACAAAGTGACATCCCGTCATTTGAAGGAAGCTCTTATCCGTCGGCTCATCCGTTGATCCGTCGACGAACACCGCTCCTAGGATGACCACCATGGCTGATATCGCACTGCTCACCGGTCGGACCATGCCCCGCGAGGTGCCGGAGAACGGCCTGCTGGTCGCCGAGCTGGCCCGGCTGGGCCTCACTGTGGAGATCCACCCCTGGGACGAGCCCCTGGACTGGGGTCAGTACGGGCTCGCCGTGGTGCGCACGACCTGGGACTACTGGGCCCGGCGGGAGGAGTTCACCGCCTGGGCCGAGCGGACGGCGAAGCTGACCACCCTGCGCAATCCGGTCGAGGTGCTGCTCTGGAACAGCCACAAGGGCTACCTGGTGGAACTGGCGGCGGCCGGCGTACCGGTGCTGCCGACCCGGCTGGTGCCGCGGGGTGCCTCCGACACCGAGCGGGCCCGGGCGCTCGTCGCGTTCGGCGCCGGCGAGGTGGTGCTGAAGCCGGCCGTGTCGGCGGGTGCGCGCGGCGCCCTGCGGTCCTTCGCCGACGACCGGGCCGCGGCGGCCCACCTGGCCGAGCTGACCGGGCACGGCGACGCCCTGGTGCAGCCGTTCGCCGAGTCGGTGCTCGCCCGCGGGGAGACCTCGCTGGTCCACTTCGACGGCACCTTCAGCCACGCCGTCCGCAAGGTCCCCGCGGCCGGCGAGTACCGCATCCACCTGCACCACGGCGGATCGGTGCAGCCGCACACCCCGGACGCCGCCGAACTGGCCGTCGCCGCTGCTGCCCTCGCCGCGGCCCCGGCTGCAACCAGCTACGCCCGGGTCGACCTGGTCCAGCTGCCGGACGGCCCGGCGGTGATGGAGCTGGAGCTGATCGAGCCGGAACTGTTCCTGGCCGCGGACCCGGAGGCGGCGGGCCGCTACGCCGGGGTCCTGGCCGACCTGCTCGGGCGGGGCTGAACCGCTCGGGCGGGGACCACCGGACCATCCTCACCGGACTCCGCCGTCGTGTCGGACGCATCCGTCGGCATCCCGCACTACCGTGAAAGCATGCCGCATAGCGCCACATCCACCCGTTTGTCCGCCCTCGCCCACCGTCTCCGCCCGGTCACGGTCCGGGCGGCGGTCCGCGTCGCGATCCAGGGCGGGGCGCTCACAGCCGGTGCGGCACTGGTCCTGACCGGCTGCGGCGCCGGGGGCGGTGCCGGCCACCACATCAGTGCGGACTCCCGGGCCTCCGGATCAGCTTCGGCGGCCGGAAGCCCGAGCAGGACCGGAAGCCCGTCGCCGTCCGGGCCGACCGCCCGGCCGTCCAGGTCCGCCGCGGCCCCCGGAGCGTCCCCGGCCGCCCCGGCGTCCTCGGCCGCCGGCACCGCGGCGGCCTGCACCAACGCCTCGAAGCTCGCCGGCTGGTCCGACCGGCGGCTGGCCATGCTGACGATCGCGGTGCCGGCGTCCGAGGACGCCGTCGGCAGCGTCGCCCCGGAGGTGGCCGCCGGCGCCGGCGGCGTCCTGCTGTTCGGCTCCTCGGCCCCGTCCGGGCTGGGCGCCGACCTCACCGCGCTGAAGAAGCAGGTGCCCGGCGGGATCGGACTGCTGGTGATGACCGACGAGGAGGGCGGCGCCATCCAGCGGATGGACAACCTGGTCGGCTCGCTGCCCTGGCCCGGCTGGATGGGAGCGCACTGGACCCCCGACCAGATCCGGCAGGCGGCGGCGCGGGTCGGCGCCAGGATGGCGGCGGCCCAGGTCAACATGGACCTGGCCCCGGTCGCCGACGTCGACGGCAGCGGCGAGGTCCCCGGCCGGGGGAACCCGGACGGGCTGCGCTCCTTCAGCGGCGACCCCGCTGTGGCGGCCCGGGACACCGTCGCCTTCATGAACGGCCTGCGCTCGGCCGGCGTCGTCCCGGTCCTGAAGCACTTCCCCGGGCTCGGCGGCTCCACGGTCAACTCCGACTTCGCCCCGGCACACACCGTGCCCTGGTCCGCCGAGCTGAACGGCGGCCTGACCCCGTTCAGCACCGCGATCGCCGCGGGCGCCCCGGCGGTGATGATGTCCAACGACTCCGTCCCCGGTCTCACCACCCTGCCGGCCGGGCTCTCCGCCACCATGATCGGCACCGAACTTCGCGGACGGCTCGGCTTCCACGGGCTGGTCCTCACCGACTCGCTGAGCGCCGGTGCCGTCTCCGGAGCCGGCTACAGCATGCCGCAGGCGGCCGTGCAGGCGCTGCGGGCCGGAGCGGACATGGTGATGTTTGACCTCGGCCCCACGGTCCAGGCGCAGACCTCCGCCATCGCCTCGGCGGAGGTCGCGGCGGTGGCGGACGGGCGCCTGCCGCGCACCCGCCTGCTCGCCGCCGCGACCTCGGTTCTGGCGGCCCGTCAGGTCGACCTCTGCCGGGGCTGAGCACCGGGGCTCTCCGCCTCCGCCAGCCCGATCCGGTCGTGCAGCCGCCGCAGCGGGGCGGGTGCGTACCAGGCCCGGTCGCCGAGCAGCCGCAGCACCGCGGGGACCAGGACACCGCGCACCAGCACCGCGTCCAGCAGCACCGCCAGCCCGGTGCCGATGCCGAACATCTGCAGGAAGCTGATGCTGCTGGTCCCGAAGGCGAAGAAGCTGACGGCGAGCAGCCCGGCCGCCGTGGAGACGATCCGTCCGGTGCGGGACAGGCCCTCGGTGACGGCCTCGCCGGGGGCGGCGCCGGCGTCGTGCATCTCCTTGATCCGGCTGGTGACGAAGACCTCGTAGTCCATGGAGAGGCCGAAGGCGACGCAGAACATCAGCACCGTCATGGAGGTGTCCATGGGCTGGGCGGTGAAGCCCAGCAGCCCGGCGAGGTGGCCGTCCTGGAAGATCCACACCATCGCGCCGAGCGCGGCGCTGAGGCTGATCGCGTTGAGCAGCAGGGCGCGCAGCGGCTGCAGCACGCTCCCGGTGAACAGGAAGAGCAGCACGAAGGTGGTGGCCGCGACCATCCCGACGGCGTAGGGGAGGCGGCTGCCGATGGTGTGCTTGGCATCGACCAGGACGGCCGCGTCACCGCCGACGTAGCTGCGGACCCCGGCCACCGGCGCCGGCACCGCCCGCACCGCGTCGACCAGGTTCTGGGCCGCGGTCGAGTGCGGGTCGTCGGTGGTGGCGAGGGTGAGCCGCTGCGCGGAGGCGGTGCCGTAGCCGGCCGGGACCGGGACGCCGGCGACGGGCGCTCCGTCGTGGAAGGTCCCGGCGCTGGAGCTGACGCTGCCGACGCCGGGGAGCCGGGACAGCGTCCGGGCGTAGGCGTCCAGGTGGGCGCCGTCGACCGGGCCGTCGGTGACCACCTGCAGCGCGGTGGTGTCATTGCCGGGGAAGTGCGCCGCCAGTACGTCCGCGACCTGGCGGCTGGGCGCACTGGTCGGCAGGACCCTCTGGTCCGGGGTTCCGAACGCGACCCCAAGCAGCGGCGCGGCACCGAGCAGCAGCACCGCGAGCACCGGCAGCGCCCACCGGACCGGCCTGCGCATCACCGCGGCGGCCAGCCGCCCCCAGCGCGGTGAGGCCGCGCCCGGGGCGGTGCGGGGCCAGGGCAGCCGTCCGGCGTTGACGCGCGGACCGAGGACCGCGAGCAGCGCCGGGACCACGATCAGGGCGGCCAGTGCGGCGATGGCTACCACGCCGATGCCGGCGTAGGCGAAGGAGCGCAGGAAGAACGGCGGGAAGACCAGCAGCGCGGCGAGCGCGGTGGCCACCGTCGCGGCCGAGAAGAGGATGGTGCGCCCGGCCGTGCGCACCGTGGCGACCAGCGCCTCCGGGGTCTCCCGGCCCGCGGCCAGCTCCTCCCGGAAGCGGCTGACCAGCAGCAGCGCGTAGTCGATGCCGAGGCCCAGGCCGAGGGCGGTGGTGAGGTTGATGGCGAAGACGGACACACTGGTGACGCTGCCGAGCAGGTCCAGCTCGGCGAAGGTGCCCAGGATCGCGATCACGCCGATGACCAGCGGCAGCAGCGCGGCGACCAGGCTGCCGAAGGCCAGCACCAGGAGAAGCAGCGTCACCGGTACGGCGATGCCCTCGGCGAGCGCGAGGTCCTTGGTGACCTGGCTGGAGACGTCGTTGTTGACGCCCCGGTGACCGCCGGCCTGGACGCTGAGGCCGTCGTGGACCCCGGCGTAGCGGGAGATCAGGGCCTTGGCGGTCTTGGACGCCTGCTGTTCGCTGCCGTCGACGTGCGCGACGATCAGCGCTGCGGTGCCGTCGTCGCTGCGCAGCGCCGCGGTGGCGGCGGCCGTGCCGGGGCCCCAGTAGGACGCCAGATGGGTCAGCCCCGGCTCGGCCCGGAGCCGTTCGGTGAGCGCCCGGCCGGCCGCGGTGTCTGCGGGGGTGTCGACGCTGCCGCCGGCGCTGGGACGGACCAGCAGCACCAGGTCGGTGGTGCCGCCGAAGCGGGAGTCCAGCAGCTGCGCGGCGCGGCTGGAGGGGGAGGCGGGGTCGTCGAACCCGCCGTTCTGCAGCTTGCCGAAGGCCCCGACACCGAGCGCCCCGGCGGCGACCAGCGCGACGACGGCGAGGACCAGCAGCAGCCGGGCGCGCCGGTGCGCGAGGCCGGCGAGCCGGGCCAGCGGACCGCGCGGGCCCGGGGGGCCGGGCGGGCCGGCCGGGCCGGGCAGTGTGGGCGGTGTGGAAGCCGACTCTGCCGGTTCCACGGGTTCTGCGAGCTCTGCGTGGTCCGGCTGGACTGACGGTCCGTTCACTGGTTACCCCACCCCGGGTGTGCGCTCACGATAGATGTTTACGGCGTGAACATCCTAGCGCCACGGATGCTGACGGCGTCAACATGCGGCAGCATGGTCAGGTGCAGCACGAACGGACGACCTCGGAACGAACGCCCCCACGCGGCGCCTACCACCACGGCGACCTGCGCAACGCGCTGTCCGCCGCCGCGGCGGAACTCGCCAGGGAGGGCGGACCCGAAGCCGTCGTGCTGCGCGAGGCCGCCCGTCGCGTCGGGGTCTCCCCCACGGCCGCCTACCGGCACTTCGCCAACCACGCCGACCTGCTCAAGGCGGTCAAGCACGAGGCCCTGGCCGACCTCGCCGACGCCCTGGCGGCAGCGGTCGCCAAGGCCGACGCAGATGCTGACGACGCCGACGCCGACGCCGACCAGCACCGCTCACCCGGGGCGGCCGACGGCGGTGGCGGGCAGCAGCGGACGCGGGCACAGGCGCGCGCACGGCTGAGCGCCATCGGCCACGGCTACGTCGACTTCGCCCTCTCCGCCCCCGGCCTGTTCCGTACCGCCTTCTGCCACTCCGGGACCGCCGATGGGACGCCGACCGAGCCCGAGCCGTTCGACCTCGGCACCGAGCGCGCCTACCGGGTACTGGTGGACGTCCTGGACTCCATGCTCGCCGCCGGCCTGATCGCCCCGGCCCGCCGCCCCGGCTCGGAGATCACCGCCTGGGCGATGGTCCACGGCCTGACCACACTCCTGCTGGACGGCCCGATCCGCGACCTGCCCGAGGCGGACCGGCGCCGGATGGTCGACGACGCCACGGCGACCCTCGCCGCCGGCCTCGCCGCGAGCACCGGTTCCGGCGCCGGAACCGGAACCGGAACCGGGGCCTGACCGCG
The DNA here is from genome assembly GCF_042510965.1 of Streptacidiphilus jeojiensis. Lineage (NCBI taxonomy): Bacteria > Bacillati > Actinomycetota > Actinomycetes > Kitasatosporales > Streptomycetaceae > Streptacidiphilus > Streptacidiphilus jeojiensis. The sequence goes on from NZ_JBEUKS010000005.1 coordinate 396,250, forward strand.
CTCCGACGGTCCGTCAGACAGCTTCTGCAGTCGTAGGGATGACCGCGAGGGCGTCGATCTGCGCCAGGAACCCCGGGTGCACCAGGCCGGCGACCTGGACCAGGGAGGAGGCCGGCAGGCGCTTCGGGTCGAGGAACTCGTCACGCGCCTGGCGGAAGGCCGGGAGGTCGCCCAGATCGGTGAGGAACACCGTGAGTTTCACGACGTGCTCCAGCCCGGCGCCGGCCGCTCCGAGCGCGGCCACCAGATTGCGGAACACCTGCCGGACCTGGGCTGCGGCGTCACCCTCCCCCACCAGCCGTCCCTCCGCGTCCAGCGGCACCTGCCCCGAGACGGCGACCACCGTCCCCGCCGCAGCCACCGCATGGCTGTAACCGTTCACCGGAGGCATCCCCTCGGGACGCTCGAAGTGCTGCACTGGTCCTCCCCTCCCTGGCACCCATCGATGACCCACCGACAGCGGGAGAGATCATGCCAGAGCGGCCTCGTCCGCCAGGTAAGCGAATCGCGGCCCCCGAGCGTATAGCGGGTGTGAAGCAGCTGGAGTTCAGCGAGTTCTACGAGGCCAGCCGGGACGCCTGCCTGAGGGCGGTGCTGGCCGGTGTGGGTGACCGGCAGTTGGCCGAGGACCTGGTCGCCGAAGCGTTCACCCGGGCCTGGACCTCCTGGCAGGTGGTGCGCGCGCATCCCGCGCCGCGCGCGTGGGTCGTCCGCACCGCCTTCAACACCAGGGTGTCCTGGTGGCGCAGGCGGCGCAGGGAGGTCGTCTGGGACGGCGCCGACGAGGCCGCGGACACCGCAGTGGCCGCGGTCGACCCATCCGGTCTGGACCCGGCCCTGCTGGCCGCGCTGCGCGCACTCCCGCAGCGGCAGCGGGAGGTGATCGCGTTCCGGGTCTTCCTGGACCTGGACACCCGAGCCACCGCCCAGGCCCTCGGCATCGCGCCGGGGACCGTCACCGCACATCTGGCACGCGCCGTGGCGACACTGCGCGACCACTTCGTCAGCGCAGGGAACCTGGCGGACGACTTGGCGCACAACCTGGCAGACAACCTGGAGGTCGGACCATGAACGAGGACACCCCCGGGACCACGGAGGTCCTGGAGACACTGAAGGCATCGCTGGCCGGGGTCGGCATGCCGACCCCGGTCGAGCAGATCGTGGCCGCGGGCCGCGCGCGCGGGCGCCGTCGGGGCCTGGCCAAGGTCACCGTGGTCGCCGCGGCGGCAGCGGGCCTGGCGCTGGGCGTGACGACCTACGGCAACCCGTCGACAGCGCCGCCCACGGCCGGCGGCAGCGGCTCCCAGACAGCCGCCGTGCACATCCACACCGCCGCCTACACCGTGGACAGCAACGCCGACGGCACCATCCACGTGACCTGGGACAAGGCCAAGTACTTCGAGGACAGCGCGGGCCTCCAGGCAGCCCTGGCCAGGGCCGGCTTCCCGGTGCTGGTGAAGACCGGGGAGTTCTGCCGGGGGCCGGCCGACCACGGGACGCTGGACCCCAGCGGCGTGGGGGCCGGGGTCGACAAGGTCATGAAGGGCGAGTCGCTGAGCGGCGGCAGGGTCGAGTTCGTCTTCGTCCCCTCGGCGATGCCCAAGGGCGAGCAGCTGTTCATCGGCTACCTGACGCCGGCTCAACTGGCGGTCACGCACGGGCGTCCCGGCTCGGTCGAGCGCCTGGTGCCGACCGGGGTACCGCTGGTCTGCAGCACCCAGGCGCCCGCTCCGAACCCCGGCAGCTAGCGCTCTCCGGGCTCAGACCCGGCGTGCGACGGTGACGATCTCGCGGCTGGTACCGGTGAGGGGGCCCCGGTGCCAGTCGCCGTACTGCGCCTCGATCGCGAAGCCGGCCTCGGCCAGGAAGCCCGCGAGCGTCGGGACGTCCAGGAAGCGCAGGCTGGTGCGGTCCACGCGCAGTACGGTGCCGTGCTCCTTGTCGGTGGTGGTCTCGGTGAAGGTCACCACGTCGCCGACGACCGACTCGACGTGGTGCGAGGAGCGCAGGACGCGCCCGGTCGGGTCCACGATGTCGTCGGCGTCGTCGACCGGGGCGGCTGGGTCGGTTTCCCAGGACTCCCAGGCGCGGGCCTGCGGGTGGCGCGTCTCGAAGGCGAACCGGCCGCCGTCGCGGAGGGCGGTGCGGACCGCCGCGAGCGAGGCGCGCAGCTCGTCGTCGCCGACCAGGCACTGGAACGCATGGCTGACCATGGTCGCCAGGTCGAACTCACCGTCCCAGGCGGCATCGGCGGCCACCCCGAGCACCCACTCGACGTCGGTGCGCCGCCGGGCCCGGTCCAGCGCCGCCCGGTCGGGGTCGATCCCGACGAGCCGGCCGGTGTGGCCGGACTCGCGGGCTCGGTGCAGCATGGCGCCGGTACCGCAGCCCACGTCCAGCACCGCGTCGGCGTCGCGGACCAGTCCGTCGTAGAAGGCGTCGCTGGGGAAGCGCTCCGGGTCCCAGGGGTTGAGCAGGTCGTAGAGGGCTGCGGCATCGGCGTCGGAGAACATCGCGACAGTGTAGATCGCGAGAGTGAAAATGGATCGACTGGAACCCGCGGCGAACCGTAATCTCGCGAGCATGGAACTGCTCTCGGTCAATGTCGGCCGGCCCCAGCCGAATCCGTGGAAGAGCGGTCCCGGTGACACCGGGATCGACAAGCGGCCGGTCGACGGCCCGGTGGCCGTCACCGCCCCGGGGCCGAAGGGCACCGGAGCGGTCGGCCTCGCCGGTGACCGCGTCTACGACGTGGACCATCACGGAGGCTACGACCAGGCCGTCTACGCCTATGCCCGGGAGGATCTCGACGGCTGGGAGGCCGAGTTGGGCCGACCCCTGCCCGGCGGCGCCTTCGGCGAGAACCTCACCACGCTCGGCCTGGACGTCACCGGCGCCCTGATCGGCGAGCGCTGGCACATCGGCCCGCAGGTGGTCCTGGAGGTGTCCTGCCCCCGCATCCCGTGCTCGACCTTCCAGGGGTGGCTGCGGCGCGAGGGCTGGATCAAGCGGTTCACCCAGGCCGCGGTGCCCGGCGCCTACCTGCGGGTGATCGAGCCGGGCGAGATCAGCGCCGGCGACCGCGTGGAGATCGGCCACCGGCCGGACCACGACGTCACCGTCGGGCTGGTCTTCCGCGCGGCGACGCTCGAACCCGAACTGCTGCCGAGGCTGCTGGTCGCCGACGCGCTGCCGGAGGAGGACAAGGAGCTGGTCCGCCGACGCCTGGCCAAGGGGTCCGGGCAGGAGTCCGGGTAGCGGGCGGGCGTCAGCTGCTCTCGCCCTCGTAGGCCTCCATGGTGCGGACGAAGACCGCCCGCTCGGCCGGGGTCAGCGGATCGAAGGCCGCACGCCAGGCACGGGCGCCGTTCGCCAGCCAGCGCTCGATCGCGGAGCGGGTCTCCGGGTCCTCGCTGAGGGCCACGATGGTCCGCCGCCGGTCCTCCGGATCGTCGCGCCGCTCCAGTACGCCCTGCTGGGTCAGGTCACTGACCATCAGGCTCACCGTGGTGGGCGCCACTTCGAGCCTGGCCGCCAGCTGACTGACCGGCATCGGCCCGTCGAAGAGCAGGTACGAGAGCAGCGACAGATGCCTGGGGGCCAACTTCATCGACTGGAGCCGCTCCGGCAGTGGGATCCGCTTGATCCGGGCTGCCACCCTGGGCATCAGCAGCAGCATGGCCCGGATCGCGTCGTCGGTGCTGAGACCGCTGCCCGGATCCGGAACGGGGTCCAGGCCGGGCTCCGTCGCCACTCCAGCACCCCTTCCCAGCCGGCTCAGCGCCCAGTGCGCGGCCTTCCCTGAGCCGCCAGATTATCCGACGTCGCCGCGCAGGGCGGGCAGCAGCTGCTCCTCCTCGTAGGCGAAGTGCTGCTCCAGATCGGCCACCACCCGTTCCAGCTCGGCACGGACCGACTCGACCTCGCCGTCGGCACCGCTGGGCGCGGCTTCCAGCAACTCTTCGAACTCCCTCAGGCCCTGCTCCACGACGGCGTGTTCCGCACGCAGCCGCGTGATCACCGGAACCAGGTGCGGGTACACCCGCTCGAACTCCGTGAAGGCACCGTCCTCGCGGGTGTGGTGCAGCTGCAGTCCGTAGCAGAAGGCCAGGCAGTGCCGGCGCAGCTGCGCGGCCGGTCCGAAACCTTCGGACACCGATGCGGACACCGATGCGGACGCCGACGCCGGGGCGAGGAGCGATGCGCGCAGCCGGGCGAGTTCGGCGCGCAGGTCCCGGTGGTGCGCCAGCAGCTGCTCCCCGATCAGCCGGGTCCGGGCCGGGTCCGCCGACAGGTCCAGGGGGTGCAGGGCGATCACCGGGATCTGCCGCGCGGTCTTCTCCTGGTACGCGCGAAAGGCCGGATCGAGAGCGCACTGCCGCTCCCACAGCCGGTCCCGTTCCTCACCCTGGAGGACGACCGCGCGGGTGGAGTAGGACCTCACCCGGCCCTCCTCGGTCCCGGTCTCCATCGTGACCTGCGCGGTGCCGAGGATGTTGCGGTACCAGTCCGGGTGCCGGTCCTTCCCCATGTTGGAGCCGAAGACCACCACCCGCCCGCCCTCCCGCAGACACACGACCGGGGTCGTGTGCGGCTTTCCGCTCCGCACCCCGGCCGTGGTGATCAGCACCAGCGGGACCCCCTCGAACATGCCGCCCACCCGGCCGTTGTTCTCCCGGAACTCGTTGATGATCTGGTCGTTCCAGCCCATGCCGACTCCTCCGTCCGGGCCCGCGCATCCGGCGGGAGCCCTCGCTATCTTTGCTTTGCAAGCAAATGTATTACAGCATCGGCGGACCGGCACACGCAACGGCGAACGGCGGGAGCCGCCCCCGGCGGCACCACCGCTGTTAGCATCAACCGTGCAGATTTCGGCCAAGGCGGACTACGCGGTACGGGCCATGCTCGAGCTGGCCGCCCATGGCCCTGAGCTGGTGAAGGCCAATGTCCTGATCGACCATCAGGGGCTGCCGCGGAAGTTCGTCGAGACGATCCTGGTCGAACTCCGCCACGCCGGGTTGGTCTGCAGCCACCGCGGCGCCGAGGGCGGCTACACCCTGGCGAAGCCGGCCACCGAGATCAGCCTGGGGTCGGTCATCCGCGCCGTCGACGGCCCGCTCGCCGAGGTCCGCGGCCTGCGCCCGCACGAGACCGCCTACGCCGGCGCCGCCGAACACCTCCCCGAGGTCTGGGTCGCCGCCCGAGCCAGCCTGCGCCGCGTCCTCGACGAGACGACCCTCGCCCAGGTCCTCAGCGGCCGACTCCCACCCCACGTCCGAAAAATGGCCGCCACCCCGGACGCCTGGCTCCCCCGCTGACATCTGCTGAATCCGCGAAAAAACATGGCTGGGGCCCGACCGGGAACAGGCCCTTGACGAAGCTGCACGGGGGTACGGCCGAGCGCGCGGGCGGGGCCCGGGGCCCAAGGCCCACCCCCTCCGCAACCACCGCCGGACGGCCCCACGCGACCTGCGGCCACCCGCCCTGAGCTGGCCCTTCGCCGAAACCGTCAGTAGCATCCGGTCATCGTCGAGGGGGGTCGTCGGTCGGATGGACCGGAACATGCGCACGGTCGAGGACATACTCAGGCTGCTGGACGACCTGTTCGCCCCCGAGGCGGACCGCTGGACGGCGGCCAACGGGGGCCCCTGGTGGGACGGCTTCTACGCGGACCGCTCCAGGGCGATCCCGTTCTTCGTCGCCAAGCCCGACGAGAACCTGGCCTCCTACCTGGACCGGGGCCTGGTCACACCGGGCCGGGCCCTCGACCTGGGCTGCGGCCCTGGCCGGAACGCGCTGTACCTGGCATCGCAGGGGTTCCAGGTGGACGCCGTCGACCTTTCCCCCGCCGCCATCGCCTGGGCCGAGGACCGGTCCCGCGACAGCGCAGCGGCGACGGCCGTCCGATTCCGCTGCGGCGACGCCCTCACCCTCACCACCACCGAACTCACCGGGCCCTACGACCTGATCTGTGACTCGGGCTGCTTCCACCACCTGCCGCCGCACCGCAGGATCAGCTACCTCGACCTCCTCGACCGAGTCCTGGCCCCGGGCGGCTACCTGGCCCTCACCTGCTTCGCGTCCGGCGCGATGGGCTCCGAACTCCCCGATGCCGACTTCTACCGCGAGGCCCGCCTCCACGGCGGCCTCGCCTACACTCCGGAGTCCCTGCGCTGGATCTTCTCCGGACTGATGGAAGTGGAACTGCGCCGCATGCGCGACGAGCCCCCCGAGTCCCCGCTGTTCGGCGAGCCGTTCCTCTGGACAGCCCTGTTCAAGCGCAAGACCGAGACCGAGACCGGGACCAGCGCCCGAACCGGGACCCTGTAGAGACCGAGCCCCCGTCCAGCGGCGGAGTGACCGGTGCGCGATTGCTCCCGCTGAACCACCGTCACCTCCATGGGGCACGATGCTCCGCGCCGGGCTGGGGTGGCTCGCTGTCGCTCGCGGCCAACTGCGCGGAGGGGGAGGGTGGTGGGGCGTGCGTTGCCGGGCGGCGGGTCGGTGCCCTTCCGAGCGGGGGCTGCGGAAACGTTCCTGCGTGGTGCCTGCGGCTGAACTGGGGTCACTTTTGGTACGTCGGGTCATTCTTGGTACGGGCAAGTGCGGATGAATCGGGCAAATGGGCAAGATCAAGTGACACCTTGTCCCGAAAGTGACCCCGGTTCGCCCGATCACCCGGGCTTTGGGGTCACTCGTCCGACACTTCCTGACCGGTATGTCCGAATTCGGTGACCCCAACGTAGGTCGAGTGACCCCAAAACGGCCCAGAACGGCGCACGCGCCCCAGCTCCACGCCCTCGCCGCACGCTCCGCGCCGGGCCCAGGCACCCCCTGCCCTTGTCGCGCGGCGAAGCCGCTTCTTTCCGGGCGCGAGCCCGGGAGACGGCGGCCGACTCGCGTCACCACACGCTGCCGTTGCAAACGTGGGGCGCTCCGAGCAACCCAGCGCTCACCCGTCCTGGCCGGCGAAGACCATGCGGGCGCCGCGGGCCGTGTCCATGTACTCGCGTACCCGGTGGATCAGTCCGTCGCGCAGCTCGAAGACGAAGCAGTAGTCGTTGCTGTAGCTGTTCCCGTTGGACAGCGTGGCCTCCATGGTCTCCTCCACCACGACGACGTCGCCGTCGGCGTGGAAGCCACGAAAGGTGACGGTGACGTCCTTGGTGAAGAGCCGGGGGAAGTCGACGGTCAGGAAGTGCACGATGGCTTCCCTCCCGACCATGTGGTTGGTCCCGCCGAGTGCGACGGCGGTCGCGTTGCCCGCCGGGGCCAGCCATTCCGCGTCCTCGGTGAAGACTGCCGAAACCTGCTCCGGGTCGCGGGATGCGAACGCCCGCCATGCGCCCTGGACGAGCTCACGGCTCTGCTGCGAAGTCATGGCCGCGAGCCTAGGCTCGCCCGTCCGCGCGGGCTAGCGGGTTCCCGCCATGGTCACTTGATGCACTGTCGGTGCCTGGCCGCGAGAGGGACCGAATCCGCCCCTCGCTCTCACATCGGCAGTGAGCGCAGCCGCACCGCCCCGGCAGGCCAGTAGGCGCCGTCGTGGAGCGGCGTCCACATGGTCCGCAGCGGCATGGTCACGGGCCCCTCCGGCTGCTCGACCTGGACACCCTGGTCAAGCAGGTGCCAGCCGAGTCGCTGGTAGAGCGGGACGAGCGGCGGTCGGCAGAACAGGAGCCCGAACCGGGGTCCCATCGTCCGTGCGTGGTCCAGGGCCGCGGAGACGACCGACCGTGCGAGTCCTTGCCCCCGTAGATCGGGCGCGACGGCCACTCCGCCGATGCCCACGACCTCCGTTTCGACAGCGCCGATCACGATGGGGAGTTGCAGCAGACCGGTATGGGCGACGAGGCGGCCGTCCTGCCTGATACCGAAGTGGTCCTTCTTGGGCAGCCACGTCAGTCCGGCGTCCGCCACTCCGAAGGGATCGGCGCCGTCGCCGAGGATCTCCGTCTGGTCGGCCTTCGTATACTCCGTGAGTCGCAACACGGTCCGCGATGTCGGGGCGAAGTGATCAGTCATCACGCCATGATCCTTGCCGGGTCGTCCTGCGGACAACCGGGATACGCGGATGTCCCGAGCGGTTCTCGCACCCGGAGGTGGTCCGCTGTGGCGCTCGGAGCGTTCGCCCTGCTCTGCGGGGTGGCCGGCCTGCTGGTCCTGGTGATCGGCGCGCGGGCGGTCCGTCGTAGGGTGCGGACGCGCCGGACCCTGAGTGACGGGCTGCCGGCGGACGGGCAGGTGCTGCACATCTACACCGTTCCCGGGGACCAGGGCCGCGACGGGGTGCAGCATGCGGTGGTGGCCTTCCGCACGGTGGACGGCCGAAGGATGCTGACCAACGACGAGTCCGGCCTGTCCCGGGCCGTCGGCGATCAGGTCCCGGTCCGCTACCTGCCGGAACGTCCGCAGGACGCGGTCCTCGCGGACCTGCCACCGAACCTGCCGGGCGCGGTACTGCTCGGACTGTGCGGCACCGGATTCGCGGTCGCCTGTCTGTCTGCCGCCGTACTGGCGATCGCCCGAATGCGGTGACCGTCCGCCCCGTCCCTCCGCAACCGCAGAGGGACGGGGCGGACGGCCCTGACGGCTGCTCAGGAGTTGGTGAGCGGGAGGCCGGGCGGGTTGACCAGGGAGGTCGGGACGGCCTCGTTGGCGAGGTTCCAGGCGGCCAGCCACTTGGCGTAGTCGCCGTTCTTGATGAGGTAGTTGATGGCGTCGGCGAGCGGCTTGGCCAGGCCGTCGCCCTTCTTGGTGGTGGCGGCGATCAGCCCCTGGAGGCTGGCGCCGGCGCCGGAGAACTTGCCGGCGCTCCGGGTCGGGTTGGGCGTCTTCGCGGTCTGGGTGATGTGGTAGGCGAGCTCGGGGTTGGGCTCGAAGTAGGTGTCGATCTTGCCCGAGTCCAGGGCCAGGTACGTGGTGTTGGCGTCGGGGTAGTACTTGATGGTGAGGGTCTTGCCCTCGGCCTTGAGGGTGGACTGCCACTTCTCCAGGATCTTCTCCTGGTTGGTGCCGGCGCCCACGGCGACGGTCTTCCCGGCGAGGCTCTCCGCCGTGCCGTCGAAGTTCCAGCTGTTGCTCTTGAGGACCTCGAAGCCGAGGTTGTCCTGCCGGTAGCTGGCGAAGTCGTACTTGGTCTTGCGCTGCTCGGTGTCGGTGATGTTGGAGAAGCCCACGTCGGTCTTCCCGCTGTCGATGCCGACGAAGAGGTTGTCCCAGGTCGCGTTGGCCAGCACCGGCTTGAGGCCGAGGACCGCGGCGACCAGGCGGCCGATGTCCGGCTCGGAGCCGGTGAGGGTCTTCTGGTCGGAGCCGGTGTAGCCCAGCGGCGCCGATCCGGCGGGCAGCAGGCCGAGGCCGATGGTGAGCTCGCCGCTGTCGCGTACCGACGCGGGCAGCTCGGCCCGGATCGAGTCGACCTGGGCGACGGTGAGGTCGACCTCGGTCGCGGCCCCGTTGGAGAGTGCGCCGACGGCGACGACGGTGCTCCCCGCCGGTGCGGCGGCGGCTGCCGTCTCGGTCTTGGCGGTGGTGCTGCTTCCGCAGGCGGTCAGGCCGATCGCGAGGGCGCTCAGAGCGGCGGTGGCGGGGATGAGGCGGACACGTCTGGACACGGCGCTGGACATGGTTCTCCTGGGACTTGGCTGTGCTTGCGAATGGGAAAGTGGTTGGGACGGGGTCAGCGGACGGGGGGTCAGAGGACCCTGCTGAGGAACTCCCTGGTGCGCGGGTGCTGCGGGTTGTCCAGCACCTCCGCCGGGCTGCCCTGTTCGAGGATGCGGCCGCCGTCGAGGAAGACGACCAGGTCGGCGACCTCGCGGGCGAAGCCGATCTCGTGGGTGACCACGATCAGGGTGGTGCCGCTGCCGGCCAGGTCCTTGATGACGGCCAGCACCTCGCCGACCAGTTCGGGGTCGAGGGCTGAGGTCGGCTCGTCGAACAGGATCAGTCCGGGCTTCTGCGCCAGCGCCCGGGCGATGGCGACCCGCTGCTGCTGCCCGCCGGACAGCTGGCGCGGGTAGGCGTCCGCCTTGTCGGCCAGGCCCACCCGTTCCAGCAGGTCGCGCGCGGTCGCCCGGGCCTCCTCCCGGGTCGCGCGCCCGGTCGCCACCGGTGCGGCGGCGATGTTCTCCAGTGCGGTGAGGTGCGGGAACAGGTTGAAGCCCTGGAACACGAAGCCGATTCCGGCGCGCTGGGCCAGGATCGCCCGTTCGCCCAGCTCCTTGAGCCGCTCCCCGTGGCGGCGGACCCCGATCAGCTCGCCGTTGACGCTGACGTGCCCGACGTCCAGCTGTTCGAGGTGGTTGATCGCCCGCAGCAGCGTGGACTTCCCCGAGCCGGACGGGCCGAGGATCACCGCGACCTGTCCGGGCTGGACGGTGAGGTCGACGCCGTCCAGGACCCGGTTGGCGCCGTACCACTTGTGCGCTCCGTGCACCTCGACGGCGGCGGCCGTGGCGGTCAGCGTGGTGGTGCCGGTCATGAGTTCACCGTGCTTCCGAAGTCGGCGCGTTCGCGCAGCTGCCGCAGGCTCGCCCGGAGCCGCTGCAGCGGTGTCGGCGGGACGGTGCGCAGCGCCCCGCGGGAGTAGTGGCGCTCCACGTAGAACTGCACGACGGAGACGACGCTGGTCAGGACCACGTACCAGACGGTGGCCACCAGCAGCAGCGGGACCACGTCGCCCGGGTAGGTGCTGCCCATGTTCTGGACCTCGCCGAACAGGTCGAGCAGCGAGACGTAGAACACCAGCGAGGTGCCCTTGATCAGGCCGATGAGCTGGTTGACGTAGGCGGGGACGATGGCTCGCAGCGCCTGCGGCAGGACGATGCGTCGGAACTGGTAGCCCCTGGGCAGTCCCAGCGCCGCGGCGGCCTCGTGCTGTCCCTGGTCGACCGAGAGGATGCCGGACCGGACCACCTCGGCGGCGTAGGCGGCCTCGTTGAGGCTGAGCCCGAGGGTCGCCACCACCAGGTCGGTGGCCAGCGCCGACTCGTTGAAGTGGACGAAGCCGGGCCCGAAGGGCACGCCCAGGCTGAGCGTCTTGTAGAGGGCGCTGAAGTTGTAGAGCACCAGCAGTACGACGATCAGCGGGACCGAGCGGAACAGCCAGACGTAGGTCCAGCTGACGGCCCGGAGGATCGGGTTCCTCGACTGCCTCATCAGGGCCAGCACGATGCCGCCGACCAGGCCGAGCACCGCGCTCAGCGCGGCGACCTCCAGGGTGATCAGCAGGCCCTGCAGGATCACCGGGCGGGCGAACCAGTACTGGAAGCGGCCCCACTGGTAGAACGGGTTGGTCACCAGGCCGTGCGCGAACTGGGCGACCAGGACCAGGACCACGGCGGTCGCGATCCAACGGCCAGGGTGCCGCAGCGGGATGACCCGCTGGCGGGACAACGGCGCATCGGACCGGGTGTCAGAGGGAGCGTCAGACGTCGCCGGGGCGGACGGGGTTCGGCTCGGCGGTCTGTCGGCGACCTCGAACGGTGGTGCGGGGATGGACTGTTCGGACATCGGAGGGGTCTCCTGCCGGCTCAGAAGGTGGTGGGCGGGTTGACGACCGAACGGGTGACGCCGGTACCCGGGACCCCCCATTTGGCGAAGATCTTCGCGTAGTCGCCGGTGGCGATGAGCTTGTTGACCGCGTCACTGAGCGCCTTGGCGATCGGCGACCCCTTCGCGGTGACGAAGCCGACCGGCGTGGTGCCGACCTGGCCGAGGTACTTGGTGCCGGGGATGTGCGCGGCGTCGTACTTCAGCCCCAGCGTGGGGCCGAAGTAGATGTCGACCTTTCCGTTGGCCAGGCCCAGGAAGATCGGCGCGGTGTCGGCGAAGTACTGCACCTTGTAGGGGCTCTTGCCGGCCGCGGCGCACTTGGACGCGCCGTCGGTGAGCAGCTGCTGGAAGGTGGTACCCGGGCTGGTGGCGACGTTGTAGCCGCACAGGTCGGTGATGCTGGTGGCGCTGTCGATCTTCAACCCGGCGGCACTGAGGAAGGACTGACCGTCGTTCAGGTAGGTCGTGAAGTCGACCACCTGCTCCCGGGCCTTGGTGGCGCCGAAGTTGGCCTGGCCGACGTCGTACTTCCCGTTCTGCACACCGGGGATGACGGTGGGGAAGGTGCCGAACTCGACGTTCCAGCTGACTCCCAGCACCTTGGCGACCGCATCGCGCAGATCGACGTCCAGGCCGACCTGCTTGCCGTCCGAGCCCTGGCCGCCGTGCGGCAGGTTGGAGCTGCCGACCGCCTTGACGGTGCCCAGGGTGAGGGTGCCGCTGCTGCGGACCGCCGCCGGGAGTTCGGCCTTCAGGGCCGGGTCGGCCTGGATCGAGGAGACGACGTCCTGGCTGGGTATCGCCGTCGACGCCGCCTGGGCGGAGCCTGCGGAGCCGCTGGACGCGCCGCCGCCGGCAGCCGGCGTCACCGCGGTGCCGGAGCTCGATCCGCAGGCGGTGAGCAGGGCAAGCGCGGCAGAGGCCGCGAGGGCGGCGTAGGCGGTGCGGGGGAGATGGCGATTCGGCACAGCGGTTCCTTTCGAAGGGCAGGCCGTGAAGGGCCGTGAGGTCCGGGACGAGGCAAGGGGGTGCCGTGGAGGCGGAGACGGGGGTGGGAACGGGGGTGGGTGCCGCTGCGCGACGCTGCGAGCGGTGTGCTGTTACAGGACCGCGGCGAGGAAGGCGCGGGCCCGGTCGTGGCCGGGGTTGTCGAGGACGTCGGCCGGGGCGCCGGACTCGATGACGCGTCCGCCGTCGAGGAACACCACGGAGTCGGCGACCTCGCGGGCGAAGCCGATCTCATGGGTGACCACGATCATCGTCATCCCGCTGAGGGCGAGGTCGCGCATCACCGCCAGTACCTCGCCGACGAGTTCGGGGTCCAGCGCACTGGTGGGCTCGTCGAACAGCAGCAGCCGGGGTTCCATGGCCAGCGCGCGGGCGATGGCCACCCGCTGCTGCTGTCCGCCGGACAGCTGCCGGGGATAGGCGCTCTCGCGCCCGTCCAGTCCCACCCGCTCCAGCAGTTCCCGGGCCTGGACCGCGGCGGACTTCCTGGTCAGGCCCCGGACGGCGACCGGGGCCTCGATGATGTTCTCCAGCACCGTCAGGTGCGGGAAGAGGTTGAACTGCTGGAACACCATGCCGACCGCGGCGCGCTGCCTGGTGATCGTACGGTGGCCCAACTCGTGCAGCCTGCTGCCGTGGTGGCGGTAGCCGATGATCTCGCCGCCCACCTCGACGAAGCCGGCGTCCGGCTTCTCCAGGTGGTTGATGCTGCGCAGCAGGGTGGACTTGCCCGAGCCCGAGGGGCCCAGCAGCACGGTCACCTCGCCCTCGCGCACATCCAGGTCGATGCCGTCCAGGACCAGGTTGGCGCCGAAGCTCTTGCGCAGTCCGCGGATCCGGACCAGGGGCTCCTGGGTCTGCTCAACGGCGCTCATGACAGGCCCGCCAGTTCGCGTCCGCTGCGGCCGCCGGCCGCACCGTTGGCGCCGAACAGCGGGATGTTGCCGCGGAAGAGCTGCCAGAAGCCGGTCCCTCCGCTGCCGCCGCGCCGGCTCCCGCGGGCGTAGTGGCGCTCGACGAAGAACTGGCCGATCGAGAGCAGCGTGGTGAGGATGATGTACCAGAGCGTCGCGACCAGTAGCAGAGGGATGATCAGGTAGTTCTGGTTGTAGATGAGTTGGGACGAGTAGAGCAGGTCCTGCACCGCGATCACGCTGACGATCGAGGTCGCCTTCAGCATCCCGATGAGCAGGTTGCCGGTGGCCGGGATGATCGCCGGCATCGCCTGCGGCAGCACGATCCTGCGGAAGATCCTGGCCCGGCCGAGGCCGAGCGCCTCGGCGGCCTCGGTCTGGCCGTGCTCCACGGAGAGGATGCCGCCCCTGACGATCTCGGAAGCGAAGGCCGCCACGTCCAGGGTCAGGCCGACGAAGGCAGCGAGGATCCCGCTGAACAGGTGGGCCGTCCGCACCGTCGCGAACTCGTGCCCGAACGGGATGCCGAGCGACAACTGCGGGTACAGCGAGGCGAGTTCGTACCAGAAGAGCAGCTGGACCAGCGGCGGGACCGAGCGGACCAGCCAGACGAAGCCGAAGCTGACCGAGCGCAGCACCGGATTGCCGGACAGCCTCATGACCGCCACGCCGATGCCGAGCAGATAGCCGGTCGCCATCACCGCCGCGGTCAACCACAGCGTCAGGACCAGGCCGTTCACGATCGAGCCGTTGAGGAAGTAACTGCCGACCACGTCCCACTGGAACCGCTTGTTGGTCAGCAGGGTGTGGACGAACATGGCCAGCAGGACGAGCAGGGCGAGAGCTGAGATCCACTGGCCGGGGCGGCGCAGCGGGACCAGCTTCGCGGCGAGCAGCTGCCCGTCCTCGGGGCGCTGGTGCAGCGGGCGGTCGTCGGTGACCGGAGGGGGAGGCTCGGGCGCGACGGCAGTGCGCGCAGAGGTGTCCGGACTGCTCATGGGGGTGTGGGTTCCGTCCCGTGAGAACGCCGCAGCGCGCCGTGGAGGCACGGCGGGAGGGCGTGAATGGGGTGACAGGTGCCGGGAATGAAGGCAGGGAGAGAAGGGTGCGGTCAGCGGACCGCGCACGTCCCCGGACACAGGGCACTGCTCACCCGCAGCAGATCGACGTGGCGACGCGAGTACGTTCCGGCTACTGCTCGACGCACTGCTCTCACCTCCGCTTTCGATCTCGCGCTTACAGGACTGTGGCGTCCCGTCGGGTCGTCACCTGGAGCACCCCGCCGCGTCGGAGGGTTGCCGGTCAGCCAGCCAGGGCTTGACGCTGACGCTCATAACCAGGGATCACGGTAACCCGTCCGGCGCATTTAGACAATGCCTATCGGTTCGGTGGAGATTCGCTGGAGGCTCGCTGGAGCGGCCCCGGGCCTCCCCCGGACCTCCGCGGACCTCCTCGGCCATCCCCAGTCGATCACTGGGGATTGTGTTCGACGCCCATCCGGAGTTAGCGTGTGAGCAGGTTACGAGCGTCAGCAACAAGCCCTGGCTGGCTGACCAGCAACCCTCCGACGCGGCGGGGTGCTCCAGGTGACGACCCGACAGGACGGCGCAGTCCTGTAAGCGCGCAAGCTGAACCGGAGGTGAGAGCAGTGCGTCAACCAGTGGGCACGTACTCGCGTCGCCATATCGATCTTCAGCGCATCGCCAGCGCCCTCTGTCCGGCCGCCTGAGCAGCACCCCCGCTCGACGGGCGCTGCGCCGCCGTACCTCCGGCCACCGCTCCGAAGCACCTCTCCCGCTGCAGCGGTCCTCTCGCTGAAGCACCCTCCCTCCCGCCGACTCCGCCCCGGGCCGCCCCGGCGCGGGTCCCCCTCGGCATGCCCGCCGCACCATCGGGCCCCAATCGAGCAGGAAGCGATCTCCCCCATGCCTCTCCCACACCCCGCCCTCCATCTGGCCGTCGCCCTCGACGGCACGGGTTGGCACCCCGCCGCCTGGCGGCTGCCCGACGCCCGGCCCGAGGGGCTCTTCACCGCGGCGTACTGGGCGGACCTCGTCGCCGAGGCCGAGCGCGGACTGCTGGACTTCGTCACCATCGAGGACTCCCTGGGCCTCCAGTCGGCCGAGACCTTCGCCCCGGACCGGCGCACCGACCAGGTCCGCGGGCGGCTGGACGCGGTGCTGACCGCCGCCCGGATCGCCCCGCTCAGCCGGCACATCGGCCTGGTGCCGACCGCCACGGTCACCCACACCGAGCCGTTCCACATCTCCAAGGCGATCGCCACCCTCGACTTCGTCAGCAGCGGACGCGGCGGGGTACGGGTCCAGGTGTCGGGACGCCCGCACGAGGCCGAGCTCTTCGGGCGCCGGACGCTGCCGCCGTTCACCTTCGAGGACTTCGAGCGCCCCGAGGTCCAGGCCCTGGTCGGCGAGCTGTTCGACGAGGCGGCCGACTACGTCGAGGTGCTGCGACGGCTCTGGGACAGCTGGGAGGACGACGCCGAGATCCGCGACGTCGCCACCGGCCGCTTCATCGACCGCGAGAAGCTGCACTACATCGACTTCGAGGGCAGCGCCTTCAGCGTGAAGGGGCCGTCGATCACCCCGCGCCCCCCGCAGGGGCAGCCGCTGGTCACCGCGCTGGCGCACCAGACCATCCCCTACCGACTGGTCGCCCGCTCCACCGACCTCGGCTTCACCACCCCGCACGACGCGGACGGCGCCCGGGGCATCGTCGCCGAGATCCGCGCCGAGCAGGCCGCGGCCGGGCGCGCCGACCAGACCGTGCACGTCTTCGGCGACCTGCTGGTCTTCCTGGACGAGGCCCCCGGCGCGGCCGCGGCCCGCCGGGACCGGCTGGACGAGCTGGCCGCCACCCCGCTGACCAGCGACGCCGAGGTCTTCGCCGGCACCGCCGCCGACCTCGCCGACCTGCTGCTGGAGTGGCAGCAGGCCGGGCTGACCGGCTTCCGGCTGCGCCCGGCCACCCTCCCCCACGACCTGGAGCAGATCACCCGCCGGCTGGTCCCCGAGCTGCAGCGCCGCGGAGCCTTCCGCACCGCCTACGAGGCCGACACCCTGCGCGGGCTGCTCGGCCTGCCCCGCCCGGAGAGCCGCTACGCCGACGCATCCGCCGCAACCTCCGCCGCCACCTCTGTCTGAGCGCTTGTTCCACCACCGAGACCTAAGGACGCCTGTCGCATGAGCAAGCCACTCAAGCAGATCCACCTCGCCGCGCACTTCCCCGGTGTGAACAACACCACGGTGTGGAGCGATCCGGCCGCCGGAAGCCAGATCGACTTCAGCTCCTTCGTCCACCTGGCGCGCACGGCGGAGCGCGCCAAGTTCGACTTCCTCTTCCTGGCCGAGGGGCTGCGGCTGCGCGAGCAGGGCGGACAGATCTACGACCTGGACGTGGTCGGCCGCCCGGACACCTTCGCCGTCCTGGCCGCGCTGGCCGCGGTCACCGACCGGCTCGGACTGGCCGGCACCATCAACTCCACCTTCAACGAGCCCTACGAGGTGGCCCGGCAGTTCGCCTCGCTGGACCACCTCTCCGCGGGCCGCGCCGCCTGGAACGTGGTCACCTCCTGGGACGAGTTCACCGGACAGAACTTCCGCCGCGGCGGCTTCCTGGCCCAGGAGGACCGCTACGAGCGGGCCAAGCAGTTCCTCACCGCCGCCCAGGTGCTCTTCGACTCCTGGCGGGGCGACGAGATCGTCGCCGACAAGGAGTCCGGCACCTTCCTGGCCGACCCCGACGCCGGACGCTTCCAGCACCGGGTGAGCCAGTTCGACATCGCCGGGCAGTTCAACGTCCCGCGCAGCCCGCAGGGACGGCCGGTGATCTTCCAGGCCGGCGACTCCGAGGAGGGCCGGGAGTTCGCCGCCTCCTCCGCCGACGCCATCTTCAGCCGGCACAGCACCCTGGAGGCCGGACGCGCCTTCTACACCGACGTCAAGGACCGACTGGACCGGTACGGGCGCGGCCGGGACGAGCTGCTGATCCTGCCCGCGGCCACCTTCGTCCTCGGCGACACCGACGCGGACGCCCAGGAGAAGGCCGCGCTGATCCGGCGCCAGCAGGTCAGCGGGCAGACCGCGATCAAGTTCCTGGAGCAGCTCTGGAACCGCGACCTCAGCGACCACGACCCGGACGGCCCGCTGCCCGAGGTCGACCCGCTGGTCGGCGAGAACACCATCGCCAAGGGGCGGGCCAGCGTCCGGATGCACCGCGACCCGCTGGACGTCGCCCGGCAGTGGCGGGAGCTGGCCGCCGCGAAGAACCTCTCCAGCCGGGAGGTGATCATCGAGGTGACGGGACGTCAGTCCTTCATCGGCACACCGTCGAAGGTCGCCGAGACGATCAACGAGTTCGTGCAGACCGACGCCAGCGACGGCTTCATCCTGGCCCCGCACCTGACCCCGGGCGGCATCGACGAGTTCGCCGACACCGTCGTCCCGCTGCTGCAGGAGCGCGGGGTGTTCCGCAGCGAGTACGAGGGCACCACGCTGCGCGACCACCTCGGCCTGGCCGCACCGCGGAGCCGGGACGAGAACCGGGGCGAGGACCGGAACCGGGCCACCGAGAGGGCTGCGTCGTGAAGTTCATCACCATCACCCTGATCGTCCACTCCCCCGACCCGGTCACCGGCCGGCAGCCGTCGACCCAGGAACGCTTCCGCCAGGTGGTCGACAGCGCGCTGCTCGCCGAGGAGCTCGGCTTCGACGGCTTCGGCGTCGGCGAACGGCACGAGCGCCCCTTCATCTCCTCCTCCCCACCGGTCGTGCTCAGCCACGTCGCCGCGCTGACCAAGCGGATCCGCCTGTTCACCGCGGTGACCACGCTCAGCCTGCTCGACCCGGTCCGCGCCTACGAGGACTACGCCACCCTGGACCACCTCTCCGGCGGCCGGCTGGAACTGATCATCGGCAAGGGCAACGGCGCCGCCCAGCGCGAGCTGTTCCAGGTCACCCCCGAGGACCAGTGGGACCGCAATGCCGAGTCCTACGAGCTGTTCCGGCAGATCTGGCGCAACGACAAGGTCACCGCCTCCCCCAAGTTCCGCCCGGAGCTGCTGGACGCGGAGGTCTGGCCGCGGCCGTTCCAGCAGCCGGTCCGGGTCTGGCACGGCAGTGCCACCAGTCGGGAGTCGGTGGACCTGGCCGCCCGCTACGGCGACCCGCTGTTCTCTGCCAACGTCACCAACCCGATCGAGCCCTACGCCGAACTGATCCGCTACTACCGCGAGCGCTGGGAGCACTATGGCCACGACCCGGCCCGCGCGGCCGTCGGCGCCGGCACGGCCGGCTTCTACGCCGCGCCGACCTCGCAGCAGGCGCTCGCCGACTACCGCCCGGTCTTCGAGGGGTACCTGGGCTTCCAGAAGCGGCTCGGCGTCGAGCCGGTGTTCCCCACCCTGGAGGACTTCGTCGAGCGCAGCTCGGCCCTGATCGGCAGCCCGCAGCAGATCGTCGACAAGGTGCACCGCTACCACCAGCGGTTCGGCCACAGCGTGCTCCATCTGCACGCCGAGGCAGGCGGGCTGACGGATGCTCAGCACCGGGACTCGCTGGAGCTGTTCCAGTCCGACATCGCACCGGAGCTGCGCCGGTCCATCCCCGACCCGCCCTGGGCCTGGGCCCCCGTCAACACTCCGGCACCAGCACCGGCCCCCGAAGGAGCCTGACCGCCATGTCCACCACCCCGCTCGCCGTCCTGGACCTGGTCCCGATCAGCTCCGGATCCACCGCCAGGCAGGCCCTGCACAACAGCATCGACCTGGCCCGGCAGACCGAACGCTTCGGCTACAGCCGCTACTGGTTCGCCGAACACCATCTCAACCCCGGCGTCGCCGGGACCTCGCCCGCCGTGGTGCTGGCCCTGACCGCCGCCGCGACCACCCGGATCCGGCTCGGCGCCGGAGCGGTCCAGCTGGGCCACCGCACCGCGCTGGCCACCGTCGAGGAGTTCGGCCTGCTGGACGCCCTGCACCCGGGCCGCTTCGACCTCGGCCTGGGCCGCTCCGGCGGCAAGCCGGCGCCGTCCCGCGAACCGGCCCTGGTCGGCGGCACCGCCGTGGTCGACGGCTACACCCCCAACGGACTGCGCATCCCGGCCAAGTTCGACTTCCGTCATCTGCTCAAGTCGCCACGGTTCGTCCTGCACAAGAAGCTGCTGCAGCAGCCGAACGCGGAGGCGCAGGACTACGCCGAGCAGGTCGACGACATCCTCGCGCTGATCGCCGGCAGCTACCGCACCGCGGACGGTGTGGAGGCCCATGTGGTGCCCGGCGAGGGTGCGGACCTGGAGGTGTGGATCCTCGGCAGCAGCGGCGGCACCAGCGCGGAGGTCGCCGGCGCCAACGGACTGCGCTTCGCCGCCAACTACCACGTCAGCCCGGCCACCGTGGTCGAGGCCGCCGAGGGCTACCGCGCCGCGTTCCGTCCCTCCGCGGTACTGGACCGCCCCTACGTCAGCGTCTCCGCCGACGTGGTGGTCGCCGAGGACGAGGCCACCGCGCGGGAACTGGCCACCGGCTACGGGCTGTGGGTGCGCAGCATCCGCAGCGGCGAGGGCGCGATCCAGTTCCCCACCCCGGACGAGGCCCGCGCGCACGTCTGGAGCGACCAGGACCGCGCACTGGTCCAGGACCGGGTGGAGACCCAGTTCACCGGAACCCCGCAGCAGGTCGCCGACCAGCTGGAGATCCTCCGCGACGCCACCGGCGCCGACGAGCTCGTGGTCACCACCATCACCCACGACCACGCCGACCGGGTCGCCTCCTACCGGCTGCTCGCCGAGGAATGGGCGCGCCGGTCATGACGGTTACAGCAACAGACCCTTTGCTTCGGAGGAGAACAGTGACCCAGGCTCAGGCCCAGAACGACGTGGCCCTGCACCCCGCCGAACTGCGCCGCGTCTTCGGCGCGTTCCCGACCGGGGTCACCGCGATCGCGGCACTGGTGGACGGGGCGCCGGTCGGCCTCGCCGCCAGCTCGTTCACCTCGGTCTCGCTCGACCCGCCGCTGGTCTCGGTCTGCGTCGCGCACAGCTCGACCACCTGGCCGGTGCTCAGCGGCAGCGCCCGACTGGGCGTCAGCGTGCTCAGCGCGCAGCAGGAACTGGCCTGCCGCCAGCTGGCCGCCCGGGACGGCGACCGCTTCGCCTCGCTCGACTGGCGGGCCACCGAGGACGGCGCGGTCCTGGTCGAGCAGGCCGCCGCCTGGCTGGACTGCAGCGTGGAGCAGCTGATCCGGGCCGGGGACCACGACATCGTGCTGCTCCGGGTCCACGAACTGGACGCCGACCCGGCGGTCCCCCCGCTGGTCTTCCACGCGAGCGGCTTCCGCCGCCTCGAAGCCGCCTGAGCCCGGGGGAGGGCCCGCGCGCGACCACCACGGCGGAAGAACGGTGAGTGCCGTTTCTTCCGCCGTGGGTTGCTTCGCCTCACTCGTCCGAGCGGCCGTCCCGCGCGGGCAGCGCCTCACCGCAACGGCTGCAGTAGCGCGCGGACGCCTCCGTCGCCAGCCGGCCGCACTCCGGGCAGACCCGGTCGAGCAGGCAGGGACCCTCACCGCCCTCGGCGACGGCGGCTCCGCCGAGATTGCCGATCCCGAGCGGCGGACGCCGCTGGTGCACCGTCAGGTAGGCCAGCCCGGCCGGACCCGCAGCCAGCGCACGGCGACTGCCGCGCGGCAGCCACACCACCCCTCGCGGCTCCAGCTCCAGTCTCCCCTCCGGCCCGTCCAACAGACCGCCGCCCTCCAGCACCACCAGCAGCACGTCCAGATCGTTCTCGGCATGCTCCCCCACCGTGGCCCCGGGGCCCAGCCGCACCAGATTGGAGTCCAACTGCCGCCCCGGCTCCGCCAACCGCCACAGCGCCCCACCACGGCCGGCCTCCACGCCGGCGGCGTACGCGGCCTCCAGGTCGACCAGCAGCAGGGGAACGGCAGGAACGGTGGGCATGGCGACCGCCTTCTTGTGCGCGGAGTGGAACCACCATCATCCCCCTCACCTCCTAGACTCCGGGCGATGATCGACCGCGCGTCCCGCGCGGCGGGTGGAAGCGGGGGCAGGGATGGCAGGCGAGAGTGTCGGTGCGGGGACTTCGCGGCGCAGACGGCTCTGGGCCGTCGGGGTGGTGCCGGCGGTGGCTGCGGTGCTGCTCGGCGTCTGGTTGGCGACGGACGGGTGGGCACGGGTTCAGGACGCTCTCGACGGCCCGGACGCATCGGAGCCGTCCTGTTCCTGGTCCGCCCGTGTCGAAGGCGCCAACGCGGACCAGGCCGGCTTGATCCGCTGCTACCTGCGCGCCCTCGCCCAGCACAGCGAGAGCGGGCTCCGCGCCGTGGTCCCGTCGCAGGACAACGAAGGCCCCACCGGATTCACCGCCGCGGACTTCACCCACAGCCGCGACGCCGCCGCCGGCCCCGCGACCGTGACGGTCAAGCCCAACGACTCGGACAGCGCCGACGCTTCGGTGACGATCAGTTACATCGACGGTGCACACGACCAGTTGGAGATCCACGGCGCGAACCCGGCGTCGGCCCATTCGTGGCGGTTCGTCAGCGTAGGCACCTACCCGAGCAACCCGAACGAGCCGTCCGCCGCAATCCCCTCGCGGTAGCGCGGCCCAGGCCGGCTGGATTCCTTCGGGCCATGCTGGACCGGGGCGCACGTCACGGGTACCGTCGCTCGCCATGACCCCCACCCTGCGCACCGAGCGCCTGCTTCTGGAGCCGTACACCCCCGCCGACGAAGAGGACTTCGTGGCACTGTTCCAGGACGAGCGGGTGTCCAGGTGGATGGGCGACGGCCCCGCCTCAGAGGCGGAGGACCGTGCGCTGTTCGGCCGGATCTTCACCAAGGTGTACGCCGTGAACCGGTTCGACGTCTGGGCCGTGCGGCGCGACGGCCGCCTGGTCGGCCATGCCGAGATCAAGCCGGCGACCGTCGTCGACGGCTACGAGATCATCTACGCGTTGGCCCCCGAGACCTGGGGCCAAGGCCTGGGCACCGAACTGGCGAACGCCATCGTCACCTACGCCTTCGACTCCATGGCCCTGACCGAAGTGCACGCCACCGTCGCCGAACCGAACCAGGCCTCCCTGACCCTGCTACGCAAGCTCGGGTTCCACCACGTCCGGAACATCAAGGAGGACGACGGCAGCACGACCTGCCTGCTCACCCGCGACATCGTCAAGGTCGACGTCGAGGCCGTTCCGGAGAAGGTGGCCTGGGTCCTGCTCCGTGACGGGCGGGTGCTCGTGGCGCGTAACCGCGGCGTCGACCTCTTCTACTTCCCCGGCGGCAAACGGGAACCAGGCGAATCCGACGCCGAGACCCTGACCCGCGAGATCGCCGAGGAACTCCAGTCCCGAATCGACACGGCCACGATGGTGCACGTCGGCACCTTCGAGACGCAGCGGGAATCCGACGGCCACACCGAGTTCCGGATGATCTGCTACACCGCCGAGCACTCCGGTCCCCTGCTCGCCTCGAACGAGATCGCCGAGACGGACTGGTTCAGCTACGCCGATCGCTCGCGGGTTTCGGCAGCCGACCAGATGGTGTTCGACATGCTCCACTCCTCCGGCCACCTACTGCTCTGACGCGGTTGAGTCCGGTTCAGCCCAACGCGAGCCAGTGCAGCCCCAGCCGTTCGATCTGGTCCGACTCCCAGGCGTCGAGCGGTGCTCGCCCTGTCGCCTTGCGCAGGAACGTTGGGCGGCTCCAGCCGAGTTCGTCCACCAGCTTCGCTCCCGAACCTGCCAGCAACTGGAGTAGCAGGTCTCCGGCCTCCTGCGTCAGCCACGGTTCACGGCCCAGGGCGTCGGCGAGGTCGAGCCCGTGGACGGCGACCTCGACCACCCGCGTGAGCATGAAGTCGGACAGGAGCATGGCGTCCCCGTGCCGGGTCACCACCGCCCGCTCCTCCGGCTCCTGCCGACACTGCCCGTCCACCCTGCGCCAGATCTCCCCGAAGCCCTCAGCCAGCGCAGCACCCGAGGCGTGCCCGGCGGAACACTCCTCCGCCAGGCGCAGACGAGCCGTGTTGGTCGCAACAGCAAAGCGATGGTCCGGGCGGTAGTACTCCCTCGCGGACACCTCGGCCCGTCGGGGTGAAGGCCCGACCAACATGCCCGGAACCCAGCCCAGCACCACGCACACATGCCCCAGCAGTTCGCGTGCCGACCAGGGTTCGCAGCGCGTGGGCCGCGTCCACTCGTCCTCACTGACCTGGGCAGCCCGGTGTGCGAGTTCCTCCGCCTCCGCCCGGAATGCGTCCATCACCTCAGCCAGATCCATGGCGATCAAGCTACCCGTAGGTGGTGATCTCACCGGCCCCCCTGGGCCGTGTGCGGGGGTTGTAACCGTGGGGCTGCGGTGGGGGACACCGGGGTGCAACAGCGGGTTTCTAGCGTTCCGGGTGGCGGGGTCGTCCTGCCGGTGTGGACGAGAGGGGCCGTGGGTGCCGGAGCTGGGGGTGGCGACCGAGCAGGTGCGTACGGTGTGCTCGTACTGCGGTGTGGGCTGCGGGATCGTGCTGGACGTGGGCCGGGACGCCGAGGGGCGGCGCAGCGTGCTGCGGGCGTCCGGGGACAAGGCGCATCCGGCGAACGGGGGGCGGCTCTGCACCAAGGGCGCGACCAGCGCCGAGATGCTGGCCGCGCCCGGACGGCTGGCGCAGGCGCTGGTGCGGGCCGAGCGCGGGGCGGCGCCGGAGCCGGTGGGGCTGGACGGGGCCGTCGCCGAGGCGGGACGCAGGCTGCGGGCGGTGCTGGACGAGCACGGCCCGGACGCCGTCGCCCTCTACGTCTCCGGCCAGATGTCGCTGGAGGCGCAGTACCTGGCGAACAAGCTGGCCAAGGGCTATGTCCGGACCAGCAGGATCGAGTCCAACTCACGGCTGTGCATGGCCAGCGCCGGCAGCGGTTACAAGCTGTCGCTCGGGGCGGACGGCCCGCCCGGCTCCTACCAGGACTTCGACCACGCGGACGCGTTCCTGGTCATCGGGTCCAACATGGCCGACTGCCACCCGATCCTGTTCCTGCGGCTGCTGGAACGCCGCAAGGCCGCCGGCGCGAAGCTGATCGTGGTGGATCCGCGCCGCAGTGCCACCGCCGACAAGGCCGACCTGTTCCTGCAGATCAAGCCGGGCACCGACCTGGCCCTGCTGAACGGCCTGCTGCACCTGCTGGTCGAGAACGGCGACGTCGACGAGGAGTTCGTCGCCGAGCACACCGAGGGCTGGGACGGCATGCCCGCTTTCCTGGCCGACTACCCGCCGGAGCACGTCGCCGAGGTGACCGGGATCCCGGAGGCGGACATCCGCCGGGCCGCCGATTGGATCGGGGCGGCCGGCGAGTGGATGAGCTGCTGGACGATGGGGCTGAACCAGTCCACGCACGGCACCTGGAACACCAACGCGCTGGTCAACCTGCACCTCGCCACCGGGGCGATCTGCCGTCCCGGCAGCGGCCCGTTCTCGCTGACCGGCCAGCCCAACGCCATGGGCGGCCGGGAGATGGGCTACATGGGCCCGGGCCTGCCCGGCCAGCGCTCGGCGCTCGACCCCGGCGACCGCGCGTTCACCGAGGCGCTGTGGTCGCTGCCGTCCGGCACCCTGCGCGCCGAGGCGGGCCAGGGCACCGTGGAGATGTTCGAGCGGATGGCGGCCGGGGAGATCAAGGCCTGCTGGATCATCTGCACCAACCCGGTCGCCTCGGTCGCCAACCGCCGGACGGTGATCGAGGGCCTGGAGGCGGCCGAGCTGGTGATCACCCAGGACGTGTTCGCCGACACCGAGACCAACGCCTACGCGGACATCGCCCTGCCCGCCGCGCTCTGGGCCGAGTCCGAGGGGGTGATGGTCAACTCGGAGCGCAATCTGACGCTGAGCCGGCGGGTCGTCGACCCGCCGGGCGAGGCACTGCCGGACTGGCAGCTGATCGCCCGGGTCGCCCGGGCCATGGGCTTCACCGAGGGTTTCGAGCACGGTTCCGCCGAGGAGGTCTTCGAGGAGATCAAGCGCGCCTGGAACCCGAAGACCGGCTGGGACCTGCGCGGAGTGGACTACGACCGGCTACGGGAGACCCCGGTGCAGTGGCCCAGCGCCGATCCGGCCGGTCCCGACCGCAATCCGGTCCGCTACCTCAACGACGGCGTCAGCCAGACCCTGCTGGTCCGCCCGGACGGCACCCGGCCCCGGCTGGCCTTCCCCACCGCCACCGGCCGCGCGGCCTTCTTCGCACGGCCGCACCTGCCGGCCGCCGAACTGCCGGACGATGACTACCCGTTCGTGCTCAACACCGGTCGGCTGCAGCACCAGTGGCACACCCTGACCAAGACCGGCAAGGTCGCCAAGCTCAACCGGCTCGACCCTGGCCCCTTCGTCGAACTGCACCCCGAGGACGCGGCCGCGCTCGGGGTGGTCGAGGGCGACGGGGTGGAGGTGGCCTCGCGGCGCGGGCGGGCGGTGCTCCCGGCTCGGATCAGCGACCGGGTCAGGCGCGGGGACTGCTTCGCACCGTTCCACTGGAACGACCTGTTCGGCGAGTACCTCAGCGTCAACGCGGTGACCAGCGACGCGGTCGACCCGATCTCCTTCCAGCCCGAGTTCAAGGTGTGCGCGGTCGCGCTGGCGAAGGTGTCGACCGCAGCAGCGGCGGCCGAGACGGTGCCGGAACCGGTCCGCGCGGCGGCGCCTGAGCTGGTAGCGGTGCCGGAGCTGGTGCCCGTGCTGGCCCACGCCCTGGGCGTCGAGACGGCTCCGCCGGCCCTCGACGAGAGCGCACGCCGCTACCTCTCCGGCTTCCTCGCCGGGCTGACGGCCAGGCCGCTCACCGACGGCGCGGTACCGGTGCTGCCGTCGGGTGCACCGCTGGAGCGCGGGGACGCCGAGTGGGTGGACGGGCTGCTCGCGGGGATGTTCTCGCGCTCCCCGGCCAACGACCCCGGCAGGAGGACCGGACCGACCGGGCCGACCGTTCCCACCCGGGAGGTCCTGGTGCTGTGGGCCTCGCAGACCGGCAACGCCGAGGAGGTCGCCACCGCAGTACGGGACCGGCTGACCCGCGCGGGCCGCACGGTTGCGCTGCAGGACATGGCCGGCGCCGCCCCGGAGAGCCTGGTCGACGGCGCCGATCTGCTGGTCGTCACCAGCACCTTCGGCGACGGCGACGCCCCGGACAACGGCTCAGGATTCTGGAAGTGGATCACCGACGCGGACGCGCCGAAGCTGGCCGGCGTCCGCTACAGCGTCCTGGCCCTCGGCGACTCCAGCTACGACGACTACTGCGGCCACGGCCGGCGGCTGGACGAGCGCCTGGACGAGCTGGGCGCGCAGCGGCTGCTGCCGCGCGTCGACTGCGAGCCGGACAGCTACCAGCAGGACGCCGAGCGGTGGCTGGAGCAGATCGTCGGCCTGCTCGAAGGCACGCCCGAAGCGACACCAACGGTCCCGTCCGTCCCCGCATCCGCCCCCGCCCGCACCGGCCAGGCGCCCTTCACCGCCCGGCTGTCCGGCAATCGCCTGCTCAGCCTCCCCGGCGCCGCCAAGGAGGTGCGCTCGTTCAGCTTCGACACCGGTGGCGCCCTCGCCTACGAGGCGGGCGACGCACTCGGCGTCCGCCCGCTCAACTGCCCGGACTTGGTCGCCGAATGGCTGGAGGCCACCGCGCTGGACCCGGGCGCCGAGGTGGCACTCGCCGACCGGGGCACCGTGCCGCTGCGCGAGGCGCTACTGCGGCATCTGGACATCACCCGGATCACCCCGGCCCTGCTCCGCTTCGCGTCCGAGCGCAGCGGCGACCGCGCGCTGCGGCGGCTGCTGCGTCCCGACAACAAGGGCGAGCTGGCCAAGTGGAGCTGGGGCCGGCAGGCCGTCGACCTGATCGGCGAGTTCTCGCTGGACATCACCGCACAGGAGTGGGCCGAGCTGCTCAAGGGACTGCAGCCGCGGCTGTACTCCATCTCCTCCAGCCCGCTGGCGCACCCGGACCAGCCCAGGATCACCGTCTCGGTGCTGCGCTACGACGGCCTGCACGGGCAGCGGCGCAAGGGCGTGGCCTCGACCTATCTGGCCGACCGCTCCCCCGGCGGCGAGGTGTCGGTCTTCGTCCGGCGGTCACCGCACTTCCGGCCGCCGGCCGACCCGGCCACCCCGATGATCATGGTCGGTCCCGGTACCGGGGTGGCGCCGTTCCTCGGCTTCCTGGAGGAGCGCCGGGCCCGCGGCCACTCCGGCCGCAACTGGCTCTTCTTCGGCGAGCAGCGCCGCGGCACCGACTTCTACTACCGCGAGGAGCTGGAGGAGTTCCACCGCCAGGGCGTACTGACCCGGCTGGACCTGGCCTTCTCCCGGGACCAGCGGGCCAAGGTCTACGTGCAGGACCGGATGCGCGAGCACGGCGCCCAGCTGTGGTCCTGGCTGCAGGAAGGCGCCCAGCTGTACGTCTGCGGCGACGCCAACCGGATGGCCAAGGACGTCCAGCAGACGCTGGTCGACATCGCCGCCGCCCACGGCGGACTCGGTCCGGCCGAGGCGGCGGCCTACGTCGAGCAGCTCGCCGCGGACCGCCGCTACCTCAGGGACGTCTACTGACGGACCGGCACCAGCGCGGGCGCCAGCGCCGGAACGCGGACCGACGCTCCGTCAGCCCGGCACCGCGAGTCGATATCCGCGCTTGGGCACCGTGCGGACCAGCGCCGCGTGCGGGCCCAGCGCGGTGCGCAGCCGGGCCACCGCGGCCTCGACGGCGTGCTCGTCGGCGCTGATGCCGACCCAGACCCGGCGCAGCAGTTCGGCCCGGCTGAGCACCCGTCCCGGCTGCTCGGCGAGCGCGCGCAGCAGGGCCGCCTGGGTGGGCGACAGCCACAGCGTGCCGTTGGGGGTGAGCACGGCGCTGCCCTGCAGCACCAGCCGGGCGCTGCCGAGCTGCAGCTCGCGGTTGCCGACCGGCAGGGCCTCGACGATGGTGCGCACCAGGGAGCCGAGCCGGCCCCGGTCGGGGTAGACCGGCCGCACGCCGTGCTCCTCCAGCGGACGGGCGCAGACCGGTCCGACGCACACCGGCAGCACCCCGTCCCGCAGCGCTTCCAGCACCTCCTCGTGCAGCCCCTGGGCGTGCGCGCAGTCCAGGAAGCCGGTGATGGCCGGTGCGCTGGTGAAGGCGATCGCCTGGATCTCCCGGCGGATCGTCTGCTCCACCAATCGGCGTACCGCCTCCGGGTCCTGCGGCGGGGCCCAGCGGTAGACGGGGACGGTGATGACCTCGGCGCCCCGTTCGCGCAGCGCCTCGGCGAAGGCGTCCAGGGGTGCGCCGTGCTCCTGCAGGGCGACCCGGCGTCCGCGCAGGTCGCGGGCGAGCAGCCAGGTGAGCAGCCCGTCGTTGGCCTCGTTCGGCGGGGCGTAGGCCTCGCCCAGTCCGCTGGCGCGCACCGCGCCGGTGGCCTTGGGGCCGCGGCTGATCACCACGGCGTTGCGGCAGGCCTCGCCCAGGCGCCGGCCCAGGCCCCAGCCGTCAGCGGCGCTCATCCAACCGCGCCAGCCGACGCCGGTGGTGGCCACCACGTAGTCCAGCGGCGCCGCCAGGCACAGCTCGGTGGCCTGGCGCAGGGCGTTGTCGTCCTCCAGCGGCACGATCCGCACGGTGGGGGCCTCGACGACTCTCGCCCCGCGCCGCTTCAGCAGCGCGACCAGTTCGTCGCGGCGGCGGGCGGCGGTGACCCCGACCGTGAATCCGGTCAGCGGTCCTGCGCCGGCCGCGCCCTCGTCGGGATCGGCGCCGTCGGTCGGCTCCGGGCCCTTCGGGAGGGCCGCGCTGCCGCCGGGCCCCGGGGACGCGGTGTCGGGTGTGGGAACTGTTGCCATGCTCCGCAGGCTCCAGCAGCGGTGTTTCGGCGTTGTTGCGCCACCGTCACGGGGCGGTGAGCGAAACAACCACCCGGCATACAGCAGATGACGCGTCGGTCACCAGGTCGGGGTGTCCGTGTGAGGGACACGTACCGCTGCGGCAACACCGGCGACCCATCCCGGAAACCGCCCCCGACCACGCTCGATGCCATGACCACCACCGGAGGAGAGAGCCCGTGACGCTGCGAGACCTGGTCCTGGTCGGCCATGGGATGGTCGGTCAGCGCTTCCTGGAGGCCCTGTTCGAGCGGCCGCACGACTGGCGCGTCACCGTGCTCGCCGAGGAGCCCCGCCCCGCCTACGACCGGGTCCATCTGACGTCCTGGTTCTCCGGTACGACGGCCGAGGAGCTGTCGCTGTGCCCGCCGTCCTTCGCCGAGGAGAACGGCATCGACCTGCGCCTCGGCGATCCGGCCGTGGCGGTCGACCGGGCCGCCCGCACCGTCACCACCCGCAGCGGCGCGGTGCTCGGCTACGACGCGCTGGTGCTGGCCACCGGCTCGTACCCGTTCGTCCCGCCGGTCCCCGGCCATGACGCCGAGGGCTGCCACGTCTACCGCACCATCGAGGACCTGGAGGCGATCCGGGCCGGCGCCGAACGCGCCAGGGTCGGCGCGGTGGTCGGCGGCGGGCTGCTCGGCCTGGAGGCCGCCGGGGCGCTGCGGGCGATGGGCCTGGAGACCCATGTGGTGGAGTTCGCCCCGCGACTGATGGCCCTTCAGGTCGATGACGGCGGCGGCAGGGTGCTGCGCCGCGCCATCGAGGAGCTGGGCGTGGTGGTGCACACCGGCGCCGGCACCCAGAGCATCGAGACCGGCGAGGACGGCGCGGTCCGCGGTATGGCCCTGTCCGACGGCAGCTCCGTGGAGGCGGACCTGGTGGTCTTCTCGGCCGGGGTGCGCCCCCGCGACCAGCTCGCCCGCGACTGCGGGCTGGCGGTCGGCGAGCGCGGCGGCATCGTCGTGGACGAGCAGTGCCGCAGCTCCGACCCGCGGATCTCCGCGATCGGCGAGTGCGCGCTGGCCGTCGACGGCCGCGTCTACGGCCTGGTCGCCCCCGGGTACGCGATGGCCGAGGTCGCCGCCGCCGAACTGACCGGCGCGGCCGGCTCGTTCACCGGCGCCGACACCTCCACCAAGCTCAAGCTGCTGGGCGTGGACGTGGCCAGCTTCGGCGACGCCCACGGCGCCACCCCGGGCGCCCTGGACGTGCTGTACTCCGACAGCAGGTCCGGCGTCTACAAGAAGCTGGTGGTGCACCCGGACGGAAGGCTGCTGGGCGGCGTCCTGGTCGGCGACGCCGAGTCCTTCGCCACCCTGCGCCCGCTGGCCATCGGCGGCGCGCCGCTGACCGTCCCCGCCGAGCAGCTGATCCTGCCCGCCTCCGAGGGCGGCGGCGCGGGCAAGCTGGAGCTGCCCGACGACGCCGTGGTCTGCTCCTGCCACAACGTCAGCAAGGGCGCGATCCGCGCGGCCGTCGCCGAGCAGGGCTGTGCGAGCATCCCCGAGGTCAAGAAGTGCACCAAGGCCGGTACCGGCTGCGGCAGTTGCCTCAAGCTGATGGGCGGCATCGTCAGCGCGGAGCTGCAGGCGGCCGGCGTCGAGGTGGCCAAGGGCCTGTGCGAGCACTTCGCCCACACCCGCTCCGAGCTCTACGAGATCGTCCGGGTCAAGGGCATCACCAGCTTCGCCCGGCTGCGGGACGAGCACGGCACCGGCCTGGGCTGCGAGATCTGCAAGCCGGCCGTCGCCTCCATCCTGGCCAGCCTGGGCAACGGCCACATCCTCGACGGCGAGCAGGGCGCACTGCAGGACACCAACGACCACCACCTGGCCAACCTCCAGCGCAACGGCTCCTACTCGGTGGTCCCCCGGGTCCCCGGCGGCGAGATCACCCCGCAGGGGCTGATCACCATCGGCGAGATCGCCCGTGACTTCGGCCTCTACACCAAGATCACCGGAGGCCAGCGGATCGACCTCTTCGGAGCCCGGGTGGACCAGCTGCCGGCCGTCTGGGCCCGGCTGGTGGACGCCGGCTTCGAGTCCGGGCACGCCTACGGAAAGGCCCTACGCACCGTCAAGTCCTGTGTGGGCGAGACCTGGTGCCGCTTCGGGGTGCAGGACTCGGTGGGCCTGGCGATCGAGCTGGAGCTGCGCTACCGGGGGCTGCGGGCCCCGCACAAGCTCAAGTCGGCGGTCTCCGGCTGCGCCCGCGAGTGCGCCGAGGCGCAGAGCAAGGACTTCGGCGTCATCGCCACCGCCGAGGGCTGGAACCTCTACGTCGGCGGCAACGGCGGCATGACGCCCCGTCATGCCGACCTGCTGGCCAAGGACCTGGACCGGGACACGCTGATCCGCACCATCGACCGGTTCCTGATGTTCTACATCCGCACCGCCGACCGGCTGGAGCGCACCGCGCCCTGGCTGGACCGGCTGGAGGGCGGCCTGGACCACCTGCGCCAGGTCGTACTGGAGGACTCGCTGGGCATCGCCGACGAGCTGGACCAGATGATGGCCCGTCATGTCGAGACCTACCAGGACGAGTGGGCGGCCGTGCTAGCCGACCCGCAGCGGCTGCGCCGCTTCGTCTCCTTCGTGAACGCGCCCGGCACCCCCGACCCCACCGTCCGCTTCGTCCCCGAACGCGACCAGATCCGCCCTGCCCGCCCCGACGAGGACGGTCACGTCCTGATCGGCGGCACCAGCCTGGAGGTACGCAGCCGATGACCGAGACCCTCACCTTCGACGCGGCCGTCGCGGTCGACGTCGACGTCGCCGAACCGGTGGCCGCCCGCACCCGGACCGCCGTGGAGATCCATGACGGCCAGCACTGGGTCCAGGTCTGCGAGTTGGACGAGCTGCTGCCGGGACGCGGAGTCGCCGTGCTGCTCGGCGCGGAGCAGGTGGCACTGTTCCGCGACCCGGCCGACGGCCTGCACGCGCTGGACAACCGCGACCCGTTCAGCGGCGCCCACGTCCTCTCCCGCGGCCTGCTGGGCAGCCGCGGACCGGTCCAGGTGCTGGTCTCGCCGATGCTGAAGCAGGCCTTCGACCTGGACACCGGCCGCTGCCTGGACGAGGACACCGCACCGGACGGCAGCAGCGCGACGCTGCGCCGCTGGCCGGTGCGCAGCCGTCCCTCACAAGCCCTCCCGGACGGTGTGCGGGAACCGTAGCGCGCTGGAACCGACAACGCGCAGGGCGTGAAACCTCGGCCCACCAGCATGGGAACCAATCAACGACTCCCCTCTACCTGAGGCTGGTTCACCCATGAGCGCAACAGTCGACAGCACCGTAGGAGCAGCCGCACCGCCCCGGTCCCGCGCCATCGCGGACTGGCGCCCCGAGGACGAGGCGTTCTGGGAGCGGACCGGGGCCGTGACCGCCCGGCGCAACCTGGTCTTCTCGATCCTCTCCGAACACATCGGCTTCTCGGTCTGGAGCCTGTGGTCGGTCCTGGTGCTCTTCCTGGGCCCGCAGTACCACATCGACGCGGCCGGCAAGTTCGTGCTCACCGCGGTCCCCACCGCCTGCGGCGCGCTGCTGCGGCTGCCCTACACCTTCGCCGTCGCCCGCTTCGGCGGCCGCAACTGGACCGTCTTCAGCGCCCTGCTGCTGCTGGTCCCCACCGTGTTCGCGGCGGTGGTGCTGCATCCCGGCGTGAGCTACTCCACGCTGCTGGTCGCCGCTGCGGTCGCCGGGGTGGGCGGCGGCAACTTCGCCTCCTCGATGGCCAACATCAACGCCTTCTACCCGCAGCGGCTCAAGGGCTGGGCGCTGGGCCTGAACGCCGGCGGCGGCAACCTGGGCGTACCGGTGGTCCAGCTGGTCGCGCTGCTGGTGCTGGCCACCGCCGGGGCCGCGCACCCCCGGCTGCTGGTGCTGGTCTACATCCCGCTGATCGTGCTGGCGGCCCTGGGCGCCGCCCTGCGCATGGACAACCTCACCATGCTCCGCAACGACCGCAGGGCCATGCGGGACGCCACCAGGGACCACCACACCTGGGTGGTCTCGGCGCTCTACATCGGCACCTTCGGCTCCTTCATCGGCTTCGGCTTCGCCTTCGGCCAGGTGCTCCAGGTCCAGTTCCACGCCCAGTTCGACACCCCGCTGAAGGCCGCCTACCTGACCTTCCTCGGCCCGCTGCTGGGCTCGCTCTCCCGTCCGCTGGGCGGGCTGCTCGCCGACCGCCTCGGCGGGGCCAGGATCACCCTGTGGACCTTCGCCGCGATGGCAGCGGCGACGATCGTGGTCCTGGTCGCCTCGCAGCAGCACTCGCTGGCGCTGTTCCTCGGCGGCTTCATCCTGCTCTTCGCGCTCAGCGGGATCGGCAACGGCTCGACCTACAAGATGATCCCGGCGATCTTCCGCACCAGGGCCGAGGTCGCGGTGGCCGAGGGCGCCGATCCGGAACAGGCCGAGCAGGCCTCGCGGCGCAGCGCCTCAGCGCTGATCGGCATCGCCGGCGCGATCGGCGCCTTCGGCGGGGTCCTGGTCAACATCGCCTTCCGGCAGTCGTTCCTGAGCTCCGCCAACGGCAACGCCGCCTACCTGGCCTTCCTCGGCTACTACGCGCTGTGCCTGGTGCTGACCCGGATCTTCTACACCAACCGGGTCTGACACACCTCCTGATGCCGCGTCAGCCGCGTCAGCTCTTGGTGGAGCGCAGCGCCGCCCAGGTGAGCGGGCCGACCTGGCCGTCGACCTCCAGGCCCTTGGCGGTCTGGAAGGCCTTCACCCCGGCCTCGGTGTCGGTCCCGAACTGGCCGTCCACGCCGGAGGAGCCGACCCCGTAGCCGCGGTTGACCAGCATGCACTGGACCTGGAGCACACGGCTGCCGGTGTCGCCGTACTGGGTCTGGGTGGTGCCGGAGTAGTAGGTGCAGTTCCTGATCCAGGCCGGGCTGGTCGGGGAGGCCGCGGGCGCGGTGGTCGGGGTGGACGCCTTGGTGGTGGCCGCCGCGGCCGTGGTCGCGGCCGCCGCGGCGGTGGTCGCCCCGGCCGCCTTGGTCGCCGTACCGGCGGTGCCGCCACCGGTGCCGGAGCCGGCCGCCGGTGAGGTCGCGCCGACGGCCGGAGCGCCGGCGGCAGTGCTGCTCGCCGAGGCCGAGGCGGCGCCGCTGCGCCCGGCGCTCGGCGAGGCGGTACCGCTCGCACTCGCCGCCGCGCTCGCGCTTCCGGTCCCGGTCCCCACCGCGACCGTCCCGGGCAGGGCCGACGCCGACACCGAAGTCCCGGAGGAGGCCGCCGCGTCCGCACCATGGGCACCGGAGCTGCCGCTGCCCAGCAGCACCCCGGCCACCGCGACCGCACCCACGGCGACTGCGCTGCCCGCGACGATCAGCACATTGCGCCGCCGCGAGGAGGACACGGCGGGCGGAGCCGACTGCGGCACGGTACGGGGCGGCAGCGGCGCGGCGACCACGTAGGCGGGCTGCTGCAGGGCCGGGACGGTCGGCGGGGTACGCGGCCCGGCGACCGGGGTGGGCGCCTCCGCGGAGGCCTGCCAGGGCACCGCCTGCGGGGTGGGCATCGGAGGCGTCGGCGTCGGCATCTGCGCGGGCCCGGGTATCTGCTCCGGCGGAAGCCCCGGCCCCGCAGCGACGGCGCCAGCCCCGGCCCCGGCGCCGGTGCCAGTCCCGAGCCCCGTCCCCGCGAACAGCTGGACGGTGTGCTGCGGCTGGTCGACCTCGGCCGGCCGGCCCACCTCAGGAAGCGTCAACTGCTGTGCCGCCAGGGCTATCTCCACCCGGCGGACGATCTCCGCGCTCAGCCCGGCCGACCAGGGCGCCAGCACCCGCCGGCTCGCCGCCTGCGCGGCGATGGACTCCGGATCCGGCCGCGCGGCGGGGTCCTTGTCCAGGCAGGACCGGACCAGCGCGGCGAGCCCGGGGTCCGCCTGCTCGACCCGGCCCAGCACCTCCTCCTTGGGCGGCTCGAAGGCCACGCTGTGCAGCACGTCGACGCTGGTGCCGTCGCCGAAGGGACCGTTCCCGGTGACCGAGTAGGCCAGCACCGACCCGAGCGCGAACACGTCCGAGGCCGTAGCCACGCCCTGGCCGCGCACCTGCTCCGGCGACATGTACGCCGGGGTGCCGACCTGCTGCCCGGTGGTGGTGATCGAGCTGGTGTCGGCGGCCTGCGAGATCCCGAAGTCGATGACCCGGCAACCGTCCGTCCCCAGCACCACGTTGGACGGCTTGACGTCCCGATGCACCACGCCGACCCGCTGCATCGCGGCCAGCGCCTGGGCCAGGTCCCCGGCCAGCCACCAGGCAGCCTCCGCGCTGAGCGGGCCGTGCGCGGCCACCGCCTCGGAGAGGTTGAGCCCGGGGATGTAGTCGGTGGCCATCCACAGCAGGTCGCCGTCCAGCCCGGTCCCGAGCAGCACCGCGGCCTGCTCGCCGCGGACCCGCCCCAGCGCCTCCGACTCCCGTTCGAACCGGCGTCGGAAGCCGTGGTCCTCGGCGTACTCCGGCCGGATCACCTTGACGGCGGCCAGCCCGGGGCTGCCGTCCAGCGGCCGGCCCAGGTAGATCCGCCCCATCCCGCCGCCGCCCAGAGCGGCCAGGACCGCGTACGGCCCCACCCGGCGCGGGTCGACGGCCCGCAGCGGCGTCGCCCCGAGTCGGTCCAGCCCCGTCCGCGCGAACACGCGCGGATCCGACAGCTCATCATGCTGCTGCGCCATGGTGCGGACTCGACTTCCCCGTTGCGGACATGACCGTGAGTGCTACCGGTACTACAGGTGCACAAGATGCATGGGGGAGATTACCGCTCCCGGCGCCCGCCGTCTCGGCCGGTCCGCCGACGAACGCCGTGGAGCGGACGGCGCCGGTCCTAGCGCAGGGCGGCATCGGCGATGCCGGTGATGAAACCGAAGTACGCGGCGTTCTCGTCGGTGGGTGTGAAGGCGTAGGCCAGCACCCGCTGCAGGTCGGCGGTGGCGAACACGCCGTCGGTGTAGCCGGGGCGCGAACCGGTCTTGCCCCACAGGGTCACCCCGTCGATGGTGACCCCCATCAGGCCCATCCCGAAGCAGGCCCGGCCCGGGTTGCCCAGCTGGCACTGGCTGGTGCCCAGGTAGGGCACGTCCGGAACGGTGGTCAGGTCCCGCTGCTCCGCGGCGGGCAGCAGCCGGCCGTCGAGCAGTGCGGTGAGCAGAGTGCTGAGGTCGGCGGTGGACGAGATCATGCCGCCCTCGGCCCACGGGTAGGGGCTCTGCTCGGTGACGTCCACCGGCTGCGAGCCCTGGTTAACCGTCAGATAGCCGTGCAGGTGCGGACCCTGGATCCGGTAGTCGGTCGCGGCGGGGACCGTGGTGTCGTGCAGCCGCAGCGGGCGCAGGATGCGCCGGCTGACCTCGTCGGCGTAGGAGTGCCCGGTGACCTTCTCGACGAGCAGGCCCAGCAGGTAGTAGTTCTCGCCGTTGTACTGCTGCTCGGTCCCGGGCGCGAAGCTCATCGGCTGCCCGGCCATGGACGCCACGACCTGCTCGGGCGTCGGGTGGCCGAAGCGCTCGGCGATGAACAGGGCCGGGTCGCCCTCCCCGTCGCCCGCCGTGCCGCCGGGCAGGCCGCTGGTGTGGTTCAGCAGTTCGGCGACCGTGATCGGCGGGAAGTCGGCCGGCAGCAGGCCCGGAAGGTAGTGCTGGACGGTGCCGTCCAAGGCGACCCGGTGCTCGGCCACCAGTTGCAGGACCACGGTGGCGGTGAACACCTTGGTGACGCTGCCGATCCGGAACCGCGCGTCGGCGCCGGCCGGACGCCCGGTCGCCAGGTCCGCCGTTCCGGAGGCGCCGCGCCAGCTGCCGCCGGAGCCGGAGACGTCGATCAGCGCGCTGACCACCTGCTGGTTCGGCAGTCCACTGATCGCCTGCCGCAGCGCGGCGGGGTTCACCGGCGGCAGCTGCGCGGTGCCGGCCTCGGCCGCCGCCGCTGGCAGGACCGCGGTCAGCGCCAGCGACCCGGCGGTGAGGGCCAGCAGGGCGCGCATCCGGGCGCGTCGTGGACGTGAGGCGACTGAGCTGGCTGTGCTGGCTGAAGTGGCATGCATGGGAATCCCCCTGGGTGCGGTGGCGCTCGCAGTCCGGTGCTGGTCGCGACCGGCTCACCACGAGTGTTCCGGGATCCACCGCGCCGATCACTGGCGCAGGCCACCGGACCCGGGGTGGTGCGCGGACCACCCCGCCGGTAATGCCAGGGCCCGCGCCGGCAGCGCTCAGTCGGCGGCGAGCCGCACCACGACCGCCTGCGGCGCGTGCGGGAGCTCGACCGTCAGCTCGCCGAGCTCGTCGTCCCAGTGCACCGACCCGGCCGTCGCCGCCGGGTGCACCACCTGGGCATGGACGCCCAGCCCGCTCAGGTGCGGGACGGCGAGGGTGCGGTGCCGGGCCGCCTGCGGTGCGGACCCCGGTGCACCGTCCGGCGCGGGGCGGCGCCAGACCGTCAGATAGGTAGCGCCGTCGCCGCGCAGGCCGAGGGCGAGCCATTCGTCCTCCCAACCGGGCAGGCCCAGCGGCCAGAAGGGCAGCGTTCCGGGCAGGTCGGCGCGGATGGCCTTGTAGGCGGCCACGCCCTCGGCAACCAGGGCCTGCTGATCCCCCGTCATACGGTCCAGGAATCCGGACAGGTGAATCCGGCCGAGCATCGCACCGGCCAGGACGAAGGCGTTCTCGTCGTCGCTGAACTCCGGTTGCGGATAGGCCCAGACCGCGCTCTGCTCAGGGGTGACCGCGGTGGGGGCGGCGGCCGCGATCGGCGGGTAGCACAGGAAGTTCTCCTGGTCGCTGGTGGACTGCAGCTGGGCGACCGCCAGTTGGGCGTAGTCCATGCGCAGTCCGCCGGAGCCGCAGTTCTCCAGCACCAGGCCGGGGTGACGGTCCAGCACGGACTCCAGCCAGGCCAGGTGGGCGCGGTGGTGGCCGAGCAGTCCGGCGCCCGGCGACTGGCCGTCAACGTCGGTACCGGGACCGGCGTTGATGTTGTAGTCGAACTTGAAGTAGCCGACGCCCCAGTCGTCGACGATCCGGTCCACCACCGCGTCCAGGTGGGCCCGGGCGGCCGGGTGGCGCAGGTCCAGGTGGTGCCGCCCGTGCTCGGTGACCCGGACCCCGCCGCGCTGGAAGAACGCCTCCTCGGGCAGCGACCGGGCGATCGGGCTGCGGACCCCGACCACCTCCGGCTCCAGCCACAGCCCCGGCACCATGCCGTGCGCCCGGATCGCGTCCAGCACCAGTTGCAGACCGCCCGGGAAGCGGCGCTCGGCCGCCTCCCAGGCTCCGACCGAGTCCCACCAGCCGAGGGCGTCGTCGTCGTACCAGCCGGCGTCGATGACGAAGTACTCGGCTCCGGCCCGCCCGGCCGCCTCGATCAGCGGCAGCAGCCGCTCGCTGCTGGGGTCGCCCATCAGGGTGTTCATGTAGTCGTTGTAGATCACCGGCAGCGCGTCCAGGTCCGGGTGCGGCCGGCGCAGCAGCCGACGGTAGCCGGTGAGGACGCCGAAGGCGGCCTCCGGGCCCCCGGACGGCACCACCGCAAGGGCGGCGGGGACGGTGGTGAACTCCTCCCCCGGCGCCAGCAGGCAGCTCCAGTGGTGCCGGGCGTCGTCGGGACCGCCGAGGACGAGGTAGGCGCTGCGCCGGCGCTCACCGAGCTCGTAGCGCCAGCCGACGCTGGACTCGACCTGCCAGGCCCAGGAACGGCCGGTGCCGCGCTCGGTCAGCACCCCCAGCGGCAGGCTGCCGGCCGTGGACCAGCTGCCCCGCGAGCTTCGCTCGAAGCAGCCGCGGCCGTCGTGGCCGCCCGCCGAGCGGTCCAGGTCGACCAGCTGCTCACGCAACGGCGCCTGCCGCCACCGCAGTTCGGCCAGCCAGTCGTTGTCGGCCCAGTGCAGGTCGAAGTCGGCGGGCGCGCCCAGGCCGCCGAGGGTGAGGGTGCTGACCGACTCGATCCGGAGCGCGGTCGTGCCGTCGTTGCGCAGCCGCACCCGGGAGCGCAGCACCGGCAGCTCGGCCCGAGTGCTCAGCTCCACCTCCGCCGACAGCCCGGTCAGCGGGTCGTCCAGCCGCACCCGCAGCCGGTCCCAACCGTCCTGACGGTCCAGTAGATGACCCTGGTGCCGCATCCGGGCGCCGATGGCGCTGTCGACGGACCGCTCCCCGGACCACTCGCGCCCGTGCCCGGTGGCGACCACCTCCACCAGCGGGACCAGTGAGTCCCACTCCGCTCCGGGCGCTCCGAGCCGGACGCCACCGCCCTCGGACAGCAGCACCTGAACGCCGAGCGCCTCGTGCGACCAGAGCACGGACCTCTCCCCCGTGCGAGCAACAGTTGTCAACGCGTGTTCTCCTTGCGTGCGTCCAGGACGGTCCTCGAGGCGTCCACGCCCCGCGTTGTGACCGCTAACAATCTTGGCTTGCCGACGACCGCTCACACAAGAGCCGGTGGTCCGTCGCCGTCCACGCCGCCGTGGCGGCGGATCCCGGCGTCATCATCGCCAGAGTCCGGGCGATCTGACAACACACCAGTTCAGCGTGGTTACAGCCGCTTCGGTTGGTACTCGCCCCCGGGCCGGGCAGCAAAACTCATAGTGTTCGAGCCCTTGACGGCCTTCTTCTGTTACCGATAACTATGTGCCTACGTCACGGCGATGTTAACGCACACATCAATTCCCCCAGGCCCGGGCGACCAGGGGAAACGCGTCTCGTACGCAGCCGCAGCCCACGCCACCATGCTCTGTCGCACGGCCGCAGGGAGTAGGAATTGTGACCACCAACAGCCCAGGTCTCGCCACCGCGGGACCGTCACTGTCGAAGCAGGACGCCCCCGCCCCCGCGGTGGCGGCGCCCGGCCGACGGCGGAGGCGGATCCGCACCACCGTCGAGGCCTACCTGCTCATCGCCCCCAGCCTGGCGGGATTCCTGCTCTTCCTGGTGCTCCCCATCATCGGGGTGTTCGTTCTGAGCCTGTTCAGCTGGGACCTGGTCAGCACCCCGGAGTTCGTCGGGCTCGCCAACTACCGCCGGCTGGCCGGCGACGGGGCGGCCTGGACGGCGGTCGGCAACACCGTCTACTACGTCGCCCTCAACATCCCGGCCCAGACCGTCCTCGCCCTGGCACTGGCGCTGGCGCTGAACCGGAAGATGCGCGGCGTCAAGGTGTTCCGGGTCCTGTTCGTGCTCCCCTGGATGGCCATGCCGGTCGCCCTGGGCATCATCTGGACCTGGGCCTTCGACCCGCGCCACGGCGCGGTCAACCACCTGCTGTCGCTGGTCGGCATCGTCGGCCCCAACTGGCTGACCTCCACCACCTGGGCGATGCCGGTCATCGCCTCGGTCAACGTCTGGCAGTACACCGGCTACACCATGCTGTTCCTGCTGGCCGGACTGCAGGCGATACCCGAGCAGATCTACGAGGCCGCCGCGGTGGACGGGGTCAACGCGGTGCAGCGCTTCTTCAAGATCACCCTGCCGCTGCTGCGCCCGTCGATGTTCTTCGTGCTGATCACCAATGTCATCGGCTCGTTCCAGCTGTTCGACACGGTCTTCGTGATGACCCAGGGCGGCCCGGGGACCTCGACCACCACCCTCAACTACTACATCTACCAGCAGGCGTTCCAGCTCTTCCACGCCGGCTACGCGGCCACCCTCGCGATCGTGCTGTTCGTCATGATCCTGCTGGTGACGGCCGGTCAGTTCCTGTACTTCCGCAAGCGCACCGTCTACGACTTCAGCTGAGGGACGATCACCATGTCAAGCACCGCTGTGCGTAGGACGCTGCTCTACCTGGCCCTGCTGGCCGGAGCGCTGGTCTCGGTCGCGCCCTACCTGATGACCCTGAACGCCTCCTTCAAGACCACGCAGGGGATGTTCTCCACCCAGGCCTGGACCCCGGCCCATCCGGCCACCTTCTCCAACTTCAGTTCGCTGTGGTCCAAGTACGACATGTCGGGCTTCATGGTGCACACCCTGATCGTGTCGGTCGCCATCACCATCGGCCAGGTGGTGTTCTGCTCGCTCAGCGCCTACGCCTTCGCCCGGATGGAGTTCCCCGGCCGGGACCTGCTGTTCTGGGGCTTCGTGGCCACCATGATGGTCCCTCAGATCGTGACCCTGGTACCGCTCTTCTTCATCATGAGCAAGCTCGAACTGGCGGACACCTACCGGGCGCTGATCCTGCCCTACGTGTTCGGCACGCCCTACGGCATCTTCCTGGTGCGCCAGTACTTCCGCACCATCCCGCCGGACCTGGAGGCGGCTGCGCGCATCGACGGCGCCGGCACCTGGACCATCCTGTGGCGGATCATCCTGCCGCTGAGCCGGCCCATCCTGGCGACCCTGGCCACGGTCACCTTCGTGAACAGCTGGAACAACCTGCTCTGGCCGCTGATGATCACCAGCAGCGAGCGCACCACGGTGATCACCGTCGGCATCTCGGCGCTCCAGGGGCAGTTCGCCTCCCAGTTCAACATCGTGCTGACCGCGGCCGCCGTCGCCCTGGTGCCGCTGATCGCCGTCTTCCTGCTCTTCCAGCGCCACATCGTCCGGTCGATCGCACTCACCGGACTGAAGTAGCCCCCGGCCGCCCCCGCGGCGGCCACCCCCGACCGTCGCCTCGGACGGTCCCCCCGAGCTGTCCCCTCACCCCACCGCGCAGCACCCCCGACCACAGAGAAGTGGATACCCCATGCTCAAGCCCACCACCAGGAGACTCGCGGCCACCGCCGCCTGCGCCGCCCTCGTCGGCCTCACCGCGGCATGCGGTGGCAGCAGCTCCGCCAAGGCCGGCGGAACCGTCACCCTCACCTACATGATCTGGCAGGACTCCGAGAAGGCCGCCTACCAGGCCTCGCTCAACGAGTTCGAGAAGGCGCACCCCAACATCAAGGTGAACCTGGAGCTCGTGGCCTGGGCGCAGTACTGGACCAAGCTGCAGACCGGTGCCGCCTCCCGGAACATGCCCGACGTGTTCTGGGACCACCTGGCCTACCTGCCGCAGCTGGCCAAGGAGGGGATCATCACCGACCTCAGCAGCAAGATCAAGGCCGCCAACCTGGACACCAGCATCTACAGCCCCAAGCTGCTGGCCCAGTGGCAGTCCGGCAGCGTGACCTACGGCCTGCCCAAGGACTGGGACACCATCGCCACCATCTACAACAAGTCGATGCTGGCCAAGGCCGGTCTGACCGCCGACCAGATGAACCACCTGACCTGGGACCCCAGCACCGGCGGCACCTTCGTCGCGGCGCTGCAGAAGCTCACCGTCGACGTCAACGGCAAGCACCCCAACCAGGCCGGCTTCGACTCCAAGCACGTCAAGACCTACGGCATCGCCCTGGAGGCCCCCAACGGCCAGCAGGACTGGTGGGACTTCGGCCTGGAGAACGGCTGCCAGCTGCAGGACAAGGCCTACGGCAAGTGGACCGTGAACACCCCCGCCTGCGTGCAGGCCATCCAGTTCGAGCAGGACCTGCGCGACAAGTGGCACGTCGCCGCGCCGGGCTCGATGACCAACACGCCCAACGCCGCCGACCTGCCGACGATCCTGTCCAAGGGCGACGCCGCGACCACCTTCGACGGCGACTGGGACCTGACCGCCTTCCAGTCCGCGATGCCCGCCGGCAGCTGGGGCGTGTCCGCGCTGCCCAGCGGCCCGGCCGGCACCGGCACCGTCTTCAACGGCCTGAGCGACGCCATCTACGCCCACACCAAGCACCCGGCCGAGGCCTGGGAGCTGGAGCAGTGGCTCGCCTCCGCCGCCTCCGAGAAGCTGGTCGCCGACAGCGGCACCGTCTGGCCCGGCATACCCACCCTGAACAGCGGGTTCGCGACGGCCTGGAAGGCCAAGGGGGTCGATGTGACCGCCTTCCAGACCGGCTCCGAGGGCAACACCATGGGCTACCCGCTGACCACCTCCAACACCACCTTCAACAACGTCGTGCTGCAGGACTTCAACCAGGTGTGGCTGGGCCAGATGACCCCGCAGGCCGCCGCCGACGACGTCAACACCAAGTCGAACGCGGCCATCACCAGCGGCAACTGACCGCAGCAGCACGGACGCCGGCGTCCGGCCTGCGAATTGACACCGCAGGCCGGCGCTTCCGAGAATGACCGATATGACTGGGAGCGGTAACAGCATGAGCACGGACACCTCCGCCGCACCGGGACCAGCGGCAGGCGCCCAGGCCACCAGCATCTGGGAGGTGGCCCGGGTCGCCGGGGTCTCGCACCAGACCGTCTCCCGGGTCATCAACGGCAAGCCGCACGTCAAGGACTCCACCCGGGCCCTGGTGCTGCGGACCATCGAGGAGCTCGGCTTCACCCCCAACCGCAGCGCCCAGGCTCTGGCCGGCGGCCTGGTCCGGTCCGTCACCGTGCTCACCGTCGACACCGCGCTCTACGGCTGCGCCGCCGCGCTGCGGGGCATCGAGGAGGAGGCCAGGGCGGCGGGGTTCACCGTCGGCATCAGCGTGCTGGAGCCGGACGCGGCCACCGGCACCCAGGACGTCGTGGAGCGGCTGGGCCGCCCCGGGGCCCCGGCCGTCGTCATCGCGTTCGAGACGGTCGGTGCCCGGGTGCTGGACGCGCTGCCCGCGGACCACCCGGTGGTGGGGCTGATGGAGCGGCCGGACAGCGGCCAGCAGCAGTCCGGACGGCCGCAGGTGTGGATCGACGACCGGGGCGCGGCCGCCCACGCCACCCGCTACCTGCTCAGCCTGGGCCACCGCACCGTGCACCACCTGTCCATCCCCTCCTCCACCAGCCGGCTGACCCAGCGCACCCACGGCTGGCAGGACGCGCTGCGCTCGGCGGGACGGCCGGTGCCGACCCTGCTGGACGCCGGCTGGACCCCGCGCTCCGGCTATCTCGCCGCCAGCACCCTGCTGGACGATCCGAGCGTCACCGCCATCCTCTGCGGCAACGACGACGTGGCCCTCGGCGTGCTCAGGGCCGCCCGCGAGGCCGGCCGGGACGTCCCCGGGGACCTCAGCGTCATCGGCTTCGACGACGCGCCCCAGTCCGCCTACCTCACCCCCTCGCTGACCACGGTCCGGCTCGACTTCGAGGGCCTGGGCCGGTCCGCCTTCGGCCTGCTGCACGCCCTGCTCGAACCGGACTCGGCACCGGCCCCCGGGCTGTGGGCCGAACCGGAACTGGTCGTCCGCGAA
This sequence comes from Streptacidiphilus jeojiensis, assembly GCF_042510965.1. Taxonomy (NCBI): domain Bacteria; kingdom Bacillati; phylum Actinomycetota; class Actinomycetes; order Kitasatosporales; family Streptomycetaceae; genus Streptacidiphilus; species Streptacidiphilus jeojiensis. Next base: position 440,820 of record NZ_JBEUKS010000005.1, read on the forward strand.
AGCAGCGGCCCGGCCCCCCGCTGAAGCCGTATCTGACTGAACTTCAGCTGCCGATCGTAGGTGGCTTGTCGCGCAGTTCCCCGCGCCCCTGACGGTGCTGCAACTTCCCTGCAGCGGTTCAGTTGCAGCACCCAGGGGCGCGGGGAACTGCGCGACAAGCCAGGCAGACGCCGCAGCCGAGTTCCGGCACCGAACACCCACCCACGCACTCACGGTCAGCCGCATCCCGGCTGCCCGTGCCGGTCCGACCTGCCGTCAATCTGTTATCGGTCACGGTCATCGGCCGCCGACGGCGCCCTCGGGCCCCACCCCACCCTGGATCCACCTCACCCAGTTGGAGCGATCCCACCATGAGATTCGCAAGCGCAGCCACGCGCTTGGCGTCCGCGATGCTTCTGCTCGCGGCCGCCACGGGGGCAAGTGCCGTATCCGTCCAGTCCGCCTCGGCGGCGACCTCCACCCTGACCGTGAACCTGGGCAGCAGCACCGGCTCGGTCCTGCACGGCGCCAACGGCGCGCTGTACGGGCTCTCCGACGCCGGCGTGCCCAGCGACAACCTGCTCACGCCGCTGGCCGTGACCACCATCGCGCAGAAGGCGCCGGGCGGCACCCAGCACCCCAACGGCGACGCGGCCAAGGTGGCCGGCACCTTCGTCAAGGACTCCAGCAACGGCAAGATCCTGATCTACATGCAGGACTACTACCCGGACTGGCCCTACGCGACCACCACGCTGTCCTCGTACCTCTCGGTGGTCGACACCATCGCCGCCACGGTGGTGGCCAGCCCGCAGCACTCCTCCTTCGAGTACGTCCCGGTGAACGAGCCGGACGGGATCTGGTTCGGCCTGGGCGTCAGCTCCACCTCCACCTACGACACCAACCGGGACACCTTCTTCACCTGGTGGGACGCGATCTACGCGGAGATCAAGAAGGACGACCCGACCGCGAAGATCGTCGGCCCCAACGAGGCCAACTTCGACAGCCGCTTCCTGCCCGACTTCCTGGCGCACGCCAAGAGCGCCGGCACCCTGCCCGACATGATGAGCTGGCACGAGCTGTCCTCCAGCTCCACCGCCAACTTCGCCTCCCACTACAGCACCTACCGTGCCGAGGAGACCGCCGCCGGGGTCAGCGCGCTGCCCATCGACATCACCGAGTACGGCGACCGCCGCGACCTGTCGGTGCCGGGCCAGCTGGTGCAGTGGATCTCGGCGTTCGAGAACGCCAAGGTCTACGGTGACATGGCCTACTGGGACATCGCCGGCAACTTCGACGACCTGACGACCGGCCAGAACACGCCGACTGGCGCCTACTGGCTCTACGACTGGTACGCGCGGATGACCGGCAACACGGTCTCGGTGACCCCGCCGTCCCCGAACACCACCGACACCCTCCAGGGCGTGGCCTCCTACGACACCACCAAGGACCAGGCCCAGGTCATCCTGGGCGGCTCCTCCGGAGCGGCGAACGTGGTGCTGAACGGGGTCTCCTCCAGCGTCTTCGGCTCCAATGTCGCCGCGACCGTCGAGGAGACCGACTGGTCCGGCTACGCGGGCGCCGGCGCGGCACCGCAGGTGATCTCCCGGGCGGTGTACTCGACCTCCTCCGGCAGCATCACCGTGCCGCTGACCGGCATGAAGGCCATGTCGGCCTACCGGATCGTGCTCACCCCCTCCAACGTCACCACCCCCACCGCGGCCAACGCCCCCTACAGCGCCTCCTACGAGGCCGAGGCCGCCGCCATCACCGGCGGCACCGTCTACACCCAGGGCACCGTGAGCAACGCCAACGGCTACGCCACCTCGGGCACCCAGGACGTCGGCTCGCTCAACACCTCCACCAGCGCGGTCACCTTCACCGTGACCGCACCGACGACCGGCTCCTACGACCTCGGCATCTACTACGGCAACCAGGGCGGCACCTACGCCCAGCAGGCACTGAGCGTGGACGGGACCGCCTCGCAGCTGGTGAACTACCCCGCCACGCTCAACTGGCTCTGGCGCAGCCGCAAGGACGTCACCCTCACGCTCTCGGCGGGCACCCACACCATCACCCTGGCCAAGTACAACGCGACCCTGGGCACCGCCATCGGCGAGGTGACCCTGGACAAGATCGACCTGACCGCGGTCTCCTCCGCCGCGACGGTCTACGAGGCGGCGCTCGGCCGCACCAGCGGCACCGTCAGCTACAACTACACCGCCTCCGACGGCACCGGTGAGGGCCGGGCCGTGCTCGCCTCCGGAGCCTCCTCGACCGCCGACGTCTACGCACCCAGCGACGGCTTCTACACCACCACCGTCCGCTACGCGACCAGCGGTTCGCTCACGCTGACCGCCAACGGCAACACCGTCACCGGCGGCACCCTGGCCTCCACCTCGGGGTCCATGTCCACCGCGACGGTCAGCCTCTACCTGCAGGCCGGGATGAACCCGGTGACGGTGACCGCCAGCGGCGCCGCCTCGGTGGAGAACGTCACCGTCGCCGCCACCGGCAGCACCAGCGGCGTCACCACCTACCAGGCCGAGAGCTCCGCCAACACCCTCGGCGGCACCGCCGTGGTCACCGCCGACACCTGGGCCTCCGGCGGCAGTTACGTCGGCTACATCGGCAACGGCTCCGCCAACACGCTCACCTTCAACGGCGTCACCGCGGCCCACGCCGGCACCTACATGCTCGCCATCCAGTACTCCAACGACGACACCTCGGGATCGGGCAACTACAACTCCAACATCGAGTCCCGCACCGCCTCCATCTCCGTCAACGGCGGGACGGCGACCACGGAGGTCTTCGCCAACACCTTCAGCTGGGACCAGTTCAACACGGTGGACATCCCGGTGACCCTGGCCGCCGGCAGCAACACCATCACCTTCTCCAACGCGTCCGCCTACGTCCCCAACATCGACTCCATCCGGATCGCCGCACAGTGACCATTCTCTGAGCGAACGTCAGAACCGAGGCGGAGGGTCCGGGGCGCAGCGCCCCGGACCCTCCGTCAGTGACGCGTGCTGCCCCTGCGCACCACGGACCAGGGCGCGGCCGTGGACACCGGCTTCTCCCCGAGCGCCAGGTACGCGCAGGCCGTCCCCTGGTCGCGCAGCGACTGGGCGACGGTGGTGAGCCCGAGTTCGGCGGCCACGGCGCCGTCGTCCCAGCCGGTGACAGCGAGGTCGTCGGGCAGCAGCAGTCCTGCGGCGCCCGCCGCCCGTACCACCCCGGCCGCCAACTGGTCGCTCATCGCGGCGACGGCGTCCGGCGGCTCGGGGGCCGCCAGCAGCGTCGCCGTCACCTGTTCGGCCTCGGCGGCATCGTTGCGCGCGCACACCGCGACCAGCACGTCCGCCCAGGCGATCCCGGCGGCCCCGGCGGCCTGCCGGTAGCCCTCCAGCCGCTCCCGGGTCACCGGGAACAGGACCCCGGCGGGGTCCGTGCCGCTGGAGACACTGCTGATCCGCTCCCGGGACAGCGGAAAGCTCAGCACTGCCGGGCGTTCCGCGCCCGCGAACGCGACCGCGCCCGCGGCCCGTGCCGCCGCCCGGTTGTCGATGCCCACCAGGGCCAGCCCCCGGACCGCCGGGCCGCCGTGCACCACGGCGGGGCGCTTCATCGCCCGGACCGCCTCCAGTACCGGATCGTCGTCGGAGGTGGTCCACACGATGAATCCGTCGACGGCCGCGGTCCTGATCCGTTCGGCGTCGTCCGCGGCGCCGGTGACCGGCAGGATCGTCATCCCGTAGCCGCGCCCGGCGCAGACCTCGGCGATGCCCGCCAGGAAGGACGCCGCCTGGGGGTCCTCGAAGGCGTAGTTCAGGTGCTCGCCCAGCACCACCCCGAGCGTGCGGGTGCTGCCGCGCCGCAGCGAGCGGGCACTGGGGTCTGGCCCGGCGTAACCCAGGCGGTCGGCGGCGGCGAGGACCTTGGCGCGGGCCTGCTCCGAGACCCGGCCTGGCCGGTTGTAGGTGTAGGAGGCGGTCATCACCGACACACCTGCCAGCTCGGCCACCTGAGCCAGGGTCACTCGTTTCGGGGCTGCGGGCGGTCTCATGCTGCCGAGTCTACGTGTGTATCGTTACACGCATGTCCGGGACGCCGAGCACCGCGCCGCGCAACCTGATCGTCTCCGCCCTCACCGCCTTCGCCGCCTTCGGCGCGTTCTGGGGTGTCTGGGGCGCCTCCGTGCCACGGGTCCAGCAGCAGGCCCACGTCACCGACGGCCGGCTCGGGATCGCACTGCTCTTCGTGGCCGCCGGCGCCCTTCCGGCGATGCTGGTGGTCGGCAGGGCCCTGGACCGATGGGGGCTGAGGACCGCGGCCCTGCTCGTCATGGCCCTGGGCACGGCAGGCGTCGCCATGGCCCTGACGGCACGGAACCTGCTGGGCCTGTGCATCGGGCTGTCCCTCGTCGGCGCCTGCAGCGGTGCGGCGGACGTGGCCATGAACGCGGTCGCCGGACGCGCCGAGGCGCTCTCCTGCCGCCCCGTCATCACCCGGGCCCACGGGGTCTTCTCCACCCTGGTCGTCCTCGCCGGCCTCGGCACCGGCCTGGTGTCCGCCGCATCACTGCCGCTCGCCGTGCCCTTCGTCTCGGTGGCCGCACTGTCGCTCGTGGCCGGGGCGACGATGCTCAGGACGCTGCCCTCCGGTCCCTGGCATCCGGGAGGCGCCGGCCATACGGCCACGGATGCCACACCTCCCGTCCGTCCACGGCTCCTCCCGCTCCTGCTCGTGGGGGCACTGGGCGCGCTCGCCTTCGCGACCGAGAACGCCCACCAGAGCTGGAGCGCGGTCTTCGCCCGCGACGAACTGCACGCGGGCCCCGGACTCGCCGCCGTCGCGCCCGCCGTCTTCGCGGGAACGGTCGCGGTCACGCGCTTCTCCATCGGCGGGCTGAAGGCCGCCCACGCCCGTACCGTCCTCCTTGCCGGAGCACTCGCCGCCACGACCGGCACCGTCGTCGTGGCCGCCGCACCGACGCTGCTCGTCGCCGCGCTGGGCCTGGTGGTGGCCGGCGCGGGCACCGCCGTGCTCTTCCCGACGCTGATCGGGATCGTCTCGCGCAACGTCGAGGAATCCCGCCGGGGCCGGGCGACGTCCACGGTCACCGGCGTCGCCTACCTCGGATACCTGCTCGGACCCGTCTACGTCGGACTGTGGGCCGACGCCGACGGGCTGCGTGCGGCCCTCGGTGCGGTCGCGGCCCTGGCCGCGGCCCTCCTCCTGCTGACCCAGCTGCTGCTACGGCTGACCGGATTCGACGCCTCGACGTACCGGGGCCGGGGGCGGTACCGCCGCCGGCCGACCGTCCTGCCGACCGCTCTTCCGTCCGCCGTGGCGCCCGAGCCGTGGCTGACCTCGGATAAGCTCGCCTCTCCGAGGTGCCAAAACGGACATGGCACCTCAACCGGGAGGGAACCTTCATGAGCTCCAATCGCAAGCAGGCCCCCGCCCTTCCCAACCTCGCCGATGCCTACCGGCTCGCCTCGGTGGCGGCGGTCGACAGCGAGTCCCGCGACGCCGCCGCGCAGGTCGCCGCCACCGAGCTGCGCCGCGCCTCGCACCCCGGCCGGGTCACCTGGGCCCCCACCGACCAGACCGAGCCCGACCCGACCCCGCAGACCGTGGTCGACGGCGACGGCGACCTGTGGCTGCGCACCCCCGCCACCGGCGCCTGGACCATGCCGAGTTTCGACCCCGCGCACGATGCGCCCCGCTGCGGCGACGCCCTCACCTGGCAGCAACTCGCCCACGAGTACGGGCCGTTGACCTCCCTCGCGGACGACCGCCGGGCCGGCGGTCGCCGGTGACCTCGGCCCTGCAACCGGTGGGCCAGGAGCGGACGGCCTAACGGGTCCGCTCCAGCCGATAACCGTCCTCCCTGGTCACGGCCGGATTGGCAGCCGCAGCCTGGAGCACCATCCGGTGCACCGGGGCGGCATTGGCCTTCTCCAGTGCCGAGGCGGTGGCCGCCGCCGGCCCGAGCACCACCGCGGCCGCCACCCCGGCGACCAGCCACGGCCCCCTGCTGAACCAGCCCCGCAGGCCGCCGCCGCTGTTCTCACTGCCCGTCATCTGCCCCTCCTCGCCCGCTGTCCCCCTGATCGACAGTTACGAGTCTCAACTGCCGTTCTGGAGATCGTCTTTGGCTTGTCTCGGAGCACGATGAGAACCACCGGCGGCTGGGCGCTGCGGCCTCACCCGCGGAGCAGGAGCCACTCCTGGAGCTCGACCAGGTTCCCCGCCGGGTCCATCAGGTGGGCGACGCGCATACGGTCCGTCATCGGGGCGGGGCCGTGCAGCAGCGCCGCTCCTCGCTCGGTGATCTCCCGGCAGTAGCCGTCGAGGTCGTCGACCCGCAGCACGACCAGGGACCGGTAGCCGGTCGGCTCGGCGGCGAGCTCACCCAGGACCTGGGCCATCTGCGCGCGGTCCTGCAGCGCCACACCGGCGACGCCGCCTTCGGGGGTGAGCTTGGCATAGGGGCCCTGCTCCGCCTCGAACTGCGGCTTCAGCCCCAGCACATCGCGGTAGAAGCGGTAACAGCTGGGGAAGTCCGCAACCAGCAGGCGGACCTGGGCGAGTTCCATCGACGTCCTCACACGACTACGCAGGCATATGACCCCGCCAACGTATCAACCGGGCAGGATGGCGGTATGCCTGATCCGTTCGACCTGCCCGAGCCCCGCCTGGTCCTGCCCGGGGAACACCCCGCCTGGGACGAGGCGCTGGCCCTGCTCAACCGCGATCTGGCGGCGACCCTGCCGGAACAGGGCCCGCTCCGGCTGCTCGCCCTGCCGCCGTTCGGCGCGGACGGCCCGGAGCACGTCCACGTCGCCCTGGACAACGGCGAGTGGCACGGCAACGCGCTCTGGCCGGAATCGGCGGAGCACCCGGCCGCCGCGCTGGCTAACGTCGCCGACGCCGCGCAGGAGACCGTCACCGAACGGCTCTGGCAGGCGTGGCCGCTCTGCCCCGAGCACGACCTCGGCATGCACCCGCGCGAGGCGGACGGACGGCTCGCCTGGTGGTGCGCGGGCGACCGCCGCCGACGCGGCCCGGCCCACGTCCGCGCGGCGGTGGGCGAACTCGACACCCTCCTCCGCCCGCACCGCCCCAACCGCAAACGCCGGCGCTAGGACAGGCCGACGCCGTTCCTACTCACCCCGGTACAGCCTTTCGAGGTCGACCAGGATCACCTCTCCCCTGCGGCCCGCAGCGACCAGCTCGGGGCTGAACCCACCGCCGCCGAAGCACGCCGGCCGGGCATGGGTCGTGTCCATCCCCCTGGCCCCGAGCAGGACCAGAATGTGCCGCAGTCGATCCAGATCGCGCACCCCCATCTCCCGGTGCCACTTCACCTCGCCCACCGACAGCAGGATGCCGGGATCCTGACCCACGATGCCGTGCACCACCACGTCCACCTCGTGGGAGGACCGCCCCTTCGGGTCGGCCACCACCCCGCTGCGCACCTCGGTCGGCAGTCCCCCGAAGGTCTCCGGCGCGGCGAAGGCGGAGACCCACTCCCGGCACATGGCCTCAAAGTGCGGCCCCAGGACCGAGCACTCGAACTGCCGCTGGTTCTGCTGCCAGGCGAGGCGCGGGCGACGCCGCTCGATATGGGTGAGCGAGGGCAGCATCACCGCATGATGGAAGGTCAGCAGCGGCTCCGCGATGCGGTAGGTGTTGCGGTTGCCTCGGAAGGCGTCGGGTTCGATCTGCAGCAGTCCGCAGTCCTCGAGCACCTTGAGTACATGGGTGAGGTCGGTGGCCGGGCGTCCCACGTAGCTGGTGACGCCGCTGCGGGTGTGGTTACCCGCCGCGATGGCGCTGAGAACGGCCGAGTAGAGTGCCCGGTCGCGCAGATCGGGCTCTTCGGCCAGCAGGTAGCGGGCCTCGCGGTAGAGGGAACTGCTGGGATTGAGCACAGCTCGTTCGAGCCAGGGTTCGAAGTCCGTCAGGGAGTCCGGGGCGTCACCGTTGACGAAGTCCCGATAAGCAGGGGTTCCGCCGACCACAGCGTGCGTGAGCACCGCGAGCCGGAGGTCGTCGATGCCCCAGAACTCGGCTGCCTGCCGGAAATCCAGCGAGTGCACCACCAGGTCCAACGACGCCCGGCCGCGCAGCGGGGCCGAGCCGGAGAGCAGCCCGCCCATGAAGGAGATCGCACTGCCGCAGAGCAGCAACCTGGTCCGCGAGGTCAGCCGCTGCGACCGTCGCGGCCCGTACGCGGCCTGGATGATCGAGGGCAGCGCGCTGTTCTGCCGGGCCAGGTAGGGGAATTCGTCGATCACCACGGGAAGGGAGCGGTCCGAGCCGAGCGCGAGCAGTTCGTCCACGGCCTCCTCCCAGGTCGCCAGCCTCAGCGGCCCGATCCCGCGATGGCGGCCGAGGGCCGTGCCCAGTGAGTGCAACGAGACGGTCTCGGTCGACTCCACCGCCTGGAAGTAGAAGCCGTCCGCCGCCTGGGCGAGCGAGTCGAGGAGGAAGGTCTTCCCCTGCCGACGCCGACCGGAGACAACGCCGAGGGTCGCCCCGGCCCGCTCCTGCGTGGCAAAGGCGACCAGATCGCTCCACTCCACCTCCCGATCGAACATCGCGGCAGGTCGGGGAATGTGTCCTGTGACCGGTCGCGGCATGAGGCCTCCTCCAGTGCCCGCAGATTTGTAGCAATACGTTTCTACTAACTACAAAGCTACAAAAAAGTCACTCCGGAGGGGCAGCGCACCGGGGCGGCGCCCGTGTGGCGCCGCCCCGGTGTGACGCCTTCTGGGCTCAGTTCAGTCGGCGCACCGTCCAGAGCTGGTCGGAGGAGTCGGACTCGGTCCAGGAGACGGACTTGGCCAGGTCGCTGGACGAGCCCTGGGCGATGGTGACGTAGCGGCCGGTGCCGGCGTTCTTCACCAGGTACTGGTTGCCGTGCGGGACCAGGGTCCAGACCTGGTTGCTGTTGCCGCTGACGGCGGCGGTCTGGGTGATGGCGTCGGTGGAGGCCGGGTAGGTGTCGGTGAGGACCAGCCCGGAGTTGACGTTGACGATCTGGTAGCCGCCGCTCACCGCGGCGAAGCGCCACAGGTGCCAGGACTGGTCGGCGTACCACCACTGGTCGGCCTGGGTGCCCGAGGCGGTGGAGCCGCCGGGGATCTCCAGGTACTCGCCGAAGTTGTTCTGGATCGAGTACTGGCCGGTGGTGAGGGCGGGCAGGGCGGTCTGGGTCAGCGTCCAGCGCTGGTTGGCGCCGCCGGTGTCCTCCCACTGGTCCACCGTCGAGCCGGAGCTCTTGGACCACTGGTAGTCGTCCAGCAGCAGGCCGCTCCTGCGGTTGGCGAGGGTGAAGCTGCCGTCCGACTGCTGGACCACCGACCACTCCTGGGCCGCGGACCCGGACGAGGCCGTGCGCAGTTCCGTGGTCGCACCATCGGCAGTGGACCCGCCGGTCACCGCCAGCAGCTTGCCCGCCGCCACATCGGTGAGGGTGAAGTAGCCGTCGGCCTGGCGGGTCAGCACCCACTGCTGCTGCGTGCTGGTGGCCGCCGCGGTCAGTTGGACGGCGGGGCTGCCGTCCGCGGTCGCGGTGGCGCCGAGGTTGAGGCCGGAGTAGCTGTTGGTCAGGGTGTAGGTCGCTCCGGCGGAGATCCCGGGGGCGATGTTGTCCAGGGCGAACTGCACCTGGTTGAGGTAGCTGCTGTCATGGTAGCCGCCGGTCAGCGTCATCACGGTGTTGCCGTCCGGCATCAGCATCAGCGAACGGCTGTAGCCGCCGGGCGCGTTGGAACCCTCGGACTTCCAGGAGCCCGCGGCGCCGCCCGCCGTGTTGACCGCGAGCGCGGTCTGCCCGCCGTCGCTGACCACGATGGTCCCGTTGGCACCGCCGCTGGGGGTCCACACGACGTAGGGCTGGCAGCAGGGCTTGCTGCCGTCGTTCAGCACGATCTGCTGGCCGGTGGCCGAGCCGAAGCTCTCCGGATCACTGGCGATCTTGTAGTAGACCGGGCAGCCGCCGGACGGGGCGTTGCAGTACTCGTACGTCATGATCCACTTACCGCCGCCGATCGCCGCCACCGTGGCCATCCCCGGACGCGCCGACTGGGCCGGGTAGACCACGTCGTCGACGACGGAGCCCCAGCTGGTGCCGTCGGTGCTGGTCTGGTGCACCAGCTTCTGCGAGTTGACCGAGTTCTCCCGCTGGTCCGAGTAGTAGACGTCCAGCCGGCCGTTGTTCATCAGCAGGAACGGCTCCCACACCGGGGTGTTGGGGTCCGCGGTCCAGGCCGCACCGCCCTTGGCCACCGAGCTGAGGAAGTGCCAGCTGGCGCCCTGGTCGGTGCTGTCGTAGAGCAGGATCTCGGTCGAGCTGCGGTCGGCGGGCACCGACAGCCCGGCCTCCAGCAGGGTGCCGGCCGGCAGGCTGCCCAGGGCCGCGGGCAGTTCGTAGATCTGCGGGTTCCAGCGCATCCCGTACCCGTTGACGGTGTCGGTGACCTGGGACAGGTAGCTCCAACTGGTGCCGCCGTCGGTGCTCCGGTAGACGGGGAAGTACGGCGTGCCGTTGGTGTACACCTCGAAGGTGGTGAGGATGGTCCCGTTGGCGTCGCCGGCGTGGTGCAGGGTGATCGAACGGGCGTACATCGCACCGGGGTTCACGTACCCGGCGGCGGAGGTGGGGGTGAAGACGGTCTGCACGGCGCTGGTCCGGGCCTGCGCCGCGGGGGCGCCGCCGAGGGCCAGGGCGACCGCGGCGCAGAACGCCAGCGCGACCGCCCACAGGGATCTTGCGGCTCTTGCCATGTTCCCTTCCTTCCAGGCAGGGCCGGCCGGGGCGGTTGCAGGGTGGTCGCCCCGGCCGGCCGAGAGGTGGGCCCGGCTCAGACCGGGGCGGGCCCTTCACCGCCGGTGGCGGCGAACACCCGCACGTCCCAGGCGCCGAGGTCCAGCACCGTTCCGGCGGGGACGGAGCTGCCGTCCAGGGCGTCGGTCAGCTCCACGGGAGCCACCGCGCGGGCGGGCTCCCAGCTCCAGTTGTGCAGGATGTGCACCCGGCGTCCGTCCGCCGAGGTACCGGTGCCGGCGGTGACCGAGGCCGGCAGTTCCTGCCAGCCGCTGACCGGGGCCGGGGCGAGCCAGACCGCCAGGGCCCGGGCCAGGTCGCGTCCGGGGACGGTGCCCACCACGGTCACCCGGCCCCCTTCGTGCTGCCGGGTGGTCACCGCCGGCCAGCGGCCGAAGTGCGGGTGCCGGTAGCCGGCCAGCACCTCGGCGTCGTCGACGGTCAGGCCGTCGGCCCAGCGGGTGGCGGTCGCCCCGTCCGGCAGTGCCAGCGGGCTCCCGGGCACCGGGCGCAGGTCGAGCGGGTTCGGGAGGTTGCTGAACTCCTCGTAGTGCACGCCCGCGGCCTTCGCCAGCCTCCCGGGGGCGGGCTCCTTGCGCGCCCGGGCCTCCTGGTCGGCGTAGCCGGTGCGCGGGCCGAGCACCAGATGGCCACCGGCCCGGGCGTAGGCCTCGAACCAGTCGAGCGTGCTGTCGGCGGCGAGATAGAGGCCGGGCACGACCAGGACGGGGTGGCGCCGCACCGCCTCCTCCGGACTCAGGCCGGCCCGTTCGCCGCTGGGGTCGTGCAGTTGGCGGGCGTGGACGATCCGCACCTGGCGGCCGGACTCGAAGGCGCCCCGGTAGAAGGGGTCGACGATGCGGTGGTAGGAGGCGGGGTCGGGTTCGCCGTCCGCGGTCGCCAGCGGCGGGTACTTCTGCATCAGCCACTTGCTCGGCGTCGAGTACACCAGGGTGATGTCGGCGTCCGGCTCGATCCCGGCCACCAGCGCCTCGGTGGCCTCGAACTCGGCTCCCAGCCGGGCGAGTTCGGCATAGGTACGACCGGGACGGCCGCTGTGCGGAAGGATGCCGCCCCAGTAGGTCTCGGCACCGAAGTGCAGCGACTGCCAGTGCCAGTACTCGATCATCTGCGCGCCGCGCGAGACCAGCGCCCAGGCGGCCTGCCGCCACTGCCCGTCGTAGGCCGGACGGTTGTCCCACGGGAAGCCGATGCTCGCCGCGTTGGTCTCGGTGACCAGGAACGGCGCCTGGCGCGAGGAGAACATCCAGTCGGCCGTCTGGTACAGCGCCCAGGTCCCGGTGGTCTTCCAGACCTGCTCGTGGTCCTCGGGCGTCGGGTCGGGCAGCAGCAGTCCGTCCTGCATGTCGTAGTACGGATTGCCGGTGGCCACGTCCAGGCTGTCGGTCAGCTCGTCGTCCTCCACCGCCCGCCGGGTGTAGGAGATGCAGGTGGTGACGAACTGCTCCGGGCGGGAGTACTCGCGGACGATGCCGGCCTGCCAGGCGATGAACTCGGTGGTCTGCCGGGCCTGGAACGCACGCCAGGCGACGTCGTACTGGGGCTGGAAGTTGCCGTCCGGCGTCCACAGGTCGGCCCAGGTGGAGAGCCGGTGCGACCAGTAGACCAGGCCCCACTCGCGGTTGAGCGTCTCCACGTCGCCGTAGCTGTTCCGCAGGTGGTCGGTGAAGCGCTGGAACACCCCGTGGTTGTGCAGGAGTTCCAGACCCGGCTCGTTGTCCACCTGGAAGCCGATGACGGCGGGGTGCAGTGCGTAGCGCTCCATGATCCTGCGGATCACCCGCTCGGCGTGGAACCGGAACGCCGGATGGGTGAAGTCGACCTCCTGACGGGCCCCCCAGCCGATCCGCTGCCCGGTGGCCCGCTCGCCGGTGATCTCCGGGTACTGCCGGGCCAGCCACGGGGGCACCGCGTAGGTGGGTGTGCCGAGGATGACGGATATCCCGCGCTGGTGGGCGCCGTCCAGCACCGGCTGCAGCCAGTCCAGGTCGAACCGCCCGTTCTCGGGCTCCCAGGTCGACCAGACCGACTCGCCGACCCGGATGACGCTGAACCTCGCCTCGGCCATCAGGTCCAGGTCGGACTTGAGCCGGTCGGCCGGCTGGTACTCGTGGTAGTAAGCGGCGCCGAAGAGGACGCGGGCGGGCAGGACCGCCATGAAGGCAACCTCCGGTAGAAGTGTGCTGTGGGGAACGTAGGCTGATGAGCCGTCACTGCTTGACGGCACCGCTTGCCAGACCGCTCTGCCAGTAGCGCTGCAGCAGCAGGAAGGCGACCACCAGCGGGATGATCGAGAGCAGCGACCCGGTGGTCACCAGCGCGAGCATGTTGCTGCTGGCGCCGGCCCCGCCGTTCTGGGCCTGGGCGGCCCAGGAGGACAGCCCGACCGTCACCGGGTACAGGCTCGGGTCGTTGAGCATGATCAGCGGCAGGAAGTAGTTGTTCCAGGTCGAGACCAGGGTGAACAGCACCACCGTGACCAGGCCCGGGGCCAGCAGCCGCAGGGCCAGCGTGAAGAAGATCCTGGCCTCGCCGGCCCCGTCGATCCGGGCCGCCTCGATCACGCTGTCCGGGACGGCGTCCTCGGCGTAGATGCGCATCAGGTAGAGGCCGAAGGGGTTGATCAACGACGGCAGGATCACCGCCCAGGGGGTGTTGACCAGGCCCACCTTGGCGAACAGCAGATAGGTGGGGATGGCCAGCGCGGTGGTGGGCACCATGATGGCGCCGAGCACCAGGTTGAACGAGGCGCCGTGGCCGCGGAAGCGGAACTTGGCGAAGCCGTAGCCGGCCGCGGCGGCCAGCATGGCCGCCCCCAGCGCGCTGACCCCGGCGTAGACCACCGTGTTGAGCAGCCAGCGCCCGAAGACGCCGTTGTCGTAGGTCAGCGTCTGCCGCACGTTGGTCCACAGCTGCGGGGCGTGCGAGAACCACAGCCCGAAGCTGTTGAACAGGTCCTGGGTGCTCTTGGTCGAGGCGATCACCAGCCAGAACAGCGGCAGCAGGAAGTAGGCCAGGGCCGCCAGCATGGCGATCGTCAGCGGGGTGCTGCGCCGGTGCGCCTGCGGCCTGCGCCGGCTGCGGACGCCGGGCGCGGTGCGGGCGGGTGCCCGGTCCGGGGCGGTCGTGGTGGTCACGAGGCCCTCCTGCGGTTCGCGGTGATGAGGACGGTGTAGGAGACGATCACGATCACCAGGCCCAGCAGGAAGGACACCGTGGCGGCGTAGTTGACCTGCTGGCTGGTGAAGGCCAGCGAGTAGCCGTAGAGGTTGGCGGTGTAGGCGCTGTCGATGACGTTGGGAGCGATCGTCTGCAACAGCTTGGGCTCGTTGAAGAGTTGGAAGCTGCCGATCACCGAGAACAGCAGGGTGAGCATCAACGCGGGCCGCAGCGCGGGCAGTTTGACCGACCAGGCGATCCGCCAGGCACCGGCCCCGTCCACCGCCGCCGCCTCGTAGAGCTCGCCGGGGATGGTCCGCAGCGCGGCATAGAGGATGATCATGTTGTACCCGACGAACTCCCAGGTCACGACGTTGGCGAGGCTGGCGAGCATCCAGCTGTCACTGAGGAAGTTCGGCACCGGGACGTGGAAGTGCCGGCCCAGCTGGGCGAACGGCCCGAAGGACGGCCCGTACAGGTACCCCCACATCAGGGTGGCGACCACGCTCGGCACCGCGTAGGGCACGAAGATGCCCAGCCGCACCACCCGCGCGAACCGCATCAGCCCGCTGTCCAGCGCGAGCGCGAACAGCAGCGCCAGCAGCAGCATCACCGGGACCTGGATCAGGAAGAACAGCGCGACCCGGGCGACCCCGTGCAGGAACAGCGGGTCCTTCAGCGCGGTGACGTAGTTCTGCAGGCCGACGAAGGTCGTCCCGCCGATCAGCTTGTGCTGGAACAGGCTCAGATAGGCGGCGTACCCGAGCGGCGTGAGGAACAGCAGCAGGAAGAGCACCATGAACGGGGCGACGAACAGCGGGCCGGCCGCACCGGGGCGCACGCCGCCGAGTCGGCGGCGCCGCTCCACCGGGCGGCGCGGGGCCTCGCGGGAGGCCGCGGTTGTGGCAGACATGAGCGGGCCTTTCTGGGAATTCGGAGCGGTCCGGGGAGCGGGGCCGTGCCCTGCCCGCGGGACGGGCCGGGCACGGCCCCCGGCCGTCAGGACTGGACGGTGAAGCCCTGGCCCTTGGCGTAGCTGGTGACCCGCGACTGCCACTGCGCGAGCGCGGCGACGGTGTCGGTCCTGTCCGCGAGCGACTTCCCGACCGTCTCGGTCCAGTCCGTGACCACCTGGTCCAGGAACGGCGGCCACTGGAAGGCGGTGGCCACGGTGGGGCCGATGTCGGCGAAGACCTGGTTGACCTGCTGCCCGCCGTAGAAGGCGGACGCCTGGCCGGCGAAGCCGGGGTCGGCCAGCAGCGCCTTGGTGGCCGGGAAGAAGGACTGCTTGGTCGCGAAGAGCTTGGCGCTGTCCGGGTCGCTGTTGAGGAACTGCGCGAACACCGCCGCCGCGATCGGGTTCCTGGTCGACTTGGTGACCGCGGTCGTCGAGCCGCCCCAGTTGCCCGAGCTGGGCGCGGAGGCGTCCCACTGCGGCAGCGGGGCCGCCCGCCACTTGCCGGTGGTGGACGCGGCCGAACCGGAGAGGAAGACCGGGCCCCAGGCCGCGGTGAGCCAGGTGGCGTACCGGCCCGAGTTGAACCCGGCGTACCAGGCGTCGGTGAAGTCCGGGTCGGAGCTGACCACGCCCTCCTTGGCCAGGCCGCCCCAGTACGCCCCCACCTTCTGCGAGACCGCGTCGTCCAGGTTGACGGTGACGGTGCTCTTGCCCGAGGTCGCGTACGGCTTGGCGCCCGCCTGCCACATCAGCCCGTGCCAGGCGGCGGGCTCGTTCGCCGACATGTTGGTCAGGTAGACGCTCGGGTCGGCCGCGTGCAGCTTGCGTGCGGCGGCCGCGAACTCGTCCCAGGTCTTGGGCACCGCGATGCCGTGCTTGTCGAAGATGTCCTGCCGGTAGAGCATCCCCATCGGGCCGGTGTCCTGCGGGATCGCCCAGACCTCGCCGTTGCCGCCGCTGACCTGGCCCCAGGTCCAGTCGACGAACTTGCTGCGCAGCGCCGAGGCGCCGTAGGGCCGCAGGTCCAGCAGGCTGTCCGTGATCGTGAAGGTCGGGATGTACTGGTACTCGATCTGGACCGCGTCCGGAGCGCCGGTGCCGGCCTGCAGCGCGGTGCGCAGCTTGGTGTACTGCGCCGCGCCCTGACCGGCGTTGACCACGTTGACCTTGATGGCCGGGTACTTCTTCTGGAACAGCGCGACCTCCTGGCTGATGTCGGGGACCCAGCTCCAGAAGGTGATCGTGGTGGGCGTCGACATGGCCTTGTCGATGTCGGCCTGGCTCACCGGCTGGGCCGCGGCGGCCGATCCGGTCTTGCCGCCACCGCTGCCGCTGCTGCCGCAGGCGGCCAGCGCCGCGCCTATGGACGCCGCACCGGCGATGGCCAGGAAGTTTCTCCGGTTCAGCTGGTTGGAGCCGGGGGTGATTCTGGGCATGGCGAACTCCGTTGTCTGCATGAAGGGTTGAGGGAACGTCAAATGAGGGCGGTCGGGAGGGGACACCGACGGCCGGGGTGGGGTGGTGTGAGGTGGGGTGGTGGTGACAGCTGCGGAGGTGGAGAAGAAAGGGCGGGCGGAGGCCCCACTGCCTGCTACCGGTCGCGCCCCGGGGTCGTCCGGCTGCGCGGCTGCGCCGTGGAGGCGCGGACGACGAGTTCGACCGGTGGGTCGTTCGCCGGCGGGAGGTCCTGCTCGGGTTTCTCGATGGCGTGGACCAGGAGCCGGAGACCCTCCTGCGCCACCGCGTCGAAGGGCTGACGCACCGTGGTGAGCGGCGGGGTGACGAAGGCGGCGACCGGGATGTCGTCGAAGCCGACCACGCTGACCTCCTCGGGCACCCCCCGGCCGGCCTCCGCCAGGGCCCGGATCAGGCCGATCGCCATGTCGTCGTTGGCGGCGAACACCGCGGTCACCCCGGGGTCGGCGGCGAGTTGACGACCCGCCGCATAGCCGGAGGCGGCGGACCAGTCGCCCTCGACGACGGCCGGCTCGCGCCTGCCGCGGGCCGCCAGCGCCGCCCGCCAGCCATCCAGACGGTCCCTGGCGGCGAACCAGCGCTGCGGTCCGGCGAGATGGTGCACGGTCTCGTGCCCCAGGTCCAGCAGGTGCTCGGTGGCCACCCGCGCCAGCAGGTCGGCACCGACCCCCGCGGTCACCGCGCGCGGGGCGACGAAGGACGGCGAGGCGCCGAGGACGATCACCGGTACGTCGACCTGGACCGCGACCGCGCCCTCGTCGATCGGCTCGGAGATGACGATGCCGTCCACGCCCTGGTCCAGCAGGGACTCCACCGCGCCGGTGACCCCGGCGGGGTCCCCCTCCAGGGTGTTCACCACCCGCAGCGCGTAGCCGGCGTCCCGGACCGCCCGCTCGATGCCCATGAGCAGCGAGGCCGGCCCGTACAGCGCCGTCCCCAGGGTCACCACGCCGACCGAGCGGGTCCGTCCGGAGGCCAGCGCCCGGGCCGCGCTGTTCAGCCGGTAGCCGAGCTCGTCGGCGGCCGCCATGACGCGCCGGCGGACGTCGGCGGAGACGTACGGCTCGTCGTTGAAGACCCGGGACACCGTCTTCTGCGAGACACCCGCGAGCCGGGCCACGTCCACGCTCCGGGGCGTGGACGCCCGCTCGCTCCGTGGCACCGACTGGGTCATGGCGTCTCCTCGTTGGGCGGCTGCTCGATCGTAGTGCGTCGCGATGTGACTGCGCAGACATGTCTACGCAGTCAGAGAGAGCGCGTCAATACTTCGCGCAACATGTCCGTCATCTGCCGCCCCGCCGCGGGGCTCCGGTCGGGGGTGGTGGTGTCGCACAGGCCCGCGAACGAGATATCTTGATGTCGAGAAACGTTGGAGACGTGAATCGGAGTAGCGGTGACTGACTCGACCATCATCTATACGCACACTGACGAGGCCCCGGCCCTGGCGACGTACTCGTTCCTGCCGGTGGTCCAGGCGTACGCCTCGACGGCGGGCGTCAAGGTGGAGACGCGCGACATCTCCCTGGCCGGGCGCATCATCGCCAGCTTCCCCGAGCGTCTGGAGGAGGGGCAGCGGATCTCCGACGCCCTCGCCGAGCTGGGCCTGCTCGCCAAGACCCCCGGCGCCAACATCATCAAGCTGCCGAACATCTCGGCCTCGGTCCCGCAGCTCAAGGCGGCCATCGCCGAGCTGCAGGGCCAGGGCTACGCCCTGCCGAACTACCCGGACGACCCGCAGACCGACGAGGACCGCGACGTCCGCGCCCGCTACGACAAGGTCAAGGGCAGCGCCGTCAACCCGGTGCTGCGCGAGGGCAACTCCGACCGCCGCGCCCCCGCCTCGGTGAAGAACTACGCCAAGGCCCACCCGCACCGCATGGGCGCCTGGACCCCCGAGTCGAAGACCAATGTGGCGCACATGGACGCCGAGGACTTCCGCTCCACCGAGAAGTCCGCGGTGATCGCCGCCGACGACAGCCTGCGCATCGAGCTGGTCGGCGCCGACGGCTCGGTCAAGGTGCTGCGCGAGTCGGTCCCGGTGCTGGCCGGCGAGGTCGTCGACGCCTCGGTGATGCACGTGGACGCGCTGCGCTCCTTCTTCACCGCCCAGGTCGCCCGGGCCAAGGCCGAGGGCGTGCTGTTCTCGGTGCACCTCAAGGCCACCATGATGAAGGTCTCCGACCCGATCATCTTCGGCCACGTGGTCCGCGCCTTCTTCCCGAAGACCTTCGCCCAGTACGGCGCGGTCCTCGCGGCGGCCGGTCTGAGCCCCAACGACGGCCTCGGCGGCATCCTCAAGGGCCTGGACGCGCTGCCCGAGGGCGCGGCGATCAAGGCCTCCTTCGACGCCGAACTGGCCGAGGGCCCGGCCCTGGCGATGGTCGACTCCGACAAGGGCATCACCAACCTGCACGTCCCCAGCGACGTCATCGTGGACGCCTCCATGCCCGCGATGATCCGCACCTCCGGCCACATGTGGGGCCCGGACGGCAAGGAGGCCGACACCCTCGCCGTCATCCCCGACAGCAGCTACGCCGGCGTCTACCAGGTCGTCATCGACGACTGCCGGGCCCACGGCGCCTACGACCCGTCGACCATGGGCTCGGTGCCCAACGTCGGCCTGATGGCGCAGGCGGCCGAGGAGTACGGCAGCCACGACAAGACCTTCGAGATCCCCGCCGACGGCACCGTCAAGGTGGTCGACACCGCCGGGAACACCGTGCTGGAGCAGCCGGTCGGCACCGGCGACATCTTCCGGATGTGCCAGACCAAGGACGTGCCGATCCGCGACTGGGTCAAGCTGGCCGTCACCCGCGCCCGCGCCACCGGCTCCCCCGCGGTGTTCTGGCTGGACGAGGGCCGCGCCCACGACGCCAACCTGATCGCCAAGGTCAAGGCCTACCTCCCGGAGCACGACACCACCGGGCTGCAGATCGAGATCCTCACCCCGGAGCAGGCCACCGCGTTCTCGCTGGAGCGGATCCGCCGCGGCGAGGACACCATCTCGGTGACCGGCAACGTGCTGCGCGACTACCTGACCGACCTGTTCCCCATCCTGGAGCTGGGCACCAGCGCCAAGATGCTCTCGGTGGTCCCGCTGATCAACGGCGGCGGCCTGTTCGAGACCGGCGCCGGCGGCTCCGCCCCCAAGCACGTCCAGCAGCTGCTCAAGGAGAACTACCTGCGCTGGGACAGCCTGGGCGAGTTCTTCGCGCTCGCGGCCAGCTTCGAGCACCTGGCCCAGAGCACGGACAACGCGCGGGCCCAGGTCCTCGCCGACACCCTGGACCGGGCCACCGGCACCTTCCTGGAGCAGGACAAGTCGCCCAGCCGCCGCCTGGGCGGCATCGACAACCGCGGCAGCCACTTCTACCTGGCCCTGTACTGGGCCCAGGAGCTGGCCGCGCAGACCGCCGACGCCGAGCTGGCCGAGGCCTTCGCGGCGCTCGCCAAGACGCTGACCGAGCAGGAGCAGGCCATCGTCGCCGAGCTGATCGCGGTCCAGGGCTCCCCGGTCGAGATCGGCGGCTACTACCAGCCCGACCCGGCCAAGGCCTCCACCGTGATGCGCCCCTCGGCCACCCTCAACGAGGCGCTGGCCACCCTCGGCTGACACCGTGTGAGGTAGCTGCACCAGGAGGTCCCCGGGTCGTCGACGACCCGGGGACCTCCTGCTCGTTCACACCTCGCCGGTGCCGCCGGCCCCGTCCAGGAACACCGCGATGGTCGCCGCGCTGGCCTGCTCGACGCCGAGTCCGCCCTGCGTGGCCATGGTGAAGGCCGCCTCCAGCAGCCCGGTGTACAGCGCGAGCAGCACCTCGGTAGGCAGGTCGCCACGCAGGGTGCCGTCCGCGGCGCCGCGGCGGAACAGCCCGCGGAGCGGCTCGCCGAGCTGCCGGTCCACCAGGGCTGGATCGACCGGCTTCTGCCCGGACCGCATAAAGGCCACGTACTTGCTGCCGGTGCCCACGAAGGCGCGGGTCAGCCGCGCGATCCCCTCTGCGACCGGGACGGTGTCCAGGCCGGCCTCGGCGACCCGGTCGCCCAACTCGTCCACCGCGGCCCGGGCCAGGGCCTGGAGCAGCACCTCGCGGTTGGGGAAGTAGCGGTACAGCGTGGCCCGTCCGACCCCGGCCGCGGCGGCGATGTCGGCCATGCTCGCCGCCTCGCCGCGCTCGGCCAGCACCGCTGCGGCGGCATCCAGGACGGTGGCCGCGATGTGGTCCCTCAATGCCGGATTCCTGCTCACCGGACCACCCTATCCCGCCGTCTCGAAGTGATACATTTGAGTCCAGAAGCGAGACACATCTGTCTCACCTGGAGGCGTCATGGAGACTTCCCGCGCGGTACTGGTGACCGGATGCTCCTCCGGGATCGGTCGGGCGTCGGCACTGGCTCTGGTCCGCGCCGGCCTGCCCACCTGGGCGTCGGCCCGGGACACCGCAGCGCTCACCGAACTGGAGGCCGAGGGCTGCCGGGTCCTCCGCCTGGACGTCACCGACGAGGAGTCCCGGGTCCGGGCCGTCCGTGCGGTGGAGGCCGAGCACGGCGTTGTCGGAGCCCTGGTCAACAACGCCGGGTACGCGCAGGTGGGGCCGGTTGAGGAGGTCCCGCTGGAGGCCCTGCGCCGCCAGTTCGAGACCAATGTCTTCGGCCTGGTGCGACTGTGCCAACTGGTGCTCCCCGGGATGCGCGCCCAGCGCAGCGGAACCATCGTCAACCTGGGATCCGGCGCCGGGCTGGTGACCCCGCCCGCGTCCAGCGCCTACGCGATGACCAAGTACGCGCTGGAATCGCTCAGCGACGCCCTGCGCCTGGAGACGCGCGCGTTCGGCATCCGGGTCGCCCTGCTGGAACCCGGCGCCGTGCGGACCGGGTTCGTGTCCGCCCTCACCGCCACCACCCCGCGCGGCGACTCCCCCGGCCCCTACGACACGCTCATGCGGAACGCGATCGCGCTGGCCGAGCGGGACGGCAACAGCGACCGCAGCCTCGCGCCGGAGGACGTGGCCAGGGCCGTGGTCCATGCCGTGACCTCGCGCCGCGCCCGGACCCGCTACCGGATCGGCAGCCAGGCCCGCCTGGCCCCGCCGGTCCGCCGTGCGCTGGGCGACCGGCTCTGGGACCGGCTGCTCGAGCAGGTCTGCCCGACGCAGTGAAGCCCCGGCCCGCCACTGAAGCGCTCGCCGCGCTCAGCAGCAGCCGGAGCGGCCCTCGGGGTCGAGTGAGCCGAACTTCTCGGCGAGGGCGGCGAACTGCTCCTCACCGAGCGGCGCGACGACCCGCTCGCGCAGTGAGGCGGCCAGGCTGAGGGCCGCCTTCATGGCCACCTCCACGCCCTGTTCGGTGAGCGCGGCGAAGACCACCCTGCGGTCGGTCGGCGAGGGTCGGCGTTCCAGCAGTCCGGCCTCGCTGAGCCGGTCGGCCACCTTGGTGGTGCCCGCGGTGGTGAAGCCCAGCGTGGCGGCGAGCCGGTTCATCGGCGCCGACTGCGACGGCGAGGTGAGCAGGAACCAGAGCACCTGGAAGGACGACGGCGCGATCCCGACCTTGTCGTCCACGTCCGCCAACATCTGCTCGGTGAGCCTGCGGAAGCCCGACTGCAGGGCGTTCCACTGTTCCAGCAGGGCCAGGTCCTCGGCGTCCGGGCAGCGGCGCGCGGCCTCCGCGCGCGTGGACTCCTCCACCGTGTGCACTCCTTCGTCTCCCCGTGCGTGCTTGCCCAGGGTATCAAAGCCAGTTATTGTCTAACTAGCTACTTATTATCTAGTTGCCTAAGCTGGAAGGCGCACCGCCATGTCATCACCCACTCCCGCCGCCGCGACCACTGCGCTCAGCGACCTGCCGACCGGCCGCTACCTGCTGGACCGCACCCGTTCGGAGGTCCGGATCCAGCACAAGACCATGTGGGGCCTGGTCACCGTCAAGGGCGGCTTCAGCGAGTTCTCCGGCGAGGGCGAGATCCCCGCCGACGGCTCCCCCGCGCGCGGGACGCTGACCGTGGACGCCGCCTCGCTCGACACCTCCCACGCCAAGCGGGACGCCCATCTGCGCTCCGACGACTTCTTCGCCACCGACCAGCACCCCACCCTGTCCTTCACCGCCGACCGGGCCGAGGCCAAGGCCGACGGCGCGGTGCAGGTCAGCGGCAGCCTGACGGTCCGCGGCCGTACCCAGCCGCTGGAGTTCACCGCCAGGCCGTCGGCGGTCGGCGCCGACTCGGTCACCCTCACCGCGGAGCTGACCGTCGACCGCGACGCCCACGGCCTGGGCTGGAACAAGCTCGGCATGCTCAAGGGCCTGACCGGCGTCACGGTGAACGCGACCTTCGTGCACCAGGCCTGACGCTCCGACCATTCGGGTGGGGCGGCGACCGACCGGTCACCGCCCCACCCGTCTGCGTTCACCGCCGCGCCCGGACGCCGTCCAGGGCGATGGTGAGGACCCGGTCTCGCTGCCCCTCCTCCGGGAAGGCGATCGAGGTGATGCCGGAGATCATCCGCACCAGGTCGTCGAAGCTCATGTCCTCGCGCACCTCGCCCGCCTGCTGGGCCCGGAGCAGCAGCGGGCCGCCCGCCTCGTAGAGGGACTCCCGGCAGGCCAGGAAGATGTCCGACTCGCCGTTGAGCGCGTCGCGGATGGCCTTCTTGGTGACGGTGTACTCCACGAAGCGGCGCAGCCAGGTGGTCAGCGCCGGCCAGGGCGGTTCGGCCGCCAGGTCCACCGCCACCTTGGCGAGGGCGTTGACCTCCTCGGCGTAGACGCTCTCGAAGAGGTGCCTGCGGGTGGGGAAGTTGCGGTAGAGGGTGCCGATGCCCACCCCCGCGCGCCGGGCGATGTCCTCCAGCGAGGCGTCGGCCCCGTGCTCGGCGAAGGCCTCCCGCGCCGCGGCCAGCAGCGCGTCGAAGTTGCGCGCGGCGTCCGCCCGACGAGGACGCTGCACCACGACGATCTCCGCCGCCGTCGCTGTCGCCGTGGACTCCGCCATCACGCTCTCCCTCGTCGATCGAACAAAGAACCGGACTTGTACCGGAGGCTACCCTCCACTATGGTGGAGGCATGCCTCCACTTTAACAGTCGAGTCATCGGTCCGCACCGACGCGGCCTCCCAGAACCTTTCCGTCCAACGGTCCCCGCTGTCCCTCCACGACACCCGGGACCGCTCTCCGCCATGCCTCAACGCCGTTCGCTCGAGAGAGAAACCATCATGAACCGGACGTCCAATCGGCTCACCTTCGCGGTCCTCGCGACCGGGGCCGGCGTCTTCTCGATGCTGCAGTCACTGATAGCCCCGGCGCTGCCCACCGTGCAGCACGCCATGCACACCTCCCAGTCCACGGTCACCTGGGTGATGACGGCCTATCTGCTGTCCGCCTCCGTCTTCACCCCGATCCTGGGACGCGTCGGCGACCTGGTGGGCAAGAAGCGCACCCTGGTCGCGGTCCTGGTCGCGCTGGTGCTCGGCTGCCTGCTGGCGGCGCTGGCGCCGAACATCACCGTGCTGATCGTCGCCCGCGTGATCCAGGGCATCGGCGGCGCACTGTTCCCGCTCTCCTTCGGCATCATCAGGGACGAGTTCCCGGCCGTCCGGGTCTCCCCCAGCATCAGCAACCTCTCCGCGGTGATCGCCGCCGGCGGCGGCTTCGGCATGGTGCTGGCCGGACCCATCGTCGGCGCGCTGGACTACCGCTGGCTGTTCTGGCTGCCGGTCGGCGTGGTGGCACTGGCGGCGCTGGCCGCACTGCGCTACGTCCCCGAGTCGCCCAACCGCGGTGAGGGCAGCGTCAACTGGCTCGGCGCCGGGCTGCTCTCGGCCTGGCTGGTCGCCCTGCTGCTGCCGATCAGCCAGGCCTCGGTCTGGGGCTGGGGCTCGATGCGGGTGAACCTGCTGCTGGTCGCCGCCGTGGTGCTGTTCGCGCTGTGGATCCGCTCCGAGAGCCGCTCCGCCAGCCCGCTGATCGACCTCAAGGTGATGCGGCTGCGGGCGGTGTGGACCACCAACACCGCCGCGCTGCTGTTCGGCGCCGGCATGTACGCGGTCTGGTCCTTCCTGCCCGGCTTCGCCCAGACCCCCTCCTCGGCCGGCTACGGCTTCGGCTCCAGCGTGACGGGGGCCGGCCTGCTGATGCTGCCGATGCTGGTGGCGATGTTCTGCTCCGGTGTGCTCAGCGGACGGCTGCAGCCGATCGTCGGCGCCAAGGCGCTGCTGGTGACCGGTGCCGCGCTGGGTGCGGCGGCGTGCGCGATCCTCGCCGGCTGGCACGGTCAGCAGTGGCAGATCGCCTTCGCCGCAGGGGTGTTCGGCCTGGGCATCGGCCTGGCCTTCGCCTCGATGGCGAACCTGATCGTGCACAGCGTGCCGGCCGAGCAGACCGGTGCCGCCACCGGGATGAACGCCAACATCCGCACCATCGGCGGGTCGCTGGGCGCGGCTGTGATGAGCAGCCTGGTCACCGGCAATCTGCAGGCCTCGGGCCTGCCCGCGGAGAGCGGCTACACCGAGGGGTTCGCGCTGCTCGCCGTCCTCTGCCTCGCCGCGTCGCTCGCTGCGCTGCTGGTCCCGGCTCGCAGTGCGGTTCGGCAGGCAACTGCTGTCTCGGAGGTTGCACAGCCCGCGCTGGTGTCGGAGAGGGTCGGGCGGTAAGCGCGGCCCTCTGCATGGCTTGTCGCGCAGTTCCCCGCGCCCCTGAAGTGCTGCAACTGACCCACTGCGGTTCAGTTGCAGCCCCCTAGGGGCGCGGGGAACTGCGCGACCAACCATCTACAGCCTCAGCGCCGCCCGCACGTCCCCCACCAGCTCCAACGCCGCAGTAACGGTCACTGACAGTTCGCCAGAAGACCTGCCCGGCGCAGCCATCAGCGCTCGCGCCCGCGCGCCGAACCCCGCAGGGGCCCCCGCGAGCGTCTCCGCGACCGCGAGCGCTCCCTTCTCGTTGAGGCACCAGCGCCGGTGCCAGGCGTACAGCGACTGGACCAGGATGCCGACAGCCCTCGACAGCGACAGCGACACCACCAGCCCGTCGCCCCGCCGCGCACCCTTCGCCGCGTTGGACATCAGGAACTCGGCCTCCCAGGAGGCCCCGACCAGTGCCGCCCGCAGCGGCTCCGGGTACTCGGCGGCAGCAGCCTGAAGCTCCGTCAACTCCTTGCGCGGATCCGCCAGTACCCGCCCCAGCGCGACCTCGCCGACGTAGCAGGGCGACCAGAACCCCAGCGGGTGCCCCGGCTGGGTGCCCACCTCGTACGTCCCGGCGGCGCAATCCGCCAGCACCCGGCCGACCCGGTCCACGTCCCGCAGGATCCAGTCGACGGCCACGCCGTCCACCCGCAGCCAGGCCCCGCCGTTGACCCAGGGGCCCCAACTGCCGGGCCCGGCCACCTCCACCGGCTCGCCGGTGCAGCGCTCGGCCAGCGCCCGCAGTTCGCCGAGGTCGGGCGCGCCCCGGTAGTACACCCCGAGGTCCCAGTCCGATTCGGGGGTGTGCTCGCCGCGGGCCCGGCTGCCGCCCAGCAGCACCCCGACCACTCCGGGCACCTGGGCCAGCCGCGACGCCATCACGTCCAGGTCGTCATCGTTCACCGCGGCATCCTCGCAGCCGGCTAACGGGCCGCGCCACGGCTTTCCGGCCGGGACAGGTCCTGCAGCCCCACCACGCGCAGCAGTTCCAGCCGCTCGGCGGTCTCGGTGCCAGGTCGCGCGGTGAAGACGATCAGGCGCTGCTCGTGGTTGGCGCTGAGCATCACCTCGCAGTCCAGTTCGAGCGCTCCCACCACCGGGTGAAGGATCGTCTTGGTGTCGGCGCGCCGCACCGCGACGTCGTGCTCGGCCCACACCTCGGCGAACTCCGGCGAGGCCGCCAGCAGCCGTCGCACCAGCGCCGCCGCCCGGGCGTCGTCGGGCCGGGCCGCGACCACCGAGCGCAGCTGCGCGGCGTGCACCCGTCCGAGCCGGTCGTGGTCGGCGGGGACGAACCGCTCCCTGGCCTCGGAGTCGGTGAACCAGCGCCAGATCATGTTGCGCTCACCCGGCGGCCGGGCGGTGCTGTCCCCGAACACCGCCATCGACAGCGCGTTCTGCGCCAGCACGTCACCGATGTCCGAGGTCACCTGGGCGGGGGTGTCGTAGAGCCGGTCCAGCACCAGCAGCAGTCCGGGGCGCACATGGTGGTCGGCACTCCTGGCCCGCGGCGGGGCCTGCCCGGCCAGGTGGTACAGGTGGTCGCGCTCGTCGTCGCTCAGCCGCAGCGCCCTGGCCAGCGCGCCCAGCAGCTGGGTCGAAGGGTGCGGTCCGCGCTGCTGCTCCAGCCGGGTGTAGTAGTCCACCGACATCCCCGCCAGCTGGGCGACCTCCTCGCGCCGCAGCCCCTGCGTACGCCGCCGCGCCCCCTCGGGCAGGCCCACGTCGGCGGGCGCCAGGCGGCTGCGGGAGCGGCGGAGGAAGTCGGCGAGCTGCGGTCGGTCCATGCCTCCAGCATCCCCCGGCCGCCGGCCGGTATCCAGGGATCGCCGGTCCCCCGATCGCCAGGTCTCTCCCGCCGCCGACCACCGGTCCGCACAGTGGAGTCAACGCCCCCCGAGGGGGCCCGCCGAGAGGACGAGGACGATGACGACGATTCTGGTGACCGGAGCGACCGGGCAGGTCGGCCGGCGGCTGGTGCCCAGGCTGATCCAGTGGGCGGCCGAGGGCGAACGGCTGCGGGTGCTGGTCCGCAGCGAGGCCGCGGCCGAGCGCTTCACCGCGCTGGGCGCCGAGGCGGTCCTCGGCGACCTGCGCGAGGAGAGCGACCGGGCCAAGGCCCTGCAGGGCGTGGACGACGTGGTCAACGTCGCCGCCGCCTTCCGCGGCGTCCCGGACGAGGAGGCGCTGGCGGTCAACCGCGACGCCGCCGTCGCGCTGGGCCGTCAGGCCCTGGAGGCCGGCGTCCGCCGCTTCGTGCAGACCAGCACCAACCTGGTCTACGGCTTCGGCCACGGCCGTCCGGCCCGCGCGGAGGACCCGCTGGAGCCCGTCCCCTGGGGTGTCTACCCGAGGTCCAAGGCCGAGGCAGACGCCGCGCTGGAAGAGCTGCGCACCGGGCAGGGCCTGCCGCTGGTGACCGTGCGGCTGGCCTTCGTCTACGGCGAGGGCGACCCGCACCTGCGCGATGCGGTCGACCGCTCCGCCGACTGGGCCGCGCACCAGCGGCTGCCCATGGTGCACCACGCCGACGTGGCCCAGGCGCTGCACCGGGCACTGCGCACCCCCGGCATCGAGGGCCGGATCTACCACGCCGCCGACGACGCCCCGGTGTCCGCCTATGACATCCACCGCCTGGCCGGACTGGCGCTCCCGCCGGAGGCCGCCGGGAAGCAGGACCCGAACCCGTGGATGGGCGTCACCGACAACCTCCCGCTCCGCGAGGAGCTGGGCTGGCGCCCGATCTACCCGTCGGTGTGGACCGCCCGCGACGCCGGCGCGCTGTAGCGCCGTGGCGGGCGGGGCGGGGCGGGGACGGGCCGTCGCCCGGACGGCGGCTCGCCGTACCGGCGACGAGCCGTCACCCTGGACCCCATGGCACCAGGAGCGACCCAGGCCGACCGGGCCGCGGACGTCGGGGCGGTCGTCGCCCGGCTGCGCGGACTGGTCGCCGCGCTGCCCGCGCAGGACGGCGTGGCGGCCTTCGCCGCCGCCTATCTGACCGTCACCGAGGCCCTAGCCGCGCACCTCGCGGCGGGCGGCTACTTCAAGAACCCCGACGGGGTCGCCCGGCTGGACGTGCTGTTCGCCGGACGCTTCCTGGACGCCCTCACCGCCCGCCGGCCCCCGGCCTGCTGGCGTCCGCTGCTGCAGCTGCGGCTGCACCCGGGGGTGCTGCCGGTGCAGTTCGCGCTGTGCGGGATGAACGCGCACATCGAGCACGACCTGCCGCTGGCGGTGGTGGACGCCTGCACCCTGCTGGGCTGCTCCCCCGACGAGCTCTCCGGAGACTTCCACCGCGTCAACGACCTGCTGGCGCAGGTCGAGGAGGAGGTCAGGGACCGGCTGATGCCGGTCGTCGACGGCGAGCTGGCGGTGGCCGAGCCGCTGCTGCACCTGCTCAGCGCCTGGAGCATCGAACGGGCCCGGGACGCCGCCTGGGCCTCGGCGGCCACGCTCTGGGAGCTGCGCGACCGCCCCGACGCCTACCGGGTGGCCGCCGAGGCCCTGGACGACGCGACCGGCCTGGTCTGCCGCTGCCTGCTCACCCCGCTGGGTCCCCTCGGCGGAGCCTGAGCAGGCAGCCGGCCCGACCGGCTACCAGCTGGCGTGCAGCGGCTTGCCCTCGGCGTAGCCGGAGGCGCTCTGCACGCCGACCACGGCGTTCTCGCGGAACTCCTCCAGCGAGTGCGCACCGGCGTAGGTGCAGGAGCTGCGGACGCCGGCGACGATCGCGTCGATCAGGTCCTCGACGCCGGGGCGGGCCGGGTCCAGGAACATCCGCGAGGTGGAGATGCCCTCCTCGAACAGCGCCTTGCGGGCCCGGTCGTAGGAGGACTCCTCAGAGGTCCGGTTGCGCACCGCGCGCGCCGAGGCCATGCCGAAGCTCTCCTTGTACTGCCGGCCGTCGGCGGCGGTCTGCAGGTCGCCGGGCGACTCGTAGGTCCCGGCGAACCAGGAGCCGATCATCACATTGGAGGCGCCGGCGGCCAGCGCCATCGCCACGTCGCGCGGGTGCCGCACCCCGCCGTCCGCCCAGACGTGCTTGCCCAGCCTGCGGGCCTCGGCGGCGCACTCCAGCACCGCGGAGAACTGCGGGCGGCCCACCCCGGTCATCATCCGGGTGGTGCACATGGCGCCGGGGCCGACACCGACCTTGAGGATGTCCGCGCCGGCCTCGACCAGGTCGCGCACGCCGGCGGCGGCGACCACGTTCCCGGCCACGATCGGCACCTGCGGGTCCAGGGCGCGCACCGCCTTCAGCGCGCTGATCATGGACTCCTGGTGCCCGTGCGCGGTGTCGACGATCAGCACGTCGGCGCCGGCCCCCAGCAGCGCCTCGGCCTTTCCGGCGACGTCGCCGTTGATGCCGACGGTGGCGGCGATCCGCAGCCGCCCGGCGGCGTCGACGGCCGGGCTGTAGAGGGTGGCCCGCAGCGCGTTCTTGCGGGTCAGGATGCCGACCAGCTGTCCCTTGCCGTCCACCACCGGGGCCAGCTTGCGGTGGGCGTTGGTGAGCCGGTCGAAGGCCTCGCGGGGTGCGATGCCCTCCTCCAGCAGCAGCAGGTCGGCCGACATCACCGCGGACAGGCTGGTGAAGCGGTCCACGCCCTGGCAGTCGGACTCGGTGACCACGCCGACCGGCCTGCCGTCCTCGACGACCACCAGCGCGCCGTGGGCCCGCTTGGGCAGCAGCGACAGCGCGTCGGCGACGGTGGCGCCCGGGGCCAGGGTGATGGGCGTGTCGTGCACCAGGTGGCGCTGCTTGACCCAGCCGATGACCTCGGAGACCACGTCCAGCGGGATGTCCTGCGGGATCGCCACCAGACCGCCGCGGCGGGCCACCGTCTCGGCCATCCGGCGTCCGGCGATGGCCGTCATATTGGCCACCACCAGCGGGATCGTGGTGCCGGTGCCGTCCTCCGAGGAGAGGTCCACGGCCTGCCGGGAGCCCACCGACGAACGGCTGGGCACCATGAACACGTCGTCGTAGGTCAGGTCGTACGGCGCCGACGGACGCTCGTCGTGACTGCCGGTCTGGGGGTTCAAGAAGCGCATCTGGGGGCTCTCTGCTGCGGCGGGGGTAGACCTCGGGTGCGGCGGGGAGCGCATCAGGGCGCCCTGCACCCAACGTTCGATTCTCGTACATCGGACGAGAAGGATCCAGCTCAGCGGCGTTTCCTGCGGTTCCGCACAGGTGGCGGCGGCGGGGCGGGAACCGGACTTGTAGCTTCCCACAAGCCCGGTCCCCATGCCCTCAGCGGCGGCACTCTCAGTGGCGGTGCACCCAGGGTGAGCCCTCGGCCGCCGCAGCCGCCTGCGCGCGCAGCCTGCGGACGGCCTCGGCCGGGTCCTCGGCCCCGTAGACGGCCGATCCGGCGACGAAGACGTCCGCGCCGGCGTCCGCGCAGCGCTCGATGGTCTCGGCGGAGACCCCGCCGTCGATCTGCAGCCACAGCTGCAGGCCGTGCCGGTTGATCAGCTCCCGGGTGCGGCGGATCTTGGGCAGCATGATGTCCAGGAAGGACTGGCCGCCGAAGCCCGGCTCCACCGTCATGATCAGCAGCATGTCCAGCTCGGACAGCAGGTCCTCGTAGGGCTCGATCGGCGTGGCAGGCTTCAGCGCCATCGAGGCCCGGGCGCCCAGCGAGCGGATCTCCCGCGCCAGCCGCACCGGCGCCGCCGCGGCCTCGACGTGGAAGGTCACCGACCCGGCCCCGGCCTCCGCGTACTGCGGGGCCCAGCGGTCCGGGTCCTCGATCATCAGATGGCAGTCGATCGGGATGTCGGTGGCCTTGCGCAGCGACTCGACCACCGGCAGGCCCAGGGTCAGGTTGGGCACGAAGTGGTTGTCCATGACGTCGACGTGCAGCCAGTCGGCGCCGCGGACGGCCTCCGCCTCGTCGGCGAGCCGCGCGAAGTCCGCGGCCAGGATGCTGGGGCTGATCTGAGGGCTCATGGCGCCGATTATCCCTGGTGGAACCGGTGGTCAGGACTTCTTGCGGAGCAGCGCCAGATACATGGCGTCGGTGCCGTGCAGATGCGGCCACAGCTGCACGTCCGGCCCCTCGCCCAGGTCGGGGACGCCGGGCAGCAGCGGCCTGGCGTCGACGTACTCCAGGTCCGAGCGTCCGCGCAGCACGTCCTGGACCACCACCCGGGTCTCGGCCAGGTGCGGGGAGCAGGTGGCGTAGCCGACCACGCCGCCCGGACGGGTGGCGTCGATCGCCGACTCCAGCAGGCCGCGCTGCAGCGGACCGAAATTGGCCACGTCCTCGGGACGGCGCCGCCAGCGCGACTCGGGCCGGCGCCGCAGCGCGCCCAGCCCGCTGCAGGGGACGTCCACCAGCACCCGGTCGAAGCTGCCCGGACGCCAGGCGGGCCGCAGCCCGTCCGCGGTGATCACGGCGTACGGGCCGGGGTTGCCGTGCAGGGCCTTGGCGACCAGCGCCGCGCGGTGCGGCTGCGACTCGGAGGCGACCAGTGCGGCGCCCCGCTGCGCGGCCAGCGCGGCCAGCAGCGCGGCCTTGCCGCCGGGTCCGGCGCAGCCGTCCAGCCACAGCTCGTCGCGGCCCTCCACCGGCGCCGCCGCCAGCGCGGCGGCGACCAGCTGGCTGCCCTCGTCCTGGACCCCGGCGCGGTTCTCGGCGACGGCCGGGACCACGGCCGGGTCGCCGCCCTCCACCAGCCGTACCGCGTAGGGGGACCAGCGCCCGGCCTCGCTCTCCTCCGCGGGCAGCGAGTCGCGCAGCTCCGCGGCGGTGGAGCGGCCCGGACGGGCCACCAGGGTCACCGCCGGGCGCTCGTTGTCGGCGGCCAGCAGCTCGGAGACGGCGGTACGGCCGCAGTGCTGCGGCTGCCAGACCCCCAGCGAGTCCCACAGCGCGGCGACCACCCAGCGCGGATGCGAGTACAGCACCGCGAGGTGGTCCTCGGCGTCCTCCTCGTACGGCGGCGCGACCTGCTCCAGCCAGGTGTCCAGGTCCTGGGTGGAGATCTTGCGCATCACCGCGTTGACGAACTTGGCCCGCCCGTCGCCGAGGACCACCCGGGCCAGCTCCACGGTGGCGGAGACCGCCGCGTGCGGGGGGATCCGGGTGCCCAGCAGCTGGTGCGCGCCCAGCGACAGCACGTCCAGCACATTGGGGTCGACCTTGCTCAGCGGCCGGTCGATGCAGGCCCCGATGATGGCGTCGTAGCTGCCGCGCATCCGCAGCGTGCCGTAGACCAGCTCGGTGGCGAAGGCCGCGTCACGGCGCTCGAAGCCCTCGTTCTTCTCCGCCTTGCGCAGCAGCGAGGGCAGGATCAGGTTGGCGTAGGCGTCGCGCTCGTCCACGGCCCGCAGCGCGGTGAAGGCGACCATCCGGGCCGGGTCCTTCTTGGGACGGCGGTGCGGACGCGGAGCTGACTTGGGGGCTGGGCCGGTCATGTGGTGCCTCGCAAAGGTGCTGACGTTGGTTATGGAGTACGGATACGGAGTACGCAGGGGATCGGCGGCGTGACTAGCCCAGGCGCTCGCCGGGCTCCAGACGCGATCCCCGCGCCCAGTCTCCCGCCTGCATCCGCTTCTTGCCCTGCGGCTGGACCTCGCCCAGCTCGATCTCATGGCTGCCGGTGCCGACCCGGACGGTGTTCTTGTTCACCGCGATCTCGCCGGGCGCCAGCTCCGAGCGGCCGGCCGCGAGCCGCACCGGCCCCAGCTTGAGCCGCTCGCCGCGGAACAGGGTCCAGGCACCGGGGGCCGGGGAGCAGCCGCGGACCACCCGGTCCACCCGCAGCGCCGGGGTGGACCAGTCGACCCTGGCGTCCTCGACGCTGATCTTGGGCGCCAGGCTGACCCCGTCGGCCGGCTGGGGGCGCGGGCTGAGCCTGCCCTCCTCGATGCCGTCCATGGTCGCCACCAGCAGCCGGGCGCCGGAGCGGGACAGCCGCTCCAGCAGGTCGCCGCTGGTGTCGCCGGGGCGCACCACCTCGGTGACCGTCCCGTACACCGGTCCGGTGTCCAGCCCCTGCTCGATCTCGAAGGTCGAGGCACCGGTGACCTCGTCTCCGGCCAGCACCGCGTGCTGCACCGGGGCGGCGCCGCGCCAGGCCGGCAGCAGCGAGAAGTGCAGGTTCACCCAGCCGTGGCGGGGGATCTCCAGGGCCGCCTTGGGCAGCAGCGCACCGTAGGCGACCACCGGGCAGCAGTCCGGGGCCAGCTGCGTCAGCCGCTCCAGGAACTCCGGGTCGCGCGGGCGCTCCGGCCTCAGCACCTCGATCCCGTGCTGCTCGGCCAACTGCGCCACCGGGCTGGCGACCAGCTTGCGGCCGCGGCCGGAGGGCGCGTCCGGGCGGGTGACCACCGCGGCCACCTCGTGCCGGGAGGCGATCAGCGCCTCCAGCGCGGGCAGGGCGGGCTCGGGCGTACCGGCGAATACGAGCTTCAAGGACGGGGGCCTTCCAGGATGGTGAAGCGGCAGGGGGAGGGTCAGAGCGCGCGGCCGAAGGTGCTGTGCGGGGAGACCTTCACCTGCGGCGCGGAGTCCCCGGCCCACTCGGCCTCGCGGACGGCCCGCAGCGCGGCCTTGCGCTGCTCGCGGTCCAGCCGGTCGATGAAGATGATGCCGTCGAGGTGGTCGGTCTCGTGCTGGATGCAGCGCGCCAGCAACTGGGTGCCCTCGACGGTGACCGGGTCGCCGTACTCGTTGAAGCCCTTGGCCACGACCCCGTAGGCCCGCTTGCAGTCGAAGGTGAGCCCGGGCAGCGACAGGCAGCCCTCCGGGCCGTCCTGCTCCTCCTCGGTGAGGTCCAGCCGCGGGTTGATCAGATGACCGACCACCCCGTCCACGTGGTAGGTGAACACCCGCAGCGAGACGCCGATCTGCGGGGCGGCCAGGCCCGAGCCCGGGGCGTCCTTCATGGTCTCGGTGAGATCGGCGACCAGGGTGCGCAGCTCCTTGTCGAAGACCGTCACCGGTTGGGCCGTCAGCCGGAGCACCGGGTCGCCGAAGATGCGGATGGGCTGAATCGCCACGGAACGGGCTCCCGTCGGTCAGGGTGGAGGCGTGCAGCAACAAGAAGTGCACAGACACGCCAGTCTACTGACGTGGCGGGGGCACCGACCCCCAGGTCGCACGCCTCCGCACGCACGCCGTTCGCATGCCTCCGCACGCCCCCGCCGTGACCAGTCGGGCACTTCGGCCGTTGGTCAAAGGAGATTGACCGCCGGTTCCGAGAGGCTCCCGAATACCATGGCCGACCACGCCACCCACGACGCCCGGGCAAGGGCCAGTCTGCACCTGCTGGTGCGGGACATCGAGCGGGTGCGGCGCCAGGTCGACGCGCTGCGTACGCTCACCGCACAGCTCGGCAACGTGTACCGCCCGCGCCGCCCCACCACCGCAGCCGGTTTCGTCGTCTACGGACGTGCCCCCGCGCCCACGGTACGGCTGGCGCAGGAGCTCAGGGACAGTGTGGAGGGCCTGGTCGCCGCCGCCGTCGAGTTCGACCGCTCGCTGGGCTTCTCCTGGGACGCCGTCGGCTCCGCACTGGGCGTCACCAAGCAGGCCGTGCACCGCAGGTACGGCGTGCGCCGCCCCGCGGACGGCACGGTGGCCGGCGTCCCCGAGCAGGGCAGCCGCAGCACTCCGGCCGAGGCCCTCGCCGAGGTGCTCGACACCCCCGCCGGGCAGAGTCTGGCACCCTCCGGCGGGGTGCAGATCCCCGGCGGCCTGTCCCGCGCGATCCCCGCTGCGCGGCGCGACCACGTCGTCCCTACCGAAGCGGCGGAGCAGGTGGAGAACGTCCGGCGCTGAGTGCGGCATGTGCATGGCTTGTCGCGCAGTTCCCCGCGCCCCCAGGGGGCTGCAACTGAGCCAGTTGCACTTGCATAGGGGCGCGGGGAACTGCGCGGCCAACCAGGCAGACGCCGCAGCCGAGGACCCGCCTCAGCCGATGTCCGGCGGATCGACCCGCACCCGCACCGGCTCGGCCGACCGCCGCACCAGCTGGGCGACCTGAGCCGCCTTCAGCGCCGCGGCCAGCGCCGCCCCCCGCCCCGGATCGACCCGCAGCAGCACCCGCTCCAACGGCTCCGCGCCCGGGCCGCCGGGAGCGCCCCCGCCCGCGGGCCGCCCCCGCACCGGCACCGGCCCCAGCACGTCGCCGCCCTCCGGCAGCCGCAGCAGCCCCAGCAGATCCTCGACCGAGGCGGCGCTGCCCGTCACCGAGGCCATCCGCGACACCGGCGGGAACCGCAGTTCGGCCCGCTCGCCCAGCTCCAGCGCCGCGAACCCGGCCGGGTCCCACCGCACCAGCGCCTGCACCGGCCGCAGCGTCTCCTCCGCGACGACCACCACCGTGCCGCCCTGCTCCCGCGGCCGCACCAGCGCGGCCGCGTTGGTCCAGCGCCGCAGCGCGTCCTCGCCGGCCCGCAGGTCGGCCCGGCCCAGCAGGGCCCAGCCGTCCAGCAGCAGCGCCGCCGCGTAACCGCCCTCGGCCACCGGCTCGGCCCCCGGTGTGGACACCACCAGCGCCGGGGCGTCCGGCACCGAGGCCAGCACCTCGGCCCGCCCCGAGGTGCGGACCGGGACCAGTGGAAAGGCCCGTCCCAGCTCCTCGGCGGTGCGCCTGGTCCCGACCACCTGGGCCCGCAGCCCGGTCCCGCCGCACTCCCGGCAGTGCCAGTCCGCCTCGGTCCGCCCGCACCAGGCGCAGGTGAGCACGCCGTCGGCGCCCGGCAGGGCCAGCGGCCCGGCGCAGTGGGCGCAGCGCGCGCCCTCCCGGCAGCGGGTGCAGGCCAGCCTCGGCACATAGCCGCGCCGCGGCACCTGCACCAGTACCGGACCGCGTTCCAGCGCCTCCCTGGCCACCCGCCAGGCGTGCGAGGGCAGCCGGGCCGCCCGGGCCGCCGCGTCGTCCGACTGGTCCCGGTCCGAGACCGTGCGGACCAGCGGGGCGCTGCGCCGCACCTGCTCCCGGTCCGCGGCCAGCGGTCTGGCCCAGCCGGTGTGCAGCAGCTGCGCCGCCTCCACCGTGGTGGTCAGCCCGCCGATCAGCACCGCGGCGCCGACCTCGGCGGCCCGCAGCAGCAGCACGTCGCGGGCGTGCGGGTAGGGGGCGCGTTCGTCGCTGTGCCGGTCGTCCCCGTCGTCCCACACCGCCAGCAGCCCCAGCTCGCGCACCGGCGCGAACATCGCGGCCCTGGTGCCCACCACGGCGCGGACCGAGCCGCGGCTGACGGCCAGCCAGCGGCGGTAGCGCTCCTCGGCGCCGTGCTCGGCGGTGAGCGCCACATGGTGCCCGGAGCCCAGCAGCTCCAGCAGCGCGGCGTCCAGCTGCGCCACCGAGCGGCCGTCCGGGAGCACCACCAGCGCGCCCCGTCCCGAGGCCAGCGCCGAGGCCACCGCCAATGCCAGCTCCGCAGCCCAGCTCCCGCCGGGCAGCGCCGTCCACACCGCCCTGGGCGCGCCGCCGGCCGCGAGCGCGGACAGGAAGGCCGGCCCCTGCGGATAGCGGCTCCAGGAGCCGGCGGGCGGCGGCGCCGGCGCCGGCAGCGGGTCGGGCAAGGGGGCCGCCTCGGCCCGGCCGTGCTTGGGCGGCACCGCCAGCTGCAGCACGTCCGCCAGCGTCCCGGCGTAGCGGTCCGCGACCGCCCGGCACAGCCGCAGCAGCTCCGGCGAGAGCACCGGCTCCGGCGACAGCACCTGGCTCAGCGGCGCCAGCGGTCCGGCGTAGTCGGACGCCGCCAGCCGCTCCACCACGAAGCCGTCGATCAGCGTGCCGCCCTCGCGCCGGCCCTTGACCACCCGCGCGCCGAACCGCACCCGGACCCGGACCCCGGGTTGGGCGGTCTCGTCCAGATCCACCGGAACGGAGTAGTCGAAGTACTGGTCGATCACCAGCACGCCCTTGTTGACGACCACTCGGGCGACCGGCAGCCGGCCGGTGGTCGCCTTGGGGTTGGTCCTGGGCTTCGCCCTGGCCCTGGCCTTCTTCAGCTCGGCACGGACCAGCTCCAGTTGCTCCCCCGCTCCCCCTTCGGAGGCGGGGGCACGGTCGGGGGAGCCGGTGCTGCCGTTCATGCCCCAAGTCCTACCAGAACCGACCGACACATCCCGATGCCGGGACGGCCCCGGGGCGGCAGAATGCGGGTCATGACGAATCTCGATGATTTCGGCGGGGGCCAGCACAGCACCGAGGTCCTGGTGGTCACCACCAACGACGTTCCCGGCCACCGGGTGGACCGGGTGATCGGCGAGGTGTTCGGCCTCACCGTCCGCTCCCGCAACATCGGCAGCCAGATCGGCGCCGGCTTCAAGTCGCTGGCCGGCGGCGAGCTGCGCGGGCTCACCAAGACCCTGGTGGAGAGCCGCAACCAGGCCATGGACCGGCTGGTGGAGCAGGCCAGGTCGCGCGGTGCCAACGCGGTGCTGGCCATGCGCTTCGACGTCACTGAGGCCGGCGGCAACGGCGCCGAGATCTGCGCCTACGGAACCGCCGCCGTGATCAGCCCGCTCGGCTGACGCTCCCTGGACCGCGCGGCGGACGGCGACGGCCCCTCCGGAGCGATCCGGAGGGGCCGTCGGCCGTTCTGGGCTGCTGTCAGGCCTCGACAGCGCGCTTCAGCGCCTCGGCGCGGTCGGTGCGCTCCCAGGTGAAGTCCGGCAGCTCACGGCCGAAGTGGCCGTAGGCGGCGGTCTGGGAGTAGATCGGGCGCAGCAGGTCCAGGTCGCGGATGATCGCGGCCGGACGCAGGTCGAAGACCTGGGTGACGGCTTCCTGGATCTTCAGCACCGGGGCGGTCTCGGTGCCGAAGGTCTCCACGAACAGACCCACCGGCTCGGCCTTGCCGATCGCGTAGGCGACCTGGACCTCGGCGCGCCGGGCCAGGCCCGCGGCGACGATGTTCTTGGCGACCCAGCGCATCGCGTACGCGGCGGAGCGGTCGACCTTGGACGGGTCCTTGCCGGAGAACGCGCCGCCACCGTGACGGGCCATGCCGCCGTAGGTGTCGATGATGATCTTGCGGCCGGTCAGGCCGGCGTCGCCCATCGGGCCGCCGATCTCGAAGCGGCCGGTCGGGTTCACCAGCAGCCGGTAGCCCTCGGTGACCAGGGTGATGCCCTCGTCGGCCAGCGCCTTCAGCTCCGGCTCCACCACGAACTCGCGGATGTCGGGGGCGAGCAGCGAGTCCAGGTCGATGTCGGACGCGTGCTGCGAGGAGACCACCACGGTGTCCAGGCGCACGGCCGTGTCGCCGTCGTACTCGATGGTGACCTGGGTCTTGCCGTCGGGGCGCAGGTACGGGATGGTCCCGTTCTTGCGCACCTCGGACAGGCGCTTGGCCAGGCGGTGCGCCAGGGTGATCGGCAGCGGCATCAGCTCGGGCGTGTCGTCGCACGCGTACCCGAACATCAGGCCCTGGTCGCCGGCACCCTGCTTGTCGAGCTCGTCGTCGTCGCCCTCGACGCGGTTCTCGTAGGCGTCGTCGACGCCCTGGGCGATGTCGGGCGACTGGGCGCCGATGGACACCGACACGCCGCAGGAGGCGCCGTCGAAGCCCTTCTTGGACGAGTCATAGCCGATCTCCAGGATCTTCTCCCGGACCAGCTGCGCGATCGGCGCGTAGGCCTTGGTGGTGACCTCACCGGCGACGTGGACCTGGCCGGTGGTGATCAGCGTCTCCACGGCGACCCGCGAGGTGGGGTCGTCCTTGAGGAGGGCGTCGAGAATGGTGTCGCTGATCTGGTCAGCGATCTTGTCGGGGTGACCCTCGGTCACGGACTCCGAAGTGAACAGGCGGCGAGACACAGCGCTCCCTGAGTTGCAGCGGCTGCTGACTGAACCGGCGGATTGGTGGGAACCCCGCCGGTCCGGAAAGACTTATGGAGGACTACTGCGGGGAGTGTAACCAAAGGTTCCCGCATCTGACTCACAGGGTCTCATTCTTTGGATCCGCACAGGGTCGTTTCTGCTGGCCGGACGGGCTCAGCGGAGCCGCTCCGCGACCAGGTCCCACAGCAGATCGGCCAGTGCCGCCTTGGGTCCGAAGGGCACGGCCGTCTCCGAGCCGTCCCTCGAAAGGATGACCGCCTCGTTGTCGGCGCTGCCGAAGGCCCGGCCCCCGCCCACCTCGTTGACCACCAGCAGGTCACAGCCCTTGCGGGCCAGCTTGGCCCGGCCGTTGGCGAGCACGTCGTCGGTCTCGGCCGCGAAACCCACCACGACCTGGCCCGGGGCCTGCCGCTGCTGCGAGATCTCGGCCAGCACGTCGGGGTTGCGCACCAGCTCCACCGGCGCGGGCAGCTCGCCCTCCACCTTCTTGATCTTCACATGCTTGTAATGAGCCGGCCGGAAGTCGGCCACCGCGGCCGCCATCACCACCGCGTCCGCGTCGGCCGCGGCGGCCAGCACCGCCTCCCGCAACTCCGCCGCGGTGCCGACCCGGACCAGGTCCACCCCGGCCGGGTCCGGCAGGTCGGTGTTGGCCGCGACCAGGGTGACCCGGGCCCCGCGGGCGGCGGCGACCGCGGCCAGCGCGTAGCCCTGGCGTCCGGTGGAGAGGTTGCCCAGGAAGCGCACCGGGTCCAACGGCTCGCGGGTGCCCCCGGCGGAGACCACCAGATGACGGCCGGCCAGGTCGGCCTGGCCGGCGTCCGCACCGCGGGTCAGCACCCGCCGGCACAGCTCGAAGATCGCGTCCGGGTCGGGGAAGCGGCCCTTGCCGGTGTCCACGCCGGTCAGCCGGCCAACGGCGGGCTCGATCACCACCGCGCCGCGGCGGCGCAGCGTGGCGACGTTCTCCTGGGTGGCCGGGTGCTCCCACATCTCGGTGTGCATCGCCGGGGCGAAGACCACCGGGCAGCGGGCCGTCAGCAGGGTGTTGGTGAGCAGGTCGTCGGCGATGCCGTGGGCGGCCTTGGCCATGATGTCGGCCGTCGCCGGGGCGATCACCAGTAGGTCGGCGTGCTGCCCGATCCGCACGTGCGGGACCTCGTGCACGCCCTCCCAGACCTCGGTGGCGACCGGCTTGCCCGACAGTGCCGACCAGGTCGCGGCGCCGACGAAGTGCAGCGCGGACGCGGTCGGCACCACCCGCACGTCATGGCCGGACTCCGAGAAGCGCCGCAGCAGCTCGCACGCCTTGTAGGCGGCGATGCCCCCGCTGACACCCAGGACGACGTTCACTCGTGGACCACTCCCTGCTCAATCCGTTGCGCGGGCACGCAAAAGCCGCGGCCCGAGCATGCTACGGGCCGCGGCAGGACGCTGCTGTGCGAGGTGCGCCGCCTACTGGGCGTCGATCGCCTCGGCGGTCAGCATGCCGGCGTTGATCTCGCGCAGCGCGATCGACAGCGGCTTCTCGTGGACGTGGGTGTCGACCAGCGGGCCGACGTACTCCAGCAGGCCCTCGCCGAGCTGCGAGTAGTAGGCGTTGATCTGACGCGCGCGCTTGGCCGCGTAGATCACCAGGCTGTACTTGGAGTCGGTGGCCTCGAGCAGCTCATCGATCGGCGGGTTGATGATGCCTTCGGGCGCTGTCATCGAAGAGGACACGCGGGAACCTTCCGGAGAAAATGATCAGACTACGTTGAGCAAGGCTAGCAGTTCTGCCGCTACACCCTCGACCGAGTGGTTGACCAGAGTGGTGTCGAATTCGCTTTCGGCGGCGAGTTCCACCTTGGCGCTGCGCAGCCGTTCGTCGATGACCTCCTGCGGCTCGGTGCCGCGGCCGGTGAGGCGGCGGACCAGCTCCTCCCAGGAGGGCGGGGCCAGGAAGACGGACTGGGCCTCGGGCATGGACTCGCGCACCTGGCGGGCGCCCTGGAGATCGATCTCCAGCAGCACCGGCTCGCCGCGCTCCAGCTTGTCCAGGACGGGCTTGCGGGGCGTGCCGTAGTGGTTGCCGGCGAACACCGCCCACTCCAGCAGCTCGCCGTTGGCCACCATCTTGGCGAACTCGTCCTCGTCGACGAAGTAGTACTGCACACCGTGCT
The DNA here is from genome assembly GCF_042510965.1 of Streptacidiphilus jeojiensis. Lineage (NCBI taxonomy): Bacteria > Bacillati > Actinomycetota > Actinomycetes > Kitasatosporales > Streptomycetaceae > Streptacidiphilus > Streptacidiphilus jeojiensis. The sequence continues at coordinate 481,910 of NZ_JBEUKS010000005.1, forward strand.
TCTCGCCCGGCCGCGGCTTGCGGGTGGTCGCGGACACGGAGAGCCATACTTCGGGGTGCTTTGCTCGCATAAAGCTGACGACCGTGCTCTTGCCGACCCCTGAGGGGCCGGAGAGCACGGTCAGCCGCGGACGTTCACTCATGTACCGATTATCCAGGAACCGGGACGGTTCTCGAACCATCGGCACGGATCAGGCCGGAGCGCCGCCGAACTCGCGCTCCAGGGAAGCGATCTGGTTGGTACCGAGACCGCGCACGCGACGGCTCTCGGAGATGCCGAGCCGCTCCATGATCTGCTTGGCCCGGACCTTGCCGACGCCCGGGAGCGACTCCAGGAGAGCACTGACCTTCATCTTGCCGATGACGTCGTTCTCCTGGCCGGCCTTGATGACCTCGTGGAGCGAAGCGCCGCTGTGCTTGAGCCGGTTCTTGATCTCGGCGCGCTCCCGGCGAGCCTCAGCTGCCTTGGCGAGCGCAGCGGTGCGCTGCTCAGGGGTAAGGGGCGGAAGTGCCACGCCGTTCACCTCAGTGATTCGAACGAATAGGACAGGACTGGTTGTCAGCCGCTGAGGAACCTAGTAGCTCTGACCTGCAAGAGCAACGTGGAACACGCCCCTCAGTGGACTTACCGCCGGACACTACCCCTCTGCGCGGTCCACGTCAGGAAAAAGCACAGAAAAGTCCTGGTCAGCCTCGCTCGGGCAGGACTTTTCCGGACATATCCCCCGGTTTTCGAGGGGTGGCGACCCGACTCGTCGGCCCACCCCGCCACCGAGGCCCCTGCTCGGATCAAATCCGCTGATCAGGAGCACACAAGGTGTTCACGAAAGCATCACACGAACGAGCGATCCGGCGGGCCGTCAGCCGATCGCGCTACGCACCTCGTCCACAAAACGAGCAGACACCTCGCGCAGCGCCGCGACCGAGGGGCCGTGCTTCAGTACGTCGCGGCTGACGCTCGGCAGCACATTGGCCGCCGCCGCGCCGAAGACCGCGGGGATGTCCGCCGGGGTCGCGCCCTGGGCGCCGACCCCGGGGGCCAGCAGCGCGCCGTTGATCTCCAGGTCCTCCCCGATGTCCCTGAGGGTGGCGCCGACGACCGCGCCGAAGCTGCCCAGCGGGCTCGCGTCGGCGTTCTCCGCGGCGAGCTGCCGCAGCACCGACTGCGCGACCGTGAGGCCGTCCTCCCCCACCGCGCGCTGCACCTCGTGCCCCTCCGGGTTGGAGGTCAGCGCCAGCGCGAAGAGGCCGGAACCGCTCGCCCGCGCCGCGTCGACGGCCGGCCGCAGCGAGCCGAAGCCCAGATAGGGCGAGACCGTCACCGCGTCGGAGAACAGCGGGCTGGTCGGTGCCAGGAAGGCGTCCGCGTACGCGGCCATGGTCGAGCCGATGTCGCCGCGCTTGGCGTCCATCAGCACCAGCGCACCCGCCGACCGGGCGTCCGCGACGGTCTGCTCCAGCACCGCGATGCCCCTGCTGCCGAAGCGCTCGAAGAAGGCGCTCTGCGGCTTGAGCACGGCCACCTCGCCCGCCAGCGCCTCCACCACCGTCCGCGAGAACCGCTCCAGGCCGGCGACGTCGTCGCCCAGCCCCCACGCCTCCAGCAGCGCCGCGTGCGGGTCGATGCCCACGCAGAGCGGGCCACGCTTGTCCATGGCCTGGCGCAGACGGGTGCCGAACGGGGGTGTCATGGCTGAACTCCTTGGTGGTGGTGGGCGAAGCCGATGGCGTCGGTGAACTTGGCGAACCCGCGTTCGGCCAGCGCCTGGCGCAGCTCGGTGAGGACCCGCAGCGGGGCCGAGGGGTCGTTGAAGACGGTGGTGCCGACCGCTATGCCGGAGGCGCCCGCCAGGACGAACTCCAGGGCGTCCAGACCGGTCCTGATACCGCCCATGCCGAAGATCGGCACTACCGGCATGGTCCCGGCCCGCATCGCGGCGTGCACCTGGTAGACGCAGCGCACCGCCACCGGGCGGACCGCAGGACCGGACAGGCCGCCGCTCAGCCCCGCCAGCACCGGGCGCATGGTGGTGGTGTCGATGGCCATGCCCAGCAGGGTGTTGATCATCGACAGGCCGTCGGCGCCGGCCCGGACGCAGGCCGCGGCGATCTCGGTGATGGAGGTGACGTCCGGCGTGAGCTTGGCGTAGACCGGCAGCGCCGGGTCGACCACCTCGCGGACCGCCGCCATCACGTCGTACGAGGTGGCCGGGTTGCCGCCGAAGACCAGGCCGCGGTTGGCGACGTTGGGGCAGCAGAGGTTGGCCTCGATGCCGACCACCCCGGGCCGGCCGTTCAGCGCCTGCGCCGTCTCGGCGAACTCCTCGACCCGCTCCCCCGCGATCGAGACCAGCACCCGCGCGCCGCGCTCGGCCAGCCAGGGCAGCTCGTGCTCGACGAAGTACCCGATGCCCGCGCCCGGCAGGCCGACCGAGTTGAGCATCCCGCTCGGCGTCTCCGCCATCCGCGGCGTCGGCTGCCCGGCCCGCGGATACGGCATGATCGTCTTGGTGGTGATCGATCCCAGCTCCACCAGCGGCTGGAACCGGGCCAGCTCCCGGCCGTAGCCGGCGCAGCCGGAGGCCGTGGTCACCGGATTGGGCAGGGTGCCGTTGCCGAACGGCGCGGTGAGGTCGACGTCGTGGGCTTCCACCTTCAGTGCACTCCCATCGCAGCGGCACCGTCCAGGTCCGCGGGGATCGTACCGATGTCGTCCCAGCGGACCCGGGTGCCGTCGAAGCAGGGCCCGTCGACGCAGGAGCGGACGAAGCGGCTGACCCCGTCCTCGCCGACCACCGGCAGCACGCAGGTGTTGCACACCCCGACCCCGCAGGCCATGTCCTCCTCGACGGCGCAGAAGCAGCGCGCCCCCTCGGCCGTGGCCACCTCGGTGACCGCCCGCAGCATGGCCCTGGGACCGCAGCAGTAGACCGCCTCAGCCCCGATCGCCTTGATCGCCTCCGCCAGCGGCAGGATCACCCGGCCCTTTATGCCGGCCGAGCCGTCGTTGGTGGTGACCAGCACGTCCGGGGTGAGCGCACGGGCCGCGTCGACGCCGAAGAGCTGGTCCGCGGTACCGGCGCCGAGGATGAAGCCGACTCCCCCGCCCTGCGCCGCGATCTGCTCGGCCAGCGGGAACAGCGGCGCGCTGCCGTAGCCCGCGCCCACGAACAGCGCCGTCATCGGCCCGGCCGGCTGCGGGAAGGCCGTCCCCAGCGGCGCGACCAGGTCGACCGCCGCACCGACCCGGGTGCGCAGCAGCTCCCTGGTGCCCCGGCCGCGTTCGGCGACCACCAGCGAGACGGTCTCGGCCGCGGGGTCGGCCCGGTGGATCCAGAAGGCCCGCCGCAGCAGCATGGACGACTCCGACCCGCCCACCGCCAGCGCGGCGAAATGTCCGGGGCGCACCCGTGACGCGACACCGGGGGCGTGCAGCAGCACCTGCCGCCAGGCCCCGACCGGTGTGATGCCGAGGACCTCCGCCCGGATCTGGAGGGGGTGCGCCATGCGATCACCTTCCGTTGGACGCGCCGACTGCTTCGCTCAGAGTGGCATGTCCACTTGCGCGGAGTCGTGCTGCCAGGCCCCGGTGCAGCTTGCGGCACCAGAAGGGTCCTTCGTAGATGAAGGCACTGTAGCCCTGGATCAGCGTGGCTCCGGCGGTGATCCGCTCCCAGGCGTCGTCGGCGGTCTCGATCCCGCCGACGGACACCAGCGTCAGCCGGTCCCCGGTACGGGCGTACAGCCGGCGCAGCACCTCCAGCGAGCGCGCCTTGAGCGGCGCACCGGACAGGCCGCCGGCTCCGGCCGCCTCGACCTTGGCGGGGTCAGTGCGCAGGCCCTCGCGGCCGATGGTGGTGTTGGTGGCGATGATGCCGTCCAGACCGAGCTCCAGCGCGAGGTCGGCGACGTCGTCGATGTCGGCGTCGGCGAGGTCGGGCGCGATCTTGACGAGGAGCGGGATGTGCCCCTGCGGGGACTTGGCGTCCAGGGTCTGGCGTACCGCGGTGAGCAGCGGCCGGAGCTGGTCCACCGCTTGCAGGTTGCGCAGCCCGGGTGTGTTGGGCGAGCTGACGTTGACAACGAAGTAGTCGGCGTGCCGGGCCAGCCGCTCGGTGCTGGTGACGTAGTCCGCGACGGCCTCGGCCTCCGGCACCACCTTGGTCTTGCCGATGTTGACGCCGACGACCGCCTTGGAGCGGAGCGGCCGGGCCGCGAGCCGGGCCGCGACGGCGGCGGAGCCCTCATTGTTGAACCCCATCCGGTTGACCAGCGCGCGGTCGTCGATCAGACGGAACAGCCGGGGCGCGGGGTTGCCCGGCTGCGGCTGGGCGGTGACCGTCCCGATCTCCACGTAGTCGAAGCCGAGCATCGACAGTCCGTCGATCCCCACCGCGTTCTTGTCGAACCCGGCGGCGAGCCCGAACGGACCGGGCAGGTCCAGCCCCAGGGCCTTTATCCGCAGCGCGGGGTCCTGTGGAGCGAGGATCTTGCCCACCAGCGTGCGGAGGCCCGGAACAGAGGAGGCCAGGCGGATCCAGAAGAACGCCATGTGATGCGCCTTCTCGGGATCGAGCCGCTTGAAGACGAGGTTGAAGAACAACCGGTACAAAGCAACAGACCTTGTCTCTTCAGGGGCGCGGGGAACTGCGCGACCAGCCCTCTACGAAGGTGCCTGGTTGGCAGCGCAGTTCCCCGCGCCCCTCAATGGCTGATGTCAGCGCGAAGCGTTCAGCTGGGCGGCGTGTTCCTGGAGGGAACGGACGGTGATGTCGCCGCGGAGCAGGGAGTCGATGCCCTGGACCGCCGCGCCCATCGCCTGAACCGTCGTCAGGCACGGCACCGACCGCGCGACCGCAGCCGTGCGGATCTCGTAGCCGTCGAGCCTGCTGCCGGTCCCGTACGGGGTGTTGATGATGAGGTCGACCTCGCCGTCGTGGATCAGCTGCACGATGGTGCGCTCGCCGTCCGCCCCAGGACCTTCGCTGTGCTTGCGCACCACCGTCGCGTCGATCCCGTTGCGGCGCAGGATCTCCGCGGTGCCGGAGGTGGCCAGCACCTCGAAGCCCAGGCCGACCAGCGCCCGGGCCGGGAAGACCAGGTTGCGCTTGTCGCGGTTGGCGACCGAGACGAAGACCCGCCCCTTGGTCGGCAGCGCGCCGTACGCGCCCGCCTGCGACTTGGCGTAGGCGGTGCCGAAGGTGGTGTCGATGCCCATCACCTCGCCGGTGGAGCGCATCTCCGGGCCGAGGACGGTGTCGACGCCGCGGCCGTGGATGTCGCGGAAGCGGCTCCAGGGCATCACTGCCTCCTTGACCGCGATCGGGGAGTCGATCGGCAGCGTGCCGCCGTCGCCCTCCTTGGGCAGCATGCCCTCGTCGCGCAGGCCGGCGATGGTCGCGCCGAGCGAGATCCGGGCCGCGGCCTTGGCCAGCGGCACCGCCGTCGCCTTGGAGGTGAACGGCACGGTCCGGGAGGCGCGCGGGTTGGCCTCCAGCACGTAGAGGATGTCCCCGGCCATGGCGAACTGGATGTTGATCAGCCCGCGCACGCCCACGCCCCGGGCGATGGCCTCGGTCGAGGCCCGCAGCCGCTTGATGTCGAAGCCGCCCAGGGTGATCGGCGGCAGCGCGCAGGCGGAGTCGCCGGAGTGGATGCCGGCCTCCTCGATGTGCTCCATCACGCCGCCGAGGTAGAGCTCCTCGCCGTCGAACAGGGCGTCGACGTCGATCTCGATGGCGTCGTCCAGGAAGCGGTCGATCAGCACCGGGTGCTCGGAGATCAGCCCGGCGTGGCGCTTCAGGTAGTCGGCCAGCGAGGGCTCGTCGTAGACGATCTCCATGCCGCGGCCGCCCAGCACGTACGACGGGCGGGCCAGCACCGGGTAGCCGATCTCGTCGGCGATGGCCTTGGCCTCCTCGAAGGAGAAGGCGGTGCCGTGCTTGGGCGCCGGAAGGCCGGCGTCCCGCAGGACGCGGCCGAAGGCGCCGCGCTCCTCGGCCAGGTCGATGGCCTCGGGCTGGGTGCCGACGATGGGGACCCCGTTGTCCTTGAGCGCCTGCGCCAGCCCCAGCGGGGTCTGCCCGCCGAGCTGCACGATGACGCCCGCGACCGGCCCGGCCTGGGTCTCCGCGTGGACGATCTCCAGCACGTCCTCCAGGGTGAGCGGCTCGAAGTAGAGCCGGTCGGAGGTGTCGTAGTCGGTGGAGACGGTCTCCGGGTTGCAGTTGACCATCACGGTCTCGTAGCCGGCGTCGCTGAGGGCGAAGGAGGCGTGGACGCAGGAGTAGTCGAACTCGATGCCCTGGCCGATGCGGTTGGGGCCGGAGCCGAGGATCAGCACGGCCGGCTTGGTGCGCGGGGCGACCTCGCTCTCCTCGTCGTAGGAGGAGTAGAAGTACGGCGTCTTGGCGGCGAACTCGGCGGCGCAGGTGTCCACGGTCTTGAACACCGGGCGGATGCCCAGCGCGTGCCGGACCTCGCGGACCACGTCCGAGCTCAGGCCGCGGATCTCGCCGATCTGCAGGTCGGAGAAGCCGTGCCGCTTGGCGTGGCGCAGCAGTTCGGGGTCGAGCCGCTCGGCCCCGGCCAGTTCCTCGGCGATCTCGTGGATCAGGAAGAGCTGGTCCACGAACCAGGGGTCGATCCTGGTGGCGTCGAACACCTCGCGCTGGGTGGCACCGGCGCGGATGGCGTCCATGACGGTGTTGATCCGGCCGTCGGTGGGGATCCGCGCCTTCGCCAGCAGCTCGTCCTTCTCCCCCGGTGCGCCGACGAAGTTGAACTGCGAGCCCTTCTTCTCCAGCGAGCGCAGCGCCTTGTTCAGCGCCTCGGGGAAGTTGCGGCCCAGGGCCATGGCCTCGCCCACCGACTTCATGGTGGTGGTGAGGGTGGCGTCGGCCGAGGGGAACTTCTCGAAGGCGAACCGGGGCACCTTCACCACGACGTAGTCGAGCGTCGGCTCGAAGGAGGCCGGGGTCTTCTCGGTGATGTCGTTGGGGATCTCGTCCAGGGTGTAGCCGACCGCGAGCTTGGCGGCGATCTTGGCGATCGGGAAGCCGGTCGCCTTGGAGGCCAGCGCCGAGGAGCGGGAGACCCGCGGGTTCATCTCGATGACGATGACCCGGCCGTCGTCGGGGTTGATCGCGAACTGGATGTTGCAGCCGCCGGTGTCGACGCCGACCTCGCGGATGATGGCGATGCCGATGTCGCGCAGCCGCTGGTACTCGCGGTCGGTGAGGGTCATCGCCGGGGCGACGGTGATGGAGTCGCCGGTGTGCACGCCCATCGGGTCGAAGTTCTCGATCGAGCAGACGACCACGACGTTGTCGTTCTTGTCGCGCATCAGCTCCAGCTCGTACTCCTTCCAGCCGAGGATGGACTCCTCCAGGAGCACCTCGGTGGTCGGCGAGAGGGTCAGGCCCTGGCCGGCGATGCGGCGCAGGTCCTCCTCGTCGTGGGCGAAGCCGGAGCCGGCGCCGCCCATGGTGAAGGAGGGGCGGACCACGACCGGGTAGCCGCCGAGGGTCTCGACGCCGGCGAGGACGTCCTCCATCGAGTGGCAGATGACCGAGCGGGCGGACTCGCCGTAGCCGATCTTCTGCTTGACCGCCTCGACCACGCCCTTGAACAGCTGGCGGTCCTCGCCCTTGTTGATGGCCTCGACGTTGGCGCCGATGAGCTCGACGCCGTACTTGTCGAGGGTGCCGTCGGCGTGCAGCGAGATGGCGGTGTTGAGCGCGGTCTGGCCGCCCAGGGTGGGCAGCAGGACGTCGGGGCGCTCCTTGGCGATGATCTTCTCGACGTACTCGGGGGTGATCGGCTCGACGTAGGTGGCGTCGGCGATCTCCGGGTCGGTCATGATCGTGGCCGGGTTGGAGTTGACCAGGATCACCCGCAGGCCCTCGGCCTTGAGTACCCGGCAGGCCTGGGTCCCGGAGTAGTCGAACTCGGCCGCCTGGCCGATGACGATCGGGCCGGAACCGATGACCAGGACGGACTGGATGTCGGTGCGCTTAGGCACGCTGGCCCTCCATGAGCTCTACGAAGCGGTCGAACAGGTAGGCGGCGTCGTGCGGACCGGCCGCCGCCTCCGGGTGGTACTGGACGCTGAAGGCGGGCTGGTCCAGGCACTGCAGGCCCTCGACCACATCGTCGTTGAGGCAGACATGAGAAACCTCTACCCGCCCGTAGGGGGTGTCGCTGACCCGGTCCAGCGGGGCGTCCACGGCGAAGCCGTGGTTGTGCGCGGTGACCTCGACCTTGCCGGTGGTGCGGTCCTGCACCGGCTGGTTGATGCCGCGGTGGCCGTATTTGAGCTTGTAGGTGCCGAAGCCCAGGGCGCGGCCGAGCAGTTGGTTGCCGAAGCAGATGCCGAAGAAGGGGGTCTTCCGGCCCAGCACCTCGCGCAGCACCGCGACCTGGCCGTCGGCGGTGGCCGGGTCGCCCGGGCCGTTGGAGAAGAACACGCCGTCGGGGGCGACCGCGTAGACGTCCTCGGCGGTGGCGTTGGCGGGCAGCACATGCACCTCGATGCCGCGCTCGGCCATCCGGTGCGGGGTCATCCCCTTGATACCCAGGTCCAGGGCGGCCACGGTGAAGCGCTTGGTTCCTATGGCGGGGACGACATAGGTCTCGTCGGTGGCGACCTCGCCGCACAGGTCGGCGCCCTCCATCTGCGGCGCCCGGCGGACCCGCTCCAGCAGGGTGGCGTCGTCGGCGACGGCCGGACCGGAGAAGATGCCGCAGCGCATGGCTCCGCGCTCGCGCAGGTGGCGGGTGAGCGCGCGGGTGTCGATGCCGCTGATCCCGACGATGCCCTGCTTGACCAGCTCCTCGTCCAGCGAGCGCTGCGAGCGCCAGTTGGAGGGCACCCGGGCGGGGTCGCGGACCACGTAGCCGGCCACCCAGATCCTGGACGACTCCGGGTCCTCGTCGTTGACGCCGGTGTTGCCGATCTGCGGGGCCGTCATGGCGACCACCTGGCGGTGGTAGGACGGGTCGGTCAGGGTCTCCTGATAGCCCGTCATACCGGTGTTGAAGACGGCCTCGCCGAAGGTCTCGCCGATGGCGCCGTATGCCTGGCCGCGGAAGATCCGTCCGTCCTCCAGGACGTAGACGGCCGGCTTCCTCTCCGTACGTGCGGTCATCATGCGCCTTCCTTCTGTGCTTCGGCCTGCGGTGCTTCGGCCGGCTTTACTTCGGACTGCTGCCCGGCCACCTTCGCGTGCGCCTTGAGCAGCACCTCGACGGCGGTGACCCAGTTGTCGTGCTCGGCCGGGTGGTCGGCCCGGAACCCGGAGTCCAGCAGCTTGCCGCCGTGCTCCCAGGTGACCACCAGCAGACCGCCCTCGGGGACGACCTTCCCGGCGATGCCCTTGTCGGTGCGGGCCGCGCGCAGCGCCGCGATCGGGATGAAGAAGCTCGCCGAGGCGGGACGGACCACGTCCAGCCCGTCGGGCCGCAGGGTCAGCTCCACCAGGCTGCGCTCGCCCAGGTGGTGGGCCACCACCCGGTCCAGCCAGTTCCCGGCCGAGGTGGAGCCGAAGTAGCGGCCCTCCAGTTCCAGGATCGACTCGGTGGTCGCCTTCGGCGCGACGGGCAGCGCGGGCAGGCCCGACTGCTGCGTCCTGCGCCAGTTCCAGCCCTGCCGCATCAGCCAGTAGACCAGGCCGATCACCACCAGCAGCCCGACCGTCCAGCCGATCAGATCGCCCACGTGGGTGACCGGGGCGGAGTGCGGAGCTTCGGCCAGACTCAGCGCGGGGCTCATACGAGCTCTCCGTCCAGGACGGTCGCGCGGCCCCTGAGGAAGGTGGCGACGACGCGTCCGGGCAGGTCACGGCCTCGGTACGGGGTGTTGCGGCTGCGGGTGGCGAAGCTGTCGGGGTTCACCGCTCCACGGTACGCGGGGTCGACCAGCACGAGGTTGGCCGGTTCGTCCACCGAGACGGGACGGCCCTGCCCGGTGAGACCGCCGATGGCGGCGGGGCGGCGGGACATCCGGTCGGCGACGTCGGCCCAGCCCATCAGGCCGGTCTCCACCATGGTCTGCTGCACCACGGACAGCGCGGTCTCCAGGCCGACCATGCCCATCGCGGCCGCGGCCCACTCGCAGTCCTTGTCCTCGGACGGGTGCGGGGCGTGGTCGGTGGCGACGGCGTCGATGGTGCCGTCGGCCAGGGCCTCGCGCAGGGCCAGCACGTCGGCCTCGGTGCGCAGCGGCGGGTTGACCTTGTAGACCGGGTCGTAGGAGCGGACCAGCTCGTCGGTCAGCAGCAGGTGGTGCGGGGTGACCTCGGCGGTGACGTCCCAGCCCTTGGACTTGGCCCAGCGGATGATCTCCACCGAGCCGGCCGTGGAGACGTGGCAGACGTGCAGCCGCGAGCCGACGTGCGCCGCCAGCAGCACGTCCCTGGCGATGATCGACTCCTCGGCCACGGCCGGCCAGCCGCGCAGGCCCAGCTCGCCGGAGACGGTGCCCTCGTTCATCTGGGCACCCTCGGTCAGCCGGGGCTCCTGGGCGTGCTGGGCGATGACGCCGCCGAAGGCCTTCACGTACTCCAGCGCCCGGCGCATGATCACGGCGTCGTCCACGCACTTGCCGTCGTCGGAGAAGACCCGGACGGCTGCGGCGGAGTCGGCCATGGTGCCCAGCTCGGCGAGCTGCTTGCCCTCCAGGCCGATGGTGACCGCGCCGACCGGCTGCACGTCGCAGTAGCCGGACTCCTTGCCCAGCCGCCAGACCTGCTCGACCACGCCGGCGGTGTCGGCCACCGGGAAGGTGTTGGCCATCGCGTGGACGGCGGTGAAGCCGCCCTTGGCCGCGGCGCGGGTCCCGGTGAGGACGGTCTCGGCGTCCTCCCGGCCGGGCTCGCGCAGATGGGTGTGCAGGTCGACCAGGCCAGGCAGGGCGATCAGGCCCTCGGCGTCGATCACTGTGGCGCCGTCGTCAGCGAGGTCGGTGCCGATCTCCGCGATCACGCCGTCCTTCAGGCGCAGATCCTGCGGCTCCCCGCCGAGGACGCGGGCGTTCTTGATCAGGTAGCTGGTCACTTGCTGTGCTCCTCGGTGGTGCGGGGTTCGGCGGGGCGTGCGGGGGAAAGCGCGGGCTCGGAGCCGCCGAGCAGGAGGTAGAGGACCGCCATCCGGATGGAGACGCCGTTGGTGACCTGCTCGACGATGGTGGAGCGGGCCGAGTCGGCGATCTCCGAGGCGATCTCCATGCCGCGGACCATCGGGCCCGGGTGCATCACGATGGCGTGCTCGGGCAGGGCCGCGGCGCGCTTGGCGTCCAGCCCGTAGCGGAGCGAGTACTCGCGCTGGGTGGGGAAGAAGGCGGCGTTCATCCGCTCGCGCTGGACCCGCAGCATCATCACCGCGTCGCTCTTGGGCAGCACCGCGTCCAGGTCGTAGGAGACCGCGCAGGGCCAGCTCTCGACGCCGTAGGGCACCAGCGTCGGCGGGGCGACCAGGGTCACCTCGGCGCCCAGGGTGTGCAGCAGGTGCACGTTGGAGCGGGCCACCCGGCTGTGCAGCACGTCGCCGACGATGGTGATCCGGCGCCCGTTCAGGTCCCGGCCCAGGCCAGGGTTGAGGTGGCGGCGCATGGTGAAGGCGTCCAGCAGCGCCTGGGTGGGGTGCTCGTGGGTGCCGTCGCCGGCGTTGACCACGCTGCCGTGCAGCCAGTCCGACTCGGCCAGCCGCTGCGGGGCGCCGGAGGCGCCGTGCCGGATGACCACCGCGTCGGCGCCCATGGCCTGCAGGGTGAGCGCGGTGTCCTTGAGGGTCTCGCCCTTGGAGACCGAGGAGCCCTTGGCGGAGAAGTTGATCACGTCGGCGGACAGCCGCTTCTCGGCCACCTCGAAGGAGGTGCGGGTCCGGGTGGAGTCCTCGAAGAAGAGGTTGACCACGGTGCGGCCGCGCAGCGTCGGCAGCTTCTTCACCGCACGGGTGGAGACCTGGGCCATCTCCTCGGCGGTGTCCAGGATCAGCAGCGCGTCGTCGAGGGTGAGGTCGGCGGTGGAGACGAGGTGTCGCTTCATCGGGCGCTCCCGTTGGCGTCGCTGCTGCTGGTGGAGTCGTCGCGGTCGCCGATCAGCACGGCGTCCAGGCCGTCCTCCTCGACCAGCTTCACCTTCACGGCCTCGCGCAGCGAGGTGGGCAGGTTCTTGCCGACGTAGTCGGCGCGGATCGGCAGTTCCCGGTGGCCGCGGTCGACCAGGACCGCGAGCTGGACGGCGCGGGGGCGGCCCAGGTCGCCGAGGGCGTCCAGGGCGGCGCGGACGGTACGGCCGGAGAACAGCACGTCGTCGACCAGCACGACCAGCTTGCCGTCCAGGCCGCCGGGCGGGATCTCGGTGTGCTCCAGCGCGCGGGCCGGCTTCAGCCGCAGGTCGTCCCGGTACATGGTGATGTCCAGGGTCCCGAACGGGATCTCCCGGCCGGTGATCTGCGCCAGCCTGGCGTGCAGCCGGCGGGCCAGCAGGATGCCGCGGGTGGGGATGCCGAGCAGGACGACGTCCTCCGCGCCCTTGGCGCGTTCCACGATCTCGTGGGCGATACGGGTCAGCGAACGGGCGATGTCGCTCTCGTCCAGGACCTGCCGGGCGTTGCCCGGGCTGTTCTTGGCAGTGCTGCTACTACTGCTGTTCTCATTACTGCGGGCAGATGTGGTCATGCCGAAGCCGACCTCCTTCCCCGCCTCACCGGACGGGCCTTAAAGGATGTCTCTGGGACGGCCCCCACCGGGCGTGGCGGTGGCCGCCGTCCACCCTACCAGGGCGATCATGCGCCCCCGGCGACGCCGCAGGCGGGGCGGCGTCCGGGCATTCGCACGACTGCCCCATTCAGCTTGACCAATCCATATCACTCTGCGTAATCTCACAGTGAGTTACGGCCGGACGACGGAGGTCCACCAAAGCACCCTTCCGGTGCCTCTCGGACGAGCCGTCGCAGGGCAGTCACAGCGTCACGCCACATCTCGTCCGGGGAGACCATTTGTCCAGCGACTACGCGAAGCAGCTTGGCGGCAAGCTGCGAGCGATCCGCACCCAGCAGGGCTTGTCACTGCACGGCGTCGAGGAGAAGTCCCAGGGCCGCTGGAAGGCCGTGGTCGTCGGCTCGTACGAGCGCGGGGACCGCGCCGTCACGGTGCAGCGCCTGGCCGAGCTGGCCGAGTTCTACGGGGTTCCGGTGCAGGAACTGCTGCCCGGCAGCACCCCGGGCGGTGCGGCCGAGCCGCCGCCGCGCCTGGTGCTCGACCTGGAGCGACTCTCCCAGGTCCCGTCCGAGAAGGCCGGCCCGCTGCAGCGCTACGCGGCGACCATCCAGAGCCAGCGCGGCGACTACAACGGCAAGGTGCTGTCGATCCGCCAGGACGACCTGCGCACCCTGGCCGTGATCTACGACCAGCCGGCCTCGCTGCTCGTCGACCAGCTGATCAGCTGGGGCGTGCTCGACCCGGACGCCCGCCGCGCGGTGCGGGAGGACGACGCGATCTGACGGCGCCCCGGGGGAGCCTGAAGAAACGTCACAGCAGTAGCACAGCCAAGGGCCGACCGGTCCCCCTCGGGGGCCGGCCGGCCCTCTGTGCTCGCTCGACGCTCTTTCTCAATGCGGCTGCTCAACCCACCAGATGACGGTGCATCAGCGCCTCCACGCCGTCCAGGTCCCGGGCCAGCATCAACTCGACCAGCTGCTCGTGCCCGGCCGCCGCCCCGCCGCAGCGCGCACCCCGGCTCCGGAGCTCGCCGACCAGCACCACCAGGTGCCGGTTCCCGGCCAGCGTCAGCAGGGCCTCGTGGAAGCCGCGGTCGCCCCCGGTACGGGCCGGGCCGAGCAGCGACTCCAACTGGGCCCGGCTCGCACTGCGGGCCACCTGGACCGCGCTGGGGGCCTCCAACAGGGCGCGGATCTCCAGCAGTTCGGCCAGGTCCCGCTCGGTGACCTCGACGACCCGGAAGCCCTTGTTGGGCACCGCCCGCACCAGGCCCTCCTTGGCCAGGTCGAGCATCGCCTCACGGACCGGCGTCGCCGACACGCCGAACCGCGCCGCGAGCACCGGCGCCGAGTAGACGGCGCCGGGCACCAGCTCGCCCGCCGCCAGGGCGGCCCGCAGCGCCTGGTTGACCTGGTCGCGCAGGCTGCGGCGCTCCGCGGGCACGGCCGGGGCCCTCAGCGCCGGTCGAGGCGGCGGCCGGCCCGGGAGGACAGTCCGGCCAACGCCTCCAGCGGCGCCTTGCGGGCGGCGGCGACCAGCGCCTTGTAGCGGCCGGAGGGGATGCTGACGGTCCGTCCGCGAGCCAGGTCGCGCATCGCGTCGTCCACCACCCGGTCGGCGTCCAGCCACATCCACCCGCCGACGTCCTTCATGTCGACCTGGGCCCGCTGGTGGAACTCGGTGTGGGTGAACCCGGGGCAGAGCGCGAGCACCCGCACCCCGGTGCCGGTCAGGTCGCGGGAGACGGACTGGCTGAACTGGACCACCCACGCCTTGCTCGCCCCGTAGGTGCCGCGCGGCACGAAGGCCGCGACGGAGGCGACATTGATCACGTAGCCGCGCCCGCGCTCGCGCATCCCGGGCAGCGCGGCCGTGGTGAGCCGCAGCACCGCCTCGATGTGCAGCTTCACCATCGCCAGCTCGTCGGCCAGCGGCACCACCAGGAACGGGTCCTTGAGCCCGAACCCGGCATTGTTCACCAACAGGTCCACCGGCTTCCCGGCATCGCCCAGCCTGGCCTCGACGGCGGCGATGCCCTCGTCGGTCGCCAGATCGGCGACGAGGGTCTCCACCCCGACGCCGTACTGCTTGCCCAGCACGTCCGCGCTCTCGTCCAACCGACCCCCGTCCCGAGCAACCAGAACCAGATCCAGCCCGTCCTTCGCCAGACGCCGCGCAAACGCCGCCCCGATTCCGGCCGTCGCGCCGGTGATGAGTGCTGTAGGCATGATGCGAACCATACCCCTGAGCCTTCCGACAACGCCTGACCTGCGACTCCTGCGGGCCCCGTCCTGCCCGAACCGCAGCCGACCCGAGCACGTCATGCGATGGTCCGGCTGGAGACACCCCCACCAGCGCCTGGCCTGACTGTCAGTGTGCGTAGACCGAGATGCAGTTCCGGCTGGCTGCTGTGAACGGTTCGCGCTGCCAGCCGCCCCAGCGCTCCTTGAGTCGTAGCCCGGCGATGCGGGCCATGAGGTCCAGCTCGCTCGGCCAGACGTAGCGGCAGACGACAGGGAAGAGCTTGACTCCCTGACCGGACAGGTGGATATGGCTCTCGTCGAGCATCTGGGCGACCGGGTCATGCCGCCCGACGTCGAGCTTGACCCGTGCCCCGTCGATCCGTTCGGCGTCCACGTACTGGTCGTCGCGGAGCCGGTGGAGATAGCCGGGAGTGAATCCCTCGACGACGAACACCCCGTCATCGCTGAGGTGCCGGGCCGCGCTCTGGAAGCAGCGGACCTGCTGGTCCTGCGTGAGCAGGTTGAACAGGGTGTTGAAGATCAGGTAGACCAACGAGTACTCGCCCTCGACCGGTGGATCGGAGATGTCACCCATGACCACCCGCAGGTTCGTGCCACCGGGCTTGCCCCGCAGCTGAGCGACCATCTCAGGGGAGAGATCGACACCGTCGACGCGCACACCCCGGGCCGTCAGCGGCAGTGCGATCCGCCCGGTCCCGATCGCGAGTTCCAACGCGGGTCCGCCACCGGCCAGCTCTGCCAGGAAGGCGACGGTCTGCTCCTCATCGCCGCGCATGGTGTCGTCGTAGTCCGCGGCACCTTCGGCACCAAAGCTGTCCATCGGCACGTAGTCCTTCATGCCGGCAGTGGTCTCACGGACCGTCAGTACGCCGCAACGCATTTACCCTGAGCGGCCCCAGCGCCGGTGGGACAGGTCCACCGGCTTCCCTGCGTGGCCGAGATCGCCGACGGCCTCCGACCTGTCTCCTACGAGCCCTTCACGGGCCCGCTCAATCTCCTCGACATCCCTGACCAACACACCAACATGCCTACCCTGGGGCAGGCCTGCGGCATAGGGGTGTCCCGCAGAAATGCCGTTGCTGCGCCGAGCCGGGGACCGCGATGATCCCGGTCATGGCAGACGGGCTCGTTAGGGATCAACTTCGCAGACGCCTTCGCGAGCTCTTCGCCTGGCGAGGAGGCCTCGCGGACATGTCCGCGTGGTGGGCGGATCCTCAGATACTCGCCTTATTGGGACCTGCCCTGGCAGACCTGCACGTTCTGCCTTCCTCCTCGCTCGTGATCTCACCTTCCGCCACTGGATTCCTACTCGGACCACTGACAGCGATTCCGCTCAACGCCGGCTTCGTGGAGATGCGCAGGGACGCGGCGAACGAGAAGACCAACGAGGACGCGTTCCTGCTTCGCAGCACGCCCCCCGACTACCTGTCCCGCACGATCACCTGGCAAGTACGACGGCGGGCTCTTCGCCCAGGCGTACCGGTCCTCTTCGTCGACGACTGGGTGGAAACCGCCGCCACGGCACGCACTGCGCGCCGACTGGTTGTCGACTCCGGAGCTGTATGGGCCGGTGCCGCAGCCATCGTCGACGCCACGTCCGGTCAGACACGCCACGAATTGCGACTCCGCACCTTGTTGCACCACCGTGAGCTGGGCTGACGCGGCGCCAGCCAGGCCTACACAGACCAGTCCCTGACGTGATCGTCTGGACGTTGGAGATGGATGACGGGTGAGCCGGGCTCAGCGGTTCCAGCACAGCGAGAGGCCGCTGAGGGTCCAGCAGGTCGGGTCGGTGGTGGGGGGCGTGGAGGTGGGGGTCGTGGCGGGGGTGGAGGGTGATGCTGCCGCTGTGCTGGGGGTGGGCGTGGGGGTGGGCGTGGGGGTGGCCACGGTGGGTGATGGGGATTCGGACGGGCTGGTCGGCGTGGTGGACGGGGTGGGGGATGCCGTCGTCGGGGAGGGGGGTGTCGAGGTCGGGCTTGCCGCAGGGGGCGTGGATGACGGCGATGGTTGGGCGGCCGGGGTCGTTGCGGTTGCTTCGGGCGTCTGGGTGGTTGCTGCTGCGCTGGGGCTGCCGACTGCGGTACTCGGGCTCGGGCTGGTGACGGCCGCCTGGTTCGGGGCGGTGGTGGTTGCCGGGGGTGTGGAGGTGGACGCCGATGAGGAGGCAGGCGTGCTCGCCGGAGTCGGTGATGCGGGCGTGGTGGTGCTCTGCTGGGTGGCGGCTAGTGCGGCCGGTTGTGGGGAGGCGTGCGAGCCGGTGAGGGTGAAGGCGGCTACCGCGCCTGCGGCGGCGAGGACGAGGCCGCCCGCTACGGCGAGGGTGCCCGCTCCTACCGAGCCGGAGGCCGGGCCGGATTTGGCGGCGGCGTGGCCGCTGACCCGGACGGCGCCATGCCCCGCCCCGTGGGCCCGCGCTGCTGCTCGGGCGCCGGCGGTCGGGATCAGGTAGCGTGCGGCGCCGCCGCCGGCGAAGGCCAGCAGGAGTGCCGGGCCGACCAGCGCGGGCAGGCGGTGGTTGGCGCGCTCCAGCAGGGCTATTCGGGCGCGGCAGTCGGCGCAGCCCTCGGCGTGGGCGCGCAGCGCGCGGTCCTGGCGGGCCGAGCTGGTGCCGCGGACATGGGCCGGGATCCGCTCCCAGTGCTCGGCGCAGCTCGCCTCGTCCGGTGCGCCCGGCTGCGCGCGCAGGAAGGCCTGGCGCAGCCCCTCGCGGGCGCGGTGCAGCAGCACCGCAGTGGCGTTGCGGTTGGTGCCCAGGTCGTCGCCGACCGCTTCGAGGCTCCAGTCCTCGACCTCGGTCAGCCACAGTGCCCGGACCCAGCGGTGCGGAAGCTGCTTCAGCGCCCCCGCGAGCATGACGGCGTAGGCGCCCTCCTGGGGGACGGGCGTCGTGGCCGGCTCCGCCGGGTGCAGCCGTTCCAGCTGGTCGCCCTGCGGGAGTTCCTTGGGCGCGTGGCCGAGGTCGACGGCGAGGTTGCGGATGGTCGCGGCCAGGTAGCCGGGGATGTGGTCCACCTGGTGACCCGCCGAGATCCGTCGCCAGACGCGGAAGTGGGCCTCCGCGGTCAGGTCCTCGGCCAGCCATGCGTCGCCGGTGAGCGTGCGGGCGTAGGCGACCAGCCGGGAGTGGTGCTCCTGGTAGGTGCGGGTGTACGCCTCGATGGCCGTCTCTTCGCCGGGGCCGGGCACGGCGGTCTCACCGGTGGTGCTCACGGAAGCCTTTCATCGGTACATGCGACAGATACGACTAAAAGGGCAAAGCGCCGATTTGCCTATGGTGCAGGTCACAGCAGATTCCCCGGTTTCCGCGTAATCGCGGCGGGGTCGATCGGGTCCTTCTCCTGTACACGCCGCACCGCAGCGAGGAGCCGCCCCCATGGTCACCGCCGTCGAGCAGACCGTCCACGCCCGCCTGATCGTCACCGCCGACCTGAGCTGCGACTTCGTCGCCCGCCTCGGCTACCGTCCCGAGGACCCCTTCGCCGTACGGCTGACCTTCCCCGCCGAGATCAGCCTGGACGGTACCGAACAGACCTGGACCTTCGCCAGGGACCTGCTCGGCGAGGGGATGCTCGCCCCCGCCGGCGCCGGCGACGTCCATGTCTGGCCCTGCGGTCCGCACCGGACCATGGTCGAGCTGCACGGCCCCGAGGGCGCGGCGATGCTCCGGCTGCGCAGCGCCGAGGTGCGGGCGTTCCTGGCCCGCAGCTACGCGGCCGTCCCCGAGGGGGCCGAGGACCCCCGGGCCGACCTCGCGAGTCTGCTGGCGACGCTGGTCGGAGGGGTCTGACCGATGACGACCGGCCCACGCCTCAGCAGACCCGCACGCCCGACCGCCCTGTTCGCCGACCGGCTGCTGCAGCGGCCGCTGCGCCGCCTCGCCCTGCTCGGCGAGGACTCCGCCGCCGCCCAGCAGGCGGCGCTGGCTCCTCACCCCGCCAGCAACAGCAACGCCGCCGTGACCGCCGAGGTCGGACCGCTCTCGGTCGCGGCCCGCTACCTTGCGGCGGACCCGGACACCGGCATCGGCGGCGACTTCTATGCGGTGCAGCAGACCCCGCACGGGATCCGCCTGCTCATCGGCGACGTCCGCGGCAAGGGGCCGGGGGCCGGCGGGGTCGCCGCGATCCTGCTGAGCGCCTTCCGCCGGGCCGCCCAGCACGCCGCCACCGTCGAGGAGGTCGCCGCCCGGCTGGACCGCACCATGGAGCGCGCCGCCAGCCTGCGCTTCCGCGCCGACGCCGACGAGGACTTCGCCACCGCCCTGGTCGTCGAGATCAGCACCGACCTGTCGGTGCTGCGCCTGGTCAACTGCGGCCACATCCCGCCGCTGCTGCTGACCGGCCGCCGCAGCTGGACCCTCGAACCGGGCCGCCGCCGGCCGCCGCTGGGCCTGGCCACCACCCTGGGCACCGCGGACACCCCGGCGGACCTGGTCCGGCTGCCCCGGGGCGCCACCCTGCTGCTGCTCACCGACGGGGTGACCGAGGCCCGCTCGCCGGAGGGCGAGTTCTACGACCCGCTCACGGCCCTCGCCACGGCGCGGCCCGGCAGCCCGGGCCCACTGCTGGACACCCTCTGCCGCGAGGTGCTCCGCCACAGCGGCGGGCCGGCCCGGGACGACATCGCCATGCTCGCGGTCCACCGCCCGCCCGCGGCGGAGCGGACGGACGGGCGCGGCACCCCGGCCTGAACCGCCCTAGGCGACCAGCGCGGTGAGCTTCCGCAGCGACTCGGTGAGGGCGGCCGTGGTGGCGTCCTTGACCCGGTTGGCCATCATGTTCACCGCCGCGCCCTTGAACTCGCTCTGCACCGTCAGCAGGGTGCCCTCGCCCTCGCTGCTCAGCTGGTAGTGCTGGCGCAGGGTGATCCCCATCGGGGCCTTGCCCTCCAGCACCCAGGACTTGCCGGGTTCGACCTCCGCCACGGTCCAGGCGGCCTCGGTCGGCATCCCCATCAGGGTCATCTTCTCGGCGTACTGGGCGCCGACGGCGAGCTCGGCCGGGGCGCCGTTGGGGAACGCGGTGTGGATGGTGTTCCACTCGCCGAAGCGGTCGAAATCGGTGATCACGGCCCACACCTTGTCCGCGGGGGCGGGCAGGGAAGCGCTGACGGAAACCTCGGGCATGACAGCTCCTCTCCGGCGCGGCCACGCGTGGGGCGGCCGTTCGGACACCGGTTTCCGCGAGGCTAACCAGAATCTGACGAACCATCAATAAATGCGACGCAGCTGGGGTTGAGCGGTTTCCGGGGCCCGCACGGGTAGCGTACGGACGTGCAGATCCCGACCGAAGAGCGCAGGGCCCGGCTGGCGACCCGTCATCTCCTCTCCCCCGCGACCCGGGCCGCCACCCCCGAGGAGGCGGCCGACGCGATGGTGGGGCTGCATGCCACCGATCCGGCGACGGTGTTCCTGGCGGTCGCCGCGCGGATGGGCTCCGCCACCCCGGCGCTGTTGGAGCAGGCGCTGTACCAGGACCTGACGCTGACACGGCTGCTGTGCATGCGCCGCACCATGTTCGTGGTGGGGCGGGACCTCGCCCCGGTGGTCGACTCGTCCACGGCGCGGGCGATCGCCGCCAGGGAACGCACCAAGCTGCTCGCCTTCCTGAAGGAGGGCGGCGGCTGGGACGAGAAGTGGCTCGCGGCTACGGAGCGGGCGGTCCTCGCCGAGCTGGCCGCGAGCGGGCCGCTGACCGGCGCCGAGCTGGGCACCCGGGTGCCGGCACTGCGGGAGCAGGTGACGGTCGCGGTCGGCAAGCCCTACGAGGCCACCCAGGCCGTCGCCAGCCGGATCCTGCGGACCATGGCGGCCGAGAACCGGCTGCGCCGCGACCGTCCGCGCGGGAGCTGGATCTCCAGCCAGTTCCGCTGGCTGCCGGGCGAGCCGTTCCCGCAGCTGCCGGCCGCCGAGGCGCGGGCCGAACTGGCGCGGCGCTGGCTGGCATCGTACGGGCCGGGAACGGTGGCCGACCTGAAGTGGTGGACCGGCTGGAACCTGGGCGACGTCCGCAAGGCGCTGGTCGCGGTGGGCGCCGAGGAGGTGGCGCTGGAGGGGCAGGAGCCCGGCTACGTCCTGCCCGGGGACACCGGCCCGACGGCTGCCGGCGCGCCGTACGCCGCGCTGCTGCCGGCGCTGGACCCCACGGGGATGGGCTGGGCGCAGCGGGACTGGTACCTCCCGCCCGAGCACACCGCCGAGTTGTTCGACCGGACCGGCAACATCGGGCCGACGGTCTGGTGGGACGGCCGGATCGTCGGCGGCTGGGCCCAGCGGCCGGACGGGGAACTGGTCTGGCGGCTGCTGGACGATGTGGGCGGGGAGGCGGAGGCCGCGGTCGCGGCCGAGGCCGGGCGGATGGCGGAGTTCATCGGCGGGCAGCGGATCACACCGCGGTTCCGCACGCCGCTGGAACGTGCTCTCGCCGGGACCTGAACTTCGGCTGCGGGCCGTTGGTGGCTGTGCGCGCACGCTGTTGAAACAGCGTGCGCGACAAGCCATGCACAATGCCGCAGCCGGGAACGCTAGGCGCGTCCCGCCGACTTCTGGGTGCGGCGGGAGAGCGAGTCGATGATGACCGCGGCCAGCAGCACCGCGCCGGTGATCATGTACTGGATCGAGTTGGCCAGGCCGAGCATGTAGAGCCCGGCGTTGATCGACTCGATCACCAGCATGCCGAGCAGCGCCGACCAGACCATGCCGCGTCCACCGAAGAGGCTGGTGCCGCCGATGACCGCGGCCGCGATGGCCAGCATCAGGTTGTTCGGGTCGGAGCCGGCCTGGTTCGCCGAGGAGATCTGCCCGGCGATGGTCAGCCCGCCCAGCGCGGCGAAGAAACCGGAGATGGAGAACACCGTGATCCGGACCATCGCCACGCTGATACCGGCGCGACGGCTGGCCTCGATGTTGCCACCGACCGCGAACACCTTCCGGCCGTAGGTGGTGCGGCGCAGCACGAAGTTGGTGACGATCAGCGCGACCGAGAACAGCACCAGCGCATTGGGCACGCCCTTCTGGTCGTTCAGGATCATCGCGGTGCCGAAGGACCCGATGGCCAGGATCACCGTCCGCAGCGCCAGCTCGGTGGTGGGGCGGTACGGCACCCCGGCCTGCCGGCGCCGCCGCTGCAGCCCGAACGCGCTGAACACGTACGCGGCGACACCCAGCCCGGCGAGGATGTAGCCGCCGGCGATGTCACCGCCCATGAAGAACGAGTTGCCGGACAGGTAGCGCATCGGCCCGCTGTCGGTCGGCAGGTTGATGGTGCCGGTCGAGCCCAGCAGCCAGAGCATGAAGCCCTGCCAGCCCATGAACCCGGCCAGGGTGACCACGAAGGCCGGGACGCCGATCTTGGCGAACACGAAGCCGTGCAGCGCGCCGATGGCCGCGCCGGTGAGCAGTGTGATCACCATGGCGAACCAGGGGTTGAGGCCGTGGCTCACCGAGAGCACCGCGAACACCGCTGCGGCCAGACCGCTGACCGAGCCGACCGACAGGTCGATCTCGCCCAGCAGCAGCACGAACACCAGGCCGATGGAGAGCAGCCCGATGCCCACCATGTAGTAGGCGATGTACTCGAAGTTGGCCGAGGTCAGGTAGTTGCTGTCCTGGACGCTGAAGACGATCCAGATGATCACCAGCCCGACGATCACCGGCAGCGAGCCGAGGTCGCCGCCGCGGATCTTGCGCTGGAACTCGGTCAGATAGCCCTTGAGCCCCTCCTCGCGCACCAGCAGCCTGGGGTCGACGGGGGGCGGGACCGCCGGCGGCGGGGTGACGTTGGGGTCGATCTCGCTCATCTGTCGCCCTCCGCCGTACGCGCCTGACGCCGGGTCACCGCGTTGTCGGTGGCCCCGGTGATCGCGGCGATGATGGTCTCCTGGGTGGTCTGCTGCACCGGGAAGGTGCCGTTGTTCTTGCCCAGCCGCAGCACCGCCACCCGGTCCGCGACCGCGCGGACGTCGGCCATGTTGTGGCTGATCAGGATCACCGCGAGACCGCGCTCGCGCAGCCGCTCGACCAGGTCGAGGACCTGGGCGGTCTGCTCGACGCCGAGGGCGGCGGTCGGTTCGTCCAGGATGACGACCTTCGGCTCGCCGATCAGCGAACGGGCGATGGCCACCACCTGGCGCTGGCCGCCGGAGAGGCTGGCGACCGGGATCCGCACGCTGGGGATCCGGATCGCCAGCGTGGACAGCAGCTCCTGCGCCTTCTTCTCCATCGCGACCTCGTCCAGCAGCCCGCGCAGCTTCAGCTCGCGGCCCAGGTAGAGGTTGCCGACCACGTCGAGGTTGTCGCACAGGGCGAGGTCCTGGTAGACGGTGGCCACGCCGAGGTGCTGGGCGTCCTGCGGCCGGTTGATGGAGACCGGCCTGCCCTCCCACTCGATGACGCCGTCGTCGATCGGGTGCACCCCGGCGATGGTCTTGACCAGGGTGGACTTGCCCGCGCCGTTGTCACCGACCAGGGCCAGCACCTCGCCCGGGCGCACCTCCAGCTCGACGTCGGTCAGCGCCTGGACGGCGCCGAACCGTTTGGAGATGCCGCGCAGGGCGAGGACCGGTTCACCCGCGCCGGCACCGGCGCCGGTGCCGGCGGTCGCGAACGGGCTGCTCATGAGAGTCCGTTGGCCTTGCAGCCGGCCGCGTAGGCGGAGGTGCAGATCTGGGCGACCGTGTACAGGCCGTCCTTGACCACGGTGTCCTTGACGTTGTCGGCCTTGACCAGCACCGGCGTCAGCAGGTCGGAGGGCACCTTGTTGCCGGAGCCGTTGGTCTTGGTGGTGGTGGCCAGGCTGCTGATGCTGTTGCCGGACATCAGGTCCACCGCGAGCTGCGCCGCGGCGTCGGCCTCCGGCTGGTACGCCTTGTAGATGGTGAAGCTCTGGGTGCCCACCATGATCCGCTGGATGGCGTCGAGCTGGGCGTCCTGGCCGGTGAGCGGCAGGTTGGAGATGCCCGCGTTCTTCATCGAGGTGGCGATACCGGCGGCCATGCCGTCGTTGGCCGAGTAGAAGGCGGCGATGTTGCCGGCGCCCAGCTGGTTGATCGCGGCCGCGGCCTTCTGCGCCGCGACGTCGGCCTTCCACAGTCCGGAGGCGTCGTAGGCAAGGTCGACCTTGCCCTTGACGACGCCCTGGAAGCCGGACTTGAAGTCGGCGGCGTTGGGGTCGGCCGAGTCGCCGTCGATCTCGACGACCTTGGCGGTCGGGGTGGCCTTGGAGCCGAGGACGTTGAGCAGCCCCTGGCCCTGCAGCTGGCCGACCTTGATGTTGTCGAAAGAGACGTAGGCGTCGGCCGGCCCCTGGGAGAGGCGGTCGTAGCTGACCACCTTGATCCCCTTGGTACTGGCGGCGACCACCGACGCCTTGATGGCGGCCGCGTCGACCGGGTCCACCACCAGGACCTTGACCCCCGCGTTGATCATGGTGGTGACCTGCTGGGCCTGGGTGGCGGCGCTGCCGGCCGCGTTCGCGTAGTCCACGGTCACGCTCGGCGCCAGCTCCTTCATCTTGGCTTCGAAGAAGGGCTTGTCGAACTTCTCGTACCGGGTGGTCTGGTTCTCCGGGAGCAGCAGCCCCACCTTGCCGGAGAGGGAGCTCGCCGCCACGGAGCCGGAGGCGGAGGAGCTCGACGAGGAGCTGCCGGCCTTTCCGCAGGCGGCGGCGGTCAGCGCCAGGGACATGGCAGCGGCCGAGACAAGAAGGGTGCGTGAGATCTGGCTCATGGGAGGTTGGACGCCTTTCGTACAGGGACGCTGACGCAGCGCTCACTCCATACGACAGCCAGTGACCGGATCGGGCCCGTCGGAATAGGCCAGGCAGGGGAACGGAATCACTCCTGCGATACTCCCGGGCGACCGCTGACCCGCGGTCAGAACAGTTCGGCGAGTTCCCCGCGCGAGGCGACGCCGAGCTTGGGGTAGGCCTTGTAGAGGTGGTATCCGACGGTCCGTGAGCTGAGGAACAGCTGGGCGGCGATGTCCCGGTTGGACAGCCCCTGCGCCGCCAGCCGGACGATCTGCGACTCCTGCGGGGTGAGCGAGGCCAGCGGCCCGGACCCGGCCCGGCCCTGCGGGGCGGCGGTTCCGGTGGCGCCCAGCTCCGAGCGGGCCCGCTCGGCCCAGGGCACGGCGCCGAGCTGGTCGAACGCCGACTGGGCGGCCAGCAGCGGACCCCGGGCCTCGGCCTTGCGGCGGCCGCGACGCAACCACTCGCCGTACAGCAGGGCGGTGCGGGCCCGGTCCCAGGGGCGGTCCTGCTCCTCGTGCCGGCGCAGCGCGGCGGTGAAGCGCTGCTCGGCGTCGGCGTCCTCGCCCAGCAGCGCCTCGCAGCGCAGCACCAGGGCCTCCGTCCAGGGCTGCCCGGTCCGGGCGGCCCAGCGGCGGAAGTAGTCGAACGGCCCGGCGGCGCGCTCCGGCTCACGCAGCCGCACTGCCGCCTCGACCAGGTCGGGGACGGCGCGCAGACCGGCCACATGGTGCCGCTGCGGGCCGTGGACCAGCGGCTCCAGCCGGCCCAGGCACTCCTCGGCCCGGCCCAGGCCCAGGTCGAGCAGCCCCAGCGACCACTGGGTCCAGGGACGCCCGGCCAGGCCGGCCGCGTGGGCGGCATCGGCGCTGCGCCGGGTTGACGCCTCGTCACCGCGCAGGGCCGCCAGCTGCGCCAGGAAACTGTGCAACTGCCCGGCCCAGTGCGGCTGCCCGGTGTCCTCGGCGATCCGCAGCGCCTCGCTGGCGTGGGCCAGCGCCTCGGCGGGACGGCCCTGGAACAGCTCGCCCTCGGCCAGGAAGAACAGCAGCGTCGGCAGCGCCCCGACCGCGCCCACCGCACGGGCCTCGGCCACCAGCTCCTCGGCCAGGCGCAGCGTCTCGTCGTCGCGCCCCATGATCAGCGTCGCCCCGCAGACCGTCACCAGGTCCACCGGTACGGCGGCCCCGGCGGCGCGGGCCCGGGCCACGGTGTCGGCGACCGGTGGTACCGGCTGCGTGCTGCGGCCCAGCAGCGAGCGGACCACCTGCACCAGATAGCCGGCCTGGGCGGCGGTGGGATGGGACCCGGGGCCGGAGTCGGGGCCCGCTCCGGCCACGGTCCCGGCGGCGGGCGGTTCCGCCAGGGCACCGAGCCGGTCGCAGACCACGCCCACCTGCTCCTCCCCCAGGTACCAGGCGACATGGAAGGCCTGCATCAGCACCCGGGCCAGGTGCTCGGGCGCCACGTCGGCGGCGAGGTCCGCGGTGCGCAGCAGCAGATCGAACGCGCCCTGGTCGGAGCCGCGCCAGAACTGGGCGGTGGCCTGCACCAGCAGCAGCTGGGCCCGTCTCAGCCGGTCGTCCGACCCGCCGTCAGCCCCGCCCGCGGTGCTGCCCTCGGGGTCCAGCCGGCGCAGGGTGCGGACCGCCAGCTCGGCGGCACGGTCGGTCTCGCCCGCCTCGATCGCGGCCTCCGCCGCATAGGTGTAGCGGCGGGTGGCCGTCGCCCGCTCCGGGGTGAGCCGGGCCGAGCGCTCATAGGCGGAGGCGGCGCCGGCGTGCCCGCCGCGCCGGGCGGCCTGCACGGCGGCCCGTTCCAGCGCCGCCGCCGTGGGTTCGTCGGGGCCGGTCGCGGCCAGGGCCAGGTGCCAGGCCCGTCGGCCCTCGGCGTCCGGGACCGGCAGCGCGGCCAGCGCCTCGGCCAGGGCCCGGTGCGCGGCCAGCCGCTGGGCCAGCGGGGCCCGCTGGAGCACGGCCGAGCGCAGCAGCGGGTGCCGGAACACCAGCCGCTGCCCGGCCTCCGACGGCGCGGTCCGGACCAGCTCGGCCTGCTCGGCGGCCCGCAGGTCCTCCGCGGCTGCGCCGAGCACGGCGGCGGCGCGCAGGACCACGTCCAGGTCGCCGGTCTCCTCGGCCGCCGCGACCAGCAGCAGGGTCTGCGTGGCCGCGGGCAGCCTGCTGACCTGCCCGTGGTAGGCGAGCTGCAGCTGGCCGGCCAGCGGGACGGCACCGGCGGCTTCGACACCGGCGCCGGCGCCGGCGACGGGGCCCTCCGGCCCAGGAGCGGCCGGCAGTTCGCTCAGGGCCAGCGGATTGCCGTGCGCCTGCGCCAGCACCCGGCTCCTGGCGTGGTCGCTCAGACCTGCGGCGCGCTCGGCCAGCAGGGTGCGGGCCGCCTCGGCGGGGAGCGCCCCGAGCCGCAGCTCGGGCAGCCCGGGAGCGGACCAGGCGCCCTCGCCGTCCCGTGCGCCGAAGAGCAGCACCACGCCCTCGGCCTGCAACCGCCGGGCCGCGAGCAGCAGCGCCCCGGCCGAGGCGTGGTCCAGCCACTGCGCGTCGTCGACCACGCACAGCAGCGGCTGCTTCTCGGCCAGGTCGGCGAGCAGGGTGAGGGTGGCCAGGCCGGCCAGCAGCCGGTCCGGGGCGGCCGTCGGGGCCGCGGGTTCGTCGCTGAGGCCGAAGGCGCGTTCCAGCGCCCGGCGCTGCGGGGCCGGCAGCCCGGGCAGCCGGTCCAGGGCGGGTGACAGCAGCAGGTTCAGCCCGGCGAAGGGCAGATCGGCCTCGTACTCGACGCCGGTGGCGCGCACCACCCGGAAGTCCGGGGCAGCCGCCTCGACGGCGTGCTCCAGCAGCGCGGTCTTGCCGATCCCCGGCTCGCCGCGCAGCACCAGCACACCGCTGCGCCCGGCCCGCGCACCCGCCAGCAGCGCCTCGACCGCGGCCTGTTCACCCTCGCGTCCGTACAGCAACCCGGGATCCCCCTTCCCTCTGCACGCACCCTACCTGCCACCCCTGACAACCCCCCTGCGGAAAGTACCTAAGCGCGACAGATTCGACGGTCTCCCGTCCTGCGTAGCTTTTTGACCTGCAAGGACGACCGGACAACCGGACGACGGCGACAGACGGACCGTCAGGACAGCAGGGAGAACCCGATCATGAGCGACCTTCAGGACCTCGCCGAGCGCTACCTCGCCACCTGGAACGAGACCGACCCCGCGGCCCGCCGCCGCCTGGTCGACGAGGTGTGGGCCGAGGACGGCAGCTACACCGACCCGCTGGTGGCCGCGGAGGGCAGGGACGCCATCGACGCCACCCTGGGCGCCGTGCAGGCCCAGTTCCCCGGGCTGGTGTTCACCCTCGGCGGCGCCGTCGACGCGCACCACGACATCGCCCGCTTCACCTGGGAGCTCGGCCCGCAGGGCGCCGAGGCCCTGGTCGTCGGCTTCGACGTGCTGGTCGCCGACGCCGGGGGGCGGATCAAGCAGGTCCACGGCTTCCTCGACAAGGTGCCCTCGGCCTGACGGCATCCGCCAGGCCTGACGCACCCCCAAGAACTCCGTCCGGGGCCGCTCCCACAGCCCCGGGCGGGGCCCGACCCCTCCCCGCAGCACCCCTACGCAATCAGGAGCACGCTGATGACCACCTCCACCGTCCCCGCCCCGGCCGCCGCGGCCGACGCCGGGACCACACCCCGGGGCCTGCTCCCGGTGATGCTGACCGCGACCTTCATGACCGCCCTGGACTTCTTCATCGTCAATGTGGCGATCCCCTCCATGCAGTCGGACCTGGGCGCCGGCGCCTCCGCGATCCAGTGGATCGTCGCCGCCTTCGGCCTGGCCCTGGCCACCGCGCTGATCACCGCGGGCCGGATCGGCGACATCGCCGGACGCCGCCGGATCTTCGCGCTCGGCCTGACCCTGTTCACGCTGTCCTCAGCGGCCTGCGGCCTGGCCCCCACCGTCGGCGTGCTGATCGCCGCCCGCGCCGTACAGGGGCTGTCGGCGGCGCTGATGGGACCGCAGGTACTGGTCATCCTGCAGACCGCCTACCGCGGCGCGGCCCAGGCCAAGGCCTTCGCGATGTACGGGCTCACGATGGGCATCGGCGCGGTGTTCGGCCAGCTCATCGGCGGGGTGCTGATCCGCGCCGACCTCTTCGGCCTGGACTGGCGGTCCTGCTTCCTGATCAACGTCCCGGTCGGCGTCGCCACCCTGGTGCTGGTCCCCCGGGTGGTCCCGGAGTCCCGAGCGCCGCAGCGGCCCAGGCTGGACCTGGCCGGCGTCACCCTGGTCACCGCCGCCCTGGTCACCCTGGTGCTGCCGCTGATCCAGGGCCGGGCGCAGGGCTGGCCGGCCTGGACCTGGGTCTGCCTGGCCGGCTCCGCCGTCCTTTTCGCCGTCTTCGGCGTGCACCAGCACCGGGCCAGCGCCCGCGGCGGACTGCCGCTGGTCCACACCGGGCTGTTCCGGGAGCGCGTCTTCAGCGCCGGATCGCTGGCACAGCTCACCTTCTGGCTCGGCCAGGGCTCCTTCTTCCTGATCCTGGCGCTCTACCTGCAGCAGGGCCGCGGCCTGGACGCGCTGGCCTCGGGCGTGGTGTTCACCGTGATCGGCGGCGGCTATCTGGCCACCTCGATGACTGCACACCTGCTCGCGGCCCGGATGGGGCGTCACGTGCTGACCGTCGGCGCCCTGCTGATGGCCCTGGGCCTGGGGCTGCTCTGGCTGGCCGTCGGCCTGCTGGGCACCGGCGGCGGCACCGCCGGGGCCGCCTGGCTGGCACCGGGCCTGCTGGTCGACGGCCTGGGCATGGGGATGGTCATCGCCCCGCTGACCGGCACCGTGCTCAGCCGGGTCAAGCCGCAGCTGGCCGGCTCCGCCTCGGGGGTGCTGGCCACCACCCAGCAGGTGGCCGGCGCGCTGGGGATCGCGCTGATCGGCATCGTCTTCTACGGAGCCCTCGGCAACGCCGCCCCGGACCGCTTCCCGCACGCCTTCCAGCTCGGGCTGGCCTCGCTGGCCGGGGTGGAGCTGGTGCTGGCCGGCCTGGTCCAGCTGCTCCCCCGCCGCAACGCCTGAACCCGACAGCCCGTCGGCGCCGCCCCCGGTTCTCTCCGGGGGCGGCGCCGTCGCGTGCCGAGCCGTGCTGATCCGGCGTCAGCCCAGGCTGATCTCCCCGAGCGCGAAGCCCGGGACGGACTCGGTTCCCGGCAGGCAGACCGCGATCCAGGACACCGCCGGTACCGACAGGTCCAGCAGCACATCGGCGGCGTTGCGCGGCACGAAGCCACCGTCGTCCAGCTCCCAGCCCCAGGCCACCGAGCCGCGGGTACGGCACATCCCGGACAGCACCACCCCGCCGGGCATGCCCAGCGCGAAGCCGGTGCACAGCAGCGAGCAGAGCAGGTCCAGGTCGGCCTCCTCGATCCGCAGCACGCTGCCGCCGTCGTCGCCCGCCTCCAGCAGCAGGTCGGCCCAGGCCTCCACCGGCCCCTCCGGCGACCGCAGCGAGCAGACCAGCCGGAACCGGCCCTGGCCGGCGCCGACCAGGACCCGGCGCAGCGCGTCGGCGCCCTCGGTGTAGGCGGCGCGCAGCGGCTCCTCCGGGAACTCCCCGCCGGTCGCCGCCGCCTCCGCGGTCTCGGCCAGCATCCTGGCCAGCCGACGGTGCACCAGGCCCCGCTCGCGGGCCCGCGCCAGCCGGGCGGTGAACTCCGCCAGCGGCTCGCCCTCGTAGAGCACCCACTCGTCCTCGGCCTCCGGGTCGGCCGTGTAGGCGGTGTGGCTCTCCGGGTCCGCGAGCGAGAGGCCCTCGCGGTGGCAGAAGTCGACCAGGTCACCGGGGTGGAAGGCCCGGCCCCTGACCACGCCGCCGGACCCGGTCAGCCGTCCCAGCAGTTCCTCGATGTCCGCGAGGTACTCGGTGTAGCCGGTGTACTCGGTGCCTCCGTCCCGGCGCAGCGCCTCGAAGTCCTCGCGGCAGGTGACCACGCCGAGCAGGGTGGGCGCCGGCGGCCGGGCCGCACGGCTCCGGGTCCCGGGGCGGGCGACGGCGCGGGCGCCTCGCCGGCAGGGTGCGGGTGCCGCGGTCCGCGCGGTGGACGGGCGGCGGGTGCGTGCGTGCCTGGCGGCCATGGGAACTCCTCGGGGGCGGAAGGGCTCGGCGGGTGCGGCCCCGACGGCCGCTACCTGCGTCCTCCCCGACCACCGGCGCCCCATGCGCACCCTGTGTCACAGAACTGTCACCATCGGTGACGCACGGTGAACGACGGAAGGCCCGGCACCGTCCCCGTCCGGGGTGGTGCCGGGCCTGCGGCGGATCGCTCCGAACGCTCCGTCAGTCGCGCGAGGCGCGCAGCGACGGCTTGAGCTCCAGCAGTCGGGCCAGCAGTCCGTTGACGAACGCCGGGGACTCGTCGGTGGAGAACTCCTTGGCGATCTCGACCGACTCGTCCAGGACGACCGCGTCCGGGACGCCGTCCTCCCAGATCAGCTCGTACGCGCCCAGGCGCAGCACATTGCGGTCCACGATGGGCATCCGGTCCAGCGTCCAGCCCACCGCGTAGGTGGCGAGCAGGTCGTCGATCCGGGCGGCGTGCTGGCTGTAGCCCTCGACCAGCTCCATCGTGTACTCGCTGACCTGCGGCGTTCCCTCGTCCGGGGTGCGCGCCCGGCGCACCCAGTCCGCGAGCACGGACTGCGGGGTGACACCCCGGTGGTCCGCCTCGAAGAGGATCTGGAAGGCTCGCGTGCGGGCCTTGTTGCGTGCGGTGGACACGGTTAGGAGTTCACCCGGCCGAGGTAGTCGCCGGTGCGGGTGTCGACCTTGATCTTCTCACCGGTGGTGATGAAGAGCGGGACGCCGATCTCGTGGCCGGTCTCCAGGCGCGCGGGCTTGGTGCCGCCGGTGGAGCGGTCGCCCTGGACGCCGGGCTCGGTGTACTCGATGACCAGCTCGACCGAGGCGGGCAGCTCGACGTAGAGGGGGGCGCCCTCGTACATCGCGACGGTGGCCTCGTTGCCCTCGAGCAGGTAGTGGGCGTTGTCGCCGAGGACGGCCGGGCTGATCTGGATCTGGTCGTAGGTGTCCATGTCCATGAACACGAAGTCCTCGCCGTCCTTGTACGAGAACTGCATCCCGCGCTTGTCGACGCTGGCCGTCTCGACCTTCACGCCGGCGTTGAAGGTCTTGTCGACCACCTTGCCGGACAGCACGTGCTTCAGCTTGGTGCGCACGAAGGCCGGGCCCTTGCCGGGCTTGACGTGCTGGAACTCGACGACGGACCACAGCTGGTCGTTGTCGAGCTTGAGCACCATGCCGTTCTTGAGGTCGTTGGTGGAAGCCACGGTCGCACTAACTCCTGAGATATCGCGGTATGTCAAGCATCAGAACCAAGCGGCGGTGTCCGCGGACCCGGGCGGGTCACAGGGCGAGGAGCTCCTTGGTCGTGATGGTGAGCAGCTCGGGACCGCCGTCCTCGGACGGACGGACCACGAGCGTGTCCTCGATCCGGACCCCGCCGCGACCCGGGATGCAGACCCCGACGCCGACGGTTACCGGCACACGGTTGTCAAGCTTACCCAACTCCAGAGGTCCGAGACGCGGCTCCTCCCCGATCTCCAGCCCCACCCCTGCTCCGACGCCCTCGCGGGCAGCCGGTTCGGCCTCGTCGGGGGCCGGCTGCCCGGCGGCACCGAGCACCCGGCGGGCGGCACGGTCCGCCTCGTCGTACCCGCCGCCGACGGTCAGCGCCTCGCGAGCGGCGCGCTGGGCGGCGAAGACCTGCCGGTGCAGGTCCGACTGCCAGTCGGCGGGGCTGAGGCCGACCACGAAGGTACGGGTGGCGGCGGTGCGGTAGCCGCGGTAGCAGGCGCCCAGCGCGACGGTGAGGAAGTCGCCGTCCTCGACCCTGCGGTCCCCGGAGCTGTGGTCGGCGCGTCCGGAGTGGTCGCCGGAGCCGACCCGGGTCGGGAAGGCCGCGGAGTCGGCGCCGTGGTCGATCATGCGGCGCTCCAGCTCCATCGCCAGATGCCGTTCGGTGCGGCCGACCAGGATCGACTCCAGCAGCTCGCCCAGCGCCTGGTCGGCGATCTCCCCGGCGATGCGCAGGCAGGAGATCTCCTCCTCGTCCTTGACCGTGCGCAGTTGCTCCACCGCGCGGCCCAGGTCCCGGAGCTGCTCCATGCCCGGCGCCGCGGCGGCGACGGCCCGGTGCCGGGCCACGGTGAGGTCGTGCTCCTCGACGCCGAGGGTGCGGGCCCGGCAGCGGGCGGCCAGCAGCACGGCCGGGTCGGTGCCGGCGGGCACGGGCAGCACGGTGCAGCCGCCGTCGGACTCCGGGGGGCCGGTGGGACCGGCGGCAGCCGCTTCGGCGCCGTCACGGGTGAGCAGCAGCGCGGCCACGGAGTCGGATCCGGTGAGCCAGCGGACGTTGGCGGGTCTGGTGACCAGCGCCGCGTCGAGCCCTGCGGCGCTGGACCGCTCCCGCATCCGGTCGCGGCGTTCCGCGTGCACTTCGGCCATGCCCTGAGCGTAGGCACGGGGGCGCGGGGGCGCTCGGCGGGTTGGTCCAGGTGCGGCGTGTGCCTGGTTGCCGTTCGCGCAGTTCCCCGCGCCCCTAGCAAGTGCAACTGAGCCAGTTGCAGACCCCTAGGGGCGCGGGGAACTGCGCGACAAGCCAGGCACACGCCGCAGCCGAAAACGACTACCGATGCATCGCTCTGGTCAGTACCTGTTCCAGCGCCGCCACGGTCCCCGGGACGTCCAGCCTGGAGTTGTCGATGATGGGCAGCCCGGACCCGTACCAGCCGGCCATCCGGCCGTGGATCCGGGCGACCTCCTCGTCGTCCAGCCGCCGCACCCCGCTGCGCTGCGCATTGCGGGCGAGCACCACGTCGAGCCCGGGGAGCAGCACCACCGGCACCAGGTCGGGGCCGACGTGCCGCTTCCAGCCGCCCAGGCCGATCGCGGGGCGGTCCGGGAAGACGGCGTCGTCGATGATGCAGGAGATGCCGTTGGCGAGGTAGTTGCGGGCGGCGAAGCCGCAGGTCCGGCGGGCCAGCCGGTACTGGGCCTCGGACTGGTCGTTCCAGCCGGACTGGGGATTGGCGAAGCCGGAGCGGACCCACTCGCGGACGTCGTCCAGACTGATGTGCGCGGTCGGCGTGGTGCGGCTCTCGGCCCACTGCCGGGCCACCGAGGTCTTGCCGGCCCCGGCCGGACCGATCAGCAGCACCGCCACCGGCCCCCGCGCATGCGGGTGCGCGGGCGCCGTCCCCGGGGGCAGTCCCACCGGCATGACGAAGTGTCCGGTGGACGACTGCCCGGCGGCCGACTCCGGCACGGCGCGCAACTGCAGCGTCGCCCGCGGCGGTCCCGGCGTGGGCTCGGGCAGGCTGCCCTGGTAGTGCCCGTCGCTCACCGCTCCACCTCCTGCGTCACTCCCGTCCGACGGCTGCGACGATACCGCGCCGCAGCCGCCCCCACAGCTGCGTCTTTCCGGCCTGACCCGGTGTCATGCCAACGAGCGGGAACGGCCCCGGGTTTCGTACCTACCCGAGTGTTCCGGCCAGTGAGCGCAGGGCCAGCTCGTAGGAGCCGATGCCGAAGCCGGCGATGGTGCCGGAGGCGACCGCGGAGATGACCGAGGTGTGCCGGAACTCCTCGCGGGCGTGCGGGTTGGAGATGTGCACCTCGATCAGCGGGGCGGTGCGCTGCGAGGCGGCGTCCCGCATTCCGTAGGAGTAGTGGGTGAACGCACCGGGGTTGATCACCACCGGGAGCTTCCCGTCGGCGGCCTCGTGCAGCCAGCGGATCATCTCGCCCTCGTCGTTGGTCTCCCGGACCTCGACGTCCAGGCCCAGCTCCTTGCCCAGCGCGGTGCAGCGCTCGACCAGGCCGGCGTAGGAGGTGGAGCCGTAGACGTCGGGCTCACGGCTGCCCAGCCGGCCCAGGTTGGGGCCGTTGAGGACCAGGACCCGCTGGGTCATTTGGCCACCTCGGCGTAGGCGGCGACCAGCAGGGTCGGGTCCGGGGCCTCCAGCACGGTGGGCTTGCCCAGGCCGTCCAGGACGATGAAGCGCAGCATGTCCGCGCGGGACTTCTTGTCCAGCTTCATGGTCTCCAGCAGCTTGGGCCAGGCGTCCGCCTGGTAGGTCAGCGGCAGGCCGACCGAGGCCAGGACGGCGCGGTGCCGGTCGGCCGTGGCGTCGTCCAGCCGTCCGGCCAGGCGGCCGAGTTCGGCGGCGTAGACCATGCCGACGCTGACCGCGGCGCCGTGCCGCCACTTGTAGCGCTCGTTGCGCTCGATGGCGTGGGCCAGGGTGTGGCCGTAGTTGAGGATCTCCCGGCGGCCGGCCTCCTTGAGGTCGCCGGAGACCACCTCGGCCTTGACCTTGATGGAGCGCTCGATCAGCTCGGCGGTGTGCGGGCCCTCGGGGGTGGTCGCGGCCTGCGGGTCGGACTCCACCAGGTCCAGGATCACCGGGTCGGCGATGAAGCCGGTCTTGATGACCTCGGCCAGGCCGCTGATGTAGTCGTTGCGCGGCAGCGTCTCCAGGGTGGCCAGGTCCGCGAGCACCCCGGCGGGCGGGTGGAAGGCGCCGACCAGGTTCTTGCCCTCGGCGATGTTGATGCCGGTCTTGCCGCCGACCGCCGCGTCGACCATGCCCAGCAGGGTGGTCGGCATGGCGATCCAGCGGATCCCGCGCAGCCAGGAGGCGGCGACGAAGCCGGCCAGGTCGGTGGTGGACCCGCCGCCCACCGCCACGATCGCGTCGGTGCGGGTGAAACCGGTCTGCGCCAGCACCGACCAGCAGTACGCAGCCACCTCGGCGCTCTTGGCCTCCTCGGCGTTGGGCACCTGCAGCGCGATGGCCTCGTACCCCTGCGCGGCCAGGTCGTCCCGGATCGCCTCGCCGGTGGCGGACAGCGCCTCGGGGTGCACCACGGCCACGCGCTGGGCCGCGGAACCGATCAACCCGCCCAGCTCGCCCAGCAGCTGACGGCCCACCAGCACGTCGTAGGGGGCACTGCCGGCGTTGCCGCCGACCCGAATCCGAGTGACTTCCTGAGACTCCGTCATGCCTTCTCCAGCTGAAGCGCGTTGAGGACGGCGTCGGCCACCTGGTCGGGCGTCAGACCGTCGGTGGCCACCACGGCGCGGGCGACCTCGGTGTACAGGGGGCGGCGCTGCTCCATGAGCTCGCGCCAGCGGGCCCGCGGGTTGCCGATCAGCAGCGGGCGCGGGGCGTCCAGGCCGACCCGCTTGACCGCGTCGTGCAGGGACACGTCCAGGAAGACCACGGCGTGGCCCGACAGCAGTTCCCGGGTCCGCTCGCGCATGATCGCGCCACCGCCCAGCGCCAGCACGCCGTCGTGCTCGGCCAGCGCGGTGCGCACGGCCTCCGCCTCCAGCTCGCGGAAGTGCGCCTCGCCGTGGTCCACGAAGAGGTCGGCGATCGGCTGACCGGCGGCGGCCACCACGTCGGCGTCGGTGTCCCGCAGGCCGACGCCCAGCCGTGCGGCCACCGCGGCACCCACGGTGGACTTGCCCGATCCCGGCGGTCCGACGAGCACCACCACCGGGGCGACCGTCGGGCCGCTCATCGGACGATCAGGTTGTCGAGGTACCCCTGGACATTGCGGCGGGTCTCGCTGACGCTGTCGCCGCCGAACTTCTCGTCCACGGCGTCCGCCAGCACCAGCGCGACCATCGCCTCGGCGACGATCCCGGCGGCGGGCACGGCGCACACGTCGGAGCGCTGGTGGTGCGCCCGGGCGACCTCGCCGGTGCGCACGTCGATGGTGGCCAGCGCACGCGGCACGGTCGCGATGGGCTTCATCGCGGCGCGCACCCGCAGCACCTCACCGGTGGACATGCCGCCCTCGGTGCCGCCGGAGCGGTCGGAGGCCCGGCGCACCCCGTCCGGACCAGGCACGATCTCGTCGTGGGCCTGCGAGCCCGGGACGCGGGCCAGTTCGAAGCCGTCGCCGACCTCGACGCCCTTGATGGCCTGGATGCCCATCAGCGCGCCGGCCAGCCTGGCGTCCAGCCTGCGGTCCCAGTGCACGTGCGAGCCCAGGCCCGGCGGCAGGCCGTAGGCCAGCACCTCGACGACCCCGCCGAGGGTGTCGCCGTCCTTGTGGGCCTGGTCGATCTCGGCGACCATCCGCTTCGCGGCGTCGGCGTCCAGGCAGCGCACCGGGTCCTCGTCCAGCCGGGCCTCGTCGGCCGGGACCGGGACCACGCCGGCCGGGGCCTTGGCCGCGCCCAGCTCCACCACATGGGAGACCAGCTCGATGCCGCAGACCTCCTTGAGGTAGGCGCGGGCGACCGCGCCCAGCGCGACGCGGGCGGCGGTCTCCCGGGCGCTGGCGCGCTCCAGCACCGGTCGGGCCTCGTCCAGGTGGTACTTCTGCATCCCGACCAGGTCGGCGTGGCCGGGGCGGGGGCGGGTCAGCGCCTCGTTGCGGGCCAGGCCGGCCAGGATCTCCGGGTCGACCGGGTCGGCCGACATCACCTGCTCCCACTTGGGCCACTCGGTGTTGCCGACCATGATCGCGACCGGGCTGCCCATGGTCAGCCCGTGCCGGACGCCGCCGAGGAAGGTGACCTGGTCCTGCTCGAACTTCATCCGGGCACCGCGTCCGTAGCCGAGCCGACGGCGTGCCAGCGCGTCCACGATCACCTCGGAGGTGACCGGGACACCGGCGGGCAGGCCCTCCAGCGTCGCCACGAGTGCGGGGCCGTGCGACTCCCCCGCCGTCAGCCAGCGCAAGGTACCCAACGGTGCTCCTCAAAGATCCGGACGTGCGTCGTCTCCGATCCTCCCACGAGACCCTCCGGAGCTCAGAATCCGTCCAGATCCTGGCTGCGGGCCGTGCATGGTTGTTCGCGCAGTTCCCCGCGCCCCTGAGCAAGTGCAACTGAGCCAGTTGCAGACCCCTAGGGGTGCAGGGAACTGCGCGACAAACCAGGCAGACGCCGCACCCGAGATCCCTCAGAGACCACCGAGGGCCGCCTCGCCCGCGGCCCGCATCGCGGCCAGCGGAGCGGGGGTGATGCCGGTGAACATCTCGCACTGCAGCACCGCCTGGTGCACCAGCAGGTCCAGCCCGCCCAGCACACTGCCCCCGCGCTGCGACCAGGCGGCGGCCAGCGCCGTGGGCCAGGGGTGGTAAAGCACGTCGAACAGCACGCCCGGCGCCTGCGGCACCGCCGCGGCCAGGTGGTCGGTCGCCCCGACCGGCGTCGTGGAGACCGTCAGCGGCGCGCCGAACGCCTCCGCCGCGCGCTCCCACGCCGCGGTCCGCACCTTCACCTGCAGCCGCTCCCCCAGCGCCAGCATCTGCGCGGCCCGCTCGGGACCCCGGACGTAGGCGGTGACCTCGCCGGTGCAGATCCGCCCCAGCGCGGCCAGCGTGGACGAGGCGGTGGCGCCGGCGCCCAGCACCGAGGCGGACTCCACCGAGGTCACCCCGCGCTCGCGCAGCGCCGCGACCAGACCGGGGACGTCGGTGTTGTCGCCGGTGCGGCGTCCGTCCGCGGTGAACACCACGGTGTTCACCGCGTCCACCGCCAGCGCCGTTTCGCTGATCTCGTCCAGCAGGGGTATCACCACCCGCTTCAGCGGCATGGTCAGCGACAGCCCGGCCCAGCCCTCGCCCTCGACGTCGAGCGCGGCCAGGAAGCCGGGCAGCCCGGCCTCGTCCACCTCGAAGCGGCCGTAGTGACGGTCGGTCAGCCCCAGCGCCGCGTAGGCGGCGTTGTGCAGCACCGGGGAGAGCGAGTGCGCGATCGGCGAGCCCAGCACCGCGGCCCGGGTGGCGGTCCGCATCAGTCGCACTGCCCGGCGACGGCGTCGAAGCCCTGGTTGTGGGCCGTGCAGTACTGCTTCACCAGCACCTTGAAGTCCGTGAAGGTGTCGGCGAACTGGGTGTTGGTCGGGGTCATCGCGATGAAGTAGAGCCAGTTGCCCGGCGCCGGGTTGAGCACCGCGTTGATGGCGTCCATACCCGGGTTGCTGATCGGGCCCGGGGGCAGTCCCTTCACCAGGTAGGTGTTGTAGCCGCCGGCCTGGTCGCCGTTCTTCTGGGCGTTGGTGAACTTGGTGGAGTTCAGCGCGTACTGCAGCGTGGTGTCCAGCTGCAGCTGGCCGTGGGTCTCACCGTCGGTCTCGTTGATGCGGTTGCTGAGCACCCGGGCGATCTTGCTGAAGTCGGCCGTCTTACCCTCGGCCTGGAGGATGCTCGCCTCGATGAGGACCTGGTAGCCGTTCTTCAGCTTGACCCCCGGAGCCTTCGTGTCCAGGTCAAGGGCCTGGTACTGGGCGACAGCATTGGCGACCATCTGCTTCAGCAGGTCGGCCGGTTTCATGCCCTTGCTGACCGAGTAGCGGGTCGGCCAGAGGAAACCTTCGATGTCACCGTTCGCGTAGGACGGCAGACCAAGTCCCGAGATGTTGTCCTTGGCTGCCTTCGCCGTGGTCCCGGCCGGCAGGCCGAGCTTGGCGTCGATCTTGGTGTAGATCGCGCTGGCACGCATGCCCTCGGTGACGGTCATCACATCACCGCCGTTGTCTGCGATCAACAAGGCGACAGCATCAGCGCCGGACATCTGCTG
Source organism: Streptacidiphilus jeojiensis (assembly GCF_042510965.1). Classification (NCBI taxonomy): domain Bacteria; kingdom Bacillati; phylum Actinomycetota; class Actinomycetes; order Kitasatosporales; family Streptomycetaceae; genus Streptacidiphilus; species Streptacidiphilus jeojiensis. Next base: position 521,268 of record NZ_JBEUKS010000005.1, read on the forward strand.
TTTGAGCGTGTATGAACCAGGCTGGATGCTGCTCGCCTTGACGTTCTTGTTGTAGGCATTCACGAACGCCTGGCCGCTGGCTACCACGCCGTCAGCCTTCAGGACGTTGGCCATGGCCCAGCCGTCGGCGCCGCTGGGGATGGTGATCGTCACCGCGCCGGTGCCGCCGCCCACGTAGTCGGCGGGCGGCCCGAAGTGGGACTTGTAGAAGCCGTAGCCGTAGTAGCCGCCGGCCCCGATGCTGGCGACCAGCAGCAGCGACATGCCCAGGCAGGCCACCCCGCTGCGCTTGCGCTGGGTGCGGCCGGCCTGCTTGCGCTTGCGCTCGCCGTGCCGGCTGTCGTCCTCCTCGGCGAGGAAGGGCTGGTAGTCGTCCTCGTCGTCGTAGCCCTCGACGTGCTCGTCCTGGTACTCCTCGACCAGTTCCTCGTCCTCGGCCTGCAGCTCCTCGACCGGCGGCGCCAGCTCCTCGGCGTCCAGGGCCGCGGCCTCGGCCTCCCAGTCGATGCCGTCCGGGCCCAGCACCGGGGCGGCGGGCTGGACCGGCTGCGGCCGGGGCGGCTGGCGGTAGGGCTGCTGCGGCCGGACCTGCTGGGGCTGCTGCGGGTAACCCGGCTGCTGGTAGCCGGGCTGCTGCGGATACCCGGGCTGCTGCGGCTGGGGGTAGCCGGGCTGCTGCGGGTAGCCCGGCTGCTGCACGGGGTACTGCCCGGTGCCGTACGGGTCCTGTGCCTGCGGGTCGCCCCAGCCGTTCGTCGGCTGCTGCGGGTAGCCCACAGATCCGGCATAGGGGCTGCCCTGATTCGGGTCCCCGTGGCCCCACGGTGCGGTGCCGTAGCCCCGGCCCTGGTCGGTCATGCTTCCCCTTGGACGACGTGGCGACCGGCATCCTCTCCGGTCGGACGGGACCTCCCCGCCGACGATCGAACCGGCGTGCCAAAGCGCGCCGTGAAGCGGAACGTTACCCTAGGCGCTCAGGAGCCGGTGCCGCAGCGTTAGCCATCATCCGCTCACGAATCGCGCGCAGAACGTCCCCCACGCCGTTCATATGACCGTCATCCCTCACTCGGAGCAGCGGTTTCGTCCGGTTCGACCAGCTGTCCCGGCGGCCTTCCGCTCGTCTTCTCCCCCTCCAGCGCGCTCTGCAGGATCACCACAGCGGCGGCCTGGTCGATCACGGAGCGTCCCTTTTTCGACTTCACCCCCGAGGCCCGCAGCCCCTGCGCGGCGGTGACGGTGGACATCCGCTCGTCCACCAGCCGCACCGGCACCCCGGCCGGGGCGAGCCGCGCCGCCAGCTCCCCCGCGTAGCGGCGGACCTTGGCGGCGGCCGGGCCCTCGCCGCCGTTCAGCGAGCGCGGCAGCCCCAGCACCACCTCGACGGCCTGGTACTCCTCGGCGAGGGCCACCAGCCGGGCCTGCGAGCCGGGGCCGGCGGGGACGGTCTCGACCGGGGTGGCGAGCATCCCGTCGGGGTCGCTCGAAGCGACCCCGATCCGGGCGTCCCCCACGTCCACGCCGATCCGCCGTCCCCGCCGGAACGCACCGTCGGTCATGCGCCCTGGACCTCGCGGCGCACCGCGGCGATGGCCTGGTCGACGGCGGCCGGGTCGGTGCCGCCGCCCTGGGCGACGTCGTCCTTGCCGCCACCGCCGCCGCCGAGGGTCTTGGCGGCGACGCGGACCAGCGCACCGGCCTTGACCCCGCGCTCGCGGGCGGCCTCGTTGGTGGCGATCACCGTCAGCGGACGGCCGCCGACCACGCTGAACGCCGCGACCACGGCCGGACGGCCGCCGGTCACGCGTGCGCGCACATCCAGAACGAGCTTGCGAAGGTCGTCGGCTGTCGTCCCGTCAGGAACCCGGGCAGCGACCAGCGCCAGGCCGTTGACGTCCTCGGCCCCGTCGGCGAGTCCGGCCGCGGCCTGCAGCACCTTCTCCGCGCGGAAGCGCTCGATCTCCTTCTCGGCCTCCTTGAGCTTGCCCAGCATGCCGGCGATCTTCTCCGGCAGCTCGTCCGGGCGGCCCTTGACCAGCTCGGTGAGCTGGGAGACCACGGTGTGCTCGCGGGCCAGGAAGCGGTAGGCGTCCACGCCGACCAGCGCCTCGACCCGGCGCACCCCGGAGCCGATGGAGGACTCGCCGAGCAGCTTCACCAGGCCCAGCTGGGCGGTGTTGCCGACATGGGTGCCGCCGCACAGCTCCTTGGAGAAGTCGCCGATGGTGACCACCCGGACCCGCTCGCCGTACTTCTCGCCGAACTCGGCGATGGCGCCCTGCTTGCGGGCCTCGTCGATGCCCATGATCTCGGCGGTGACGTCCAGCTCCCGGGCCAGCACCTCGTTGATCTTCTGCTCCACGTCCGACAGCACCGTGCCGGGCACCGCGTTGGGAGAGCCGAAGTCGAAGCGGAAGCGGCCGGGCGAGTTCTCCGAACCGGCCTGGGCCGCGGTGGGGCCGAGCGCGTCGCGCAGCGCCTGGTGGGTCAGGTGGGTGGCGCTGTGGGCGCGGGCGATGGCCCGGCGCCGGGCCACGTCGATCACGGCGTGCGCGGCGGAGCCGAGCACCACCTCGCCCACCATCACGCTGCCCTTGTGGACGTACACGCCGGGCACCGGCTGCTGCACGTCGCGGACCTCGACCACGGCGCCGGAGTCCAGTCGCAGCCGGCCCTGGTCGGCGAGCTGGCCGCCGCCCTCGGCGTAGAAGGGGGTGCGGTCCAGCACCACCTCGACCTCGTCGCCCTCCTGGGCGGCGGGGGCCGGGACGCCGTCGACCAGCAGGCCCACCACGGTCGCCTCGGTCTCGTTGCTGGTGTAGCCGAGGAAGTCGGTGGCCCCGGCGCGGTCGGCGACCTCGCGGTAGGCCGAGACGTCGGCGTGGCCCATCTTCTTGGCCTTGGCGTCGGCCTTGGCCCGGTCCCGCTGCTCCTTCATCAGGCGGCGGAAGCCGTCCTCGTCGACGGTGACGCCCTGCTCGGCGGCCATCTCCAGGGTGAGGTCGATCGGGAAGCCGTAGGTGTCGTGCAGCTGGAAGGCCTTGTCCCCGGGCAGCACCGCGCTGCCGGCGGCCTTGGTCTCGCCGACGGCGGTGTCCAGGATGTTGGTGCCCGCGCGCAGGGTCTTCAGGAAGGCGGCCTCCTCGGCCAGCGCGACCGTCTCGATCCGCTTGCGGTCGGTCTCCAGCTCCGGGTACTGCAGGCCCATGGTGCTGATCACGGTGTCGACCAGCCGGGCGACCACCGGCTCGGTGGCGCCCATCAGCCGCATGTTGCGGATGGCGCGGCGCATGATCCGGCGCAGCACGTAGCCGCGGCCCTCGTTGCCGGGGGTCACCCCGTCGCCGATCAGCATCACCGAGGTGCGCATGTGGTCGGCGACCACGCGCAGCGAGACGTCGGTGTTGTGCGCGGTGCCGTAGCGGACACCGGTCAGCTCGGTGGCGGTGTCCATGACGACGCGCAGGGTGTCCGTCTCGTACATGTTCTGCACGCCCTGCAGGATCATCGCGAGGCGTTCCAGGCCGAGGCCGGTGTCGATGTTCTTGGCGGGGAGGTCGCCCAGGATCGGGAAGTCCTCCTTGCCGTCGCCGGCGCCGCGCTCGTACTGCATGAAGACCAGGTTCCAGATCTCCACGTAGCGCTCGTCGTTGACGGCCGGGCCGCCCTCGGCGCCGAACTCCGGGCCGCGGTCGTAGTTGATCTCCGAGCAGGGGCCGCAGGGGCCGGGGACGCCCATGGACCAGAAGTTGTCCTTCTTGCCCAACCGCTGGATCCGCTCGGCCGGTACGCCGATCTTCTCCCGCCAGATGCTCTCGGCCTCGTCGTCGTCCAGGTAGACGGTGATCCACAGCCGCTCCGGGTCCAGCCCGTAGCCGCCGGCCTCCTGCGAGGAGGTCAGCAGCTCCCACGCGTAGCGGATCGCCCCCTCCTTGAAGTAGTCGCCGAAGGAGAAGTTGCCGCACATCTGGAAGAAGGTGCCGTGCCGGGTGGTCTTGCCGACCTCCTCGATGTCCGGGGTGCGGACGCACTTCTGCACGCTGGTGGCGGTGGCGAAGGGCGGCTTGACCTCGCCGAGGAAGTAGGGCTTGAACGGCACCATGCCGGCCGGGACGAGCAGCAGCGTCGGGTCGTCTGCGATCAGCGACGCCGAGGGCACGACGGTGTGGCCGCGCTCCTCGAAGAATCGCAGCCAGCGGCGGCGGATCTCAGCCGACTCCATTAGTTGTCCTCATTCCGGTCGTACGGGGTGATGTCAGTAGAAGTAGACGTTCCAGCAGGGGAAATCTCGAACGGTTTTGCACTGCTCGCGGTACCGCGCAGCACCGGCCCGCCCTGCGGGCCCGGCAGCGCCAGCACGCTGCCGTCCAGGCCCAGCTGCCGGTTGAGCTCCAGTTCGCGCTGGAGCATTCCGGCGCGGACCTCGCCCGCGAAGGAGCGTACGGCCCCGCCGAGCTCCACCGCGCCCTGGGCCGCGGTGTCGGCGAGGCTGCCGGGGGTGATGCTGCGGGCCAGGCGGTTGGCCTTGTTGACGGTCCACACGGTCGCACCCGCGCCCACGGCCATCCAGAAGATCCGGCGCACCGTCTCAACCCCTCCTGAGCATGCGGGCGAACACGCCGCGACGGGCGGTCGCCGAGCGCACCTCGGCCCTGACCATGCGGGCGATCAGCTCGCGCTCGGTCTGCTGCGGGACGTGGCGCTCCGGCTGCCCGGCCGAGCGCTGCCGGGCCACCGCACTGCGCACGCCGTAGCTGAAGGCGGAGAGCTTCACCAGCGGGCCGCCCAGGGTCGCCGCCATGGTGGAGGACAGCGCGTTGGCGTTGGCCGCGGCGTCCTGCACGTTGGCGGTGATCTCGTCCACCCGCACCAGCTGGTCGTTGGCGGCGCGCAGGGTCTCGGCGGCCTCGTCCAGCAGCGGTACGGTGCGTTCGGTGACGGCGGCGACCAGCACGGTGGCCTGCCGCAGCGCGCCGGCCAGCCGGACCAGGACCACGGCCAGCAGGGTCACCAGCACCGCCCAGAACACGGCGACCACGAGGCCCGCGACCTCTCCACCGGACACCTTGGCGCTCCCTCGCTCATTCGTCGCTCGTCCAAACCGCGGGCGTGCGGAAACCCTATCGCGCCGGACCCGGCATTCCCGACCGCGTGACCCCCGGCCCGTTCGATCGTTGAACCGAACGGGGGAGCGCCCTCGGCACGCCCACTGGGGGATCCAAAGGGGGATCCGATGATCAGCGACACCGCGGGGAACCTCCCCGCCGAAACCACCGGCTTCGTCGGCCGGTCGGCCGAACTGGCCGAGGCCGTAAGGCTACTGACGACCGCTCGGCTGGTCACCGTGGTCGGCCCGGGCGGGGTGGGCAAGAGCCGCCTCGCCCTGCGCGCCGCCGCCGCGGGCGCTGCCACGGGCGCTGCCGACCCGTCCCGCGACGGGGCCTGGGTGGTCGAGTGCTCACTCGTCCGGGATCCCGAACTGCTGGTCCACGCCGTCGCCGAGGCGCTGCGGGTGACCGACGGGACGGCGCGCCCCCCGGTCGACATCCTGATCGCGCACCTGCGCGGGCGCAGCCTGCTGCTGGTCCTCGACGGCTGCGAGCACCTGGTGGACGGCTGCGCGGCGCTGGTGGCCAGGCTGCTCGCGGAGGCCCCCGGGCTGCGGATCCTGGCCACCAGCCGGCAGCCCCTGGGCGTCGGCGGGGAGCACCTGCTGCAGGTGCCGCCACTGTCCACCGAGGGCCCCGGCCCGGAGGCCGTGGAGCTCTTCGTGCAGCGGGCCGCCGCGGTGCTGCCGGGCTTCACCCTCACCGACGCCAACCGGGAGGCGGTGACCGCGCTCTGCCACCGGCTCGACGGCATCCCGCTGGCGCTGGAGCTGGCCGCGGGCCGGCTGCGGGTGCTCGGCGTCGAGCAGATCACCGAGCGGCTCAACGACCGGTTCCGGGTGCTCACCGGCGGCTCCCGCACGGCCCTGCCCCGGCACCAGACGCTGCGCACCGCCATCGGCTGGAGCCATGAGCTGTGCACCCCGGCCGAACGGCTGCTCTGGGCCAGGGTCTCGGTCTTCGCCGGCAGCTTCGACCTGGACGCCGCCGAGTACGTCTGCGCCGGCGACGGGCTGCGCGCCGACGAGGTGCTGGACCTGCTCTCCGAGCTGGTGGCCAAGTCCATCGTGCTGCGCGAGGAGGACGCCCCGGACCGTGACCCGTCCCGCGCGGCGCGCTACCGGCTGCTGGACACCCTGCGCGAGTACGGCGCCCGCTGGCTCGGCGACACCGGCACCGAGCCGCTGCTGCGGCGGCGCCACCGCGACTGGTACCTCGGGCTGGCCACCTGGGGCGAGATCGAGTGGTTCAGCGCCCGGCAGGTGCAGACCCGGGACCGCACCCATCTGGCCCAGGCCAACATCCGCGCCGCGCTGGACTACTGCCTGGCCGAGCCCGGCGAGGAGCAGATCGCCCAGTTCCTGACCGGGACGCTCTGGTACTTCTGGGTCGGCTGCGGGCACCTGGCCGAGGGCCGGCACTGGCTGGAGCGCGCCCTGGCGCTGTCCGACGAGCCCACCGAGGCGCGGGCCAAGGCGCTGTGGGTGACCGGCTACATGGCGACGCTCCAGGGCGACCTGGCCGCGGCCCGTCCGCTGCTGGAGGAGTGCCACCGGCAGGCCCTGGAGACCGGCGACGACCGGGCGCTGGCCTACGCGGTGCACCGGCAGGGCTGCGCGGCGCTGATCGGCGACGACCTGGCCCGCGCCGCCGAGCTGCTGGAGGAGGCGATCTGGCACTACGAGAAGCTGGGCGAGCTCAACAGCAACGTGGTGATGGCCATGTTCGAGCTCGGGCTGGCGATGATCTTCCAGGGCGACACCTCGCGCGGCGAGTCCTGGATGGCCAAGGTGATGGACGTCTGCGAGGAGTTCGGCGAGCAGTGGGCCCACGCCTACGGCCTGTTCGCCTCCGCCTACTCGGAATGGCTGCTCGGCGACCTGCGCACGGCCCGGACCCGGGCCCGGGAGTGCCTGCGGATCAGCTACGGCTTCCGCGACCTGGTCGGCGTGGTGCTCGGCATGGAGGTGCTGGCGCTGCTGGCGACCGAGCCGGACGAGGACGGCGCCCCGGGGGACCTGGCCGAGGCCCGGCTGCTGCAGGGCGCGGCCAACGTCATCTGGCGCAAGGTCGGCGTCCCGCTGTTCGGCTCGCGCAGCTTCAACGCCGCGCACGCCGCCTGCGAGGCGCGGGTGCTGGGCGCGCTCAGCGAGGAGCAGGCCGCCGCGTCGTTCCACCAGGGCACCCTGCTCGACCTGGACGCCGCGGTCGAGCGCGCCCTGCGCGGCGGCTCCGGCTCCAGCGGGGGCGGTCCGCCCGGCGGCGAGGTCCCCGGCCCGCGCCCGGTGCCCACGGCCCCGCGCAGTCCGGCGCCCGCGGACGCATGAGCGCCGGGTCGGTCCCCCTCGCGGGAGACCGGCCCGGCGCTCGTTACTGCACGTCCAACGGGTACCGCTCGCGGATCAGCGCGAGTAGTACTCGACGACCAGCTGCTCGTCGCAGATGACCGGGACCTCGCGACGCTGCGGCGCGCGGTCCAGACGGAAGGCCAGGGCCTTCAGGTTGACCTCGAGGTACTTCGGGGTCTGACCCTCGCCCGCGTTGCCACCCTCACGGGCGACCAGGAACGGGGTCTTCTCCTTGGAACGCTCGCGGACCGTCACCACGAAGCCGGGCTTCAGCTGGAACGACGGACGGTTGACCTTGCCGCCGTTGACCTCGATGTGGCCGTGGACGACCATCTGGCGGGCCTGGTAGATGGTGCGGGCGATGCCCGAACGCAGCACCAGGGAGTCCAGCCGGGTCTCCAGCTCGCTGATCAGCGCCTCACCGGTCTTGCCCTCGACCTTGCGGGCACGGTCGAACGCACGGGCCATCTGGGTCTCGCTCAGGTCGTACTGAGCGCGCAGGCGCTGCTTCTCGACCAGACGGACCTTGTAGTCCGAGTTCTGCTTGCGGCCACGGCCGTGCTGGCCGGGCGGGTAGGGGCGCGCCTCGAAGTACTTGACGGACTTCGGGGTCAGCGGAATGCCCAGGGCGCGGGCAATCTTGACCTTGGGACGCTTCTGGTTCGCCATGAACCAAACCTCATCTCACTGTACGAATCGGCTCACCACTGTTGAAGGAGGTCGCATCTCGCGGTCCGGGACAGCCAGTCACCGGAACCGGGCACAATGTGCAGCACACGACAGGCCCACCATCCCTGGAGGGATAGTGGGCTGCACGCGACACCCGAAGGGTGCGCAACGCTCCTGGAACCGCTCCTCGCGGTGCGGTTCCCTGTATGACGTCCCGCTGGTGACGCCGGGCTCTCACCCGGGCGACGGGACATCTCGCTCGGGCCAGTCTAACGGACCCGTACCGGTGCTCCTGACCAGCGCTACCGACCGGCGCTACTGACCGGCGCTACTGACCGGCCAGCTTCTTGCGCACCCAGTCCACCACGTCCGCGTAGCGGGCCTCGGCGCCGTGCCGGCCCGGCACGTAGTAGTGCTTGCCGGCGATGGCGTCCGGTGCGTACTGCTGCGCGGCCACCCCGTCCGGCAGGTCGTGCGGGTAGACGTAGCCCTGGGCGTGGCCCAGCTTCTTCGCCCCCGCGTAGTGGCCGTCCCGCAGATGCGGCGGCACCGGTCCGGCCAGCCCCTTGCGGACGTCCTCCAGGGCGGCGGAGATGGCCAGCGTCGCCGAGTTGGACTTGGGCGCCAGCGCGAGCGCGATCACCGCGTGCGACAGCGTGAGCGAGGCCTCCGGGAAACCGATCATCGCCACCGCCTGGGCGGCCGCCACCGCGATCGGCAGCGCATTGGGGTCCGCCAGGCCGATGTCCTCGCTCGCCGAGATCATCAGCCGCCGGGCGATGAACCTGGGGTCCTCGCCCGCCTCGATCATCCGGGCCAGGTAGTGCAGCGCGGCGTCGACGTCGCTGCCCCGGATCGACTTGATCAGCGCGCTGGCGACGTCGTAGTGCTGGTCGCCGTCCCGGTCGTAGCGGACCGCCGCCTTGTCGACGGCCTGCTCGACCGTCTCCAGCCGGATCTCCGCCTCGCCCAGCGCCAGCGCCGTGCCCGCGGCCGCCTCCAGCGCGGTCAGCGCCTTGCGGGCGTCGCCGCCGGCGATCCGCACCAGGTGGTCCTCGGCGTCCGCGGCCAGCGCCAGCGCGCCGCCCAGCCCGCGCTCGTCGGTCACCGCCCGGTGCAGCAGCTCGCGGATGTCGTCGTCGGTCAGCGACTCCAGGGTGAGCAGCAGCGAACGCGACAGCAGCGGCGAGATCACCGAGAAGAAGGGGTTCTCGGTGGTGGCCGCGATCAGCGTGACCCACTGGTTCTCCACCGCCGGCAGCAGGCTGTCCTGCTGGGCCTTGGAGAAGCGGTGGATCTCGTCGAGGAAGAGCACGGTCTCCCGACCCGACATGCCCACCTCGCGCCGCGCCGACTCGATGACCGCGCGGACCTCCTTCACCCCCGCGGTGATCGCCGACAGCTCCACGAAGCGCTTCTCGGTGGCCTGGCTGATCACATAGGCGAGGGTGGTCTTGCCGGTCCCCGGCGGGCCGTGCAGGATCACCGACGACGAGGCCGCGGGCCCGCCGGCGCGCTCCACCAGCCGCCGCAGCGGCGACCCCGGGTTCAGCAGCCGGCGCTGCCCGGCCACCTCGTCCAGGTTCCGCGGCCGCATCCGCACGGCCAGCGGCGAGCGGGCCGGCTCGGCGGCCTTGCGCTCCTCGGCGGCGGCGGTGAACAGGTCAGGTTCCACGCAACGACCCTACTGCCTGGCTCCGACACCCCGGCCTGGTCACCGCGGCCTGGTCACCGCGGCCTGGTCACCGCGGCCGGTAGCAGAGCTCGGGTCTGCCCACGTTGCCGTACTGCGGCTCGCGGACCGCACGGCCGGTCTCGACCAGGTACTCCAGGTAGCGGCGCGCGGTGATCCTGGAGACCCCGGCCGCGGTGCCGACCGCGGCGGCCGCCAGCCCGACGTCCGACTGGCGCAGGACCGCGGCGACGGCCTCCAGGGTCGCGCCGGTCAGCCCCTTGGGCAGGGTGCTGCGGTCGGCCGAGCGCAGTTCGGCGAAGGCCTGGTCCACCTCGTCCTGGCCCAGCGCCTCGCCGTCCCGGGCCAGCGAGGCCCGGTAGCGGGCGTAGTGCTCCAGCTTGCTGCGCAGCGAGGCCGCGGCGAAGGGCTTCAGCAGGTACTGGACCACCCCGACGGACACCGCCTGACGCACCGTCGCCAGGTCCCGGGCCGAGGTGACGGCGATGATGTCGGCGCCGTGCCCGGCCGCCCGCAGCCGTCCGACCAGTTCCAGGCCGTGGCCGTCCGGCAGGTAGAGGTCGAGCAGCAGCAGCGCCACCGGGTCGCCCTCGGCGCGGCGCCGCTCCAGGAAACGCAGCGCCGCCCCCACACTGTGCACCGCGCCGACGCAGCGGAAGCCGGGGGCGCGTCCCACGTAGAGCGCATGCGCGTCCGCGGCGACCGGATCGTCCTCGACCACCAGCACGTCGATCGTCATCGCGGCACCACTCCCGCGTGCCGCAACGGGATCCGGACGGTGAGCACCGCGCCGGTCCCGGCCGGGCTGTCGGCGACCACGGTGCCGCCGTTGCGGCGCGCCGTCTGCGCCACCAGGGCCAGGCCGAGCCCGCGTCCCGGCTGCTTGGTGGACCAGCCGCGGCGGAACACCTTCTCCACCGCGTCGGGGTCGATGCCGCGTCCGGTGTCGGCGACCCGGAGCAGCAGCTCGCCGGAGGCGTTGCGGGCGGTGACGGTGACCTCGGGCGGCCGCGGGCTCCCGGCGGCGCCCTCGATGGCGGCGTCCATGGCGTTGTCGATCAGGTTGCCCAGCAGGGTGACCAGGTCGCGGGCGCCGACCGCGCCGGCCAGCGAGTCGTCGATCAGGCTGTCCTCGGTGATGGTGAGCTCGACCCCGCGTTCGGCGGCCTGCGCCGCCTTCCCCAGCAGCAGCGCGGCCAGCACCGGCTCGCTGACGGCGCCGACGACCCGGTCGGTGAGCTGCTGGGCCAGTTCCAGCTCGGCGGTGGCGAACTCCACCGCCTGCCGGTGCCGGCCCAGTTCGATCAGCGAGACCACCGCGTGCAGCCGGTTGGCTGCCTCGTGCGCCTGGGCGCCGAGCGCGTCGGCGAATCCGCGCACCGAGTCGAGTTCGCCGGACAGCGCCTGCAGTTCGGTGTGGTCGCGCAGGGTCACCACGGTGCCCAGGGCGGGTCCGTCGCCGATGGCGGAGGTGTTGACGACGACCACGCGCTCGGCGGTGAGCTGCACCTCGTCGCGCAGTGCGTCCTGGCCAGCGATCGCCGTGCACAACGGCTCAGGGAGGCCCAGGTCCCCCAGCGGACGGCCCTCCACCTCCCCTTCCAGGGCCAGGAGTTCGCGGGCGGCGTCGTTGCACAGCAGCACCGTGCCGTCGCGGTCCAGCAGCAGCAGTCCCTCCCGGACCGAGTGCAGCGTGGCCTGGTGGTACTCGTAGAGGTGGCTGAGCTCGGCCGGGCCCATTCCGTGGGTGTGCCGGCGCAGCCGGCGGTTGGCCAGCCAGCTGCCCAGCGCGCCCAGCAGCAGCGCCGCCACCGCGACCAGGACCAGTGCCGTGACCGGGCCCCGGAGCTGCTCGGACACGGACTGCACCTTGATCCCGACGCTGACCAGGGCGACCACCTTGCCCCGGTCGTCCAGGACCGGGGTGACCGCCCGCACCGAGGAGCCGAGGGTCCCGGTGTAGGTCTCGGTGAAGGTCCGTCCGGCCAGGGCGGGGGCGATGTGCCCGAGGAAGGGCTTGCCTATCTCCGCGGGGTTGGGATGCGTCCAGCGGATGCCGTGGGTGTCCATGATGGTGACGAAGTCGACGGCGGCCTCGCTGTCCCGCCAGACCCGGTCGGCGTAGGGCTGCAGCACCGCGGTGGGGTCCGCCGAGAGCACCCCCGAGCGCACCGTCGGCGAGTCGGCGACCGCCCGGGCCACCGCGGTGACCTGGCGTTCGGCGGACTGCTCGGTGCGGTCGCTGGTGAGCCAGTAGGTCAGCACCGCGCCGGCGGCCACGACCAGCGCCACGATCAGCACCTGGACCGCGAAGAGCTGTCCGGCGAGGCTCCGCGCGGGACGGGGGCGCTGACGTCGTGGCGGGGACGGACGTCGTGGCGGGGACATGAGCCAAAGTGTGCCCGCTCGCCGGACGGCTGCGAACCCCCGGCGGCCGTGAACAGTATGAACGCAAACGTGACCCGCGCCACGCCCGCGCCGATAGTCGTCGGAACCGGCCCACCACCCGGGACGGACCGTATGACCGGCAAAGGAGCCGCAGCATGACCTCCGAGGCAACCGCAGCAGCGCCGCCCGCGGGCAGACGTCCGGGCGGCCGCACCCACATCCTGTACCTGCTGGTGATCGCGGCCGTGCTGGCCGGGATCGTGGTGGGCCTGGCCGCGCCCTCGTTCGCGGTGGACCTGAAGCCGATCGGCACCGGCTTCGTGAACCTGATCAAGATGATGATCAGTCCGATCATCTTCACCACGATCGTGCTGGGCATCGGTTCGGTGACCAAGGCCGCCAAGGTGGGCAAGGTCGGCGGCCTGGCCCTGGGCTACTTCCTGGTCATGTCGACGGTGGCGCTGGCCCTCGGCCTGGTCGTCGGCAACCTGCTGGAGCCCGGCAGCGGGCTGCACCTGACCGAGGCCCTGGCCAAGTCCGGCCACGCCCAGGCGGCCGCGGGCGGCTCGGAGAGCACCAGCGACTTCCTGCTCGGCATCATCCCGACCACCCTGGTCTCGGCGCTGACGGGCGGTCAGGTACTGCAGACGCTCCTGGTGGCGCTGCTGGTGGGCTTCGCCCTGCAGTCGCTGGGCCCGGTCGGCGCCCCGGTGCTGCGCGGGCTCGAACACATCCAGGCCCTGGTGTTCAAGGTCATGTCGATGATCATGTGGGTGGCCCCGGTGGGCGCCTTCGGCGCGATGGCCGCGGTGGTCGGCGCCACCGGCGTGGACGCACTGAAGAGCCTGGCCGTCATCATGCTGGGCTTCTACCTGACCTGCGCGATCTTCGTCCTGGTGGTGCTCGGCGCGCTGCTGCGGCTGGCCGCCGGGGTCAACATCCTCCAACTGCTGCGCTACCTGGGCCGGGAGTTCCTGCTGATCCTGTCCACGTCCTCGTCCGAGAGCGCGCTGCCGCGGCTGATCGCCAAGATGGAGCACCTCGGTGTGAGCCGCCCGGTCGCCGGGATCACCGTCCCGGCCGGCTACAGCTTCAACCTCGACGGCACCGCGATCTACCTGACCATGTCGTCGATCTTCATCGCCCAGGCCATGGACAGGCCGCTGTCGCTGGGCGAGCAGATCTCACTGCTGCTGTTCATGGTGATCGCCAGCAAGGGCGCTGCCGGGGTCACCGGCGCCGGGCTGGCCACCCTGGCCGGCGGCCTGCAGTCGCACCAGCCGGCCCTGGTGGACGGCGTCGGACTGATCGTGGGCATCGACCGCTTCATGTCCGAGGCCCGCGCCCTGACCAACTTCGCCGGCAACGCCGTGGCCACCGTGCTGATCGGGCACTGGACCAAGGAGCTCGACCACGCCCGGCTCGACAAGGTGCTGAGCGGCGAGCTGCCGTTCGACGAGAGCAGCCCGGTGGCCCAGCCGCTACCGGCCGACCAACCGGGCCATGCGCTCGAACCCGGTCTGGTGAAGGCCAGTTGACGTAACTGGTCCGAGAACGCCAGTGCCCCGCCCGGTCGCTTCGACCGGGCGGGGCACTGGCGTCGGGGCCGTCAGGCCTCGGGCTGCTCGCTCTTCGGCTTGGCGTCGACGCCCGCTTCCTTGCGCTGCTGCGCGGTGATCGGGGTCGGGGCGCCGGTGAGCGGGTCGCCGCCGGTGCTGGTCTTCGGGAAGGCCATCACGTCGCGGATGGTGTCGTAGCCGCCGAGCAGGGCGACCAGACGGTCCAGGCCCAGGGCGATGCCACCGTGCGGCGGGGGGCCGAAGTCGAAGGCGTTGAGCAGGAAGCCGAACTGGGACTGGGCCTCCTCCTCGCTCAGGCCGATCGCGTCGAAGGCACGCTTCTGCACGTCCTTCTGGTGGATACGGATCGAGCCGCCGCCGATCTCGCTGCCGTTGAGCACCAGGTCGTAGGCGTTGGAGAGGGCGTTGCCGGGGTCCTTGTCGAAGGTGTCCAGGGACTCGGCGGTGGGCGCGGTGAAGGGGTGGTGCACCGCGTGCCAGCCCTGGAACTCGCCCTTGTCGTCCTCGATCGGCTCGAACATCGGGAAGTCGACCACCCAGAGGAAGGCCCACGCCGACTCGTCGATCAGCTCGCAGCGGCGGCCGATCTCCAGCCGGGCGGCGCCCAGCAGCTCCTGCGAGGCGGTGCGCTTGCCCGCGGCGAAGAACACCGCGTCGCCGGGCTTGGCACCGGCCGCCTCGGCCAGCCCGGCCAGGTGCGCCTCGGAGAGGTTCTTGGCGACCGGGCCGCGCAGCGAGCCGTCCTCGTCCACCAGCACGTAGGCCAGGCCGCGGGCGCCGCGGGCCTTGGCCCAGTCCTGCCAGGCGTCGAGCTGCTTGCGCGGCTGCGAGGCGCCGCCGGGCATCACCACGGCGCCCACGTAGGGGGCCTGGAAGACGCGGAACTCGGTGCCGGCGAAGTACTCGGTCAGGTCGGTCAGCTCGTTGCCGAAGCGGACGTCGGGCTTGTCCGAGCCGTAGCGGGACATCGCCTCCGCGTAGGTCAGCCGGGGCAGCGGGGTGGGCACGTCGTAGCCGTGCACCTCGCTCCAGATCCGGGTGACCAGCTTCTCGCCCAGCTCCAGGATGTCCTCCTGGTCCACGAACGAGGCCTCGACGTCGAGCTGGGTGAACTCCGGCTGGCGGTCCGCGCGGAAGTCCTCGTCCCGGAAGCAGCGGGCGATCTGGTAGTACCGCTCCATGCCGGCCACCATCAGCAGCTGCTTGAACAGCTGCGGCGACTGCGGCAGGGCGTACCAGTGGCCGGGCTGCAGCCGGACCGGGACCAGGAAGTCGCGGGCGCCCTCGGGGGTGGAGCGGGTCAGGTACGGCGTCTCGATGTCGAGGTAGCCGTTCTCCTCCATCACCGTGCGGATCAGGTGCGTGGCGCGCGAGCGCAGCCGCAGCGCCTTGGCCGGGCCCTCGCGGCGCAGGTCGAGGTAGCGGTAGCGGAGCCGCACCTCCTCGTTGACCGAACCCGGCTCGTACTCGGCGACCTGGAACGGCAGCGGGGCGGCCTCGGAGAGCACCGTCAACTCGCTGACCACGACCTCGACCTCGCCGGTCGGGATCTCGGTGTTGGCGTTGCCCTCGGGGCGGATCCGGACGTCGCCGACGACCTTGACGCACCACTCGGAGCGCAGCTCGGACACCGCCTCCAGGTCGCGGACCACGACCTGGACGGTGCCGGATGCGTCACGCAGATCGATGAAGGCGACACCGCCGTGGTCGCGGCGGCGGGCGACCCAGCCTGCGAGGGTCACGGTGGTGCCGGCGTGCTCCGGGCGGAGCGTGCCGGCTTCATGGCTGCGGATCACGAGAGCTTCTCCTTGAGGGTGGTGACGAGAGCGTCCAGGGCGACCGGGGTCTGGTCACCGGTGGTGAGGTCCTTGAGCTGTACCAGGTTCTCGGCGAGATCACGGTCCCCGGCGACCAGCGCGTAGCGCGCGCCGGAGCGGTCGGCGGCCTTCATCGCGGCCTTGAGCCCCTTGCCGCCGAAGACGATGTCAGCGCTGACGCCGGCCCGGCGCAGCTCGGTGACGGTCCGGAACAGGACCGTACGCGCCTGCTCGCCGAGCGGCACGGCGAAGACGTCGGAGGCCGCAGCGCCCGGCAGTTCGATGCCCTCGGCCTCCAGCGCGAGCACGGTGCGGTCCACGCCCAGCGCCCAGCCGACGGAGGGCAGCGCGGGTCCGCCGATCATCTCGGACAGCCCGTCGTAGCGCCCGCCGCCGCCGACCGCGGACTGCGAGCCCAGGCCGTCGTGGACGAACTCGAAGGTGGTGCGGGTGTAGTAGTCCAGTCCGCGGACCAGCTTGGTGTCGTCCTCGAAGGCGACGCCGGCGTCGGTGAGGACCGCCCGGACCTGCTCGTGGTAGGCCTTGCAGTCCTCGCACAGGTAGTCGACCAGCATCGGCGCGCCGACCAGCTGCTTCTGCACCTCGGGCCGCTTGTCGTCGAGCACCCGCAGCGGGTTGATCTCGGCCCGGCGGACCGTGTCGGCGTCCAGGTCGAGCCCGCGCAGGAACTCCTGCAGGGCGGCGCGGTAGACCGGCCGGCACTGCTTGTCGCCGAGGCTGTTCAGCAGGATCCGGAAGTCGCGCAGACCGAGCGAGCGGTAGGCGTCATTGGCGAGAATGATCAGCTCGGCGTCGAGCGCCGGGTCCTCCGCGCCGATGGCCTCCGCCCCCACCTGCCAGAACTGACGGTAACGCCCCTTCTGCGGCTGCTCGTAGCGGTACTGCGAGCCGCTGTACCAGAGCTTGACCGGCAGGTTGCCGATCCGGTGGAGGTTGGCTTCCAGGGTGGCTCGCAGCACCGAGGCGGTGCCCTCTGGGCGCAGCGCCAGCTCCTCCTTGCCACGCTTGGTGAGGGTGAACATCTCCTTGCTGACGATGTCGGTGGACTCGCCGACGCCGCGAGAGAAGAGCTTGATGTCCTCGAAGACGGGTGTCTCGATGTAGCCGTAGCCAGCCCGACGCAACGGGGCGGCGATGGCCTCACGCACGGCCAGCACGGTCGGGGCCGTGGCGGGCAGGATGTCGTAGGTGCCCTTCGGGGCCTGGAAAGAGCTGCTCACGTCTCGTCTCGAATCAGATGCCCCGGCGCGCTGCGCCGGGCTCGGCGGCGTCCGCGCCCGCTACCTGGAGCAGGTAGGGGTTGCTCGCGCGCTCGCGGCCGATGGTGGTCTGGGGGCCGTGTCCGGAGAGCACCACGGTCTCGTCCTGGAGCGGCAGGCACACGCGGGCCAGCGACTCCAGGAGGGCGTCGTGGTCGCCTCCGGGGAGATCGGTACGTCCTACCGAGCCGGCGAACAGCAGGTCACCCGAGAACAGCACCGGAGGCAGCTCCGGAGCGGCGGGGGTCCTGAAGGTCACCGACCCCCCGGTATGGCCCGGGGCGTGGTCGACGGTGAGCCGCAGCCCGGCGAGCTCCAGCACACTGCCGTCCTCCAGGATCCGCAGGTCGTCCGGTTCGCCGACGGTCAGCTCGCCCATCAGCTGCGCGCCGAAGGAGCGGCCGAGGGCCCGCTCCGGGTCGGCCAGCATGTAGCGGTCCTCGGGGTGGATCCAGGCCGGGATGCCGCGTGCGCCGCAGATGGGCATCACCGAGGCGACGTGGTCGATGTGTCCGTGCGTGAGCACCACCGCGACCGGCTTGAGCCCGTGCTCGCGGACGGCCTCCTCGACCCCGGCGGTGGCCTGGTGCCCCGGGTCGACGATCACGCACTCCTCGCCGGCCGCGGGGGCGACCAGGTAGCAGTTGGTGCCCCAGGCCCCTGCGGGGAAACCGGCGATGAACACGTGAGTCCTTGTTTGTCCTGGCTGAGCACGGTAGAAGTCTGTGCGCAGCCTACCGGCGGGGCAGGGACGATCGCGAACCCGTTGTTCGCCGCGGGCCCTCGGGAACAGCTTGTAGGGACCTGACACCACGTTTACAGATTCCATCCCTACACTGAGCGGCCAACGGGTACGAAGATCCCCCGCACGGGCTGCGGCGGACGCGAAGGAGTGACGGTCGGTGGCACCCAACGACAGGCCAAGCAAGCCCCTGCCCAAGGACAAGGAGAAGCGGCGGCGGGAGCTGGAGCGGCTCAAGTACGAACGCCAGGTGGCGCGGCGTCGGGCGTCGGTGAAGAAGACCCGCAGGAACAGCGCGATCGTGGGCGTGTCGGTGCTCGCGGTGGCCGGGATCGCGGGCGGCGCCTGGGCGGCGACCGGGGCGGGCGACAAGCCCAAGAAGGCCGTGACCGCGAAGGCCTCGGCGACCGCGACGGCCAGCGCGAGTGCGACCGCGGCTGCGGCCGGTTCCGCCCATGTCGCGGGCTGCACCACCCCGGCTGCGGGCAAGGCGACCACCAAGCAGTGGAAGACCGAGCCGGCCCTGACCATCGACACCCAGTCGACCTACACCGCCACGATCAGCACCAACTGCGGCCCGATCACCATCAAGCTGGACGCCGCGGCCGCGCCGCACACCGTCAACTCCTTCGTCTACCTGGCGAGTCAGCACTTCTTCGACCACGTCACCTGCCACCGGCTGACCACCGCCGGGATCTACGTGCTGCAGTGCGGCGACCCGACCGGCACCGGCTCCGGCGGCCCTGGCTACAAGTTCAAGGACGAGAACCTGACCGCCTCCTCGATCAAGGGCGGCACCTATCCGGCCGGCACCGTGGCGATGGCGAACTCCGGCGCCAACACCAACGGCAGCCAGTTCTTCCTGGTCTACAAGGACAGCACGCTGTCCGCGAGCTACACCCCGTTCGGGACCATCACCGGGGGCCTGAGCACCCTCCAGAAGATCGCCGCGGCGGGCACCAACAACGCCAACGGCACCGGTGACGGCAACCCGCTGCAGACCGTCACGATGAACACCGTGACGACCAAGAAGAGCTGACGGCGCGCGGGACAGTTTTCGCCGCCGGGATACGGACAGCACCGGTGCCGGTCGCCTATGTTGGCGTCTTGTAGGGTGCGTGGTCCCGGCGGCGGACTGTTGGTTGATGGGCCGGCCGGGCAATGAACTGTGGACGGTGGCCCTCCCCCAGGGCGAAGGGTCACCATATGGAGGAGGCGCTGTGACCAGCGACCCGTGGGGCCGTGTCGACGACGAGGGGACCGTCTACGTGCGGACGGCCGATGGCGAACGCGTCGTCGGTTCGTGGCAGGCAGGCTCCCCCGACGAGGCTCTCGCCTACTTCACCCGGAAGTACGAGGGCATCGCCGTCGAGATCGGTCTGCTGGAGCGCCGGGTCCGGACCACGGACCTGGCGACCAAGGACGCCATGACCGCCATCGAGCACCTGCAGGCGCAGGTGGCCGAGGGGCATGCGGTCGGCGACCTGGAGGCCCTCGCCAAGCGCCTGCAGGCGCTGGTGGGCGAGGTGGACAGCCGCCGCGAGGAGCGCAAGGCGGCTCGGGCCAAGGCCCAGGAGGAGGCCAGGACCGCCAAGGACGCGCTGGTCGCCGAGGCGGAGCAGCTGGCGGAGTCGACGCAGTGGCGCGACGCCGGGGACCGGCTGCGCGCGCTGGTGGACACCTGGAAGGGCCTGCCGCGGCTGGACCGCAAGTCGGACGACGAGCTCTGGCACCGCTTCTCGCACGCCCGCTCGACGTTCTCCAAGCGCCGCAAGGCCCACTTCGCGACGCTGGACCAGCAGCGGGACGAGGCCCGCCAGGCCAAGGAGAAGCTGGCCAAGGAGGCCGAGTCGCTGTCGTCCTCGACCGACTGGGGAGCGACGGCGGCTCGCTACCGCGAGCTGATGACCGAGTGGAAGGCGGCGGGGCGCGCCCAGCGCGAGGCCGAGGACGAACTGTGGGCCCGGTTCCGGGGCGCGCAGGACGTCTTCTTCCAGGCCAGGTCGGCGGTGTTCGACGAGCGTGACGCCGGCGAGCGCGAGAATCTCGTGCTCAAGGAGGCGCTGGTGGTCGAGGCCGAGACGCTGCTGCCGGTGGGCGACCTCAAGGCGGCCAAGGCGACCTACCGGTCGGTGGCCGAGCGGTGGGAGGAGATCGGCCATGTGCCGCGCGACGCCCGGCCGAAGCTGGAGGGGCGGCTGCACACGGTGGAGCGCGCGATCCGCGAGGCCGAGGAGGCCGAGTGGCAGCGCAGCAACCCCGAGGCGAGGGCTCGTGCCGAGGGCATGACGGGTCTGCTGCAGGCGGCTGTCGACAAGCTGCAGCAGCAGATCGCCGCCGCCCAGGCCCGCAACGACTCCTCCCGGGTGGCCAAGCTCGAGAAGGAGCTGGCCGGCCGCCAGGAGCTGCTGGACCAGGCCCGCAAGGGCCTCCAGGAGTTCGGCGGCTAGCCTTTCCCGCAGACGCCCGGTTGCACTATCAGGGGCGCGGGGAACTGTCTCAACGAGGGTGCACCGAGGTGCATGGCTTGTCGCGCAGTTCCCCGCGCCCCTGGACGTTTGCAACTGGCCCGGTTGCAGCCCCCTAGGGGCGCGGGGAACTGCGCGACAAGCCCACCACGACCCGCACCTTTAGCGCGACCTCGCCGAGGTGACGCGGTAGACGTCGTACACGCCTTCGACGCCGCGGACGGCCTTGAGCACGTGGCCGAGGTGTTTGGGGTCGCCCATCTCGAAGGTGAAGCGGCTCATGGCGACCCGGTCGCGGGAGGTCTGGACCGCCGCCGACAGGATGTTCACGTGCTGGTCCGAGAGGACCCGGGTGACGTCCGAGAGCAGCCGGGACCGGTCCAGTGCCTCGACCTGGATCGCGACCAGGAAGACCGAGGACTGGGTCGGCGCCCACTCCACCTCGACCATGCGCTCCTGCTGCTGCGCCAGCGCGTCCACGTTGACACAGTCCGCGCGGTGCACCGAGACGCCGTTGCCGCGGGTCACGAAGCCGACGATGGGGTCGCCGGGAACGGGCGTGCAGCAGCGGGAGAGCTTGACCCAGACGTCGGCGACGCCCTTGACGACCACACCCGGGTCGGCCGCGCTGCGGCGACTGCGGCGGCCGGTGCTCGGCGACGGCGTCGTGGTCTCGGCGATGTCCTCGGTCGCGCCCTCCTCCCCGCCCAGGGCCTGGACCAGCTTCTGCACGATGGTCTGCGCGGAGACATGGCCCTCGCCGATCGCGGCGTAGAGCGAGGAGATGTCCGGGTAGCGCATCTCGTGCGCCAGGGTGACCAGCGAGTCGCCGGTGAGGATCCGCTGCAGCGGCAGGCCCTGCTTGCGCATGGCCCGGGTGATGGCCTCCTTGCCCTGCTCGATCGCCTCCTCGCGGCGCTCCTTGGAGAACCAGGCGCGGATCTTGTTGCGGGCCCGGGGCGACTTGACGAAGCCCAGCCAGTCGCGCGACGGCGCGGCGTTGGCGGCCTTGGAGGTGAAGACCTCGACCAGGTCGCCGTTGTCCAGGGTGGACTCCAGCGGCACCAGCCGGCCGTTGACGCGTGCGCCTATGGTGCGGTGACCGACCTCGGTGTGCACGGCGTAGGCGAAGTCCACCGGGGTGGCCCCGGCGGGCAGCGCTATCACGTCGCCCTTGGGCGTGAAGACGAAGACCTCGTTGTTGGACAGGTCGAAGCGCAGCGACTCCAGGAACTCGCTGGGGTCCTCGGTCTCCTTCTGCCAGTCCAGCAGCTGCCGCAGCCAGGCCATCTCGTTGACGGTGTCGGCCTTGGCGCCCTTGCCGGTGGGGGTGTCGGTGCGCACCTTGGAGGCGCCGGCGACGGCCTGCTGCTTGTACTTCCAGTGCGCGGCGATGCCGTACTCGGCGCGGCGGTGCATGTCGAAGGTGCGGATCTGCAGCTCGACCGGCTTGCCGCCGGGGCCGATCACCGTGGTGTGCAGCGACTGGTACATGTTGAACTTGGGCATGGCGATGTAGTCCTTGAACCGCCCCGGCACCGGGTTCCACCGCGCGTGGATGGTGCCCAGCGCCGCGTAGCAGTCGCGGACCGAGTCGACCAGGACCCGGATGCCCACCAGGTCGTAGATCTCGGCGAAGTCGCGGCCGCGCACGATCATCTTCTGGTAGACGCTGTAGTAGTGCTTGGGGCGTCCGGTGACCGTGGCCTTGATCCTGGCCGCCCTGAAGTCGCCGACGACCTGGTCGGTGACGGTGGTCAGGTACTCGTCGCGCTTGGGGGCGCGTTCGGCGACCAGCCGGACGATCTCGTCGTACATCTTGGGGTAGAGGATCGCGAAGGCGAGGTCCTCCAGCTCCCACTTGATGGTGTTCATGCCCAGCCGGTGCGCCAGCGGGGCGTAGATCTCCAGGGTCTCGCGGGCCTTCTTCTCCTGCTTCTCCCGCTTGAGGTAGCGCATGGTGCGCATGTTGTGCAGCCGGTCGGCCAGCTTGATGACCAGGACACGCGGGTCCTTGGCCATGGCGACGACCATCTTGCGGACCGTCTCGGCCTGGGCGGCCTCGCCGAACTTGACCTTGTCCAGCTTGGTGACGCCGTCGACCAGCATGGCCACGGTGTCGCCGAAGTCGCGGCGCAGCGTCTCCAGGCCGTAGTCGGTGTCCTCGACGGTGTCGTGCAGCAGCCCGGCCATCAGGGTCGGGGTGTCCATGCCCAGCTCGGCCAGGATGGTGGCGACGGCGAGCGGGTGGGTGATGTACGGGTCGCCGCTCTTGCGCTTCTGGCCGCGGTGCCAGCGCTCGGCGATCTGGTAGGCGCGCTCCAGGGTGACCAGGTCGGCCTTGGGGTCGTTGCCGCGCACGATCCGGAAGAGCGGCTCCAGGACCGGGTTGAAGGCGCTGCTGCGCTGCCCGCCGAGACGGGCCAGACGGGCCCGTACGCGGCTCGGGGAAGGCGTGGCGGGGCGCAGTGCCTGCGGCCCCTCCTTCGTCGTCTCCCGGACGGCTGGAGTGGTGGCGGGGGCACCGTCCTGCGCGCTGGCAGTGGTGGGCACGACCTCTTCCGGCAAGTGCACTCCTCGAGCGTGGGCCCCACGCGTTCAGTGGCGGGGACTCCTCATGGTACCGAGCGCGGGCGGGCCACCGTTTGTTCCGGTGACCCGCCCGCGTCGGTCCTGCTGTACTCCGGCCTTTCGGGGCGCGACGCCCCGTACCCCTGCGCGCAGACCGCCTGCTACAGCGCGATGATCGCTTCCAGGGGGGCTTCGCCCAGGTGGGGCTGCAGGCGCTCACGGCCGCCGAGGAAGCCGAGCTCCATCAGCACCGCCACTCCGGCCAGCTCCGCCCCGGCCCGGCGGACCAGGTCCAGCGAGGCCTCGACGGTGCCGCCGGTGGCCAGCACGTCGTCGACCACCAGCACCCGCTCACCGGGGACGAAGGCGTCGCACTGGACCTCTATCACCGCCGAGCCGTACTCCAGGTCGTAGGCCTGGCTGAAGCAGGGGCCGGGCAGCTTGCCCTCCTTGCGGACCGGGACGAAGCCCGCGCCCGCGGCGTAGGCGGCCGGGGCCGCCAGGATGAAGCCGCGCGCCTCGAGGCCGACGACCTTGGTCGCGCCCAGGGCCTTGGCCCGTGCCGCCAGGTGGTCGACCAGGGCGGCGAAGGCCACCGCGTCGTCCAGCAGCGGCGCGATGTCCTTGAAGACCACTCCGGGCTTGGGGTAGTCCGGGACGTCGCGGATCCGGGAGGCCAGCAGTGCGGCCAGGTCGTCGGTGCTCATGTGGTGCTACTTCCTCTTGCCGGGGGCCCGGCGGTCGTTGCGGCTGCGGTTGACCGGCTGGCGCCGGGGACCCGTGCTGCCGCCGGCGCCGCTGCCGCTGCTGACCGGGACGTTGCCCTCGGCGGCCTCGTCGTCCTGGCCCGCGCGGTCGGCCTGGTCCAGGACCACGCCCTCCGCCGCGGCCTTGGCCTCGGCGGCCCGGCGCTGCCTGACCTTCTTGGCCAGCGCGATGTTCTCCGGCTGCTTCTCCTTGAGCCAGGCCACCATCGGGGTGGCGACGCAGATCGAGGAGTAGGCACCGGCGCTCAGGCCGACGAACAGCGCCAGCGAGATGTCGTTCAGGGTGCCGGCGCCGAGCAGGCCGCCGCCGATGAACAGCAGCGCCGCGACCGGCAGCAGCGCCAGGATGGTGGTGTTGATGGACCGCACCAGGGTGCTGTTCAGCGACTGGTTGGCGGCGTCGCTGTAGTTCAGCCTGGACTGGGTGCCCAGCTTCTTGGTGGCGTCCTTGAGGCCGTCGAACACCACGACGGTGTCGTAGAGCGAGTAGCCGAGGACGGTCAGGAAGCCGATCACCGTGCCCGAGGTGACGGTGAAGCCCAGCAGGGCGTAGACGCCGACGGTGATCACCATGTCGTGCAGCAGCGCGACCAGGGCGCCCACCGCGAGCCGCCACTCGAAGGCGACGGCGAGGTAGAGCGTCACCAGCACCATGAAGGCGATGATCCCGTACAGGGCCTTCTTGCTGATGTCCTGGCCCCAGCTGGCACCGATCATCTGGGTGCTGACCTGGTTGGCCGGGACGCCCAGCTGGGAGGTGATCTCGGTGATCGCCTTCTCCGTGGTGACGTTCTCGGCGGCGCTGATCTGGATGGTGATCTGCTTGCCGGAACTGCTGGAGGAGGACTGCACCACCGAGGAGTTGTCGCCGGTGATCTTGTTGGCGACGTCCTGGGCCTGGCTGACGGTGACCCCGGGCTTGGAGATCGTGTAGATCTCGCCGCCCTTGAACTCGATGCCGAGGTTCAGGCCGCGCAGGCTGAGGCCGAGGATCGCCGCGAGCACGATCACCCCGGAGAGGGCGACCCAGAGCTTGCGCCGACCGACGAAGTCGAAGCTGAGTTCGCCGGTGAAGAGCCGGTGGCCGATGTTGCCGAAGCGGGACATCTGGTCAGGCCTCCTTGGTCTCGGCGGGACGGCGGCCGCCGCGCAGCGGGGGCCTCACGCCCAGCCGCTTGGGGTCGAGCCCGGACATGGGATGGCCCTCGGCGAAGAACTTCCGGCGGGCCAGCAGGGTGATCAGCGGCTTGGTGAACAGGAAGATCACCACGACGTCGAGCAGGGTGGTCAGACCCAGGGTGAACGCGAAGCCCTGGACCTTGCCCACCGTGAAGAAGTACAGCACCGCGGCGGCCAGGAAGGACACGAAGTCGGCGACCAGGATGGTGCGCCGGGCCTTGGGCCAGGCCCGCTGCACCGCGGGGCGCAGCGAGGAGCCGTGCCGCAGTTCGTCGCGGATTCTCTCGAAGTAGACGACGAAGGAGTCCGCGGTGATACCGATGGCCACGATGGCGCCGCAGACCGCCGGCAGGTTCAGCGCGAACCCGATCGTCGCTCCGAGCAGGCACATGATCGCGTAGGTCAGCACGGCGGAGACCGCCAGACCGGCGATGGCCACCAGGCCGAGGCCCCGGTAGTAGAGCAGCGAGTAGAGGATCACCAGTGCCAGACCGATGGCGCCGGAGACCAGGCCCGCGGTGAGCTGGCTGCTGCCGAGCTCGGGCGAGACGGTGGTCACGTCCTGCTTGCTGAAGTCCAGCGGGAGCGCGCCGTAGCTCAGCACGTTGGCGAGGCTGGTCGCCTCCTCCTGGGTGAAGCTGCCGGTGATCTGCGCCTGGCCGCCGGTGATCGCCGAGGAGACCGAGGGGGCGGACTGCACCTTGCCGTCCAGGACGATCGCGAACTGGTTCGCCGGGGTGGTGTTCTTGGCCAGCGCGGTGGTGACCGTGGTGAACTTCGAGCCACCGCTGCTGGTGAAGTTCAGGTTGACCTGCCAGCCGCCGTTCTGGGTGCTGATGCCGGCCGAGGCGCTGCTGATGTCGGTGCCGGGGACGGCCACCGGACCCAGGGCGTACTTGATGTAGTAGCCGGCGCTGGCGTCCGAGGAGCAGGCCACCGCGTCCTTGGTGGTGTCGGTCTGGTGGTCCACCCGCTGGGCGGCCTTGGAGCAGTCCAGGTTGGCGAACTGCGTCGTCAGGTCGGCCGGGACGGTGCCGGTGGTGAGCGAGGCGGCAGCGGCTGCGGAACTCGATGCGGCTGCTGCTGCGGTGCCGGTGGCGGCGGGGGTGGTGCTCGCCTTGGCCGTGGCACTGGCACTGGCCGTCGCCGAGGCCTTGGTGAGGTCACCGGTGACCGCGTCGCCCTGCGTCTTGGTCGCGGACGGGGAAGCGGAGGCCGAACCCGAGGGGGCGTTGGCCTGGGTGCTCGCCGAGGCGGAGGCGGAGGCGGTTCCCGAGGCACTGGCGCTGGCACTGGCCGAGGAGGTGACGGTGACACCCGACGGGGCCTCGGCGAGGACCGGACGGAAGTACAGCTTCGCGGTCGTACCGACCTCGTTCTCGATCTGCTGGGTGTTGTTCCCCTTGGGGATCGTCACCACGATCGTGTCGCTGCCCTCGGTCTGCACGGTGGCTTCGGAGACGCCCATCCCGTTGACGCGCTGCTGCAGGATCGAGACGGCCTCGTTCATGCTGGTGCTGTTGACAGCGCCGGGGTTGTTCTTGGGCGCGACCGCCTTGAGCGTGACGGTGGTGCCACCTGCAAGGTCGACGCCGAGGCGGGGGGTCGTGTTCCCGGTGGCGAACATGATGGCCACCAGGGCCACCGCGACCGCCAGGATCAGGCCCATCGCGCGCCCCGGGTATCCGTCACGGGGACGGGATTTGGGTGATGCCACCTTCTCGTTTCTCTCTGTCCATGCCGTGGGTGGGTCGCGCCGTCACCGCCGGGGGTCCGGCGGACAGGGGATGGCGCGGCCACGACGCAGCGGTCCGTTGGGGCCGTCCGGGGTTGGGTGGCCCCGGCGTGTCTGCCGTATGGGGCAGGCTACTTGGCGGCTACGCCCTTGTCAGCGGCGGGCTCTGCGTCATCCTCCACCCCGGCATCGGCCTTCTCCAGCGAAGGCGCCTTGTCCAGCTCGACCGGGGCCTCGTCGGCGACGACCGTCTGCGCGTCGTCCTCGATCTCCTCGGCCTCGTCCTCGACCTCGTCGCCGTGGACGATGCGGTTGTACTCCGCTCCGTCCATCACGACGGCGATGGCGTTCTTGGCGTAGATGGCGTGGACGCCGGGGGCGACCTCAAGCTCGACGGAGTCCTCGTTCACGGCCTTCACCAGGGCGTACATACCGCCGATGGTGCGGATACCGGAACCGGGCTCCATCTTGTTGCGCATCTCCGCGGCCTGCGCCTGCTTCTTCTTGGCAGAGCGGGTCATCAGGTACATCGCGCCCATCATGACGACGATGATGACGAGGAAAGAGGAATTCACGGCTGACAGGTCCTTTGCGAGGCCGCAAGGGAAGCGGCCGGTCTTTTCGGTGGCGGGCCGTCCGAAAGGGAGCGGCAACGGCGGAGTCTAGGCGACCCGCCTTGGAGGGACAACGTCAAGCATGTCATCCCGGTTCCGACGAAAGCGAGTAGCAGGGCCTTCTTCGCTGTGAGTCAGCCCTCAGCGGCGTCGCCGAAGAGGTCCTGCTGGGCCGGGAGGGAGGTGTGCGGCGGGGCGGGCGGTGGCGTGAGACCCAGGTGCTGCCAGGCGGCGGCGGTGGCGATCCGGCCCCTGGGGGTACGGGCCAGCAGGCCCTCGCGCACCAGGAACGGCTCGGCGACCTCCTCCACCGTCTCGCTCTCCTCCCCCACCGCGACGGCCAGCGTGGACAGGCCCACCGGGCCGCCGCCGAAGAGCTTCAGCAGCGCCTGCAGCACCGCGCGGTCCAGCCGGTCCAGCCCGCGCTCGTCCACCTCGTACACCCCGAGGGCGGCGGCGGCGATCTCCCTGGTGACCTCGCCGTCATGCCTGACCTGCGCGAAGTCCCGGACCCGGCGCAGCAGCCGGTTGGCGATCCGGGGCGTGCCCCGGGAGCGCCCGGCGATCTCCGCCGCGCCCGCGGTGTCGATCCGGACGTCGAGCAGGCGGGCCGAGCGGTGGATCACCCGCTCCAGTTCGACCGGGGCGTAGAACTCCATGTGGCCGGTGAAGCCGAAGCGGTCGCGCAGCGGCGGGGGCAGCAGCCCGGCCCTGGTGGTGGCGCCGACCAGGGTGAACGGCGGCAGTTCCAGCGGGATGGCGGTGGCGCCGGGGCCCTTGCCGACGATCACGTCGACCCGGAAGTCCTCCATCGCCATGTAGAGCATCTCCTCGGCCGGACGGGACATCCGGTGGATCTCGTCCAGGAACAGCACCTCGCCCTCGGTCAGCGAGGAGAGGATCGCGGCGAGGTCGCCGGCGTGCTGGATGGCCGGGCCCGAGGTGATCCGGATCGGGGCGTTCATCTCCGCCGCGATGATCATCGACAGGGTGGTCTTGCCCAGCCCGGGAGGGCCGCTGAGCAGCACGTGGTCCGGGGTGGCCGCACGGTGCCGGGCCGCCTGGAGCACCAGCGACAGCTGCTCGCGGACCCGCTCCTGGCCGATGAACTCGCCCAGGTCCTTGGGGCGCAGCGCGGCCTCGACGGCGCGGTCCTCGCCGTCGGCGGAGGAGGAGACGGCCGAGGTGGTCTCGTCGTAGGGGCTCATCGAGCTGCTCCTCAGCGGGTGCGGTTGCGGGTACGGAGCGCGCTGCGGAGCAGGGCGGAGACGTCGGTCCGCTCCTGGGCCTCGGCCTCGGGGGTGACCGCCGCGACCGCGTCCTCGGCCTCACGCGGGGCGAACCCCAGCCCGACCAGGGCGGCGTGCAGCTGGTCCTGCCAGGGGGCGGGGCCGGAGGACAGCACGGCGTGCTGCTGGGCCGGCACCGCGCCGGTGGGCGCGCCCAGCTTGTCCTTGAGCTCGATCAGCAGCTTCTGCGCGCCCTTGGGCCCGATCCCCGGGACGGCGGTGAGGGTCTTGGCGTCGCCGCGCTGGACCGCGATCCGCAGCGCGTCGGGACGGTGCACCGCGAGCATCGCCTGGGCGACCTTGGGGCCGATGCCGCTGGCGGTCTGCAGCAGCTCGAAGGTGGTGCGCTCGTCGTCGTCGGCGAAGCCGTAGAGGGTGAGCGAGTCCTCGCGGACCACCAGCGAGGTGGCCAGCCGGCCGGGCTCGCCGACCTTCAGCCCGGCCAGCACCGAGGGGGCGCACTGGACCAGCATGCCCACGCCGCCGACCTCGATGACGGCCGAGGCCGGGCCGAGGGCGGCCACCGGTCCACTGACGAAGGCGATCATCGGCGGTACTCCTTGGGACGGGCGGCCGCGACGGCGGCGGCGATGCGGTCGGTGGCGGCTCCGCGCCAGATGTGGCAGATGGCCAGGGCCAGGGCGTCCGCGGCGTCGGCCGGCTTGGGCGGCGCGTCCAGCCGCAGCAGCCGGGTGACCATGGCCCCGACCTGGGCCTTGTCGGCGCGGCCGTTGCCGCTGATGGCGGCCTTGACCTCGCTGGGGGTGTGCAGGGTGACCGGGATGCCGCGGCGGGTGGCGCAGAGCATCGCCACCGCGCTGGCCTGCGCGGTGCCCATCACGGTGCGGACGTTGTGCTGGGCGAACACCCGCTCCACCGCGACCAGTTCGGGCTGGTGCCGGTCGAACCAGAGCTCCAGCCCCTCCTCGATCTGCAGCAGCCGGTGCGCCACGTCCAGCTCGGCCGGGGTGCGCACCACCCCGCAGGCGACCATGCGCAGCGGACGCCCGGGCGCGCCGTCGACCACGCCGACGCCGCAGCGGGTCAGCCCCGGATCCACGCCGAGCACGCGCACGGTTGTCGCCCTTCGCCTCGAACGGATGGTTGCCTGGTGAGGCTATCGGTTGCCACCGACACAACAGCCCCGGACATGCCCGCGCAAACAAGGCAGCGCAGACAAGACGCCGCCCGGCTACCCGCAGTGGGCGCCGGGCGGCGGAGGCAGCTTCCGGTAGGACTACTCGTCCTCGTCGAGCTCGGCGACGACCTCGGCGGAGAGGTCGAAGTTGGCGAAGACGTTCTGCACGTCGTCGCTGTCCTCCAGCGCGTCGATCAGCTTGAAGATCTTGCGGGCGCCGTCGGCGTCCAGCTCGACCTGGACGCTGGGGACGAAGTTGGCGTCGGCCGAGTCGTAGTCGATGCCGGCGTCCTGCAGCGCGGTGCGCACCGCGACCATGTCGGTGGCCTCGCTGAGCACCTCGAAGGTGTCACCGAGGTCGTTGACCTCCTCGGCGCCGGCGTCGAGCACGGCCTCCATCACGGTGTCCTCGTCGAGCTTGTCGCCCTTGGGGACCACCACGACGCCCTTGCGGTTGAACATGTACGACACCGAGCCCGGGTCGGCCATCGAGCCGCCGTTGCGGGTCATCGCCACGCGCACGTCGGAGGCGGCGCGGTTGCGGTTGTCGGTGAGGCACTCGATCAGCACGGCGACGCCGTTGGGGCCGTAGCCCTCGTACATGATGGTGGAGTAGTCGGCCCCGCCGGCCTCGGCGCCCGAGCCGCGCTTGACGGCGCGGTTGATGTTGTCGATCGGCACCGAGCTCTTCTTGGCCTTCTGGATGGCGTCGTAGAGCGTGGGGTTGCCGGCCGGGTCACCGCCGCCGGTGCGGGCCGCCACCTCGATGTTCTTGATCATCTTCGCGAAGAGCTTGCCGCGCTTCGCGTCGATGGCGGCCTTCTTGTGCTTGGTGGTAGCCCACTTGGAGTGGCCGGACATCGAGTAGCTCCTTAAGACAACACCAGAGAAACGAACAACAGACGAGATCCTACCGTCACCTGCCGTTACGCCCGGGCACGGACCATGTCCACGAAGAACCGGTGGATGCGGTGGTCACCGGTCAGTTCCGGGTGGAACGAGGTGGCCAGCAGACTACCCTGACGCACCGCCACGATCCGCTCGTGGTCCAGCGCGGCGAGCACCTCGACGCCCTCGCCCACCGACTCGACCCAGGGCGCCCGGATGAACACGCCGTGCACCGGGCCGCCGTCCAGCCCGCGCACCTCGATGGCCTGCTCGAAGGACTCGTTCTGGCGGCCGAAGGCGTTGCGCCGCACCACCATGTCGATGCCGCCGACGGTCTCCTGGTCGTCCCGGCCGTCCAGGATCTTGTCGGCCAGCATGATCATGCCTGCGCAGGAGCCGTAGACCGGCATCCCGGCCGCGACCCGCTCCCGCAGCGGCTGCATCAGCCCGAACAGCAGCGCCAGCTTGGACATGGTGGTGGACTCGCCGCCGGGGATGACCAGGGCGTCGACCTCGGCCAGCTCCTCGGGGCGGCGGATCGGCCGGGCCACCGCGTCCGCCTCGGCCAGGGCCATGGCGTGCTCGCGCACGTCGCCCTGGAGGGCGAGGACGCCGACTACGGGGGAACTGGTCACTGTGGGGAACCTCTTCGCGAAGGATGGGAAACAAGGGGGAGCGCGGACCGTTCGGTCCGCGCTCCCCACCGAACCTGCGGACTACCAGCCGCGGTTGGCGTAGCGCTCGGGCTCGGGCAGGGTGTCGCAGTTGATGCCGACCATGGCCTCGCCCAGGTTGCGGGAGGCGTCCGCGATGATCTTCGGGTCGTCGAAGAAGGTGGTGGCCTTGACGATGGCGGCGGCGCGCTTGGCCGGGTCGCCGGACTTGAAGATGCCGGAGCCGACGAAGACGCCCTCGGCGCCGAGCTGGCGCATCAGCGCGGCGTCGGCCGGGGTGGCCACACCACCGGCGGAGAACAGCACCACCGGGAGCTTGCCGAGCTCGGCGACCTCCTTGACCAGCTCGTACGGGGCGCGCAGGTCCTTGGCGGCGGCGTAGAGCTCGTTGCTGTCGTAGCCGCGCAGCCGGGCGATCTCGTTCTTGATCTGGCGCAGGTGGCGGACGGCCTCGACCACGTTGCCGGTACCGGCCTCGCCCTTGGAGCGGATCATGGCCGCGCCCTCGGCGATCCGGCGCAGCGCCTCACCGAGGTTGGTGGCGCCGCAGACGAAGGGGGTGGTGAAGGCGAACTTGTCGGAGTGGTTCACCTCGTCGGCCGGGGTCAGCACCTCGGACTCGTCGATGTAGTCGACGCCGAGCGCCTGCAACACCTGGGCCTCGACGAAGTGGCCGATCCGGGACTTGGCCATGACCGGGATGGAGACCGCCTCGATGATCTCCTCGATCATGTTGGGGTCGGACATCCGGGCGACGCCGCCGTCCTTGCGGATGTCGGCCGGGACCCGCTCCAGCGCCATCACCGCGACGGCACCGGCGTCCTCGGCGATCTTCGCCTGCTCGGCGTTGACGACGTCCATGATCACGCCGCCCTTGAGCTGCTCGGCCATGCCCCGCTTGACGCGGGCGGTGCCGACCGAGGGCTGGTCGGTGGGGGCGGGAGTGTTGGTGGACACGAAAGACCTCACTGAAGAATGCGGAGCAGTGGTGCGACAAGCCCATGGTAGGCCCGCTCCGACCCTAACCGATTGCTCCACCGGGTCCATCGGACGCAGATCACACACTCCGCCGTGGCACTCGCGGGTCGGCCGTACCGGCGCCGCTCAGGCCGGGGCGACCAGTACCGGCGGCGCCTCGTCGTCGATCTCGACGGTCTGCGGGAAGGGCGCGTAGCCGGCCAGCCGGAAGATCCGCACGATCCGGTGCCGCCGCACCGCCCGGGCGGCCCGGACCGAGTCGTTGTGGAAGGTGCGGGCCATCGGCACCCGGCGCACCGCCGAGCTGAGCTCGACCACGTACTCCTCGCCGCCGACCAGTGCGCGCAACTCCCTGACCTGCTCGGGCTCGGCGAAGACCGCCCGCAGGGCCTGGCTCAGCTCGCTCTCGGCGAGCTCCCGGCCCTCCTCGGACGCGGTCCGCGCGCCGTGCGCCGCCTGGTAGAGCACCACCGAGGCGGCCGGGTCCAGCAGCGTGGAGGTGGAGAGCTCCAGCGTCGCCGAGGCGCGGCGCAGCAGCTGCGCGTCCAGGCCGGCCCGGGCGGCGTCGATGCGCGCGTGCAGGCGGTCCAGCCGCCCCGCGGTCCAGCTGAGGTAGAGGCCGACGAGGACAACGGCGAAGGCGACCCAGATCCAGATGCTCACGAAGGGTCACTGTAGAGGTTCGGACCGGTCGCCCGGTCCGCTCCCCGGCTCCTCAGTCCCGGGCCAGGCCCAGCCGGGCCCGCCAGCCGCCGCCCGGGTCCTCGCCGACTATCGCGGCGGCACCGGTGGTGACCGTCTCGTAGACGGAGAGGATGTCGGCCGCGACGGTCTCCCAGTCGAAGCGGCGGACGTGCCGTGAGCCGGCCTCGCGCAGCTCGGCGAGCCGCTCCGGGTCGCCCAGCAGCCGGACCGCAGCGTCCGCCAGCGCCTCGGCGTCCTCGACCGGGAACAGCTCCCCGGCCGCGCCGCCGTCCAGCACCTGCCGGAACGCGTCCAGATCGCTGGCCAGCACCGGCGCGTTCGCGGACATCGCCTCGACCAGGATGATGCCGAAGCTCTCGCCGCCGGTGTTGGGCGCGACGTAGAGGTCCACGCTGCGCAGCAGCGCCGCCTTCTCCTCGTCGCTGACCATGCCGAGGAACTCGATCCTGGCCCGGACCTCGGCGGGCAGGCCCTTGACCGCCTCCTCCTCGTCGCCCCGGCCGGCCACCAGCAGCCGCACCCCGGGGCGGGCCGCCAGGATCCGGGGCAGCGCCTCCAGCAGCGTCGGCAGGCCCTTGCGCGGCTCGTTGATCCGGCCCACGAAGCCGATGGTGCCGCCGTCGGGGACGTCCGCGCCGCTCCACTCGGGACGCGGCTCGGCGCGGGCGAAGAAGCCGACGTCGACGCCGTTGGGGATGACCACGGCGTCCCCGCCGAAGTGCTCGACCAGGGTGCGCCGGGCGTACTCGCTGACCGCGATTCGGGCGCTGATCTTCTCCAGCGCCGGCTGCACGATCGGCTCGGCGGCGACCATCACCCGGGACCGCGGGTTGGAGGTGTGGAAGGTCGCCACGATCGGACCGCTGGCGGCCCAGCAGGCCAGCAGCGACAGGCTCGGCGCCACCGGCTCGTGGATGTGCAGCACGTCGAAGGCGCCCTCGTGCAGCCAGCGGCGGACCCGGGCGGCGGAGAGGAAGCCGAAGGTCAGCCGGGCCACCGAGCCGTTGTAGGGGACCGGGACGGCGCGTCCGGCCGGGACCACGTACGGCGGCACCGGGGTGTCGTCGTCGGCCGGGGCCAGCACCGAGACCTCGTGGCCCAGCCGGATCAGGTGCTCGGCCAGGTCCCTGACGTGGAACTGCACCCCGCCGGGGACGTCCCAGGCGTAGGGGCAGACGATTCCGATCCTCACCGGGAAGCCTCCGCCGTCGGCTGCCCGACCGCGGCCGGGGCCCGGTCCGGGTCGAGGTCCGCCAGCCAGAAGCGCTGCAGCATGTGCCAGTCCCCCGGGTGCTCGCGCACCCCCTCGGACCACACGTCCGCGAGCGCCTGCGTCATCGCCGCGGCCTTCTCCCGCTTGCTGCCCTCCGCCGGGACCGGCACCTCCTCGTGCACCCGGCCCTTCATCACCGGGGTGCCGTCGTACCAGAGGGTCACCGGCAGCAGCGCCGCCCCGGTCTGCGCCGCCAGCACCGCGGGACCGGCCGGCATCCGCGCCGCCTCGCCCAGGAAGCTGACGTCGACGCCGGAGGCGGACAGGTCGCGGTCGCCGACCAGGCACACCAGACCGCCGGCCCGCAGCCGCTTGGCCAGCGTGGCCAGGGTGTTGGCGCCGCCGGTCAGCGGCAGCACCTCCATCCCCAGGCCCTCGCGGTAGGCCACGAAGCGGTCGTACAGCTTCTCCGGCTTCAGCCGCTCGGCGACGGTGCTGAACGGGTAGCCGCGCACCACCACCCAGGCCCCGGCCAGGTCCCAGTTGCCCATGTGCGGCAGCGCCAGCACCGCCCCGCGGCCGGACGCCATGGCCTCGTCCAGCCGCTCGACGAACTCCGGCTCGAAGGAGGCGGCGATCCGCTCCCGGCTCCACACCGGCATCCGGAACGACTCGCACCAGTAGCGCAGGTAGTTGCGCATCCCCAGCCGGCCCAGCTCGGCGATCTCGGCCTCGGTCGCCTCCGGGCGGACCCGGCGCAGATTGGACTCCAGCCGCAGCACGCCCTTGCCGCGGCGCTTCCAGGCCAGTTCCGCGATCCGCCGGAACAGCCCGTTCGCCACCGACTCGGGCAACCGCTTCACCGCCCCCCAGCCCGCGGCGTAGGCGCCGTACGTCACCTGGTCGCTGAGTCCGCTCACAACTGCCCTCCCCCGGCCGCGATCGCCTCGGCGGCCTCGCGGCGCACCGTCAGGATGCGCTGCAGTGCGGTGATCAGACTACCCACCGCGATCAGCCACAGGGCGATCGGAAGCAGCCAGTCGATGTAGGGCACCCCGAAGCCGTGCAGCCCGGCGAGCCCGGCCGCGACCAGGGTCACCACCAGCCGCTCGGCCCGCTCGACCAGGCCCGAGACGTCGCACTTCAGGCCCAGGCTCTCGGCCCGCGCCTTGGTGTAGGACACCACCTGCCCGCTGGCCAGGCAGAACAGCGCCACCGAGCAGAGCAGCAGGTTGTCCCCGCCGCCGGCGTACCACAGGGCGATTCCGGCGAAGACCGCCGAGTCCGCGACCCGGTCCAGGGTGGAGTCCAGGAACGCGCCCCAGACGCTGGAGCTGCCCGCCTGGCGGGCCATGTTGCCGTCGACCAGGTCGGAGAAGACAAAGGCGGTGATCACGATGGTGCCCCAGAAGAAGCTGCCCTGGGGGAAGAACACCAGCGCTCCGGCGACCACCCCGGCCGTGCCCACCAGGGTGACCATGTCCGGGCTGACACCGATGCGCAGCAGGAACGACGCAAAGGGGGTGAGCACCCGCGTGAAGAAAGCTCGCGCGTATTTGTTGAGCATGGGCCTTCCGACCGCTCCGATCTGACTGAAGTTCCGGCTCTGGTCCGGCGCTGGTCCGGCCGGTGTCCGGCCGTTCCGGGACGGCGCTCTCACCGCGGCCCCCGGCGGGCTGGCCCATGCTATCCGGGCGCGGTCCGCGCGCTGGGCGCGGGCACGCCGCCCGTGCGGGAGCTATGGACCTCGGCCGGTTGCGGTGCCAAGCTCACCATCACCGCGGGTGACCCTCAGTCAACGCAACGCGGTGCCCGCGGCAGGTACTTCCAGGAGGTCACGTCCAGCAACTGGCACGTCCGGCGTTAGGAGAGCGCGATGGGTGACAGGACGACAGCGGCACCGGGAGGCCCCGGCAGGGGTACGGCGGCCGACCAGTACCAGCGCAGCCGGCCGGATCTGATCCGCAACGTCGTGCTGGTCGGCCACAGCGGGGCCGGGAAGACCACCCTCGCCGAGACCCTCGCCCTCGCCACCGGCGCGCTGACCCGCGCAGGACGCGTCCAGGACGGCACCACCGTCTCCGACTACGACGAGATCGAGCACCGCCAGCAGCGCTCGGTCCAGCTCTCGCTGGTCCCACTGGTGCACGCCGGAGTGCGGATCAACCTGCTGGACACCCCCGGCTACGCCGACTTCGTCGGCGAGCTGCGGGCCGGGCTGCGGGCCGCCGACGCCGCCCTGTTCGTCGTCCCCGCCACCGACGGCATCGACGGCGCCACCAGGATGCTGTGGGAGGAGTGCGCCGCCGTCGCCATGCCCCGTGCCCTGGTCGTCACCAAGCTGGACGCCCCGCAGGCCGACTTCAACGCCACCGTCGAGCTGTGCCGGGAGGCCTTCGGCGGGGACAACCCGGAGGCGGTGCTGCCGCTCTACCTGCCGCTGAACCGGGGCCCGGCCGGCCCCGACGGCAACCCCAGGATCTCCGGACTGCTCGGCCTGCTCAGCGGCAGCTGCTACGACTACGGCAGCGGACAGCGCACCGAGCACACCCCCGACCGGGCCCTGGTCGAGACCGCCGCCGAGGCAAGGGACCGGCTGATCGAGGCCGTCATCGCGGAGAGTGAGGACGAGGCCCTGATGGACCGCTACCTCTCCGGCGAGACGGTGGACACCAAGACCCTGATCGACGACCTGGAGCGGGCCGTCGCCCGCGGCGCCTTCCACCCCGTGCTGGCCTCCGCCCTGCCGGTCGAGGGCTCCCGGGCCGGTCTGGGCAGCGCCGAGCTGCTGGAGCTCGTCAGCTCCGCCTTCCCCTCCCCTGCCGAGCACCTGCCGCCGCCGGCCACCACCCCCGAGGGCCGCCCGCGTCCGGCGCTGGCCTGCGACCCGGAGGGCCCGCTGGCGGCCGAGGTGGTCAAGACCAGCGGCGACCCCTACGTCGGTAGGCTCAGCCTGGTCCGGGTCTTCTCCGGCACGCTGCGCCCGGACCAGCCGGTGCACGTCTCCGGCCACGGCCAGGCCGACCGGGGCACCGACGACCATGACGCCGACGAGCGGGTGGGGTCGCTCTCCTCCCCCTTCGGCCGCACCCAGCGCAGCGTCGACCAGGCCGTCGCCGGGGACATCGTCTGCATCGCCAAACTCGGCTCGGCGCAGACCGGCGACACCCTCTCCGCCCCCGCCGACCCGCTGCTGGTGGCGCCCTGGGCGATGCCCGACCCGCTGCTGCCGGTCGCGGTGGAGGCGCACAGCAAGGCCGACGAGGACAAGCTCTCGCAGAGCCTGGGCCGGATCACCGCCGAGGACCCCACCCTGCGGCTCGAACAGAACCCGGACACCCACCAGTTGGTGCTGTGGTGCCTCGGCGAGGCCCACGCCGACGTGCTGCTGGAGCGGCTGCGCAGCCGCTACGGCGTCCAGGTCGACCCGGTCCCCTACACCGTCCCGCTGCGGGAGACCTTCGCCGGGACCGGCCACGGCCGCGGACGGCACGTCAAGCAGTCCGGCGGCCACGGCCAGTTCGCCATCTGCGAGATCGACGTGGAGCCGCTGCCGCCGGGCAGCGGCTTCGAGTTCGTCGACCGGGTCGTCGGCGGCGCGGTGCCGCGGCAGTTCATCCCCTCGGTGGAGAAGGGCGTCCGGGCCCAACTGCTGCGCGGGGTAAGCGCCGGCTTCCCGGTCGTCGACGTCAGGGTCACCCTGGTCGACGGCAAGGCGCACTCGGTGGACTCCTCCGACGCCGCCTTCCAGACCGCCGGCGCGCTCGCGCTGCGCGAGGCCGCCGGCACCGCCGGCGTGCGGCTGCTGGAACCCGTCGCCGAGGTCCGGGTGCTGGTCCCGGACGAGTACGTGGGCGCGGTGCTCAGCGACCTCTCCAGCCGCCGTGGCCGGGTCCAGGGCACCGAGCCGGTGGGCACCGGACGGACCCTGGTACGGGCCGAGGTACCGGAGTTGGAGATCGTCAGGTACGCCGTGGACCTGCGCTCGCTCTCCCACGGCGCGGGCGACTTCACCCGCGCCTACGTCCGCCACGAGGCCATGCCGGAGGCGGTGGCGGCCAGGGCGCTGGCCGAGTCGCAGGGGTGATCCGCAAAGGCCTGACGGGCGATGATCGGCGACGATACGCTGACAGCCGGGCCTGCTGACATCCGCTCAGAGGATGGACGGATGATCAGTCGGGCTCGGGGAACACTGGTTGATACGGCTGTCGGGAGGGGACCACAGTGCCGGACGTCCCGCGCGAATCGCTCAACTTCGCGGCCACCGAGTCACTCTCGTCCCTCGCGTACCGGGACGGGCCGCTCACCGGCCTGACCGACAGCGTGGAGAGCGTCAGCCACAAGGAAGGGCGGCACGGGCTCTTCGTCCCCACCATAGGCGAGGCCTTCTGCCGCGCGGTGGTCAAGCGCACCACCGGCAAGGGCCGCAAACCCCTGGTCCCCTCCTACGGCGCCGACCCGCGCCGGGTGGTCGAGCACTGCCTGGAGGCGGAGAAGATCCGTCATGAACGCGACCGCAGGCTCACCGGGGTCGCGGTGGTGTTCGGGCTGCTCTTCCTGCCCGGCACGCTGATCTGGCTGGCGGCCTTCAAGATCCGAGACCTCAGCACCCCCGAGCGGCGCTCCCTCTACGGCGGCGTCGCCCTCACCGTGGCCGCGCTGCTCGCCGTCCTGCTGCTGCTCCGGCCGTTCGCCTCCGGCTGGGTCGGGCTCTACGTCCGGGTGATGATGCTGGTCCCGGTGCTCGGCTGGTTCGTCGCCTTCCGGATCTGCCGACGCACCGCCGACCAGCTGCGGCTGCGCTGGAACGAGGTGCTGGACGGCAGCGGCCTGGGCCCGGTGGTCCCGGAGATCGTGCCGATGGGCCCGCAGGACACCAGGGCCGAGGAGCTCAAGAAGGCCCTGGAGCTGCTGGAGGCCGAGCAGGAGACCAACGTGCTGCAGTACGCCGGGACCAAGGGCATCCTCGGCCTGGGCAAGCGCTGGGGCTCCTGGCACATGGCCGAGCAGATCGACCCGGCGGAGGGCATCGCCGAGATCCGCACCTTCCACCCCTGGGACGTGCTGCGGCGGATCGAGGACCGGCTCAGGGAGATGTCCAGGTCGACCATGCCGGCCGAGAACGGCATCCCGGACATGCGGGTCACCCACTGGATGGTCATGTCGATACCGGAGGGCGCCGACGAGATCAGCCGCCCCTCCAACGCCGACATGGACGGCTACCGTTACCGCAACTCGGCCATGACCAGCCTCGCCAACAAGCAGCAGTTCGGCCGCGGGCCCCGGCACTACCTGGGCACCCAGTTCGTGCTGTGGGGCGGTCAGTTGGTGGTGACGCTGCTGGTCACCGTCACCCTGCTGCACCACACCCTGCGGGTCGAGGTCACCGGCCACGCGCTGGGCCCGATGGCGCCGATGTTCAACAAGAAGGCCTCCCGGGCCGAGATCCAGGTGCCCAGGCCCGGCCGGCCCTGGGAGGAACGCACCAAGCAGCTGCCGATAGTCGCCGCCGACGAGGTGGTCCGGCTCACCCTGCGCGCCCCGTTCACCTGGCCCTGGGGCGAGCCGATCCTGGACTGGCTCGGCGGCACCCTCAAACTCCCGGAGCCCTTCGGCCTGCGGCACGCCTGGGCGGTCCGCCCGTGGAGCGACCGCTTCATGGCCGACGACGCCCTCCGGGTCGCCACCCCGGTGCTGCGCACCGTGCACAAGGCGACCATGGAGTTCCTGGAGGACCACGACGTCGAGGTGGAGCGCTTCGGCAACCGGGCCGGCATGCTCGGCGGCGAGGTCCAGGGCGCGAGGGCCTCCAAGGCCGACGTCTACGACGCCGACTGACCGCCGCCCGCCGTTCCCGTCCCCCGGGTCAGTCCTCCGGCCAGGCGTCGGCGATCACCTTCCGGGTGTCCGCGAGGAGTTGCGGCAGCACCCGGGTCTGGCCGATCACCGGCATGAAGTTGGTGTCCCCGCCCCAGCGGGGCACCACGTGCTGGTGCAGGTGCGCGGCGATGCCGGCGCCGGCCACCGAGCCCTGGTTCATGCCCAGGTTGAAACCGTGCGCGCCGGAGGCGGCCCGCAGCGCGGTCATCGCCTGCTTGGTGAGCGCGGCGACGTCCGTGGTCTCCTCCGGCGTGAGGTCCGTGTAGTCGGCGACGTGCCGGTACGGCACCGCCATCAGATGGCCGGAGTTGTACGGGTACAGGTTCAGCACCGCGTAGGCGTGGTCCATCCGACGCAGGATCAGCCCGTCCTCGTCCGACATCGCCGGGATCGCGCAGAACGGGCAGCCGTCGGCGGGCTCGGGGCCGGTCGGCTTGTTCTCACCCTTGATGTAGGCCATCCGGTGAGGGGTCCACAGGCGGCCGAAAGCGTCCGGCTCGCCCGCCCCGTTCTGCTGCTCCGGCTCCGTCGTCATAGCGATCAGCATAGGCGCT
The DNA here is from genome assembly GCF_042510965.1 of Streptacidiphilus jeojiensis. Taxonomy (NCBI): domain Bacteria; kingdom Bacillati; phylum Actinomycetota; class Actinomycetes; order Kitasatosporales; family Streptomycetaceae; genus Streptacidiphilus; species Streptacidiphilus jeojiensis. The sequence goes on from NZ_JBEUKS010000005.1 coordinate 561,543, forward strand.
GACGCGCAGGTGCCGGGGGGCGGGCTCACCCTGAACACGCCCCCCGGCACAGGCTCACACCTGGATCCGGCGCTCCACCGCGTCGAGGATCTCGGCCAGTGCCTCAGCGCGCGGGATGCCGTTCTTCTGCTCGCCGTTGCGGTAGCGGAAGGAGACGGTGCCGGCGGCCATGTCGTCGTCACCGACGATCACCATGAAGGGGACCTTCAGCTTCTGCTGGTTGCGGATCTTCTTCTGCATCCGGTCGCTGGAGGCGTCCACCTCGACCCGCAGCCCCTTGGCCCTCGCCTCGGCGGCGAACTCCTCGAGGTACTCGACATGCGCGTCGCCGATCGGGATGCCGACCGCCTGGACCGGCGCCAGCCACGCCGGGAACGCGCCGGCGTAGTGCTCCAGCAGCACTCCGAAGAAGCGCTCGATGCTGCCGAACAGCGCCCGGTGGATCATCACCGGCTGCTGCCGCGAACCGTCCGCGGCGGTGTACTCCAGGCCGAACCGCTTCGGCTGCTGGAAGTCGACCTGGATGGTCGACATCTGCCAGGACCGGCCGATGGCGTCCTTGACCTGGACCGAGATCTTCGGCCCGTAGTAGGCCGCGCCACCGGGGTCGGCGACCAGCGGAAGGCCCTGCTTCTCGGCGGCCACCCGCAGCGCCTCGGTGGCCTCCTCCCACTCCGCGTCCTCGCCGATGAACTTGTCGGACTCGGGGTCGCGGGTGGACAGCTCCAGCTCGAAGTCGGTCAGCCCGTAGTCGCGCAGCAGGTCCAGCACGAAGGTGAGGAGCGAGTCGAGCTCCCCGGGCATCTGGTCCTTGGTGCAGTAGATGTGCGAGTCGTCCTGGGTGAAGCCGCGCGAGCGGGTCAGCCCGTGCACCACACCGGACTTCTCGTACCGGTACACCGTCCCGAACTCGAAGAGCCGCAGCGGCAGTTCACGGTAGGAACGGCCCCGGGCCTTGAAGATCAGGTTGTGCATCGGGCAGTTCATGGCCTTGAGGCGGTAGTTCTGCCCGTCGAACTCCATGGGCGGGAACATCCCGTCCGCGTAGTTCGGCAGGTGCCCCGAGGTCTCGAAGAGGTGCTCCTTGGAGATGTGCGGGGTGTTCACGAACTCGTAGCCGGAGTCCTCGTGCCGCCGGCGCGAGTACTGCTCCATCTCCTTGCGGATCACCCCGCCCCTGGGGTGGAAGACCGCGAGGCCGGGGCCCAGCTCGTCGGGGAAGGAGAAGAGGTCCAGCTCGGCGCCGAGCTTGCGGTGGTCCCGCTTCTCGGCCTCGACCAGGAAGTCGAGGTACGCCTTGAGCTCGTCCTTGGTCGGCCAGGCGGTGCCGTAGATCCGCTGCAGCTGCGGGTTCTTCTCGCTGCCGCGCCAGTAGGCGGCGGCCGAGCGCATCAGCTTGAACGCCGGGATGTTCCGGGTGCTGGGCAGGTGCGGACCGCGGCAGAGGTCCTTCCAGCACAGCTCGCCGGTCTTGGCGTCCAGGTTGTCGTAGATCGTCAGCTCGCCGGAGCCCACCTCGGCGTCGGCGCCGTCGGCGGCCTGCGCGGCACTGCCCTTGAGGCCGATCAGCTCCAGCTTGTACGGCTCGTCGGCCAGCTCCACCCGGGCGGACTCGTCGTCGGTGACCCGGCGCGAGAACAGCTGCCCGCGCTTCTGGATCTCCTGCATCTTCTTCTCGACGGCCTTGAGGTCCTCCGGGGTGAACGGCCTCTCGACGTCGAAGTCGTAGTAGAAGCCGTCCTTGACCGGCGGGCCGATGCCGAGCTTGGCCTCGGGGAAGATCTCCTGCACGGCCTGGGCCATGACGTGCGCGGTGGAGTGGCGCAGGATCGACAGGCCGTCCGGGCTGTCGATGGTGACCGGCTCCACCTCGTCGCCGTCGGCCAGCACCTGGGCCAGGTCGCGCAGCTCGCCGCCGATGCGGGCGGCGACCACGGCGCGCTCGCCGGGGAACAGCTCCGCCGCCGTAGTGCCCGTCGTCACCACACGCTCTTCCCGATCGGGTTCGCGACTGATGACCACACGGACGTCCGACACCGGACTCTCCTGACTCTCGGCAATCTCCTGAGCAGCAGGTGCTGCGGTCATGATGGTACCGAGAGTGCGGGGCGCCCCGCGCAGCCGTCACCCGCCCTCGTTGTCCTCGCGCGCCGCGGGCTCGCCGACCCGCAGCCGCAGCGCCTTGAGCATCCGGTCGCGCTCGGCGGCGTCCAGTTCCAGCGGCACCAGGGTGCTGGGGACGGAGAGCTTGCGGAAGCCGCCCTTGCGCTCCAGCCGACCGCGCAGCCGGACCGGGACGCCGGCCAGATGGGACTCGACCGCGGTGCGGTAGTCGTCCTCCCCCAGCCGGACCCGCACCTCGTCCACGTCGGCGCCGGACAGCACCGCCAGCCTGGCCTGGCCCTCGCCGCCGGGGACCGGCCGTTTCAGCCGGATCACCGCACCGGTCAGCTCCACCTCGACGGCTGGTTCGCTGTGTTCCAGTCGCTCGCCCGCGGCCTCCAGGGCGGGCAGGTCGCCGGGGCTGAACTCCAGGTGCAGCCGCCGGTTGGCGAAGCCCAGCGGGGTGCCCACCGAGGCGGCCCAGTCCAGCGAGATCTCGATGCCCTCGCTGCCCCGCACCAGCGTCACCACCGAGGCGATCAGCTCGCGGCTGACGCCGAGGCGTACCCCGTCGTCGAAGGCCTCGGTCCGGCCGCTGACCCGCTGCAGGTCGATGGCGTCCCGGGTCGCCTCCAGCGCGCGGACCAGGGTGGTGGTGATGTTGCGGTCGTCGGGGGCGGGCGCGTAGGCGGTGAGCAGCCCGGCGCCGGTGCCGGGGGCGACCACCAGGATCCGGTCCAGGAACTCGGCCGCCCGGCCGTCCAGCCGGGCCCCGAAGTAGGCGGCGCGCAGCAGCCCGGCCTTGGCGGCGGCGGAGAGCATGGCGGTGGCGCCGTCGTGCAGGTCCTCCTCCGAGCCCCAGCTGACGGCACCGCCCACGCCGGGGGTCTCCCGGCGCCAGTGGATCTCGTCGCCGGGGACCAGCAGCGCCGCGAGGATGGCCCGGGCGGAGGGGACCCCCGAGTGCGAGAGCGCCGCGATGGCCTCGTCCAGCAGGTCGACGCTGTCGTCGAAGCGGCGGTCGGCGGGGACCAGCAGGCTGGTGTCCGGTTCCAGGTCGTCCGGCGGGGTCCAGCGGATGTAGCGCCCCTCGGCGCCGCCGCGGCGGGTCCAGCCGTGCCGGGCGAGCAGGGTGCCGAGCACCGCGGGGTCGACCCTGGCCGGGTCGATGTGGACCGCGTCCGCGGGGGTGCGCGTACCGCCTGCGCGGACGGCGTCGCGTCCGGCGGCGTCCAGTGCCTCTGGTCGGGTTTCGCGGCGCATCGCTGTCACGTTGTCCCTCCCGCGGGGGTCGATACCGCAGAGCCCTCGTTCAAGGACGCTCTCCCGCTCCCACACGGGCCATGATGGCGCAGAGGGCGCGGTCGTCGAAGACCTGGCCGGTCGGAATCCGGACATTCGTCCGGCGCTTTCCGGTGACCGGGTGCCCTGCCAGGTTGACCCAGTAGCAGCAGTGGCGCAGCTCCAGCCGGTCCGGGCCGGACAGCAGCCACTGGTCGACCTCCCTGGGGACCAGCATGACGACCAGGATCTTGTGCACGGCGACCCGTGCGTGGGCGAGTTTTCGCAGATGGTCGTTGTCGAGGGTGAAGCTGAACCACGGTCCTGCCGGGTTCGGCGGGATCTGGTAGGTGCACTTGAGCTGGACCTTGATGGTGGCCTCGTCGTCCTCGGTGTGTTGCGAACTGCCGTGGCTCACGTGCCAGTCGATCCCGTTGTCGGGGAACGGCGAGGACAGTGCGCATCCCGCCGCCGCCGCGACCGCGTGCAGATAGCCCACCTGGAGGGTCTCCATGCAGGAGGTGACCGCGAGTTGACCTCGCATCGGTTGTCCCGTTCCGGTCCCGCCCCATTCGGGCGGCGGGTCGGCCGGTTCGGGTTGTGTCAGCGCCATCGTCTTCCCCGTTGGGCAGCCCGCCGCCCGGACCGGACGGGCCGTCACTGTCTGTTGTCTCCGGCCTGACGGTGGGTCAAACGGATCCGCAGCTCACAGCGGTAATTGGGCACAGGGGGATTGAATGCCGAGGGTGACCGGGTATCACCTCACTGTCACCGCCACTGGGGGAGGAAGCCATGACCGACTGGTACGAGGGGCCGCTGGCTTCCTTTGACACCGAGACCACGGGTGTGGACGTGGAACATGACCGGATCGTGACGGCGGCGCTGGTGGTCCAGGAGTCCGCGGGCGGCCCGGTGCGGCGCCGGGACTGGGCCGCCGACCCGGGCGTGCCGATCCCCGAGGGGGCCACCGCGGTGCACGGCCTGACCGACCGCTGGGCCCGGGAGCACGGCCGTCCGGCGCCGGTGGTGGTGGAGGAGATCGCCCGGGCCCTGGCCGAGACGGCCAGGGCCGGACTGCCGCTGGTCATCATGAACGCCCCCTACGACCTCACGCTGCTGGACCGGGAGTTGGGCCGGCACCGGGGTTCCTCGCTGGGCGACTACGTGGCCAGCGCGCCGCTGCTGGTGGTGGACCCCCGGGTGCTGGACAAGCACCTGGACCGCTACCGCAAGGGCCGCCGCACCCTGGGCGACCTGTGCGCGCACTACGGCGTGGTGCTGAACGGGGCGCACGACGCGGCAGCCGACGCCACCGCGGCGATGCTGCTGGTGCGGGCCATCGGCGCACGGTTCGAGGAGCGGCTGGCGGCGCTGACCCCGGCGGAGCTGCATCTGCGCCAGGCGGTCTGGCACGCGGCGCAGGCGCGGGGGCTGCAGCAGTGGTTCAACCGCAGCGGCTCACCCGAGGCGGTGGACACCTCCTGGCCGCTGCGGCGCCGGGTGGAGGAACAGGCGGCCTGACCGGACCTGCTGAGCCTCGGCCAGAAACGCCGAAGGCCCCTCGACGTGAGGGGCCTTCGGTACTTTCGTGCGGTCAGACCGCGGTGCGCAATGCTGGGTTCGAACCAGCGACCTCTCCGGTGTGAACGGAGCGCTCTCCCACTGAGCTAATCGCGCCTGCCCACCGTGGTGGCGACGGAGTGAACATTAGCATCACGTCTCCCGGTGTCCTAAATGCCTTTTCCGTCGCCCACCATCGAACACCAGTGCTAAATTGCTGTCATGACCTCCGCACTTCTGCTCATCGACGTCCAGCGCAACATGCTGCTCCCGCCCGAGCCGGTCCCCGACGCGAGCGCGATCCGGGCGGCACTCGCCGAACTGCTCGACCGGGCCCGCCGGGCCGGATCGGTGATCGTCCACGTCCGCAACACCGGCGATCCGGAGGTCGGCGACCCGGACGCGCCGGGCACCCCCGGCTGGGAGCTGGTGTTCGAACAGCTGCCCGAGGAGCACGTGATCGACAAGCTCAGCACCGACAGCTTCGCCGGGACCGGTCTTGACCGGCTGCTCCCGCCGGGATCACCGCTGGTCGTCGCGGGCCTGCAGAGCGACTACTGCGTCCGTGCCACCTCGCTCGCGGCGATCGCCCGCGGACACGCGGTGCAGCTGGCCAGCGGCGCGCACGCCACCTACCCGGACGGGCAGCCGGCCGCGGAGATCTCGGCGGCGGTGGAGCTGGAACTGGCGGCGGCCGGTGCGGCGGTCACCCGCTGGGACGACATCCGCTTCTGAGCGCGGGAAAACGCGGGAAAGGCAGCGGCCCCGCAGATCGCTGATCTGCGGGGCCGCTGCCTTCGGTGCGCAATGCTGGGTTCGAACCAGCGACCTCTCCGGTGTGAACGGAGCGCTCTCCCACTGAGCTAATCGCGCCTCGCATCCGGCCCGTTCCGGGCGGTGCAGGGAAAACACTACCGCATCGGGCCGGGTGCTCCTGACCTGCCCCGGGACGGCGGACCGGCCCCCGGGTGACTGGATCTCGCCCCTGCGCTGTCGCCGCCGGGCAGCTCTGCCGCAGGCTGGCGGAACGCCTGTGACGGGCGTGACTGCTGAGCCGGAAGGGGTACCAGGAACGTACTAATCGGGACAGACGGGTTTACACCGGTCGCACAGGTGGGATGGTCCGTTCGCCGACGTGCGATCCCCGAGCGCACACTGAGCGAAAGGCCCTGGCGCTTATGAACACCACGGTCAGCTGCGAGCTGCACCTGCGCCTCATCGTGTCGAGCGAGTCATCACTGCCCGTCCCCGCGGGCCTGCGCTACGACACCGCCGACCCCTATGCCGTGCACGCCACCTTCCACACGGGCGCCGACGAAACCGTCGACTGGGTGTTCGCCCGCGACCTCCTTGCGGAGGGGCTGCACCGGCCTACCGGGACCGGTGACGTCCGTGTCTGGCCCTCCCGCAGCCACGGACAAGGAGTCGTCTGCATCGCCCTGAGCTCTCCGGAAGGAGAAGCCCTGTTGGAAGCCCCGGCGCGCGCGCTGGAGTCCTTCCTCAAGCGAACCGATGCCGCGGTGCCCCCGGGCACCGAGCACCGCCATTTCGATCTCGACCGAGAGCTCTCCCACATCCTTGCGGAGAACTGAACCGCTTCATTCCTTCTACCGTGCGCAGCCGTGCTACTCGGGGGCACGGAACGCGCCACCGGCACCACCCGCTCCACCTGCACCAAGTGCTTCCAACGCTGGAAAGAAGTCGCCGCGGACCCCCACCCGGGCCGCGGCGACTTCCGCATGTCGCGGCCAGCGCGGTCCCAGGCGGCAGCGGTAGAGTCGCCGCCAACCCGCCCGGAGACCCCAGGGAGTGCCGCCGTGCTGATCACCCACGACACGCAGTGCGCCCTCGATGTGCTGGTCGACCTGCTGAACACCGACCCGGACGCCTGCGGACAGGAGGGGCTGCCCGACCTGGCCGCGCTGCGCGGCTTCGTGGTCCGGCACGAGATCAGCGAGGTCGGCACGCTGGGGACGGAGGACCTGGCGGCGGTGCGCCGGGTCCGCGGACAGATCCGCCAGGTGTTCCTGGCCGACTCCACCCGCGCGGCGGCGGACCTGGTGAACGCGATGGTGGCCAGGGCCGGGTCCACACCCAGGCTCACCGACCACGACGGCCACGACTGGCACATGCACTTCTTCGCGCCCTGCGCGGCCCTGGCCGACCACCTGGCGGTGGAGGCCGGCATGGCGCTGGCCTTCATCGTGGTGGCCGGCGAGCGGGAGCGGCTGCGCCGCTGCGAGGCGCCCGACTGCGCGCGGGTCTTCGTCGACCTGTCCCGGAACCGCTCGCGCCGCTACTGCGACAGCCGCACCTGCGGGAACCGGCTGCACGTGGCCGCCTACCGGGCCCGGCAGCGGACCGCGGCGGAGTCTCCGGACGCGATGGTGGGGGCGGCCGAGGCGTCCGGTGCGGACGGGGTCAGATCCCGCGGCGCTTGAGGATCTCCTCGACGTCGGAGAAGTCGCTCAGATCGTCGGCGGCCGACTTCTGGCCGGCCGGCTTGGCAGTGACGGCGGGGACGGAGGAGCCGCCCCGGGCCGCCTTGGGCTGCTTGGACGCCTTGACCGGCTCGGGCCCCTGCTCCCGCTGCCGGGACCGGCGGCCGATGCCGGTGGCGAGCAGCAGCAGGACGGCTGCGCCGAGCATCGCCAGGCCGGTCCAGACCTTGGGGTCGAACACCAGGTGGGTGGCCCAGCTCGACAGCGCGCTGCCGATCCGGCGGAACACGGTGATCAGGCCGGTGAGGTAGAGGCCGACCGGCACCAGGGCGACGCCGAGCCAGCGGAACGCGGAACGGATCCGGCCGCGAGCGCCGGCCAGCAGGGCGATCACCACCCCCGCCGCGGACAGTCCCATGCACACGATCGCGGTCATCGTCCTGTCTCCTCCTGCTTGGTCCGACTGGTGGTCCGACATCTCCATCCTGCCCGTAATGGGAGACTGATGACCATGAGCGAAAGTTCCTACCTCCAGGTCGAGTACTGGTGCGAATTGCAGTGCCCGGACTGCGCCGCGGCGCTGGACGACGTGCGCGCACTGCGGGAGGCCTACGGCGACCGGCTGGAGGTGGTGCTGCGGCACTTCCCGCTGGACAAGCACAAGCACGCCTTCGCGGCGGCGCAGGCGGCCGAGGAGGCCTTCGTCCAGGGCCGGGGCTGGCCCTATGTCGAGGCGGTGCTGGCCAGGGTGGACGAGCTGGCGCGGCGCGGCGAGGAACTGCTGGTCGAGGTCGCCCGGGAGCTGGGGCTGGACGCCGAGGAGATGGACACCGCACTGATCGACGGCCGGCACATGCTGGCGGTCGACGCGGACCAGGCCGAGGGCAAGGCCATCGGCGTGACCGGGACGCCCACCTATGTGGTGGCCGGGAAGCGGCTCGACGGCGGGAAGTCCCAGCGGGGGCTGCGGGAGCGGATCATGGAGCTTCTGGGCGCGCCTTAGGGTGCGGTCCCGGGTGCGGCGTGTGCCTGGCTTGTCGCGCAGTTCCCCGCGCCCCTGGGTAGGTGCAGCTTGCCCTCAGCGGTCAGTTGCAGCCCCCTACGGCCCGCACCCGGAGAACCTACAACTGCTTGTGCAGCAGGCTCCGGTAGGTCCGGTACCCCAGCGAGCGGTACAGCGACACCGCCGGTGTGTTCGCAGCGAACACGTGCAACCCCAGCTCCCGCACACCGCGGGCCACACACTCGCGTTCGGCCAGCAGCATCAGCGAACGCCCGTGGCCCCGCCCCCGGTGGGGCTCGTCGACGGCCACCATGAACACCCAGGCCGGCGGCTCGTCCGGGGACGCCTCGGGGATCGCGGTGCCGACCCAGACCGCGCCCACCGGCACTCCCCCGGCCTCCAGTCGGCGGACCACCGCGCCAGGGGTGGCCAGCCCGTCCGGCAGCACCGCGGTGTGCTCCGCCTGCCACCTGGCCCTGGCCTGCTCCGGCGTCATCCCCGCGGCGATCTGCCCCGCCACGTAGCCCTCCGACTCCCGGGCCAGCCAGGCCCCGAACTCGTCCTCGGACATCGGGCGGCCCCGGCTCCCCTCGGGCAGGTCCGGCGCCCCGGCGGGCAGCGCCTTGCGCATGTTGAGGCCGCGCAGGGTGTAGCCGAGGGTGCCGGCCAGGCCCAGCGCGGCCTGCTCGTCCGGTCCGTCCGGCACGGCGATGTCGACCCGGACGCAGTCCCAGGAGCGCAGCACCTCCTCGGCGGCGAGCACCGCGACGGTGCCGCGGCCGCGGCGGCGGTCCGGCTGATCGATGGTCAGCCCCCGGACGGAGCCGACCCGGGGGCCGGGCCGGCCGGAGACCAGGGCGGTCAGCCCGCCGACGGTCCGGCCGTTGACGCGGACCTCGAAGGTCCGCTCCCGGCCGCCGTCGGGCCTGCTGCGCTCGGGTCCCAGCGGCCGGAGCGTGGTGGTCATCCTCACGGCTCCAGATCGGCGGCGGCGCGCTCGGCGAAGACGGCGACGGCCTTGGCGGTGACCGGACCGGGGGCGGGCAGATCGCGGTCGTCGACCCGGGACACGCCCTGGATGTCGCGCAGGGTGCCGGTGAGGAAGACCTCGTCGGCCTCCTCCAGCACGCTCAGCGGGAGGTCGGCCTCCTCGGCGTCGAGCCACTGCAGGGCCAGTGCCCGGGTGATCCCGGCCAGGCAGCCGGAGGTGAGCGGCGGGGTGAGGATCCGCCCGTCCAGAACGACGAAGACATTGGACCCGGTGCCCTCGCAGAGCCGGCCGGCGGTGTTGCCGAAGATCGCCTCCGAGGCACCGTACTGGTGCGCGCGGGCCAGGGCGACCACGTTCTCCGCGTAGGAGGTGGTCTTCAGCCCGGCCACGGCGCTGTGCTCGTTGCGGGTCCAGGGGACGGTGACCACCGCGGCGGTGTCCGCGCGGTGGGCCACCTCGCCCAGGGCGACGATCAGGCTGGGGCCGCTGTCGCCGCGGTCGGAGCCGAGCGGGCCGAGGCCGCCGGTGTAGGTGATCCGCAGCCGGCCGAGCTTGGCCGGGTTGGCGGCCAGCACCTCCGTGCAGGCGCGTTGGACCAGCTCGCGCTCCGGCGCGGGCAGGCCCAGGCCGCGGGCCGAGCGCTCCAGCCGGTCCAGGTGGCGTCCGAGCGCGAAGGGCGTGCCGTCGACGGCCTTCACGGTCTCGAACACGCCGTCGCCCACGGTCATGCCGTGGTCGAGGACCGACACGATGGCCTCGGTGGACTCGCGCAGCGCGCCGTTGACCCAGATCCGCACGGTGGGCTCTCCCTCTGTGGCTTCGGACACCGCAGCCCCGGCTGCTGCAGCTCGGGCTACTGCGGCGTTGGTGCCTCAGACGCTACCGCGAGCAGCCGTGCGGCCTTCAGTTCGGTCTCGTCCCACTCCCGCTCCGGATCGGAGCCCCAGGTGATGCCGGCCCCGGTGCCGAAGCGGACCTGCGGTCCGGCCGGGTCGTCCCGGTCCAGCCAGAAGGTGCGGATGCCGACGGCGAGCCGGGCCCGGCGCCGGTCCGCGTCCACCCAGCCGACGGCGCCGCAGTAGGGGCCGCGCGGGGCCGTCTCCAGGGCGCGGATGATGCGCAGCGCACTGGACTTGGGCGCCCCGGTGACCGATCCGGGCGGGAAGGTCGCGGCCATGGCCTCGGGCCAGCCGGCGCCGGGCCGCAGCCGGCCCTGCACCGTGGAGACCAGGTGGACCAGGCCGGGGTGCTTCTCCACCGCGCACAGGTCCGGGACGGTGACGCTGCCGGTGGCGCAGACCCGGCCGAGGTCGTTGCGGACCAGGTCGACGATCATCACGTTCTCGGCGAAGTCCTTCTCCAGCAGGTCGTCCTCGGTGCGGCCGGTGCCCTTGATCGGGCCGGAGCGGACGGTGTCCCCCTCCCGTTCGAGGAAGAGCTCCGGCGAGGCGGTCGCGACCTCGACGCCCTGGGCCGGGAGGCGAACCGTTCCGGCATAGGGGGCCGGATTGCCGCGGGCCAGCCGCGCGGTGAGGGCGTCGACGTCGGCGCGGGCCGGGTCGGGCAGCGGCGCGGACAGCACCCGGCAGAGGTTGGCCTGGTAGACCTCGCCGGCGGCGATCTGCTCACGGATCCGGCGCACCCCGGCCAGATAGCCGTCGCGGTCCAGCGAACTGGTCCAGGCGGTGCGGGCCGGGCCGACCCAGGACGGGCCGGCCGTCTCGGTGCCGGCCGCCTGCGGGCCGGCGCCGGCGGACCGGGCCGGTCGGACCTCGGCGAAGCGGGCGCAGGTGAGCCGGCCCTCGAAATCGGCGACCACGGCCCAGAATCCGGAGCCGTCGAGCGCCGCCGGATCGTCGGTGACGTCCAGCAGCCCGGTGGCGACCAGACCGTCGAAACGGGCCATCGGCGGAAGGAGGGACTCGGTTGAGGTCACGGTTGGCTCGGGATTCTGTCCGGGGGGCGCGGGGTCTCCGCGCTGCCGCAGTCTAGGTAACGGGTGGTCGGGACGCCTGTCCGCAGGTCATCGCGGGGTCAGCACGGCACGCTGCCGGGATACGGAATTTGAGCTGGGCCCGGAATCCGCTAAAGTTCAACACGTCGCCAGGAAGCGGACCGCGGAAAGTCGGGCGGGAAGCACATTGGAGATCATGCGGACGTGGCTCAGTTGGTAGAGCATCACCTTGCCAAGGTGAGGGTCGCGGGTTCGAATCCCGTCGTCCGCTCGGTTGAGGGTTGCAGGTTGGCCCTTGCTCGGTGGAGTGGCCGAGAGGCGAGGCAACGGCCTGCAAAGCCGTCTACACGGGTTCAAATCCCGTCTCCACCTCAGCGAGGTTTTGAGTGGCACGCCACTCGGGGTCTCATGCGCGATTAGCTCAGCGGGAGAGCGCTTCCCTGACACGGAAGAGGTCACTGGTTCAATCCCAGTATCGCGCACCAGCCCCCTCGGGGGTTCGCAGTACCGTTTGCCGCAGTAACGTTTGCCGCAGCACCGTTCGACGAGTGTCCCGCGCGATTAGCTCAGCGGGAGAGCGCTTCCCTGACACGGAAGAGGTCACTGGTTCAATCCCAGTATCGCGCACGAGTCCCCCCGGGGACTTGTCCGTACCACCCCGCGCGATTAGCTCAGCGGGAGAGCGCTTCCCTGACACGGAAGAGGTCACTGGTTCAATCCCAGTATCGCGCACAGCAGTTGAGGGCCCGTCCGATTGCGGACGGGCCCTCTTCGTGATGCCGTGCATGTGCGTTGCGTGGTGCGCGGCGTCCGCGCCCGGGCTGCCCTCACCGACAGTCCGGACGCGGCGCCGCAGTCTGCGGGGCACCGGTCAGCGGAGGACTCAGTGCTGGATGAGATGCAGCACCGAGGTGGCCTGCACGGTGAACTGCGACCAGCCGCCGAAGGCGAAAGCCAGCAGTGCGGCGACCGGGAGCGCGATCGCCAGGGCGATCAGCGGGTTCCTGGTCTCGCTGGTACGAGCGCGATCGGACTGGCGACGGCGCCGTACTGATCCTCCCCTGGCTGTTCCACCCGTGTATACGGACATGGCCTGGTTCCCACTCTCGTCGGCTGCTGCTTCGTCATCGTCGGCAGGCGGTCTTGATCGTTGGCTGGTCGCGGTGGGCGGAGTACCTCGGGGGACGAGCTGCCCGCCCACCGCTGGTACCAACCTACGGTCGGCACCCCTGGCCGGGCGTCATGCCCCGGGACCGTCCCTGCGGCATCCGGAAGGAGGACGGTCCTCCCCGGGGACTACTACCGGAGGGGGAGGGCCGGTCCCCCGGCTGTCAGGGTCACCCCTGACAGCAGCCCGGAGGGGACGGTGAAAGCACAGGTCAGAGCGGTAGCACCGGTACCACTCGGATACGGGGCGGGGGTACTGCGGGTGCAGTACCGGAGGGTCCCGGGCGGAGCCGACCGGGGGAAATCCGACAATCCCACGGATCGTCACTGCGTTGCGTATCAGCACACCGCCCGACCCAGTCCGTAAGCTGTCGGCTGGCAGGGACAACAGCCCCCGCACGGGGACCTGACGGCGGGACGGAAATGTGGCGATGATGCGGCTCCGGCGGGAGGATCCGCGAGTCGTCGGCCCCTACCGCCTGCACCGGCGGCTCGGCACGGGCGGTATGGGTGTGGTCTACCTGGGCTCCGACCGCAAGGGGCAGAAGGTCGCGCTCAAGCTGATCCGCTCCGAGCTGGCCGAGGACCAGGAGTTCCGCACCCGCTTCGCCCGCGAGGTCGCCGCCGCCGCCCGGATCAGGGGCGGCTGCATCGCGCGCCTGGTCGCCTCCGACATCGACGTGGAACGGCCCTGGCTGGCCACCGCCTACGTGCCCGGGCCCTCGCTCTACAAACGGGTCGGCGACGAGGGGCCGCTGCCCTGGCCCGAGGTGACCGCGATCGGCGCCGCGCTGGCCGACGGCCTGGTCCACGTCCACGAGGCGGGGGTGGTGCACCGCGACCTCAAGCCCTCGAACATCCTGCTGTCCCCCAAGGGGCCCAGGATCATCGACTTCGGCATCGCCTGGTCCACCGGCGCCAGCACGCTCACCCATGTCGGCACCGCCGTCGGCTCGCCCGGCTTCCTGGCCCCCGAGCAGGTCCGCGGCATCGCGGTGACCAGCGCCACCGACGTCTTCGCGCTGGGCACCACGCTCGCCTACGCGGCGACCGGCGACTCCCCGTTCGGCTCGGGGACCTCCGAGGTGATGCTCTACCGGGTGGTGCACGAGGAGCCCGACCTCAGCGACGTCCCCGGCGCGCTGCTGCCGGTGGTCCGGGCCTGCCTGGCCAAGGAGGCCTCGGACCGGCCGACCACGGCCCAACTGCACGACCGGCTCAAGGAACTGACCGCGCGTGGGACGGCCATCGGCCTCAGCCAGGTGCCGCGGCCGCAGGCCCGGCAGAGCCGTCCGGCCGAGGCGACCCAGCGGGCCCAGGCACCCGGCCGGGGCGGCAGCGGCCCCGCGGTGGCCCAGGGCGGCGGGCGCCCGCCGGCCCGTCCGGCGACCCGGCGTCCGATGCCGCCGACCATGCGCGAACCGCAGCCGCCGCGCCAGGACGCGCAGCAGCACACCCGCCGGGACGTCCGGCCGGAGCAGCGGCACGACTCGCGGCCGACCGCGCCGTCACCGGCGCCCGCAGCCCGGCGCACTCCCCCGCCGACCGGATCGCAGCAGCGTCCGGCCGGACGGCCCGGCGGCTCCTCGCGGCGGCTGCTGCGGCAGCGGCTGATCGTCTTCATCACCGTGACGGTAGGTGTGGCGCTGGCCATCGCCGCCGCCCAGGGCTGCGAGAACCGTGACAGCCGGGGGCTGCAATCGCCGCCGCGGCCCAGCACGGCGGCGAGCCGCCCCGCGGCGGCCGTGCCCGCCGTCGCCCCGTCCCCGGCGGGGGACGCGCTGCAGGCCGCACCGGCCACGGCGGACGGCGGCACCGACGGCGTGGACTGGGCCGACCGCAGCTACCCCGATCCCAGCGACGGCTCCACGGTCGTCCTCAAGGACGGCCGCGCCTCGGCGGCGGGCACCGCCCCGGTGGCGCTCAGCAGCGTGCTGCCGGCCCGCTACCGGGGCAACCCGGCCGCGGTGGTGGTGCTCACCCGCCAGGACGGCGCGGTCCCGGAGGACCTGATCGAGCTCTACCAGCTGCCCGGTGGCGCATCCGGGTCCGGCACAGCGGCCGGCTCCGCTGCAGAACCGGTTCTGCTGGCCTCCCACGCCTCCACCGGCGACCCCCAGGCCACCGGCACCTGGCGGATCGCCGACGGAGCGGTGCTGCGCGAGGAGCACACCGCCGCCTCCGGCACCCGCCCGGCCAGCACCACCCGCTACGCCCCGCTGGGCAACGGGACGATGAGCGAGACCTGGCCGGGGACCGGCACGGTGGCCGGCCAGCAGGGCTGACGCCCCGGGGCTCCGGGGGTCCGCGGGTTCCGGGGGCTCCGGGGGCTCCGGGGGCTCCGGGGGCTCCGGGGGCTCCGGGGGCTCCGGGGGTTCAGCCCACCGGCTGCTGGGAGAGGGCGTAGAAGCTCACCGCGGCGGCGGCGGCGATGTTGAGCGAGTCGACGTCGTGCGACATCGGGATGCGGACCCAGGCGTCGGCGGCGCGCAGGGCCTCGGTGCTGAGCCCGTGGCCCTCGGAGCCCAGCAGCACCGCGCAGCGCTCCAGCAGCTTGGGCGAGACCTCGGACAACGGGACCGAGTCGCCGTGCGGGGTGAGCGCGAGCAGCGAGAACCCGGCCTCGCGCAGCGTCTCCAGCGACCGCGGCCAGGGGTCGAGCACGGCGTAGGGGACCGAGAAGACGGTCCCCATGGACACCTTGACGGCCCGTCGGTAGAGCGGGTCGGCGCAGTCGGGCGAGAGCAGGATGGCGTCCATGCCGAGCGCGGCGGCGCTGCGGTAGACGGCGCCGATGTTGGTGTGGTCGACGATGCCTTCGAGCACCGCGATCCGGCGCGCCCCGGCCAGCACGTCGGCGGCGTCGGCGAGCGGCTTGCGCTGCATGGACGCCAGCGCGCCGCGGTGCACGTGGTAGCCGGTGACCTGCTCGGCCAGTTCCGGCGCCACCGCGTAGACCGGCGCCGGGACCTCGTCGATGACGTCGCGCATCACGTCGATCCACTTGGCCGACAGCAGCATCGAACGCATCCGGTAGCCGGCCAGCCGGGCCCGGCGGATCACCTTCTCGCCCTCGGCGATGAACAGGCCCTCCTCGGGCTCGCGCCGCCGGCGCAGCTCGACGTCGGTCAGGGCGACGTAGTCGCGCAGACGGGGGTCCTGGGGGTCGTCGATGGTGATGAGTTCGGCCACAGGTCGATCCTGCCCGCTCAGATCTGGGCTGCCAAGTTGTTGACGGCGACCACGTCGCCGATGACCACGACGGCCGGCGGGCGGATCTCCTCGGCCGCGACCACCTCGGCGACGGTGGCCAGGGTGGCGTCGACCCGGCGCTGGCCGGCGGTGGTGCCCTCCTGGACCACGGCGACCGGGGTCTGCGGGTCACGGCCGCCGGCGACCAGCGCGGCGGCGATGGCGCCGATGCGCTCCACCGCCATCAGCAGCACCAGGGTGCCGCGCATCCTCGCGGCGGCGTCCCAGTCGACCAGCGAGCGGGGGTCCTCCGGGGCGACATGGCCGGAGATGACGCTGAACTCATGGGTGACGCCGCGGTGGGTGACCGGGATGCCGGCGGCCGCGGGGACGCTGATGGAGCTGGAGATGCCGGGGACCACGGTGACCGGCACGCCGGCCTCGCGGCAGGCGAGCAGTTCCTCCATGCCGCGGCCGAAGACGTAGGGGTCGCCGCCCTTGAGCCGGACCACGAACCTACCCGCCCTGGCGTGCTCGATGAGGGCGTTGTTGATGGCCTCCTGGGCCATGTAGCGGCCGTAGGGGATCTTGGCCGCGTCGATGACCTCGACATGGGGCGGCAGTTCGTCCAGCAGCGCGCGGGGGGCGAGGCGGTCGGCGACCACCACGTCCGCCTCGGCGAGCAGGCGGCGGCCGCGGACGGTGATCAGGTCCGGGTCGCCCGGACCGCCGCCGACCAGGGCGACGCCCGCGGTGCGGCCGCGGTGGTGGGCGGCGGCGAGGGTGCCCTCGCGCAGGCCGGCGACCACGGCGTCCCTGAGCGCGGCGGAGCGGCGGGGGTCGCCGGAGAGGACCGCGACGGTGGTGCCGTCCTGGCGTCCGGTGGCCGGGGTCCACGCGGTGGCGGCGGAGGCGTCGTCGCTGCGCGAGCAGAAGGTGCGGTCGGCCTCGGCCTCGGCGGAGGCGGCGGCGTTGGCCGCCGGGTCGTCGGTGGCGGCCAGCACGTACCAGGCCCCGGCGAGGTCGCCTGCGGCGTAGCGGCGGGGATGCCAGGTGAGTTCGCCGGCGTCGGCCATGGCCTGCACCGAGGGGGTGGTCTCGGGGGCGAAGAGGTGCACGTCGGCGCCGGTCGCGAGCAGGGCGGGCAGCCTGCGCTGGGCGACGGTGCCGCCGCCGAGGACGACGACGCGGCGGCCTTGCAGGAGGAGACCGACCGGGTACGGCGTGGTGTCGTTCTCGGGCGGCATGGTGGCTCCAGGGCTTCGTGTGCAGGTTCTGATGAGCTGAATGGTGCGCTCAGTTCGACGGTGCGGCGCGGTGCATGGTTCGTCGCGCAGTTCCCCGCGCCCCCAGGGTGCTGCAACTGGGCCAGTTGCACTATCCAGGGGCGCGGGGAACTGCGCGGACAGCAACTCCCGCAGAGGGTCAGTGCTTCTCCGTGACCCCGGCCGAGTCGAACGTGGCGACGTCGTGCATGGCGCGAGCCGCGGACTGGACCAGGGGCAGGGCCAGCAGGGCACCTGTGCCTTCGCCGAGGCGGAGGTCGAGGTCGATCAGGGGACGCAGCCCCAGCTTCGCGAGAGCGGCCTTGTGGCCGGGCTCGGCCGAGCGGTGGCCCGCGACGCAGGCCGCCAGCACCTCGGGGGCGATGGCCTTGGCCACCAGCGCCGCGGAACCCGCGATCACCCCGTCGAGGATCACCGGGGTGCGCAGGCTGGCCGCGCCCAGCAGGAAGCCGGCCAGGGCCGCGTGCTCCAGGCCGCCGACCGCCGCCAGGACGCCGATCGGGTCGGAGGCGTCGGGGCGGTGCAGGGCCAGCGCCTCGCGGACCACCGCGATCTTGCGGGCATGGGTCTCGTCGTCGATGCCGGTGCCGCGCCCGGTCACCACGGAGGGGTCCTCCCCGGTGAAGACGCAGATCAGGGCCGCCGCCGCGGTGGTGTTGGCGATCCCCATGTCCCCGGTGACCAGGGCCTTGTTGCCCGCCGCGACCAGATCGCGGGCGGTCTCGATGCCGACCTCGATGGCGCGCAGCGCCTCCTCGCGGGTCATCGCCGGCTCGACGGTCATGTCGGCCGTACCGGGACGCACCTTGCGCGGCAGCAGACCGGTGGTGCGGCCGGAGTCGATGGCGGGGGGCAGCTCGGAGGCCACGCCCACGTCCACGACGCAGACCTCGGCACCGAGCTGCGCGGCGAAGGCGTTCACCACCGCGCCGCCGGCCAGGAAGTTGGCCACCATCTGGGCGGTGACCTCCTGCGGCCAGTGCGTGACGCCCTGGGCGTGCACGCCGTGGTCGCCCGCGAAGACCGCGACGCAGGCCGGTTCGGGGATCGGCGGCGGGCACTTGCGGGACAGCCCGCAGAGTTGCGCGGAGATTATCTCCAGCATGCCGAGCGAGCCGGCCGGCTTGGTCATCCGCTTCTGGCGGTCCCAGGCCTCGCCGAGCGCCTTGGCGTCCAGCGGCCTGATGCCGCGTAGGGTCTCCTGCAGCACGCTGTGCGGTTCCTCGCCGGGCAGCGCGCGGCGGCCGTAGGTCTCCTCGTGGACGACCCAGGACAGCGGGCGCTTCTTGGCCCAGCCGGCCTGCGCCAGCTCGGGCTCGGCCGGGAACTCGTTGACGTAGCCGACGCAGAGGTAGGCGACCACGTCCAGGTGCTCGGGCAGGCCCAGCTCGCGGACCATCTCCTGCTCGTCGAAGAAGCTGACCCAGCCGACGCCGAGGCCCTCGGCGCGGGCGGCGAGCCAGAGGTTCTCCACCGCGAGCGCGGCCGAGTACGGCGCCATCTGCGGCTGGGTGTGCCGGCCCAGGGTGTGCCGGCCGCCGCGGGTGCGGTCCGCGGTGACCACGATGTTCACCGGGGTCTCGACGATGGCCTCGATCTTCAGTTCCTTGAACTGCTTGGCCCGCCCCTTGGGCAGCGTCTCGGCGTAGACCTCGCGCTGACGCTCCGCCAGTTCGTGCATCCGGGCCCGGGTCTTCGCGGAGCGGATCACCACGAAGTCCCAGGGCTGGGAGTAGCCGACGCTGGGGGCGGTGTGGGCCGCCTCCAGGACCCGGATCAGCACCTCGTGCGGGATCGGGTCGGGACGGAAGCCGTTGCGGATGTCGCGGCGCTCGCGCATCACCCGGTGCACCGCGTCCCGCATCTCGTCGTCGTAGGCCGGGGCCGCGGGGCCGTCGGGGACGGCCGGGGGCAGCGGTTCGGGTTCCGGCTGCTGCACCGTCCCGGCCTCGGCGGCGCCGGAGCCGTCCACGGCGAGGACCCGCCGCTCGGGCTCGGACGCCTGCTCCGGCACGGGTACAGCGGTGGACTGCGAAGGGAGTTCAGGCACAGGCTGCGCTTCCGCTGCGGGATGGACGGGGGACAGTACCGGGTCCGACAGCGTCCCGGTGCCCTGAGCGGTGCTCTCCGAGGTGCCGGGGGCGGCGGGCGCCCCGGTCGGGACCTCGGGCTCCACCTCGGCGGCGGCGCTGACGTCGGCGACGGTCTCGGGGACGGACTCGACGACCGGCTCCATGACGAACTGGCGCGGCGGCGGGGACATGAACGCGGAGATCCGGCTGCCGCCGGCCTCGGGCGAGGCGCCCTGGGCCGGGATGGCGGCGTCCGGCTGCGGTGCGGAGGACTCCGGCCTGGCCTCCGGCTCCGCTGCCTCGACCTCAGGTACAGCTTCAGCCTCGGCCGCCGGCGGCTCGGGCTGGGGCGCCGGTTCGGCGGCGGGAGCCGGCGCGGCGGCCGGCTCCGGTGACGGCTCCACCAGGACCGGTTCCACAGCAACTGGTTCCACAGCGACTGGTTCCACGGCGATCGGTTCCGCGGCTACTGGTTCCACCGCGACGGGTTCCACCGGGATCGGCTCGGCGGCGACCGGCTCGACGGGGGTGGGGGCGGCCTGGACCGGGGCGGCGGCTTCCACCGGCTCCACGGGCTCGACGGGGAGGGCCGAGGACGCGGGCCGCGGCTCCGGAACGATGACCGGTTCCGGTTCCTGCACCGGTGCGGGCTGGACCGGGTTGGCACCGAGGGTGCTCTCCGGTGACGGCATCTGCACCGGGACGGTGACCGCCACCGGCTCGGGCGCCGGTCCGGTGCTCTCGACCGGCTCGGCCAGCGCGGGCTCGACCTGCACCGGTGCGGTGCCGACGGCGGTGCCCAGCGCAGCGGCGGCACCGACCGGCTGGTCCAGGTACTCGGGGCCGGGATGCTGACCGGTCGGCGCGGCCGGGGCCGCGGGCATGCCGTAGGGCGGGGTCGCCGGTGAGGAGACCGTGAACGGCGACTCCGCGCCGGCCGTCGGGCCGCGGTCGGCCAGCGAGCGCACCGGCACCTGACCGGTCATCAGCGAGGGGTCCGGGATCGGCGGCCCGGCGTGCAGCGGCCGGCGCGGCGCGGCGACCACCGGCTGGACCTGCTGCGGCTGCTCGGCCACCGGCGCGGCAGGCGCGGGCGCACTCTCCGACGCCGCCGGAACGGCCGGAGCCGGGGCCGGGGCCGTCGGCGGGGTCCGCGGCGGCCAGGACGGGGCCGGCACCGTCCCCTCGGCGGGCGC